>NBLN01000005.1 GCA_002084425.1 Desulfobacteraceae bacterium 4572_130 | reverse complement strand
CTATATACCAAGCTGGGATGTTGATAGTGATGGCACAAAAGAACCAGGATTTTGGATGGCAAAATATGAGGCAAAAGCTACTAGTACTCCTATAACTCTTCCTAATAAGACCTTGCGTGCATATATGTCTGAAAATTTTAATGTTTATAATCCTACAACCAAATATTTTGACCAAATATTATGTTCTGATGGATTAACTGGATAGAAAATCAACCTCCTGGCTCAGGCAGACAAAATTCTTTTTCAACAGCACTCCTTAATACTTTTGTAGGAGGAGGCAAAAACGCTGTAGAGGCAGCATTAATGATTACAGATTCTCAGATTACTGATGGCGAGGACATTAAACTGCCTACCAACATGCAATGGCAACAAGTTGTTAGTTTAATTTTTAATAATAAAGCAAACTGGACGGGTGTTGGTAATCCAAGTACAAATGGAAACGATCCAATTTTAAACAGTGCTGATTGGGGTAGTGATACACTAGGTTTTTCTAGTGTTATATATAAAGGATATACAGATGAGACTAATCCTCCAGGAAAAGCCGCAGATATTGATGCAAATGGATATACTGGTGTAGAAAGTTACGAGAAGAAACGACGCACCTTTGTTATTGCTAATAATATTTCTGTGAGAGATCGTAATAACACTATTGATATAGCTGATGATGAATCTGTTCAAGTTAATGATCCTGCTGTTGCTTCTAATTATGCTGCTGTTATCTGGGATTTTTCAGGAAATGTTTCAGAATGGACAAGGGGATTAGTTGCTGCTAAAACTGAAACCTCATATGATGGTACGGTTGATGGTGGAGATAGATTTGATACTGGTGACAATGAATCGACTGAATTTGATAATGTACTACATATGGCAGAGGGAGATGGATATCTTATGCCTAATTGGCTTGAACCAGTTTTTGCTTATGATGGTGATAGAATAAAGAGTAGTAAGAATTTGGGTAAATATAATGATGGGGATAATCAAGCTGGCTCTTGGTGTTCTCATAGTCAACAAGGAGCAACACCATTTAATCCTAGTATTGGTCCTATTAATTTTGGTTATGGTGAGGGTAATGAAGATGCTCCATTAGGTGGTTTTTCTGCTGTGTATCGCGGTGGTTCATATCTTGTTGCACTGGATGAGGCTAGTGGTTTAAATACGTTATCAACAGCATCAAGTCCATCTTTTAGGTTTGAGCATATTGGATTTCGCGCTGCTTCATATACTCAAAAAGGTACAAAAGGTATATAAGACTTTAAAATTTTAAACTTAAAATTATAGATATATAATTGTAATATTATTATAAACACAGCACTTAAGTTTTTTTAAGACTGAAAAAATAGAGGATAGTACAATTTCGAATCCTGAAGTTACAGGTGAAGAAAGTATGGAAGAGTTGATGGATATTTATGCAGAAAGTTTTAAACGTTTTGAAGAGGGTCAGGTTGTAACAGGTACTATCATTGCTGTTGATAAAGACCATGTTCTTGTTGATGTGGGATATAAATCAGAAGGTCAGATTGCAATTCGTGAGTTTAAAGGCGAGGATGGCAGTACAAATGTTAATCTCAATGATCAAGTAGAGGTGATGGTTGAATTTTGGGATGAAGAAAGAGAAACTGTTATTCTTTCCAAAGAAAAAGCAGCTAATGTTAAAGTCTGGGATCTCATAAAAAAGATTTATGATGAAGATCAAATAATTGAAGGCGTTATCCTAAATAGAGTTAAAGGTGGATTTTCAGTTGATGTGGGGTTACCAGCATTTTTACCGGGCTCCCAGGCAGACCTGAGACCCATTCGTAATATGGATGAGATGGTTGGTCAAACTTATAATTTAAAAGTTCTTAAATATAATAGAAAAAGAAGTAATATAGTTCTTTCAAGACGAGTTATTCTTGAGAAGGACCGAGAAAAAGCAAGAGCAAAGACTCTTGAAGCAATTGAAGATAATAAAGACATGGAAGGTATTGTAAAAAATATTACTGAGTATGGAGTTTTTGTTGATCTTGGCGGTGTAGATGGGCTTCTTCATATAACTGATATATCTTGGGGTCGTGTAAAACATCCTTCTGAGCTTTTTTCTGTTGGTGACAAAATTAATGTAAAAATACTTTCCTATGATTCTAAAAAAGAACGGGTATCTCTTGGAATGAAGCAACTTACACCTGATCCATGGATAACTGCTATTGAAAAATATCCTGTTGGTGCAAAAATTAACGGTAAAGTTGTAAGTCTTACAGATTATGGTGCATTTGTAGAATTGGAAGAAGGTATTGAGGGACTTATTCATGTTTCTGAAATGTCATGGACAAGAAAAGTTCGTCATCCTTCCAAAATAGTTTCCATGGGTCAAGAAATAGAAACTGTTGTGCTTGACATTAAAGCAGATAACAGAAGAATTTCTTTGGGTATTAAGCAAGCTATTCGGAATCCATGGGATTTAATTAGTGCAAAATATCCCATAGGAACAGTTATTGAGGGTAAGATAAAGAATATTACAGACTTTGGTCTTTTTATTGGTATTGATGATGATATTGATGGTCTTGTTCACATATCAGATATCTCATGGACAAAGAGAATTAAACATCCTTCAGAAATTTATAAAAAAAATGGTCTTGTCCAAGCTGTTGTTCTTGATATTGATAAGAGCAATGAACGTTTTTCCCTTGGGATTAAGCAAATTCAGCCGGATCCATGGAATACAGTTGAACAGCGCTATAGAGTTGGGACAGAGATTTCAGGTGTTATAACTAATATAACAGATTTTGGTATTTTTATTGAATTAGAAGAAGGTATTGAAGGTCTTGTCCATGTTTCTGAAATCAGTAAAGAAAAAGCAAAAATACCATCTGATAATTACAAAATCAATGAATCAATAACTGCTATAGTGATGAATATAAATAGTGATGAAAGACGTATTGGTCTTTCAATCAAACGTTTAAAAGAAGAAGAGGAAGAAAAAACTGTTAAGGATTTTTCCCAAAACCTAAACCCTGCTGCAACATCTTCTTTTGGCGAACTTTTAAGAGATAATCTTGAAGAAGTTGCAAAGCCTGACAAAAAAAAAGAAACAAAAAATATACAAGACGCAGAAAATAAAAAAGACACACATATATAGTTTTTATAAATTTTTTATTATTTAAAAGAAGGAGGACTAACCCAAATAATTTTTGTGGGTTTTGTTCTCTTTTTTTTTAAAGGAATTATTATGTTTTCAAGAAGACATCCTTTTCTTTTTTTTACGCTTATACTTTCAACAATTATTATTTTGGGTGGTATTTGTTTGATAACAATATTTATAGCTAGTACTTCCTTAATTAGTTCTAATATTATTAATGTTTCTAATTCAAATGGGAATGTGGGCATTATAGAAATAAAAGGTATAATTACATCTTCAAAGGAAATCATCCAAAATATAAAAGAATTTAAAGAAAATGATTCCATTAAAGCAATTGTTTTAAGAGTTGATTCTCCTGGAGGAGGTGTAGCTCCTTCTCAGGAAATTTACAGGGAAATAATTAAGCTTAAAAAAAAGAAAAAAGTTGTGGCATCTTTTGGAGCAGTTGCAGCTTCAGGCGGGTATTATATAGCTTCAGCTTCAGATAGTATTGTTGCAAATCCCGGTACAATAACAGGAAGTATTGGCGTTATTATGGAGTATGTAAATATTGAAGATATAGTGAAAAAAATAAGGCTTATTCCAATAGTTATAAAAAGTGGTGAATTTAAAGATATGGGATCTCCTGTAAGACCCCTAAAAGATAAAGAAAGAAAAATTTTTCAAAATATTGTAAATGAAATTCATACTCAGTTTGTAAGAGATGTTGCCCTGGGCAGGAAAATAGATCAGCGTAAAATAGCTAAACTTGCAGATGGAAGAATATATACAGGAGAACAAGCCCTTGCTTATAATCTTGTTGATAAAATAGGAAATTTAAGTGACGCTATTGCTTTTGCAGGAAAACTTGCGGAAATTAAAAAAGATGAAATAAAGGCTGTTTATCCAAAAAAAGATAAAATGTCTTCAATTAAAGATTTATTTCATTCTTTACTCAAAGATGCTTACATCTCCAGCACCGTAACGGATTATTTCAGGTATGTCATTAATTAAGGACACAATGCTTGACGCAGTCCCTGGAACAATTCCACCATCAATAACAGCATCAATTCTATTGCCAAACCATTTATCTATAAGATAAGGATCCTTAAAAATTTCTCCATTGTAGTGTGTGGCAGTTGTTGAAAGTATTGGATTTTTAAGTTCTCTAGAAATTGCAAGAGCTATATTGTTATTAGGCACTCTTATTCCAGCTGTTTTTCTTTTGGTAAGCATTATTTTAGGAACCATTTTTGAACCTTGTAAAATAAATGTATAGGGGCCTGGAAGAAGTCTTTTCATAGTTCTATAGGCAAAATTAGAAACTTTTGCATAATGACTTATATTTTTTAAATCTGCACACACAAAACTAAAGGGCTTTTTTTTATTTCTCTGCTTGATTTGGTATACTTGTTCAATGCTTTTTTTGTTCATTATATCGCATCCAATTCCATAAAACGTATCTGTTGGATAGGCAATAATCCCTCCTTTTTTCAAAATATCTCTAATCTTTTTGATCTGTCTTGTTTGTGGATTTTCAGGATTTATTTTTATTAGCATTTTTTATTGATTTTTTATAAAATTTGAAAGGTCATTAAGGCTGATTTTTTTAATAAAACTTGCTCCAATTTTTTTAAGAAATACAAAATTTATTATTTCTTCATGTCTTTTTTTATCTTTTTTTAGAGCATCAATTATTAGTGAACCATTAATATTATGACTTACAGGTAAGTTTAATTTATTTAAAAGACTAGCGATCTGCTTACATTGTTTTTTGCTTATAAAGCCCTTTGCATAGGAGAAATTTGCAGCTTGAACCATTCCCAGACTCACAGCCCTGCCATGTTCTATGTTTGCTGTTTTTTCCAGAGCATGACCTATTGTATGTCCAAAATTTAATTTTTGTCTTTTATTTGTTTCTTTTTCATCTTTTTGAACAATATCAATTTTGATTTTAATGGAATCTATAATAAGTTTTATAAGAATTTCATGGTTAAGGTTAATGGCTTTTTTAAAATTTGATTCTATATATTCAAACATATCCTGTTTTTCTATAAGTGCGTATTTAATAATTTCTGCAAATCCATTATATATTTCTTTTAAAGGTAAAGTTTTTAAAAGAGAAAGATCGCATATAACAAATTCAGGTTGTGAAAAAACACCTATCATGTTTTTATAGGAATTAAAATTAACCCCGTTTTTTCCACCGATACTTGCATCAACCTGGGCAAGAAGAGTAGTTGCAATAAATCCAAATTTTACGCCCCGCATATATGTTGAAGCCACAAAACCTGCAATATCACAAACTATTCCTCCACCTATACCCAATATAAAGGTTTGCCTGTCAGCTCCAATTGTTATGAGTTTATGATATATTGTTTCAAGAGTTGAAATGTTTTTTGTTTTTTCACCTAAAGGAATTGATATAATTGGATAATCAGGAAATCTGGAAGCATAATATTTTTTAACATTTTCATCAGTAATAATAATGATGTTTTTGTGGGGAAGATATTTTTTAATATTATCAATTTTTTCTCCTACATAGATAGCTGAAAGCCGGTCTTTTCCTCTTATATAGAAAGTTTTCAATTGGTTTTTCCTGCAAGAGAATAAATTGCCTTTGCTTTTTTCATAAGAGTTTTAAATTGATTTGGAAAAAGAGATTGTGCCCCATCACTTAATGCTTCATTGGGTTTATTATGCACTTCTATCATAAGTCCGTCTGGTCTGACTGCGGCAGAAGCAAGGGCAAGGGGTATGACTTGATCTCTTATTCCTGCTGCATGGCTTGGGTCAACAATAACAGGAAGATGAGTTTCTTGTTTTGCTGTATTAACAACAGAAAGATCCAAAGTGTTTCTGCTATGTTTTACAAAAGTTCTTATACCTCTTTCGCATAGAATAATTTGGTTATTTCCTTTATTTATAATATATTCTGCTGCCATGAGCCATTCTTGAAGCGTTGCACACATTCCTCTTTTTAAAATGATTGGTTTTAAGGATTTTCCAGCTCTTTTTAAAAGACTGAAATTCTGCATATTTCTAGCACCTATTTGAATAGCATCTGCATATTCTTCCAAAATATTGAAATTTTCAATATCCATAGCTTCAGTTACAATTGCCAGTCCTGTTTCTTTACGAATTTTTATAAGTATTTTAAGACCGTTTTTACCAAGTCCTTGAAAAGAATATGGAGAAGACCTTGGTTTGAATAATCCTCCACGAAATATAACAGCACCTGCTTTTTTTACAATTTCTGCAATTTCAAGTGCTTGTTGTTTACTTTCTATGGCACAGGGACCTGCAATAACAGGCATTGAGTTATCACCAAAGCAAACATTGCCTATCTTGACAATAGTGTTATCTTGTTTAATTTCTCTGCTTACAAGTTTATATGATTTTGTTATGGGAATAATTTCTTCTATTCCATCAAGTCCAAGAAAATTAGAAAGATTTATTATTTCATTATTATTGTTTAAAATAGCTATTGAAACTTTATCTTTTCCTGAAATTATATGAGGCTTATAATTTTTTTCCTCGGCAATAATTATAATATTTTGAATTTGTTTTTTTGTTGCTATTTTTTTCATTATTATCAGCATTGTTTCCTCCAGAATTATTTTTTTAGTATCATCAAAAAAAATGAACATCAATAAAAAAAGGCTTTATGTTTTTTCGTGTTTTTTAGTGTTTTTATTAGGTTCTAACCTAGAATTTAAAGCCTGTTCCTGGAAAAAACATCATGCTTGAGTTTAGACAATTTCCCTTTTTCTAGTAGTTTATATCCCCTTGCACCTATCATTGCAGCATTATCACCACAAAGTTTTTTAAAAGGAACATGAAATTTAAGCTTGGAGTTTAAGATATTTTTTTTAATTTTTTCTGCTAGAGCAGAATTTATTGCAACTCCACCTGTAACAGCAATATCAATACAGTTTTTTAATTTGCCGGCATTAATTAATTTAAGAGATAGTATATCTAGAACAGCTTCTTGAAATCCTGCTGCTATATCAGCTTTTTGTTCATTAATAAAATTTTTGTTTTTTTGAATATATCTTGCTACTGCTGATTTAAGCCCGCTAAAACTAAAATCAAAGGAATCTTTAGAATTTTTATTACACAAGGGTCTTGGAAATTTTATTAAGCAGGGATCTCCTTTTGCAGCTAATTTTTCAATAACAGCTCCACCTGGATATCCCATGCCAAGCATTTTGGCAACTTTGTCAAAGGATTCTCCTGCTGCATCATCTCTTGTTTGTCCCAGAATATGAAAATCATTATAAGAAGTAACATAATAAAGATTTGTATGGCCCCCGGAAGCAAGAAGAGATATAAAAGGAAATTTAGGGGGATTATTATTTAGTAGCACAGAATAAATATGACCTTCAAGATGATTAACTCCTACCCATGGAATTTTTCTTGCCCAGGCAAAAGCCTTTGCAAAGGAAAAACCAACAAGAAGAGAGCCAATAAGCCCAGGTCCTCTTGTAACAGCTACCCCGTCAATTTTTTCAATAGTAATTTTTGCTTTATTTATGGCTTTATTTACAATAACATCAATTGCTTTAACATGCATTCTTGATGCAATCTCAGGTACAACTCCGCCATATTTATGATGTATATTTTCCTGGGATGATACAATAGATGAAAGTATTTCCTTGCCATCCTTAAAATATAAAAACAAAAATTACTATACTATTTAATTAAAAACAAAATGCAAAAGAGAAAATAATTTTCTTCCACTTAAAATTTAAAACCTTTTTGACATAATGTTATTGATATTGTATTGATGATTTTCATTTTTATATTAACAATAACTATAAGAATTATCAGGACAAAATAGCAACTAGTATCTTATAATTAATGGAATTTTAACAAATCAGTTTTAACAAAAATATAGCTATATAAAAAGCTTCATATACAAGCTATAGTATTTTTTTAAGAATCAAATTTTATATATAATGAGACCTTTGAACAAAATAGAGCAATCCTTATTTACAAATATTTTTATAAAAAATGCGTTTGTGCAAAGGTTTTATTTTAAAAATCTCTAGTAAACTAGAGTAAGAATTTTTACAATGCCATTATAATCAGGAGATTTATTTACAAATGAAAAATATTAATATTGGAATACTTGGATGTGGAATTGTGGGAACAGGGGTTAGTAAATTACTTATTGAAAAAAAACAGTTTATTAAATCACGAACTGGAGTTTTGTTTAATTTAAAGCATGTTGCTGATATAGATATAAAAAGACAGCGGAGCATTACTTTTAAACAAGGTGTATTTATTAAAGATGCTGAAAAAATTATTAATGACCCAGAAATTGACATTATTGTTGAACTTATTGGAGGCAAAGATATAGCAAAGGATTTTACAATAAAAGCTCTTAAAAATGGGAAACATGTTGTAACTGCAAATAAAGCTCTTATTGCATCCTTTGGCAATGAACTAGTAAAAACAGCTTATAAAAATAATGTTGAATTTGCCTTTGAAGCAAGTTGCGGCGGGTGTATGCCTGTAATAAAAACCCTGCGGGAATCCATGGTTGGAAATACAATTGAATCTATGACAGGTATTTTAAATGGTACATGCAATTATATTCTTACAAAAATGTCAAAAGAGAATTGTTCTTTTGATAAAGCTTTAGAACAAGCTAAAGAAAAGGGATTTGCAGAGGCTGATCCATTTCTTGATATTGAAGGTTTTGATTCAGCTCATAAACTTGCAATACTTATTTCCCTTGCTTATGGAAAGGAAATAACTCTAAATGATATTTATGTTGAAGGCATTACAGAAATATCTCCTATGGACATTCAATTTGCAAGGGAATTCGGCTATGTAATAAAGCTTCTTGCAATAAGCAAAAATTATAAAAATAATATTGAAGCAAGAGTCCATCCCGCCATGATACCTCTTGCTAATCCACTTTCTTATATAGATGGCTCCATGAATGCTGTTGTTATTAATGGAGATGTAACAGGTGAAACAATGCTTTATGGGCATGGAGCAGGAATGATGCCAACTGCTAGTGCAGTGATAAGTGATATAGTTGATATTGCAAGAAACATTATTACAAAAAATAAAACAAGAATACCAATACTTGGATATTTTCAGGAAAATATTAAAAAAATTCCTGTTTTTTCCATAAAAGAAATTAATGCCAGCTATTATTTTAGGTTTGCTGCAGCAGATAATCCAGGGGTTCTTTCTAAAATATCTGGTATTCTTGGGGATCATAATATTAGTATTAAAATAGTTCAGCAAACCGGAAGAAATATTAATGGAAGTGTACCAGTTGTAATAATAACTCACCTTGCAAAAGAAGAGAACATACAAAAAGCTTTAAAAATGATATCAAAACTTGATTCAATAATAGATAAACCTGTTGTAATAAGAATTGAAGAGGATAAAAAAATATAAAATGAATATTTTATGTGCTGATCTTGAAGGTGTTTTTTTGCCTGAAATCTGGATTAATGTTGCTATAAAAACTGGAATTAAAGAGCTTAAGCTTACAACTAGAGATATTTCAGATTATGATGTTCTAATGAAAAAACGACTTTCCATAATGGAAGAAAATAATTTAAAGTTAAAAGATATTACAGATGTTATTGAAAAGTTAGAACCTCTTGATGGTGCTATTGAGACTCTTAACTGGATAAGAAAAAATTACCAGATTATAATTTTATCAGATACTTTTGAAGAATTTGCAAAACCTCTTATGAAAAAACTTGGGTTTCCAACTCTTTTGTGCCACAGCTTAACTGTTGATAAGGATAACAAAATAATAGATTATAATATAAGACAGCATGAACAAAAAAAACATGCCATAAAAGCATTGCAAAGTTTAAATTATCGAGTAATTGCTTTTGGAGATTCATATAATGATACAGCAATGCTTAAGCAGGCTGATTATGGTTTTTTATTTATGCCTCCTAAAAATGTAATTAAGGAGTTTCCTGAATTTAAAGTTACTAGAAATTATAATGAACTTAAAAAAATGATAACATCAATTTTATAATTATGAGCTTAAATATATCAGTATTTAAAAAAATCAAAGTTCTTGTTCTTGGAGATCTTATGATTGATGAGTATTTATGGGGTGATGTTAATAAAATATCTCCAGAAGCACCTGTACCTGTTGTTGCTGTAAAAAATAAAACTTATACTTTGGGTGGTGCTGGAAATGTTATTAATAATCTTGTTTCTATGGGTGCTTTGGTAACAGTTATTGGAACATTGGGAAAAGATGCTTCAGGCAAACAAATGCTTGATAAATTTAAAGACCTTGGAGTTAATATAAAAGGAATTGTAAAAGAACAAGATAGACCCACAACAAAAAAAACAAGAGTAATTGCATCAAATCAGCAGGTTCTAAGAATAGACAGGGAAATTAAAAGCAAAATATCCTTAAAAACACTTAAAAAATTTACTGATTTTATGGAACAAATTCTTTGTGATATGGACATAGTTTTAATATCAGATTATGACAAGGGTGTTGTAACAAAGGAGCTTATACAGAAAACTGTTAAACTTGCCAATAAATATAAAATCCTTACTATTGCAGATCCTAAAGGACTTGATTTTTCAAAATATAAAAATTTATCAATGCTTACTCCCAATCAAAAAGAAGCAGGACTTGCTACGGGAATTGAAATATCATCCAAAAAAGATCTTTTAAGAGCAGCTAAAAAAATAATGGAGCAAACTGCAATTAAAAGACTTTTAATTACATGTGGAAAACATGGAATGCTTGTTTTTGATGAAAATTTTGAACCTTTTAAAATCAAATCAAAAGCAAAACAGGTATTTGATGTGTCAGGTGCAGGCGACACAGTACTTGCCATTCTTGGACTTGGACTTGCTGCAAATAAAACATTTAAGCAAAGTGCTGATATTGCTAATACAGCAGCAGGAATAGTTGTAACCAAACTTGGCACAGCAACTACTTCTATAAATGAGCTTAAAAAAGCTTTAATGGAAAAAACTTCTGATTAAAAAAATAATATAAAAGAGTTTATTAACAAGCAGATAATAGATATGCAGATTTTTCAATATTTTTTAATTAATCATTAATACAGTTTATGTAATATAGGCTTATGGAGATAAGAATATGAATAACTTGGTAGAAAAGGAAAAAGCTATTAAAACAGCAATGACTCAGATTGAGCGCCAGTTTGGTAAAGGGTCTATAATGAAGCTTGGGGGCAGGGAAATTCAAAAAATTCCAGTAATTAATACAGGTTCTATTGCTTTAGATCAAGCTCTTGGTGTTGGTGGATTGCCAAGAGGCAGAGTTGTTGAAATATATGGTCCTGAATCTTCAGGCAAGACTACTCTTGCTCTTCATGCTGTTGCAGAAGCCCAGAAACAAGGTGGGATTGCAGCATTTATTGATGCTGAGCATGCTCTTGATGTTGCTTATGCAAAAAAACTTGGTGTTGATTGTGATGAACTTCTTATTTCTCAGCCTGATACAGGTGAACAAGCCCTTGAAATTGTTGATATGCTTGTAAGAAGTGGTGCTATTGATATTATGATTGTTGATTCTGTTGCAGCTCTGGTTCCAAGAGCTGAAATAGAAGGTGAGATGGGTGATTCTCACATGGGACTTCAAGCAAGACTTATGTCCCAGGCATTGAGAAAACTTACTGGAACAATGGGAAAAACTAATACAACCCTGATTTTTATAAATCAGATTAGAATGAAAATTGGTGTTGTTTATGGAAATCCTGAAACTACAACTGGAGGCAATGCCCTTAAATTTTATTCCTCAGTAAGACTTGAAATTAGAAAAGCAGCTCCAATTAAAGATGGTCAGGATATTATTGGAAACAGAACTAAAGTAAAGGTTGTAAAAAACAAACTTGCACCGCCTTTTAAAACTATTGAATTTGATCTTATGTATGGAGATGGAATATCAAAAACAGGAGAAATGCTTGATCTTGGTGTTAATGAAAATGTTATAGAAAAAAGCGGATCCTGGTATTCTTATAATGGAGAGCGAATTGGACAGGGTCGGCAAAATGTTAAAATATTTTTTAACAGCAATCCTGATTTGTTTCAAAAAGTTCAAGCAGAATTAAGACAAAAACTTGGTCTTTCTTTTAACGATACTGAAAAAGACATTCCGACACAACCAGACAAAAATTAAAGTAAAAATAAACATGAGTACAACCCACTTATTTTTTTTGATAAATAGGAGCTTTTATGATTTCCTCTTTTAAAATAAAAGGATTTAAACAATTTCAAGAAATTGAAATATCAAATTTATCTAGAATTACTCTTTTGGGTGGCAAAAATAGCTCAGGAAAAACAAGTATTCTTGAAGGTCTTTTTCTATTCTATCATCGCGGAGATGCACGAGTACTTTTTCAACAACTTGAATTTAGAGGAATCACAGCAGTTGGATTAAGCAAAGACTCAATTTGGTTACCTATATTTAATAAATTCAATCTTAAACAAAACATAGAAGTTGAGATTAGTGATGGTAAATCACAAGAAAAAATGGTTATTAAACATAATAAAAATTATGTTCATAAAGCAATCATATCCTCAATTCCAATAACTGATTTACAAAATCAAACAAAAAATGTTCAACAAACTCATACATCTAATTCTTTGGATTTTAAGTACTTTGTGGGAGATAATAAAATTGGGGAAACTCATCTTATTTTAGATAGAGGGAATATTAGTATGGAAATGGATTCATTAATTCCTTCAGCTTTTTCCCAGCAAAAAGTTACGATTATTCCTTCATCAGGTAATAAGAACATAAATGATATTGCAGTAAAATTTGGTGAAATTGATATAAGAGGTGAAACAAATTTAATAGTAGATATTATTAAAATAATAGAGCCCAGATTAAAATCACTTTCAACAATAGCCCAGGGAAATCAATCAAATATATATGGAGACATTGGTTTAGGTAAAAAGATTCCTGTACAATATATGGGGGAAGGTGCTGCAAAACTTTTATCTATTATTGTGTTAATTGCAGCAAATAAAGATGGAGTAATTCTTATTGATGAAATTGAAAATGGTTTTCATCACTCAGTACTTAATAAAATTTTAAAGGCAATATATAAAACTGCTTGTACTTTTAATTGTCAAATAATTGCTACTACTCACAGCTATGAATTATTAGAAAATTTAGCATCTATCATTAACAACAAAAATAAAAATGATTTTTGTTATGTTAGGCTGGATTGGAAAAAAGATAAGAGCATTCCCAAAACTTACACAGGCGATATGTTAAAAACAGCAATTGCTAAGGATTGGGAGGTAAGATAATGCCAGATAAAATTGAAAAGACGAAATTATTACTAGTAGAAGGCAAAGACGAAATTTGTTTTTTTGATGCTTTACTAGAACATATTAATATAAGGGATATTCAATTAATTGAAGTACAAGGAAAAAATAATTTTAAAAATGAATTCCCCATTTTGTTGAAAAGTCCTAAATTTGATGATGTTAAAAGTTATGGAATTATTAGAGATGCAGATAAAAATGCAAACAATACTTTTCAAAGTGTAGTAACACTATTATCAAAACATAATCATCCGATACCAGAAAAACGTGGTGAGTTTAAGTCAAATAAGATTGTAAAAACAGGTGTGTTTATAATGCCGGACAATCAAAATAAAGGTATGCTGGAAGATTTATGCCTTAAAATTGTGAGTAGCCATCCTAATATAAAATGCGTTAATCAATATTTAGATTGCTTGAAAAATAACAAATCTCTTCAAATTAAAAATTCAAAATATCCAAAAAATTTATCTAAAGCAAAGGTTTATACTTTTTTATCTGGCATGGAAAAATATATTCCAAGTATAGGCTTAGCAGCAAAAAAAGGATATTTTAATTTAGATTCAAAATATTAAAAGGATATTATTTCATTTCTAGAACAAATTTGATGATGCAATAAAAAATTTAAATTTCAAATATAGATGGCTAAGTAAAAAATCTTATTTACAACAAAGTAGATGAAAAAATTTTATAACGCCATAAAAACAGGAGTTTTTTATGACTGGAAATAAAGCTCGGAAAATGTTTATTGAGTATTTTAAAAAACATAATCATCAAAAAGTTAGAAGTTCTTCCCTTGTTCCTCAGGATGATCCCAGCCTTTTATTTGTTAATGCTGGTATGGTGCAGTTTAAACGGGTTTTTACTGGGGATGAAAAAAGAGATTATACAATGGCTGTAACTGCTCAAAAATGTGTGCGTGCCGGTGGAAAACACAATGACCTTGAAAATGTTGGTTATACAGCAAGGCATCATACATTTTTTGAAATGCTGGGTAATTTTTCTTTTGGAGATTATTTTAAGGAAAAGTCAATAGTATTTGCCTGGGATCTTCTTATAAATGGATATGGATTTGATAAAAAAAAATTATGGATTTCTGTTTATCAAGATGATGATGAAGCCTATGAATTATGGCGGGATAAAATTAAAGTTAATGAAAAAAGAATAGTTCGTCTTGGCAAAGACAGTAATTTCTGGGCAATGGGAGATACAGGTCCTTGTGGTCCCTGTAGTGAAATTCATATAGATCGCGGTGAAGAATTTGGATGTGATGATCCCAACTGTGCTGTTGGGTGTGATTGTGACAGATATCTTGAACTTTGGAATCTTGTATTTATGCAGTATGAAAAAGATGAAAAAGGAAATATGATTTCTTTACCAAAACCAAGCATTGATACAGGTCTTGGCCTTGAAAGAGTTATATCTGTTCTTCAAAATGTTCCAACAAATTATGAAACAGATCTTTTTATTCCTATTATAGAAAAAATTGAAGAACTTTCAGGCAGAAAAAAAGAAGAATCTAAAATAAATGAAATTGCCATGAAAGTTATAGCAGATCATAGTAGAGCAACAGCATTTCTTATTTGTGATGGAGTTTTACCATCTAATGAGGGACGAGGTTATGTTCTAAGACGCATTATGAGAAGAGCCATAAGATATGGAAGAAATATTGGTCTTAGAAAACCTTTTTTTGATAAAGCAGTTGAAAAAGTTTTTGATATTATGGACTATGCCTATCCTGAACTTAAAAGTTCTGGTTCCTTTATAATTAATGTTGTTAAAAATGAAGAAGCAAAATTTTTTGAAACACTTGATATTGGATTAAAACTTTTAAATGAAACCATAAAAGATATGGAAAAACAGAAAGAAAAAGAAATTGCTGGAAATGTTATTTTTAAACTTTATGACACCTTTGGATTTCCCTTAGATATTATTTCCGATGTTGTAAAAGACAGTGATATTACCCTTGATATTGATGGATATAACAAGGCAATGGAGGAACAAAGAAAAAGATCAAAAAAATTAAAAACATTTGAAGGAGTAGGTGATGCCTTAAAAAATCTTACATCAAATGGTATAAAAACAGATTTTATTGGATATGATGTTTTTGAAACAAAATCTAAAGTTTTGCTTTTAATAAAAAATGATAAGGAAATTGATAAAGCACACAAAAATGATGAAATTCAAATTATTACAAAACAAACTCCGTTTTATGCAGAATCAGGAGGGCAGACAGGTGATACAGGAATAATTAAGGGAATTGAAAATTTGGATCTTAAAATAAAAATTAATAATACATTAATAGATCCCAGTGGAATTATAATTCATAATGGAAAACTTGAATCTGGAACTTTGAAAAAAGGTGATAAAGTATTTTTACAAATACATAAAACCAAAAGAGAAAATATCTGCTTAAACCACACTGCAACTCATATTTTACATACAGGTTTAAGAAATGTCTTAGGCGACCATGTCAAACAATCAGGTTCCCTTGTTACAAATAAAAGATTAAGATTTGATTTTATTCATTTTTCAGCAATTGAAAAAAAGGATATTGAAAAAATTGAAAAAAATGTCAATAAAATTATTAGAGCAAATTATAATGTAAATACTTTTGAAATGTCTATGGATAAAGCAGTTGAATCAGGTGCAACAGCTTTGTTTGAGGAAAAATACGGCGACAAAGTAAGAGTTGTATCAATTGACAAAATAAGTAAGGAATTGTGCGGTGGAACTCATACTACACAAACTGGAAATATTGGTTTATTTAAAATTGTGTCAGAAACTGGAATAGCAGCTGGTGTTAGAAGAATTGAAGCTCTTACAGGAGAAAATGCCTTAGAATATATTCATAATAATATAACGCAGCTTCAAAATATAGCAGATATTTTAAAAACTTCAAAAAATTTAGCTTTTAAAAAAGTTCAAGATCTTTTAACAGAAAATAAATCCATGAATAAAAAAGTTTTAAGTCTTAAGGAAAAAGCTGCTTCAAAATCTGTAAAACATATTGATGATGAAATAAAAGAAATTAATGGAGTAAAAATTCTTTGTAAAAAAGTTGAAATTGATAATCCATCACAATTAAGGGACCTTGCTGATAAATTTAAAACAAAAATTCAATCAGGTATTATTTTACTTGGTGCAGAATCAAATAAAAAAGTATTTTTAATATCCATTGTAACAAAGGATTTAACTGATCGCTTTCAAGCAGATAATATTGTAAAAAAAGCAGCCTTAGTTGTTGGAGGAGGTGGTGGTGGAAGATCTGATATGGCACAAGCTGGAGGATCAAAACCTGAAAATCTTGATAAAGCCCTTAAAACTGTGTTTGATATTTAATGAAAACAATAAAAATTTTAAAGAAAAAATTAACAAATGAAATCATTTGAAATTATAAAAATTATTTCTATTATATTGGGTGGGGGTGGAATTGTAGCTCTATTCAGTTTTATATATCACGAGTTTTTTAAAAATAAAGCTGCACTTGAAAACATTAAGGAACTTCTAAAAAACAATGAGCCTATTAAAACCTATCATAATAAAATTAGGGAACTTCTTGATAAAATAGCTCAAATTTTTGGCAAACCATTGAGTTTTAAATCCTTTGACAGAATATTATTAATTGCCCTTGTTTATCCTATTTTATTTTTTATTGTATGTTATCTTGTATCTGGAAATAATTTAATTGGAACTTTGGCAATATTTCCAGAACACCTAAGTATTATTTTAAGAGCCTTTCATGTCTGTTTATCAGCTATATATTTTATTTTTCTAGTCCTATTATTTAAAAATTTTGATAACATTCAAGATTATATTCTTAAAAAATTTAATATAAAAAATAAATTTCTTAGAGAATTTATTTTTTATATTGTTTTTTTCGTTGTCTTGATCGTTGCTTTTTATGTTATTAATATTAATGTTGTTGTTGTTGTTGGTATGATTGGTATTGTTGTTGGTGTTGGTATTGGTATTGGTATTGGTATTGGTATTGCTGGTGGTACTGGTCTTCTTATTCTTGTTCTTGGTGGTGATAGTAATAGTGTAATAGTAATACTATTATTTTTTCTTTTCATTTTGCCAATTGCAAATACTATTTTTGATTTTATATCCTTTGAAATGAGTCGTTTTTTAACGAGAAAATCTTTAGACTTAAACAGTAAAATTAAAATATCAGGTATTTTATTACTGGATTTTGTAATTGCTGTTATATTATTGGTTGGAACTGCTTTTTTAATTCCAATTTTTATTGAATTATTTAATTTATATGTAATACCGCTTTTAAAGGGTGCTGAAAATATTGATTGGAGGGAAATGGCAATACTTGCAAAAGATTATCCCTTTACAAAAGGTATAAGTGTAACTCTTATGTTATTCAGCACATTATTTTGGACTGCAATTCATGCAGTTATTGCTTTTATATCTTTAGTTCTTGCTCCCATTGGTCCAAAATATATTTTTAAATATCTAGACAAGGAAAAATTAACAAATATTGAGTTTTTCTTTGGGGCATTATGGCTTAGCATGAATATTATAATTTCTTTTCTTTGTATTTTTGTAATTCCCTATTGTTTTATTTCTTTTTTCTTAAAAGTTCCTATTGCAGAAATTTTATATAATTTTGTAATAAACCATCATTTTTTATAAAATCCTGTTATATTTAAGCTAGAAGCAAAAAAATATAGGGGGATTTATCTTATTTCCATGCTCCAGCATAAAATAAGAATAGGTTTCCATGCTCCAGCGTGGAAATGCATAATAGTATCATAAAAATTATAAACTATGTAGGTTCGGTTGAACTGTATTTTTGTTGGGCTTTGTTATTGTTATATTTTTCTTATTCTTGTTTTATCTCATTTCCATGCTCCAGCGTGGAAATGCATAATAGTATCATTTCCATGCTCCAGCGTGGAAATGCATAATAGTATCATAAAAATTATAAACTATGTAGGTTCGGTTGAACTGTATTTTTGTTGGGCTTTGTTATTGTTATATTTCCCTTATTTTTGTTTTATCTCATTTTTCCATGTTTCAGCATAAAATAGAAATAGGATATGTTATCTCATTTCCATGCTCCAGCGTGGAAATGCACAGAATAGAAGCTCCAGCGTCAAATAATTATAATAGTTGTGTTTTTTCATACTAAAGCATCATAGTATTTTATTCTTAGGCTGGTGCATATTAAGCATAAGAATAAAATAAATTTCTTTGTTTTTACTATACCTAAAACCTAACATTTTATAAAAATTTCTATAACATCATTATGATTGCTTATTTTGTCAGACGATTTTTTTTAATTATACCCACATTTATTGGCATAACAATTATGGTTTTTACCATAACAAGATTTGTTCCAGGAGGACCAATAGAACGAATTTTATTAAATGCCCAAAAAATGCAAACAATGAATTCATCTTCTAATATTTCTTCTTCCCTGAGTCTTTCCTCAGGCACTGGACAACCACTTTCTGAAAGCCAGATAGAAAGCCTAAAACAATATTATGGTTTTGATAAACCTGTTATTTTAAGTTATTTTTCCTGGCTTGGAAAAATTTGTACAGGTGATTTTGGGTATTCAACAAGATATTATGATCCTGTTTTAACTATGATAATAAATAGAATTCCAATTTCCCTTTATTTTGGGATTCTTACTATTATAATTATTTATGGTGTTTGTATTCCTTTGGGAATTTTAAAGGCAGTAAAACATAAAACAGGTTTTGATAATATTACTTCAATTATTATATTTACCGGGTATGCCATTCCCGGATGGGTTGCAGGCGTAATAATGCTTGTTTTATTTGCATCAAATAATGATTTTTTCCCTTTAGGAGGGCTTGTTTCAGATATTTTTGATGAGCTTTCTTTTGTTGAAAAAATTTATGATATTTTTTGGCATACTATTCTTCCTCTTTTATCTTATGTAATTGGTTCTTTTTCAGTTATGACTCTTTTAATGAAAAATACACTTATGGACAATTTGTCTTGTGATTATGTAAGAACAGCTATTGCCAAAGGTCTTTCCTTTAAAAAAGCAGTATTTCGCCATGCCCTTAGAAACAGTCTTATTCCTATTGCAACTCATTTTGGAAATAATATTTCCATTATTCTTATGGGTTCATTTTTAATTGAAAAAGTATTTAATATTAATGGAATGGGACTGCTTGGTTATGAATCCATTATTGACCGTGATTATCCAGTTGTAATGGGCATTCTTGCCATATCTTCTTTATTATTTATGATTGGCAATATTCTTTCTGATATATGTGTTGCTATTGTTGATCCAAGAGTCAGGTTTCAATAAGATGGCGTCTTAAAAAGACTCCATATACTTTGTTATAGTATTTTTTCAAGACTTTAGAATACTAATTGTATGATTTCATCCTTGAAAAAATACTATGCCTTGTATATGAAGCTTTTTACTTAGCCATCTAATATTTTTTTTAAATTTAGACTTTTTATATATTCATCAAAAATAATGAATAAACAAAAATTTTCATATGAAATTATACTATAAAAAATTTAAACTTATTTTAAGGATTAAAATATTATGGAAACAAAAAAATCCAGAGAACTTTTTATTGAAGCAGCATGTTTTATTCCCGGAGGAGTTAATTCTCCTGTAAGAGCTTGTAATTCCGTTGGCAGCAAGCCTTTATTTATTGATAAAGCAAATGGAGCAGATATTTTTGATGTAGATGGAAACAGTTATATTGATTATGTTGGTTCTTGGGGACCAATGATTCTGGGACATTGTCATCCAAAGGTTATACAAGCATTAAAAAAAGTTATAAAAACAGGAACAAGTTTTGGTGCACCAACTGAGCTTGAAACACAACTTGCAAAACTTATAATAGAATTTACACCTTCAGTAAAAAAAATAAGAATGGTTAATTCAGGAACTGAAGCAACCATGAGCGCAATAAGACTTGCCAGAGGATTTACAGGAAAAGACATAATTATTAAATTTGATGGATGTTATCATGGACATGCAGATACTCTTCTTGTGTCTGCTGGTTCTGGAGTTGCAACTTTAAGTATTCCCGGAAGCCCAGGAGTGCCTAATTCTGTTATTACACATACTGCTTCCATTAAATATAATGATATTGATGAATTTAAAAAATTTATGAAAGCAAATGGTAATAATGTTGCCGGCATTATTGTGGAACCTGTTGCAGGAAATATGGGAATGGTAAAACCTTTAAGTGGTTTTCTTGAAACTTTGCAGGATTATGCGTCAAAATATGGAAGTTTACTTATATTTGATGAAGTTATGACAGGATTTAGAGTTGCAAAAGAATCTGCTCAAGGATTTTTTGGAGTTACTCCTGATATTACATGTTTTGGAAAAATAATTGGTGGTGGACTTCCTGTAGGAGCTTATGGAGGAAGAAAAGATGTAATGGATTATATTGCACCTATGGGACCTGTATATCAGGCAGGCACACTTTCTGGAAATCCTCTTGCTATGGCAGCAGGTATTGCAACACTTAAAGAATTAAAAACTGAAAATTTTTATAAAGATCTTAATATAAAAACTGAAAAACTTGTATCTGGTCTTAAAAATGCAGCTTTAAATGCAGGCATAAAAGTTCAGGCAGATTCTGTTGGTTCTATGGCAGGATTGTTTTTTACGGACTTAGAAGTTAATAATTTTGATGATGCAAAATCCTGTAATCTTGATATGTTTGCAAAATATTATAAAGAAATGCTTAAAAATGGAATTTATCTTGCTCCATCACAATTTGAATCTTTTTTTGTTTCAGCAGCACATACTAATAAAGACATTGATAAAACAATTGAGATTGCCTCTCAAGTTATGAAAAACATTAGTTAGCTACAATCTATCCTAAAGAAATATTATAGTTTTTCTTGACAACTATTATGAACTATTACAATGTATTCTACATTTATAGATATGTATAAATTTATAATATTTTGTAATAGGAGCTAAATATAATGAATGAATTTTTTTTAAATCCATTTAAGCCAGGTGCTGGCCATATGCCACCTCATTTAGCAGGGAGAGATATTGAAAAACAAGAATTTCTTTATTTGATTTCTCAAAAAGTTATTTTAAATAATATGGTATTAACTGGACTAAGAGGAGTTGGAAAAACTGTTTTGCTTAATACTTTTAAACCGCTTGCAATTCAGAATAACTGGCTTTGGGTTGGAGCAGATTTGTCTGAATCAGCAAGTGTAAGTGAAGGAAATTTAGCATTAAGGCTAATGACTGACCTTGCAGTTTTAACATCCAATATTATTATTCAAAAGGATGATATTACTAAAATTGGATTTCACTCAGAATCCAATTCAGTTGAAATAAAACTGACTTTTAACTATTTAGTGGCTTTATATAAAAAAACACCTGGTTTAGTTATTGATAAGTTAAAATTTATTCTTGAATTTGTATGGCAATCTATAAAAGATTTAAATATAAATGGGCTGATTTTTGCCTATGATGAAGCTCAAAACTTATCTGATCAAGCTTTAAAAGAACAATATCCTTTAGGAATCCTGCTTGATGTTTTTCAATCCCTTCAAAAAAAAGATATTCCTTTTATGTTGGTTCTTACTGGATTACCTACTTTATTTCCTAAGTTAGTAAACTCAAGAACTTTCTCAGAACGAATGTTTAGAGTTATTATTTTAAAACGATTAAAAGAAAATGATAGCAGAGAAGCTATTTTAAAACCTATTGAGAATAAAAATTGTCCAGTAAAATTAACTGATAAGTCTGTTGATATTATTGTAAAGCAATCAGGAGGATATCCTTATTTTATCCAATTTATTTGTAGAGAAACATATGATTTATTTATCTCACAATTAAAAGTTGGAAAAGACCCAGGCGTTCCTATTAATGAAATTACAAGAAAGTTAGATTCAGATTTTTTTGCAGGTAGATGGGCTAGGGCAACAGATAGGCAACGCGAACTTTTGCTAATTATTTCACAGCTTCCAAATTCAAATGAAGAATTTGCAGTACAGGAAGTTGTAGATTTGTCAAAAAAAAATATGGAAAAACCATTTAGCAATAGTCATGTTAATCAGATGTTAAATTCATTAACTACTGCCGGTTTAATCTATAAAAATCGTTATGGAAAATATGCTTTTGCAGTGCCACTTCTTGATCAGTTTATTATTCGTCAAGGAAAGAATAATGAATAAATTTAATAATAAAAGTTTTCAACTAATAGATATGGAAACCTGTTAAAAACATAAAACAAGAAATTACAAAAATAGAAAAATATGAATCTAAACCAAAATTTTATTCCAGATAATGTAAAAAAAATACATATGATTGCAGCATGTGGCACTGGCATGGGAGCATTAGCATGTATGCTTAAAGATGTTGGATATAAAGTAACAGGCTCAGACAAAGATATTTATCCTCCTATAAGTGATTTTCTAGCAGAAAAAAAAATAAAGCTTTTTAAGGGATTTCATAAAAAAAATCTAGCTTATAAGCCAGACCTTGTAATTGTTGGAAATGCTGTTTTTAAACATAATCCAGAAGTTACTGCTTTAATGGATTTAAACATACCTTTTTGTTCCATGCCTCAGGCTTTAAATAAACTTTTAGTTAAAAATAAAAAAATTATTCTTGTTACAGGCACTCATGGAAAAACTACAACAGCATCTATTATGGCTCATGTTCTTTATGAAGCAGGTTTTGATCCATCATTTATGATAGGTGGGATTTTAAATAATTTTAACAGTAATTATCGCATTGGCAAGGGTAATTATATTGTTATAGAAGGTGATGAATATGACACAGCTTTTTTTGATAAAGGTCCTAAATTTATGCATTTCAACCCATTTATAACAATTATTACAAGTGTTGAATTTGACCATGCTGATATTTTTAAGGATCTTAATCATGTAAAAAATATTTTTAAAACATTTATTAAATCTCTTTCTAAAAAAAGTCTTAGTATTGTGTGTGATAATGATAAAAATTTAAAAGAACTTGTTAAATATGGAAAATGTGCAATTGAAAAATATGGTAAAAATTCTCTTGATTGGTGCTATCAAGATTTAAAAATAGAACAGGATTTAAAAACAAATCTTAAAAAAACTTGTTTTAAGGTAAAAACCCCAAATAAGAATATATTTGAAATTAAAACTTCTTTAATGGGCAAACATAATATTTTAAACTGCCTTGGTGTAATTGCAGCAGCAAAAAAAATTAATATTTCCAATGATAATTTAATTAAATCTTTTAAAAATTTTTTGGGAATAAAAAAACGGCAGGAAATCAAAGCTGTAAAAAACGGCATAACAATTATGGATGATTTTGCTCATCATCCAACTAGTGTAAAAGAAACAATAAATGCAGTAAAACCTTTTTTTTCAAAAGGAAGAATTATTGCTGTGTTTGAGCCAAGAACAAATTCCAGTATGCGAAATATTTTTCAAACCCAATATGCTTTATCTTTTGATAATGCTGATATTGTTTGTATTTGCCGTTCATCAAGATTTGATAAAATACCTAGCAATGAAAGACTTTTAACAAAAAAGCTTGTGTCAGATATTTGTGCAAGAAAAGTAAATGCTAATTATTTTAAAGATGCTAATTCTATAATTGATTTTTTATGTGTAAATGTTAGAGAAAATGACCTTGTTCTTATTATGTCTAATGGAAATTTTAATAATATACATGAAAAATTAATTGCCAGACTTTAATTGTATTGTAAAAATTATAAATACTTTAAATTCTAACCATAAAAACCACAAAAAAACATAAAAAAATAAAAATCTTCCTAGTATTTAATCAATACTTGAAATTTGTTTTGCAAGTTTTTTAAGATCATTTATATTAGGATGATTTAATTTTTCACCTGCTTTAATAACATCATCTAAATACCAGTTAGGTGATGTTATTCCTTGTTTTAAAAGCTTAACAATATTTTCTCTGGAATCCTTATGTTTATTAAAAAATACAGCATAACAGTAAAACCATAGTTCCAAGTTCAAACTCTTATCTTTATTTTTATTAAGAGAAAATGCTTTTTCTATAAATTTTTCAGCATTGTTTAAGTCTTCTTTAACAATCAAAAATTTTGCATAATTGCCATTGACATTTGCATTATCAGGATCAAGTTTAATAGCTTTTTTGTAATATATTTCAGCTTTATTATAATCTTTTTGGATATCATCTAAGAAAACAGCATAATTGCCATTAAAATTTGCATGCTCAGGATTAAGTTTAATAGCTTTTTTGTAATATATTTCAGCTTTGTTATAATCTTTTTGGATATTTTTTAAAAAGTTTGCATAATTGTTATTGGCGTTTGCATGATCAGGATTAAGTTTAAGTGCTTTTTTGTAATATATTTCTGCTTTGTCATAATCTTTTTGGATATTATGTAAGAACACAGCATAATTGCTATTCATAAGTGCATCATCAGGATTAAGTTTAAGTGCTTTTTTGTAATAAGTTTTAGCTTTGTCATAATCTTTTTGGATATTATGTAAGAACACAGCATAATTGCCATAGGCATTTGCATAATCAGGATTAAGTTTAATAGCTTTTTTGTAATAAGTTTTAGCTTTGTCATGATCCTTTTGAATATCCATTAAAAAATTTGCATAATTGTTATGGAGTTCAAAACTTTTAGAAAATTCTTTAATTCCTTTTTTATAAATAAAGTCTGCTTTATTTGGATCTTTTTCTTTAGCTGCTTTTAATTCATAGTATAACCAGTCTTTTTTATCTCTTGATACAATATCAGATAAAGCTTTTTTTGTTTCTTTTGCAGCGTTAGCTTCTTTTGTTATGTTTTCAAAATCTTGCTGATATTTTTCAGCCCTTTTTTCAGCAACTTTTAAAATATCATTATCCAGCCTTTTTAATCCAAGTTTATTACCAAGCTGAATCATTAAATCATCAAATCCAGCAATTTCTATAATTCTGCCTTGATCTTTTTTTTTAAGTAATTCTTGAATATCATCATTTAAATTTGCTTTTTTATTACGAACAAACCAGTAAATATAGCCTTCAATATAATTAAGAGATTTAAGAAAACCCATAAGACTTTCATCATTGCCACCATACCCAATAACAATAGGAATATAATTTTCAAAGATTTCTTCCAGCCTTTCTTTAAATTTTTCTGATAAAGTTCTGGTATCAGAATCTTTACTTTTGGGAGACAGTAAAAAATCTCTGTGAAGTTTTACTATACATGGTCTTGACATATTAGGCTGGATAAATCCTGCAAGGGATTCATGACCAATAACTAGAGGTTTTTTCTGGGTATAGATAAACAAGGCATCTTCACAAAGACTATCAAAATTTGTGGTAATAACTATATTATTGTTTGATGATGTAAGTATTTGTGCAAGCATTGCATATCCAATACTTGGTTCTGATTTTTCCATGATTTTTTCAAGAAAATCAAATCCATCTTTTGGATCTAATTCATACCGTTTGTCATAAATTTGTCCATAATCTTTTGCAAGATTATTTTCATCTATATTTTTGTTGTCTATCCATTCATTAAATTCTTGTTCTTTCAATATTTCTATTTTTAATTCTTCAAACCATTTTTGGGCAAGTTCTTTACCTGTTGGAATGTTTGATGCAGCAGAAGCACCTGCTCCAAGAATAAAACAAAATTTTTTTGATTCTCGTTTATCTCTGGAAAAATAATGAAGGAAACTTTTTAAGCTTATTGTTTTCATAATATTTATCTGTTTTTTGTTTTGCTATGTATTTTTTTTCGTGGTTTTTCGTGATTTTCGTGGTTCTATTTTTAATATGCCTTTTAATTATTCAAACATTTTTTCAATGCGCTCAATATCTTCTGGAATATCAACTTCAGGAGAGTCATGTTTTGTTAATACAACTTTTATTTTATACCCATGTTCAAGAACTCTTAGTTGTTCAAGCTTTTCTATGTCTTCCAATGTTGTTTCAGAAAAATCTGCAATTTTATCAAGAAAGCTTTTTTTATACGCATAAAAACCAAGGTGTTTATAATATTCTGTTTTAGTTTGTTTGTCCCTTGGATAAGGTATTTGTGCTCTTGAAAAATATAAAGCAAATTGATTTTTATCAAAAACAACTTTTACATCTTTAGGATCTGTTATTTCTCTTTTGTCTTTAATTTTAAAGGCAAGAGTTGACATTACAAGATTAGGCAGTGTCTTTTTAAAAGGTGAAACAAGTTCATCAAGGCATAAAGGATTAAAAAAAGGCTGATCTCCCTGAATATTTACAATAATGTCATTTTTTTTAAGATTAAGAATATTTGCAGTTTCAGCAACTCTGTCTGTGCCTGATCTTAAATTTGGGGAAGTCATTAAAGCATTGCCCCCAAAATTTTTAACTGCATTTATTATGCGTTTATCATCTGTTGCAACAATTACTTTTTCAATGTTTAAAGCCTTGCTTGCTTGTTCATAAACTCTTTGAATCATTGGTTTTCCTGCTACAAGTGCTAGAGGTTTTCCTTTAAATCTTGTTGATCCATATCTTGATGGAATAATAGCTATACTCATAATATTTTATTTTTTTTAAATTTGTTTGTGTTTGAAGATTTGACGCTGGAGCGTCTATTCATACATTTCCACGCTGGAGCATGGAAATGAGAAAAATGAGAACAAGTCCTATTTATAAGCATTAAAAAAAGAGATTTTATGTTTTTGAAAGTATTTTTATAAAGAATATGTTTGCGTAAAAGTTTGGTTTTGTACTTTTCCTTGTTATTCTAAATAATAGCTAACTGCTAATAGTAAAATTTGACGCTTGAGGGTCTGGTTATACATTTCCACGCTGGAGCATGGAAATGAGAAAAACTTGGCTGGAGCATGGAAATGAGAAAAATTTGGTTTGAGCATGGAAATGAGAAAAATTTGGTTTGAAAATGAAAATTTGAAAAAAGATAAATAACAAAAAAGATAAAAAATTTTTACAAAGTGATCACATTTGAAGAAAAAGAGATTTTGCTTTATCTTTGGTCATTATGTTTTTCCAATTCTTTCCAAGACAATTTTCCCAAAGAGGCTCAAGGTTTAAAGCTGTTGTTATCATTTTTTCTAATTTTTCTTTATCAAGATTTTTTACAAGATTTCTTGGAAGTTGAATATTTGCAATTTTCATCATTTCTCTAAATTCTTTTACACCCTTTGGATAAAATTCTTCAAGATAATCAAATACAATACAACAGCCAATACCATGATGAGTACCAAGAACATAGGAAAGCCCATAAGAAAGAGCATGGCATGCACCAACCTGAGAATATGCTATAGACATACCGCCAAAATATGAAGCCATCATTAATTTTTCATCTTTATTAGAATCGTTTTTTAAAAATACATCTCTGCAAAGTTCCAAAGCTTTTTCACCATAAGATTTGCTGAATTGATTAAGAAATGTGCCTGATAAAGATTCTATGCAGTGAATATAACAATCCATACCTGTATAAAAATATTGATTTTTTGGTACAGTTTTAAGAAGATTGGGATCAAGAATTATCTGGTCAAAAACTGTATAATCAGAATTAAGTCCTAATTTTTTTTCAGGTCCTGTTAATACTGCTGTTCTTGAAACTTCTGCGCCTGTGCCAGAAAGAGTAGGTATAGCTAAATGATATATACCTGGGTTTTTAATAAGATCCCAACCTTGATATTCTTGTGATAATCCAGAATTAGTAAGCATTAAAGAAACTGCTTTTGCAAGATCCATAGCACTTCCACCGCCAATTCCAATAACACCTGAAGGAGAATAGCTTTTAAAATCCTTTATTTTTTGTGTAAGCTTATCAACATAATTGGTTGTTGGTTCTTTATCTACATTAACCCATAAAAGCATGTCTTGGTTTTGTAAAGGCAATCGCTTTTCAAGTTCCTTTCCCTTAAAAACATCATCTGTTACAAATACAATCCATGAATCAGAATTTTTGCGTTGTTGTTCTAAAATATCATTTAATTGTTTAAAGCTGTTTTTACCAAAAACAATATTTGATACCATTTTAAAATTTCTAGACATTGCTATTATCCCTTAAGGACTTTCTTAATTCTGTTTATTCTATCTTTAATTTCATTATCTTTCCATGACAGCATTATTTGTATTGAAATTGTTTTTTTCATTATTTCATCTGATTGAGGTAAAAAAACAGTATTATAATCAGGAGTATTTTTAAAAAGCTCCAAAGGAAGTTTGGAAGCTGCGTTTAATTGTTTTAGATGATGCCATTGTTTAAAATAATGCCATTTATTATCAAACCAATAGGGAGCACCAGTAACACCATTTTCTGCAAATTTTTCTGCAACATTTCTTGCTCTTTCTTCATTTTCCAGAAAAAATGAAAGAAATGTTGAGGTATCACCATTTTCATCAGGTATTTTTCTAAAAGATATATCAGAAAATTTTGCTATTTCATGCTTAATTGCCTGCTTATTTTTTTTCTGTATTTTAATGATTTTATCAAGTTTATTTATCTGGGCAACTCCAACAGCAGCATTAAGTTCGCTTATTCTGTAATTCATACCTAATATAGGATGATCATCAGCACCTCTATCAGCACCGCCAACATGGTCATGTCCATGATCTGCATATTGATCTGCTTTTTCATAAAGTTCACGGCTATCTGTTATTATGGCACCACCTTCACCACAAGTAATGGTTTTAACAGCATCAAAAGAAAAGCAGCCAATATCACCAAAAGTGCCAAGGGATTTTCCTTTAAATGTACCTCCAACTGCCTGACATGCATCTTCAATAAGTATAAGTCCTTTTTTAGAACAAAAATCTTTTATTTTATCAATATGAGCCATAGCACCACACATATGAACAGGAATAACAGCTTTTGTTTTTGAAGTTACAACATTAATAAGTTTGTCAGGATCCAGGCATAAAGTTTCATCAATTTCACTAAAAACAGGTATTGCACCTATATTAATTACAGCTTCAAATGTTGCTACAAAAGTCAAAGGAGGTACAATAACTTCATCTCCTGCACCTATTCCACATGCTGCCAAAGCTATTGAAAGTGCAGCTGTGCCGCTGGAGCATAAATGAGCATATTTTGCATTTGTTTTTTCACAAAGTTTTTGTTCAAGGGTTTTTGCTTTCCAATGTCCCTTACGAGCATTGTCAAATCCATATCTAAAAAGTACTCCTGTATCAAGAACATCCATAACTTCTTTTTTTTCCTGATCTCCAAATATTTCAAAACCCGGCATTTAATTTTCCTTAAGTTTTTTTTTAAATTATATAGATGGCTAAGTAAAAAGTTTGATATACAAGGCGTAATATTTTCTCAAGGATGAAAACATACAAGTAGTATAAAGTCTTGAGAAAATATTACAACAAAGTATATCAAGAATTTTTATAACGCCATCAGGCAAAAACAGATAATTGGTCTCGTCTGGCATCTATATGTTGAAGCGTAACTTCAATATGGTCTCCTGGTTTTAAAGAAAGACCTGTTGAGGGCATTTTACATTCAACCATATATTCTTCAATCATAATAATATAAAATTCTTTAAATGAATCAAGAACAACTGCCTGCAATTTTGTACCTCTAATTGTTTCAAGATATTTAAAAATCCAGTATCTTCGTCTTTGGAACTGAGTTATATTTATATTTTTAATAGTGATATTAAGTAGTTGTATCATCATCTCAATATCTTTTATTAAATAACCTTGTTCATATCCCAGAATACTTCGAATCTGGCGTTGACTTACAAGATCATAATACCTTCTAATGGGTGAAGTAGCTGTTAAATATACTTCCAGCCCAAGCCCTGCATGTTTGCTAGGTTCAGGATCAACAACCATACGAGAAAGCTGTCTTCGCTGCATCCAATTTAATAATAACGAAGGCTCTATTCCATTAAAAAATTTGAGTTTAGGACTTGATTGCGTTCTAAACATGGCAGGAACATTATGGTTTGCAATAAATTGAGCCATTAAAAAATTTGCTAGAATCATCATTTCTGAAACAATAATCCTTGAAGGATTTTCAATATTTGTTTTAAAAATTCTTATTTTTTTGTTTTCTTCAAGCCAAACGGTGATTTCCGGAAGTGTAATATGAATTGCTCCAGATTCAAGACGCTTTTCCCTAAGACCCACAGCTACTTTATAAAAAGTGGGTATTAAATCATCTTTTCCATTAAGCATATTAGCTTCTTTATAGGTAATCTGTTGATTAACTTTTATAATGCTTGTCATAACTTTATAATCAATAATTTCAAAAAAATGATTTAATTTAACAATAGTACTAATTCCAGGACGAATTTCTCCCTTTATAAGGCTACAAAAATTTTCAGAAAGTTTTAAGGGAAGCATGGATATTTTATCATCCGGCATATAAATAGAACTGCCTCGCATTTTTGCTTCCCTGTCTATAATATCATTGTCTTTAACAAAACATGCAACATCAATAATATGAATACCAATGGTATAACCATGTTCATTTTTTTCAAGACTTATTGCATCATCATAATCCATGGTTGAGCTGCTATCAATTGTGATTAAATCAAGATGTGTTAAATCTATTCTCTTTGGATCATTCATAAAATCATCACAACAAGAAATGGTTTCATCTGCTTTTTTAAGTACTTTACTAGAAAAATTTATAGGAATATCAAATTTAATAAGATCAATATTTTCATCTTTATCCCATATTCCTAAATTTACAAAGATTTTAAAAATTTGATTTAGAGAGTTTATTCCAGCCTTTGAAAGAATTTTTTTTGCAATTGACGCTGTTGTACTTTCGTTTTCAAATAAATAATAATTTTTTAAAATATTAACAATTTTAGAATCAGGCTTTTCCTTTAAGTTAATTTTTTTATCCATTACATTTTTAAGCCAAATCATTGCCTTGTTTATCAAATTTTCATCTTCTTGAGCTTTTCTTTTTTGTTGAAGTCTATTTTCAAATTGTTTTTTACTATATGGAATAAACTTATCTTTATTAAATTTAAAATATAATTTGTCCTTAAAAAATGCCCTGAGAACAGCAGATTCATAATTGCAGGTTAAAGGAGGATCAAAACAAAAAAGAGTCATGGAGGAAAGATCTATCTCTTCTTGTTCTTCATAAAGTAGTTCCCAAAGTTCTTTAATATTTATTTTAAGTAAAAGTTCATTTCTTATTTTTGATTTTTTTTTAAGTGCTTTTACTAGGCTGTCTCTTGTTGCGGATATATCAAGGCTTTCTTTGGAGATATGTAATAATCTAGAAGATGAAAGATTAATCTCTCGATTATTTTCAGTAAGTAGCTTTAAACGCTGTTTTTTTATCATAAGCACAACAGCGCATATAATTTTTTGCTTATCTATATACTCTACAATAATTCCTGAATTCATAAAATTTTTAATATCAACAAATACTAATTTAGTAAATAACAAACATGATGAATAAAGGATATTGGAATTTGACAATTTTTGCTAAAAACAATAAATAGCAAAGTATTAAGTTAAAACAACAGCAGAAAAAAAAGTTAAATAGCTAAAATTAGTTCTGATTTATGGCTGGTTGCTGGAGATTTTTTACAATGCCATTAATTTAAAACCATGGAGATAAGAGTGAAAAAATATATAATACTTGGGAAAAGTTCTCTAACTTTAAATGATCTTAAAGCAATTGCCCGTGATAATGCTGGTATAAAGCTTGATACCAAAGCAGAGCAAAGAATTGAAAAATCCAGAAATCTTGTTGATAAAATGGTAAAACAAGAAAAGAAAATCTATGGTATTACAACTGGTTTTGGAGCCTTAAGTAATATTGCTATTTCAAAACAAGATACTGCAAAACTACAGAAAAATATTCTTATGAGCCATTCTGCAGGAACTGGCAAATTTTTTGCTCAAGAAGTTGTACGAATAATCATGGCTCTACGACTTAATGATTTTTGTCAGGGCTATTCAGGTATTAGACTTAAAACTGCAAAAAATCTTGCTAAGTTATTAAATCATGGAGTTATTCCTGTTGTACCTGAAAAAGGTTCTGTTGGTGCAAGTGGTGATCTTGTGCCAATGGCTCACATGGCTCTTGTTTTAATAGGAATGGGTCAGGCTTTTATTAAAGAAAAAAAAGTTTCAGGAATGGATGCTTTAAAATATTGTTCCATTGAACCCTTAAATTTAAAATCTGCTGAAGGGCTTGCGCTAATAAATGGTACTCAGGCAATGACTGCTGTTGGGTCTCTTGCTTTAATTGATGCTTTAAATCTTTGCAAAAATGCTGATATTGCAGCTTGTATGAGTCTTGAGGTTTTAAAGGGAAGCAAAACAGAATTTGATCCAAGAATTCACCAGATAAGACCACATAAAGGGCAAATTAAAGCTGCTGAAAATATGCTGAAGATAACTGAACAAAGTGAAATAATATCATCACATAAGGATTGCTCAAGAGTTCAAGATGCATATTCTTTAAGATGTTCACCCCAAGTTCATGGAGCAGTAAGGGACACGCTTAAATATGCTGAGAAAACAATTAACATTGAAATTAATTCTGCAACTGGAAATCCTTTAATATTTGCAGATACAAATGAGTTTCTTCTAGGTGGAAATTTTCATGGAGAGCCAATAGGTGCTTGCGCATCCTGCTTCAGTTGATTCAATTCCAACATCTGCAAACAAGGAAGACCATGTATCTATGGGAACTATTTCTGCAAGAAAATGTAGAGAAATTATAGAAAATGTTGAAACCGTTATTGCTATTGAAATGCTTGCAGCAGCACAGGGTCTTGACCTTCTTACCAATCTTAAATCTGGCAAAGGAACTAGTGCTGCATATAGATTTATTAGGGAGCATGTTAAATATCTTGAAAAAGATCGTATTATGTCAGGCGATATTTCCAAGATAAAACAATTAATACAAAATGGGAGTATTGTTAAGGCAGTTAAACAGGCAGGAATAGAGTTGAATTAATTATAATACAATCATGATAATGTCTAATTAAAAAGTTCCATTTGTTTATCTATATTTTTTATAATCTTGTTTTTTTTATATTTATTTTTGCTGTATTGTTTTAATGTTTCCTCAATATCATATAAAAAAGGAGATTTTTTCGTGTTTTGCCCAGTGCTGTATATTTTTCTTTTTGCTGCATATGTTAAATACAAAATTTCCTTTGCCCTTGTCATTGCAACATAAAAAAGCCGTCTTTCCTCTTCCAGATTATCTTGTATTTTGCCGGGGTATGAAAATGGAATTAAACCTTGTTCACATCCTGTTATAAAAATAACTGGAAATTCCAAGCCCTTGGCTGCATGCATTGTCATAAGAGATACTTTTTCACCATGGGACACCAGGTTGTCTATATCTTTTTTCATGGTAATTGTTGTAAGAAATTCAGAAAGGTTAGAACATTTTTCAGAATCACAAAGAAATTTTTGAAATATTTTCTTAGTTTTTTCTTCCCTATTAATAGCATCTTCCAGGTTATATTCTCCAGCTAGAATTTCAATGGATTTTCTGGTGTCAGCTTTTATTATTTTTTCACGAGATTTTATAAGTTTTGCATTTACAGATAATATTTTTTTTTGAATATCTTTTCTAAAATTAGATAAGTGTTCTTCTGACAAATCAGTTAGAGCATCGTTAAGGGAAATATCAAGACTGTAGAACCAATGCCTTAATTTCTTTTTTGTATTTTTACCAATACCAATTTTCATATAATCAAAAATAACTTCAACATCAAAAATTGTTCCTGTGCCTTGAGTTAATCTAATTAAGGAAATAAGCTCTTTTATTCCAGATCTAATTATCATATTTTCCTTATCAGCTATTTGAAAAGGTATTCCAGCTTTTTCAAATATTTCAGCAAAGATCATTCCCTGTTTCTTTGTCCGATATAAAACTGCAAAATCATTAAATGAAAACTCTTTATTGTTATATGAATGAACTTTTTCTGTATCCATAGAAAAAAAAGACATTCCTCCCAGCAGTTTTTCAATAGTTTTTCCCACTTTAACAGCTTCTGCTTTTTCTGATAAAGTCTCCAATATTAAAAGCCTTTCCATGCCTGTAATATCAGAAAAGATTTTTTCTTTTGTTTTACTGTTGTTTTGAGCTTTGCTTATTAATTGAAAACATGCTTTAAGAATTGTTTTAGTGGATCTATAATTTTTGTTAAGAATTATTTTTTCAACATTTTTATAATCTGTAATAAAGGTTTTAAAATATTTGTTATCAGATCCTCTGAATCCATAGATTGACTGATCAGGATCTCCTATAACGCATAGAGTTTTTCCATTTCCTGCAATAAGCTTTGTTAAAATATATTGTGCCTTGTTTATATCCTGATACTCATCAACAAAAATATATAAAAAGCGATTTTGAATTTTAGAAAGTATTTTTTTGTTAGATTGAAATAAATTTAAAACCATATAAATAAGATCTTCAAAGTCCACAAAATTATGAATTTTAAGAATTTTTTGATATGTTACCCAAATTTTGGAAAATACTATGCCTTTTCCTTTGCCTGCAATATGATCAAGGTTATCATCTGGATTAAGAAAATTCTGTTTTGCAATGGATAGCATTTGATCAAGTTTTTCAATTGAAAAATCTTTTTTGTTTTTTTTATAAAAGGTTGGGGCTAAAGCTTGTTTTAAAAGTTCTTTTTTTGCAATATCATCCACAATAGTTGATTTAAAAGATGTATATTCTTTTAAAACCATAAGGCAAAATGAATGAAAAGTGGAAGAAATAACAGATTTGTCATTTTTAGAAGATAGATTTTCTATTCTTTGTTTCATTTCTCTGGCAGCTTTGTTTGTAAATGTAAGAGCAAGAATAGAATTTGAATTTATTTTTTTTTCATCAATAAGATATGCTATTTTGGAAGTTATTGTTCTAGTCTTGCCTGTTCCGGGCCCTGCCTTAATTAATATAGGTCTGTTTTGGGAAAAAACTGCCTGTTTTTGATCAGAATTTAAAGCTGATAAAATATCTTCTTTTTTTTTAGATGTTAGTAGATTATTATCTTTAGAATTTGCTGTTTTTTTATTTGTTTTAAGTTCTTTTTTTATATGTGAATTTTTTTTATTAATGTTAGAATTTTTTTTCTTTATTTTTCCTTTAAACTCTTCTTTTTCTTTGGGAAATTTAAAAGGAATATTAAACATTTCCTGTTCTCCCTTAAGTCTTGCTTTTTCCCCGCTCTTAAATATTTTTACTTTGCCATACTCTCCATCATAGCCCGGGGAAATCTTAATTTCTCCTTTATGCATTTTAAATATAGCTTCTGCTAGAAGTGGAATACCTGCTTTTTCTATTTCACTAGTATTTTTTTTAAGAAGTATATCAAGTTCCGGGCCTAATTTTTTCAATGCTTTATTATAATATATTGCTACTTTTTTTGTTTTTGGCCCAACTTTAAGAATTTCAGAAAGAATATCTGTAAGGGGAACTATGCTTTTATATCCATGCCTGTTCTTAGGAACATATCCTTCAGGTCTTGATGCAAGCTGTTGAACTCTATAAAGAACCCCCAGAGTCAAAGGTTTTTTGCATTTTGGACAGATTAGTTGTTTTTCCAGAGTTTCAGCTGGATTTAAGCATATATTGCACTTTCTATGTCCATCATAATGATATTTTCCTTCTTCAGGATACATGTCAATGGTACCCTTATATTTGTTTATATCGCCTGTTTTAAGAGCGTCTCTAACATCATAAAAGGAAAGATTAGTATTAAATTTTGAGGCATTTCTTCCAAGATACATGGGAGAATGGGCATCTGAATTTGAGATAAGTCTGATATTATCAAGTTCTTTAACTCTCCAGTTCATTGGAGGGTCTGAAGAAAGCCCTGTTTCTACAGCAAAAATATTATGGGAAAGCGAGCCAAAGCATTCTTTTATGGAATCAAAACCTGATTTAGAACCAAACATGGAAAACCATGGTGTCCAAATATGAGCTGGAATTAAAAATCCAGATTCACAAGTTTCAAGCATGATTTCAAGAAGTTTTTCAGCATCAAGCCCTAGTATAGGACGACCATCTGATTTAATATTTCCAATTAAAGCAAGTTTAGAATTAAATTTTTTTACAACCTCAATATCAGGAAAATATATAAGATTATGATTTTTTCTTACTATATCATTTTTTTTATAAATGTTGCTTATTTCGCATTGAAGAATAAATCTTACTTTTCTTCTGCATAATAATGGAATTTCTTTATCTATTTTTTCTGCAATATTTTTTTTTAATCTAAATAATCCAGGTTCTGCAGGCTCAAGTTTTTTTTCAAGTTCAGCTATCCATTCAGGATGTGTAAAATCTCCTGTTCCAACTAGAGTTACACCTTTTAATTGGGCAGCCATATAAAGATGCTCAAGATCAAGATTTTTTGCAGTTGCTATGGAAAAATGGGAATGAAGGTGGAGATCAGCTATGAATTTCATATTTAATTATCCTAGTATGTTTTTTAATTCCATGTTTTGCCATTAATGCTTTTTTTTACTCTTATATTACCTGCTATATTTAAAATTATTCTTCTATAATTTGATTTATTGTTTTTAATAAATACAGAGCCTATACTAGTTGCAGGCAATCCTTGGCTGTTAAATCCAAATGCACTAGAATTAGAAGGTAAAAATTTATACAAATTAATACCTGAAGGCATAGCATCTTCCATAACAATATCTTCATTGCCATCTTTTATTTTATTCCCACCTATCCCATTTCCTGCTCCATTATCAACAAAGGCAGTGTATTTATCATTGTCAAGATCAAATATTACAATTACATTTGCGTTTTCTTTTACAGCTCTTAATTTTATTGTCTGCATACAAGATATGATTTCACCAGCAGCTTTTTGCAGTTTATAATCAGGTAATATAGTTGTTAATCTAGGAACAGCAAGTCCTGCTATAATACTTATTATTGTAATAACAATTATAAGTTCTATTATGGTGAAACCTGATTTGAATATTTTATATTTGATATGAAACACTAGGCTTTTTTTTATTGTTATAAATGTTTTATACTTTGTTGTGCCTAACAGGATATGGAGGTTATTAAGAAAGAACATTAAAATACCAATATATAAATTGCTTGCCAAAAAAAATATAGGTTATAACTCCTGCTGAAAGAAAGGGGGCAAAGGGAATTTTTAATTTAATATCTTCATTTTTTTTGAATATTATAATAATACCTAAAAATGTCCCGAAAACAGATCCTGTAAATATAGTAAATAATACACCCTTAAAACCTGTTGCAGCACCTATCATGGCAATAAGTTTAATATCTCCTCCTCCCATACCATGTTCTTTTCTAATAAGATAATAAAGCAAAGCAGTAAAATAAAGAATTCCTCCCCCAATAAAAATACCAGCAAGTGTGTCTTTAAATGATATTTCAGGAATAAAAAAGCAGGATAATGAAAAGATAATAATGCATGGAAGAGAAATAATATCTGGTATAGTTTGAGTTGCCATATCAATAAAAGATATTACTAAAAGAACACAAATAAAAACAAACCAGAATAATGTTTCTAAAGTAAATCCGAATTTCATAAATAGTATTAATGCAAAAAAACCTGTTAATGTTTCTATACTAGGATATACTAGAGATATAGGTTTTAAGCAGTATTTACATTTTCCCTTTAGGATTAAAAAACTAATTAAGGGAATATTAAAGTAAATAGGTATTGTTTTTTTACAAAAAGGACATGATGATCTAGGGGAAATAATTGATTGGTTCCTGGGAATTCTATAAATACATACATTTAAAAAACTTCCAATACATGCTCCTAATATAAAAATTATTACAAAAATAGTTTCTGGTATCAAAAAGATATTTCCTAGATTTAAAGGTTGTTTTTAAATTATTAGAATGGATTAAGCATTTTTCTAATTGATGCAATATAGACCATGTTTTAAGCAGAGAGACTTTTTTTTATAATCAATTATTAAGTCCTATGCCAGTTAGAACAAAGCATGAAACACTTGCAAAATTATAAGAATGGTCAATTTTTTATTAAATATTTTTTTACTAACCATAATCAAAATAATGAATATACCTATGCCTTAAAAATTAGATACCACATTTATTGAGATTGTTCACTCTAGTTTGTTGGGGATTAGATGTATATAAGAAAAAAAATTTACTTAACTTATTACATTATAGATGAACAAGGAAACTATCATAAGGCAGTTTATATGAAAGAACTTATAACTATTTAATATTCTTTTATGTTTTATTGTAAGGCAAAGAATTAAAAACCAGAACTGCCTAATGGCAGTTATTGAGAAGTTATATTTTTAGGATTCTATCAAAGATTTATATAACTCTTTTATCTGCTCTACTGTTTTGTTTAATCCAAAATTTTCAGAAACTCTAGTGCGGGCATTTATACCCATTTTATTAATTTTTTCAGGGTCTGTAATTAATTCTATTATTTTTTCAGCTAAATCTTTAAAATTTTCTTTTTCAAAATGCAAACCTGAAAATTCATTTTTAACTGTATGGGCAAGTCCTCCAACTTTTGAGGCAATTACTGGAGTTGCACAAGCCATAGCTTCCACTGCAACAAGACCAAATGATTCATACAGGGAAGGTACCACACAAATATCTGCAATTGAATAATAATATGGTAGCCACTGTCTTGCAATAGAACCTAGGAAATGAACATTATTTGATAATTTTAATTGTTCAATTAATTCTTTTAAATGTTTTTTTTCTTTATTTTCAATTTCTGAATGCTTGGCTTCTGAAATATCACCACCAATTATTAGTAATTTTATTTCTTGATTAAATTTTTTTTTTACTTGGCCAAGAGCTTGTATAAGTATCCTTAGCCCTTTTTCTTTATTTATTCTGCCTACAAATAAAATAGTGTTTTTAGAATTAAAATCTACTTTTTTTGCTGCTATCTTTTTTTCAATGGGTCTAAATAAATTTTCATTTATTCCTGCACAAATCAATTTAATATTTTCCCCCATAACATTATACAGGTTTAAAATATTTTCTATTTCCTGGGGAGTTGATGCAGTTATAGCATTAGAATACTTTAAAATTAATTTTTCTTCTAATAGTCTCATATCTGCAAAAGGAGTTTTTGTTTTTCCTATAACTTCATACTTTACTCTTCCAAGGGAATGGCAGTTATGCACAACAGGAATTTCAAAATAATCCTTTGATTTAAGTGCAATGCTGGCAGAGTCCCAATAATGTGAATGTATTAACAAATAATCTCTTTTATTTTTTTTAATCCATCTTATCATATTCATAAAAAATTCATTTAAATATAAATAAATTTTTTCTTTTGATATAAATTCAACAGGTCCTGCCTGTATCCGAATAACATTAACATTGGGAAATATTTTTATAATTTCCTCTTCAACTTTATTTTTTTTTCTTGTAAAAATATCTATTTCATAATTTTCCGATAGTAGCTTGGAAATATCATTTATATAAATAGGTTGTCCTCCTTGTTCTTCTGAGCCAATAGTTGCTGCTGGGTCCCCATGAATGGATAGCATCATTATTTTTTTTTGCATTATTTTATTACCCCAATTGGTGTTGATGGTATTAAAACTCTTTATCTACTTTAGCATACAAAGGAATAAGTGCATCCCCCAGTAAAAAAATCTTTTTCAAAATTTTAAGAAGTCTTACTTATTAAGTTGGAAGTTGATTTTTTATTTTACCCAGAGTTTTTTATGAAGAACTAAAATTATTACAAAATATATAAAACTATTCAGATAAAATACAATATATGGCATAGCATAGTCAAGAAATAGCTACATGTTGTATTAAAAATTATTTTTTGAGATCTTTGCACAATACTTAATTTTGTTCAAATTTTATGGTGAAGATATATTGTAATACCTTAAATCTGAAATTTGGACAAAACAGAGCAAGCCCTATTTATAGGCATTTACAAATATTTTTTTTAAAGTATTTTTATAAAAAATATGTTTGTGGAAAGGTTTTTAAATAAATAGTTTATAGGGGGAGGTTATCTATATCTTAAATTTAGATTTTTTATGAATTTATCAAAGGTGTATATATGAGTTATTTTAACTTACTTTCTTAAGATCCGCCTAGATATGCTTTTTGCACATCAGGGTTGTTAAGCAGTTGGTTGGAACTGTCTTCAAGCACTAGTCTGCCTGTTTCCAGAACATAACCTCGGTGGGCAAGTTTTAATGCAGCTTTTGCGTTTTGTTCAACAAGAATAATAGGTACACCACTATTATTAATCTCTTTTATGGTATTAAAAATGTCTTTTATTATAATTGGAGCAAGACCAAGGCTTGGTTCGTCCAAAAGAAGAAGCTTTGGCTCTGCCATAAGACCTCTGCCTATTGCGAGCATTTGCTGCTCACCGCCTGACAAAGTTCCTGCCAGTTGTTTTTTTCTTTCTTTTAAAATAGGAAAAAGTTCATATACAAAATAACGCATTTTTTCTATTTGTTTTTTGTTTTTTTTTGTGAATGCTCCAATATTTAAATTAGAACGAACACTAAGAGTTGCAAACACTCTTCTACCTTCTGGAACATGGATTACTCCTTGTTCCACAGTTTTATGTGCTTTTAGGTTATGTATTTCTTTTTCATCAAAAAAAATTTTACCATTTGTGATATTAACAATATTGCTTATGCACATAAGAGAAGTTGTTTTGCCTGCACCATTTGCTCCAAGTATTGCAACAATTTCACCCTTATCTACATTAAAGCTTATTTTGTGGAGAACTTCCACATTGCCATATTTTGCTGAAATATTTTCTGCTTTAAATAACATTTTTTATTTTTCTCCTGGTTATTTTTACAGGAACTTGGGAAAATACTGGAACAAATCAAGGGGAAAAACTAAAAGTAATTAATAATTATTCCTCTCCTAGATATGCTTTAATAACTTTTGGATCATTTTGTATTTCTAATGGTGTTCCTTCTGCAATTTTAGAACCATATTCCACAACAACTATTTTTTCGCATATGCGCATAACAAGGCTCATATCATGTTCTATAAGCAATGTTGTGATATTTCTTTTTTTCATATTTTCTATAATGTTAACAAGCTCTGATGTTTCTTGATTATTCATTCCTGCAGCAGGCTCATCAAGAATAATAAGGCTGGGTTCTGATGCCAGAGCCCTTGCTATTTCAAGAAGCCTTTGCTTGCCATAAGGAAGATTTTTTGCAAGGTCATTAGCATTTTTTTCAAGTCCCACAAATTTAAGTGATTTAAGTGCTTTGTTTAGATTATATTTTTCCTCTTGCTTTTGTTTTCTAGTATGAAGCATGGAAGCAAACACTCCAGATTTCATTTGAAGATGTCTGCCAGATAAAACATTTTCAATAACAGACATATTTTGGAAAAGTCTGATAGTTTGAAAGGTTCTTGCAATTCCAAGTGAAATGATTTTGTGAGTTGGCATATTAATTATAGACTTATCTTTAAATTTTATTTTACTGCCTGAATCTCCCTTATAGTTGCCTGTAATCAAATTAAAAATTGTTGTTTTTCCAGCACCATTGGGTCCTATAAGCCCCACAATACAATTTTTTTTTATATCAAAGGAAACATTGTTTACAGCAATTAATCCGCCAAATGTTTTAGTTATATTTTGTAAAGTTAATATATTCATAATAAATACCTAATTTATAAAAAAAACAGTAAAAAATTTATCATTAAATTATTTTTTAGCGTCTGTATTGCAAGTAATAATTTTTTGAATCTCTTTATATTTTTTTATTAACCTTGACTATACCATTATTATTCACTAGGCAAAAGAAAGCCTGTATAGCTAAATTCTGCAGGGCCTGTCATAACAAATGTATTATCTTTATTAATTTTGATTTCAATATTTCCAGCAGGCATAATAACAGTTATACATTTGGTGATAGATTTTTCAGAAATAAGCCCTCTTCTAAAAGCTGCTGCCACAGCTGCACATGCCCCTGTTCCACAGGCAGGAGTAAGCATGCCAGGCCGTTCCCATACTGATAGTCTAAGTGTTTTAAAATCAATTAATTGTGCAACTCCAATATTTGCATGTTCAGGAAAAATTGAATTTTTTTGAAGTATGGAGCAGTGTTTTTTTAAATCAATATTATCCAGATTATCAACAAAAAAAACAGCATGGGGATTTCCAACATTTACAGCAACTGGATCAATAAGCGGACCTGAACTAATATTTAAATTTAAAGTATCAATATTTTTAGAAAGAGGTATTTCATGCCATTTAGTTTTGATTTTTCCCATATTAATTGAAACACGATTTTTTCCTGCTCTGGTGCATTCTAAATTACCAGCCATAGTTTGAATACTTAATTTTTCCATTCCACTTTCAAGAAAGAAAAATAAACCAAGACATCTTGTGGCATTACCACATGCTTTAACTTCTTTACCATCAGGATTAAAAAATCTTATAAATGCATAACTATCATTTTTAGAAGGTTCAATAATAACAAGCTGATCTCCTCCTATACCTTTTCTGCGATCACATATTTTAATAATTTCACTGGTATGTGGATTAAACTTATGTTTTCTTGCATCCACAACTACAAAATCATTGAGCAGCCCATGCATTTTAATAAACTTATGACCCTGTTTTACAGATTTGTTTTTGAAATCCCAAAAATTTAATGACATAATTTATCTTTTTTATTTTAGTTAGTTTCCTCAAAAGGACTATTTTCAAAAATTGTTTGAAAATTTGGATTATCTGGACGAATTGCACTAGTTGTAAAAGCCATATCAAGTTTAAAAATAGCAGGTTGAAAGATTATTGTCTGCATATTACCCTCACTATATAAATCACCATCACTATAATTTTCTGGTATTCCATTTACACCACCATCATATGTAATAATTTCTTTTAATTCATTATATGTGATTGTATCGTCATCATCTCTAATATCTAGTTGTGTTTTCATACTTGCCCATCTTGCGGTATTTTCAGTAGCAACTGTATGATTATTAAAATTTCCATTAAGCAAAAAAGAATTTACAGTACCTATTGCATTTTCAAAACCCCAGGCAATACTAGAACGTAAGGTTGAATCATCTGTTCTTAATGCTCTATTTCCACCAGTACTAATATTATTTTCCAGAACTTTACTTTCATATTCATCAGATAAAAAAATCAAATGATTAAAAGTATAGGTATTAGTCTTCATAAAATCTGCCACATCATTTAAAGAAGTTTCATTTTCAAGAGCATATCTTAAATCATATGGATATGAATACCAATTTGATGAAGTTATTGTTTCCATTGTTGGACTATCTAATATGCCCGCAAAGACTTTATCATTATTAAAACCAGTTAAACACCCTAGATAACCTAGAAAGCCCATAAGAACTATTGATTTATCTTGATTTTTAATTATTGTAACAGCATGAAATTTGCCAAGTTGTCCTTGGGATCCAATAGGCCAGTCTAAATTTCTTCCTGTAATTGTTGTACTTGTTTCTGACAAATCACCAAAAACAGAAATAGCAGAACATTCTTTTGCCCTTAAATCTGGAATAAAAGAAGCTACAAGCGTTTCGTATTCATCTAGCTTGCCATCACCAAGAGTTCCTGAGTCTATAGATGCAAGTTTATTTATAATTCCATTTATTTCATCTTGATACTCCTGGGGAGTATTATTTTTTATAATTTTTGCAATATTTACAGAATCAGTAAGTGCTGCTTGACTTCCCTTCAATTGTTCATTTAGATATGAATCAAAAAGAAATTCTGTATCTGGAATTTGCAATTTTATAGCTTCAGCATAATTTTCACCTGTTTTTTCATCACTGGTTCCATCTGTTTTATCAATAATAACTTTATAATAATTATCAAATTTTGTAATGGAAACATTTCCAACTGTAACAAGGTTATTTTCAGAACTATCTCCACAATTATTTATAATAAATCCTGCAAAAATCATAAAACATAAACAAATAAACAATTTTTTAATGGGCCATTTTTTACTTTTTTCCATTTTTTATCCTATCCTATTCTTTATTTTTATTAACAAAAGTATTTATCTTTTGGGGAAATTATCAGCTTATTTGTCCTTGAAGTAATATCAACAGTTATAAACATCTCAAAAAAATCTTTTATATTAGATGTTTAAGTCCAAATTCTAAAATGAGATTTTTAATATATATAGTAAGCTCTTATTAAAGTTATTGTATAACTTTTTAGGATGGATAATTAAAGAAATAAAATTAAATTCACAAATAATGATTGTTTCTTTAAGAATAAATAAAAGAAAAAAATTGATTTATTGTGATTTCATAAATCAGAAAAAAAAACAAAAAATGTTTAATAATAATAAGCTTTTATTAAACTGCTCATATTTATTTTATATATGGCCATTATCATCTACAGTTCATTTAATCACACAGGCTAAGTATCGGTAAAAAGGGACTTTTCTACAAATTGTTGGCATTTAAAGAGATAAATTCATCTTGACCAGAATATAAGAAGATGATATGTATATATGTTTTTTGTTTTAAAAAATAAAAATAAAATACAAGTGTTTTGCTTAAATCATCCTGTTTTATTTATATAAAATATTGATGTTAAGTTATGCAGAATTCTTGAAAATATTAATCCTTGCTCATGTGTTATTAACTTTGGGCTTTATTATTCATAAGGAGACTAGAATATGAGAAGATATGAAACTATTTTTATTGCAGATTCTGATATTAATGAAAAAGATCGCAAAGGCTTGTTTGATAAATTTATAAGACTCATTGCAAAAGAAAATGGAATTCTTGTAGAATTTGATGAGTGGGGTAATAAAAAGCTTGCCTATACAATCAACAAAAAAATGCATGGTTATTATGTATGCATTACATATGGCGGAACAGGAGCTCTTGTTACAGAGCTTGAAAGAAATTTTCGAATTGATGATAAAATTCTTAAATTTATGACAATCCTTCTTGAAAAAAATGTTGACCCTGAAACATTACATGAAGAGATAACAGCAGAAATTGCAGCTAAAGATGAGGCAGCTGCTCTAGAGCTAGAACATCAGGAAAAAAAAAAGACTTCTATCTCTAAAGACAAGGAGGAATAAAATGGCGTTTCAAAAAAAAAATAAAAAAAAAAGATTTTTTCAGCGTCGTAAGGTATGTAAATTTTGTGCGGATAATTCTCTTGAAATAAATTATAAAGATAGCAGATCTTTAAGATCATTTATTACTGAAAGAGGAAAAATAATTCCTAGAAGAGTAACAGGTGCATGCGCTAAACATCAACGAATACTTGCAAATGCTATTAAACAAGCTCGTACAATAGCTTTTCTTCCTTATGTTGGAAAAATTCGTTAGTATAATTAATTTTAAAAATAGTCAGAACAAGCTCCTGTACTCAAAAAAATGCTAGGATACTAGCATATAAAATTTTACGAGTTAATTAAATTTAATATAATAAAAAAATTGATGCGTAAAACAACACAATACAATTTCTTAAAAGATACAGCTATGGGGATAGCTATCCCTATTCTAATATTTTTAGGTATATTGTATATACCTTTGTCTGGGGTTATCCTTATAGTTTTATTTCCTATGCCAATTCTTTTTTATAGGCTTAAGCTTGGTAGAAAAATGGGTGCTTTTATAATGATTTTAGTTCTTAGCATTATAATTGCTATTATAGGTGGGATATCACTTGATATTCTTTTTTATAGTTGCCTGCTTCTTACTGGTTTTTTGCTGGGAGAATATATAGAAAAACCACTTTCTATCGAAAAAACAGGTATATACACATGCCTTTCAACTATTAGTGTATATACTGGATTTTTTTTTTTCTATGCATTTATTTCTGATCAGGAAATTATATCAATAATATCAAAATATGTCGCAGCTAATCTTGAAATGAGCTTAAAGCTTTATCCATTAATTGGAGTAGCACAAAAAGATATTGAGATAATATCCAAATCAATTGAGGCTATTCAATATGTCCTAGTAAGAATTATGCCATCATTAGTTGCAATTATATTAATACTTGTAACATGGATAAATATTCTTTTTATCAAAACAATTATGGTAAAAAAAGGGATCTTTATTCAAAGATTTGAAAAACTTAATAAATGGAAAGCTCCTGAACAACTTGTATGGATTGTTATTATACTATGTTTAATAGTTTTTATTCCTGTAAAAAATTTAAAAATTATAGGATTAAATTTTATTATTGTACTTATACCAGTATATTTTTTTCAAGGCATAGCTATTGTGTCATTTTTTTTTGAGAAAAAGAGATTTCCTGTAATATTAAGATTTTTTATATATACTCTTATCGCAATTCAACAGATATTTTTATTTTTTATTGTTGGATTAGGTTTTTTTGATACTTGGTTTGATTTTAGAAAGCTTAAGATTTTAAATGACACTAAACAAAATTAAAAAAATAATATTAAGTAGTTATGTTTTTTCATATAAATTTAGTATAAAAATACTAGGGTTCGGGGGTTACAATGAAAATAATATTAAAAGAAACAATTGATACGCTAGGAATAGTAGGATCAGAGTGTAATGTTGCATCAGGTTACGCACGTAATTATCTTTTTCCACAGGGGAAAGCTATTAAAGCAACCCCGCAAAATAGAAAAATAATTGAACAGGCAAAAGCCAAATTTGAAATCCAAATCATCAAAGAGAAAAAAATAGCTGAGGAAATGGCAGAAAGGCTTAAAGATGTTAAATGTACTATTCAGGCAAAAGCATATGATGAGAATAAACTTTATGGGTCTATAAAAACTCATGATATAAAAACAGCTCTTAACAAACAGAATATTAAAATTGAACGAAGAGCAATACTTTTATCAGAGCCAATAAAAGAAATTGGGGATTACAAAGTTGGAATACGTCTTTATAAAGATGTTGAGCCTGAGATTACAGTTATAGTTGTTCCTGAAAAAAAGAATGAAGAATAAAAGAATATTAAGTAGTTATTCTTTCATATAAAAATAAATAATATATAATTCAAATTTTTTATTCCTGAATTGGATATGAGAGTTTGGTTGTTTGATATTTAGCTGATGATTCTGCTGTTTTTACTTAGGCATATAGGCTTTTTGTATAACTATATGGAGAGTTTTTATAATACCATTATGATTTGTTAATAAATTTTATGATAAAAACTATACAAAAAAAACAAGTGATAAAAGATCCACTTTTAAATAAAGTTTCTCCTAATGATATTGATGCTGAAGAATCAGTTATAAGTGCAATTTTTATTGATAACGACTATTTACTTGATATTATTGATATACTTACCCCAGAAGATTTTTACAAAACAGCTCACCAAAAAATATTTAAGGCTATCGTTGAACTTTTTACAAAAAATGAACCAGCTGATCTTGTAACAGTTGCTGCTAGGCTAAAAGAAAATGAAGAACTTGAAAATATTGGTGGACCTGTATTTCTAGCATCAATTGCAGATGCATCTCCAGTAGCTGTAAATGCTGTTCATTATGCAAAAATAATAAAAGGTAAATCATCTTTAAGAACACTTATTACAAGTGCATCAGCCATTGTTGAGAAATGCCTTAAAGATCGTGGTGATTTTGAAGAAATTATTGATTTTGCTGAAAACTCTATATTTAATATATCAAAATCAAAAAAAGGGCAGTCTTTTTCCCAAATTAATGACCTGATAGAAATCAACATTGATACACTTGAGGAAAGGCATGGGAAACAAAAAGGTCTTCTAGGTCTTTCATCTGGATATGCTAAATTTGATTCTTTTACTTCAGGGTTACAGAAATCAGATCTTATTATCATTGCAGCACGCCCTAGCATGGGAAAAACAGCTTTTGCTTTAAATATAGCAAGAAATGTCACTATGGAAGAAAAAGTGCCTGTTGCTGTATTTTCCCTTGAAATGTCCAAGGAACAACTTTCAATGCGTATTCTTACCTCTGAAGCAAAAATAGATTCTAATAGGCTTAAAACAGGTTTTATAAGTCGTGGAGATTGGCAGAATGCAACTGATGCGGCAAGTTCTCTTAATAAAGCTCCGCTTTTTATTGATGATTCACCTAATATTTCAGTCATGGAAATAAGAGCAAAATTAAGACGATTAAAAATGGATCATGGAGTTGGTCTTGTTATAATAGATTACATCCAGCTTATGCGAGCTCCATTTAAAACAGATCGTCGTGACCTTGAAATTGCAGACATATCAAGATCACTTAAAATTCTTGCAAAAGAGCTTGACATACCTGTGATTGCTATTTCTCAACTTAATCGTATGTTAGAGCAACGTAGTGAGAAAAGACCTGTTCTTTCTGACCTTAGAGAATCAGGAGCTTTGGAGCAGGATGCAGATATTGTTGGTTTTATTTATCGTGATGAAATATATAATAAAGAAGAAGATAATCCCAATAAAGGCAAAGCTGAAATAATTATTGCAAAAAATAGAAATGGTTCTGTTGGAACAGCATACATGACTTTTCTTGGGGCATATACACGTTTTGAGGAACTTGCTACAGAGGAAGAATCATATTATCAATCATAATGTAATCTACATATTGTTACCATAATAAACTCTTTTTTTGCATAAAGAAATATTCAACTCATTTTTCCCACCCTAAAGTATTAATTCCCGACATTTTTTTAGGCATTTTTTAATTTTTAATTCTAATATAAAAAAACTTTTCATCATGAAATTTGAACAAAATAGAACAATTGTACAAAGCTCTCATTTGTATAGATACATTAGATGAAATTTAATATGTGTTTTAAAATATAGAATATATTGTGAAAAATCTAAAATATTTTTTTGGAGAAAAAGATATGAACAATTTGGAAATATCTAAAAATATGGTTATAAAATTAGACGATATTTTTACTAAACTACCTGAATTACAAAAATTTGAACCTCAGATAAGAAGAGCACCAAAGCGATATTCTGTTCTTAGTGAAGATGATAAAATTTTGGCTTTAAAAAATGCCCTGCGCTATATTCCGGAAAAATGGCATAAAGAACTTGCATCTGAATTTATGCAGGAACTTGAAACAATGGGTAGAATTTATGGATATAGGTTTCGTCCCCGTGGCAGAATAAAAGGACTTTCCATTGAATCCTATAAAGGTAAATGCATTGAAGGAAGAGCCTTTCAAGTAATGATTGATAATAATCTTGATTTTGATACTGCATTATATCCCTATGAACTTGTAACTTATGGTGAAACAGGACAGGTCTGCCAAAATTGGATGCAGTACAGACTTATAAAAGCATATCTTGAAATAATGACATCAGAGCAGACTTTATCAATTTTATCCGGGCATAGTCTTGGGCTTTTTAAATCTTCTTCCTATGCCCCCAGAGTAATGATTACAAACGGGCTGATAACAGGACTTTTTGATGATCAGGAAAATTTTAACAGAGCAGCAGCTCTTGGAGTTGCAAATTATGGTCAAATGACAGCAGGGGGTTGGATGTATATAGGACCCCAGGGGATTGTTCATGGTACATATTCCACATTACTTAATGCAGCAAGAATAAAGCTTGGCATTTCAAAAAACAAAGATATGCAGGGTGTTATTTTTGTATCTTCAGGTCTTGGAGGTATGAGCGGTGCCCAAGGTAAGGCATGTGAAATAGCAGGAGGCGTTGGAATAATTGCAGAAGTTGATTATTCAAGAATAAAAACAAGATATGAACAAGGATGGGTTACATGTATTGCCAAGGATCTGGAAGATACTTTTGCTAGGGCTGAAAAATACATTAAAAAAGGAATTGGTGCCTGTGTGGCATTTCACGGTAATATTGTAGATCTTCTTTTATATGTAGTTGAAAATAATAAAAAAATTGATCTTGTTTCCGATCAAACTTCATGCCATGTGGTTTATGAAGGCGGATATTGTCCCCAGGGATTAACATTTGAAAAAAGAACTCTTTTGCTTAAAAATGATCCTGAAAAATTTAAAGAACTTGTAAATATATCACTTAAAAAGCATTTTAAAATAATAAAAATTCTTGTTAAAAAGGGAGCATATTTTTTTGATTATGGAAACAGTTTTATGAAAGCTGTGTTTGATGCCGGAGAAATTGATATATGCAGGAATAAAAAAGATACTAGACAAGGATTTATATTTCCTTCATATGTGGAAGATATTATGGGACCTCTTCTTTTTGATTATGGATATGGACCCTTTAGATGGGTTTGTTTAAGCGGTAAAGATATAGATTTGGAAAAAACAGATGCAGCTGCTATGGAATGTATTGATATTAATGGAAGATTTCAAGATAGAGATAATTATATTTGGATTAAAAATGCCGGAAAAAACAAACTTGTTGTTGGCACAAAGGCAAGAATACTTTACCAAGATGCCCTGGGAAGAGTAAAAATCGCTTTAAAATTTAATAAAATGATTAGAAACAAAGAAATTGGTGCTGTAATGCTTGGAAGAGATCACCATGATACTGGAGGAACAGATTCACCTTTTAGAGAAACAGCAAATATCAAAGATGGCAGCAATATTATGGCTGATATGGCAACAATTTCATATGCAGGAAATGCTGCAAGGGGTATGAGTCTTGTGGCACTTCATAATGGTGGTGGAGTTGGGATAGGAAATGCTATAAATGGTGGATTTGGACTTGTTCTTGATGGTTCAAAAAGAATTGATGATATTATAAAAAAAGCAATTTCCTGGGATGTTATGTCAGGGGTTGCAAGGCGAGCTTGGGCAAGGTGTGAAAATGCAGTTGAAGTTGCAGCAAAATATAATCAAATGAACAAAAATACTGATCACATTACACTTCCCTATACTCCTGACCATGATTATATAACAAAACTTGTCAGGAGCAAAACTCAAGAATGATAGTATTGTAAAGATTATATGCTTTGACTGGCTGAATCATATCTTTGTTATGTTATTAAAACAAATAGATTCATTAGGATAAAAGAAAAAATTATGACTGTCTTAATTACCAAAACCACTTCTAAAAATTACATTATAAGAAATCTATAATAACTGCCATGAGGCAGATCTGGTTTTTAGTTTTTGGTCTATCTCATAACGAAATATTAAGTAGTTATAGGTTTTTTTATATAAATATTTGCTGACATTTGGTTTGAAATTGTTTGTTGCTGTAAAAAATTCGAAAAATTAATCAAAGAAAAAGTAAAATCTAAAAATATATGAAAAATAATATAAGCAAAATAGAACAACTTGAACAATATATTCTTTTTACTCCCCAGGAAAAAAAAAAAATTAAAAAAGTTATTAAAAGCCATCCTATGTTAATTAATCAATATTATATGGATTTAATTAATTGGAATGATTTAGATGATCCCATTCGTAAAATGATAATACCTTCAAGTGAAGAAAATAGATTTGAAGGAAGTTTTGATACAAGTGGAGAACAGGAAAATACAAAATTGCGTGGTTTACAACATAAGTATTCAAATACAGTTTTGATATTAACCACAAACAGTTGCATGGCATATTGCCGCCATTGTTTTAGAAAAAGATTAGTAGGTATAGTTGCCGATGAAATAGTAAAAGACTGGAAGCTAGTAGTTAAATATATTTGTGACCATAAGGAAATTACAAATGTTCTTTTAAGTGGCGGTGATCCCCTGATGCTGGCAAATGACAGAATAGCAGGTATTTTACAAAAATTTTCAAATATTCAACATTTAAAATTTATTCGCATTGGAACACGAATTCCTGTAGTTTGTCCAGACAGAATAGCAAATGATGATGAGCTAATAAACATATTTAGAAAATATTCCTGTGAAAAAAAACGCTTATACATTGTAACTCAATTTAATCATCCAAGGGAAATCACATCTTCTAGTATTAAAGCCATAAAAAAATTAAATAATGCACATATAATAGTTAATAATCAAACTGTATTATTAAAAGGAGTTAATGACAATCCTGTTGTAATGGCTGAATTACAAAATAAACTAACAGAAATTGGTGTTGTACCATACTATGTTTTTCAATGTCGTCCTGTAAAAAAACTAAAAAATATTTTCCAAGTTTCCCTGTATAAAGCCTTTAATATTATAGAAGAAACAAGGGCAATGCTTGATGGGTTTAGTAAAAGATTTCGATTTGTCATGTCTCATAAAACTGGTAAAATTGAAATTATAGGTCGTAAAAATGACAATTTATATTTTAAATACCATCAAGCCAAAGATGAACTTCTTGCAAACAAAATATTTCATAAAAAACTCAACAAAAGTGATTGTTGGTTAGACCTTTGATAGTTATAATTTATAGTGTTATTAAATGGTATTTATATATTATGCAGCAAACTGTTTAATACTAGGAGAATATGAAATGACGCATAAAAAAGTTTTAGCTGTGAAAAAAATTGTATGGTCAGCTTGTTTTATTTTATTGGTTAGCACAGCTTGCTTTGCAGATGATGGAAAAAAAGACAATAAAAAAAAGAAAAAACAAGTTCAAGCACCTGTAGTTGTTACAGAAATCACAATTGGCGAGTTTGCCCGTGAAGCTGATTTTGTTGGAACTTTTTACTATTCCCATGTGTCAAAAGTAGCTGCTGAAATTGCTGGAATAGTTATAAATACAAATTGTGAGGCAGGACAAAAAATTGTAAAAAACGAGTGGCTTGTACAGCTTAAAACTGATCTTTTAAATGCAGAAATAAAAGGTGCAAAAGCTTCTTATGAACAAGTCATAGTAGAGCTTGAAATGGCACAGAAAAATTTGGAAAGAATGGATACTCTTTACAAAAATGCTTCTGTTTCCCAAAATATTTTTGATGATCATTTATTTAAAAAAAGGGCAGTTGAAAAACAAGCAATTGCCTTAAAAGCATCATTAGATCGAAAATTACTTTTAAAAAAGAAAAAAAGAATTAAAACACCCTTTCCAGGCATTGTTATTGAAAAATTTGTTGAAAAAGGTGAGTGGATACCTTTGGGCGGTACAGTTGCAACTATTGCAGATACCAAAATTATGGATGTGATTGTGGACGTTCCTCAGAATTATATTAAATTTTTAAAAAATGAATCTAAATTGGATATTTCATTTCAAGGTCATCAAAAAAAAGCTGATTTTATAAGCATAGTTCCAAGTGGAGATGTGAGCACAAGAACTTTTACCATAAAGTTAAGAATTAAAAATGATTATAATCTGATTGAAGGTATGGAGGTTCTTGTTCATATTCCTGTGAGTGGTAGGGGAAAAGAATTCATGGTTCCCAGGGACGCTGTAATAAAAAAATATGGAAAAGATGTTATTTTTCTAGTTAAAGATTTAAAAGTAAAAATGCTAGGGGTTAATATAACAGGTTATAAAGCTTCCATGGTAGGCATCACTGGAAAGGGGCTTTCAAAAGGAATGCAGGTTGTAATAAAAGGCAATGAAAGGCTAAGGGAGAATCAGCAGGTTAGGCTGATAAATAATTAGTCAACAAGCTGTTGCAAAATGCTTTTTTTGAAAAACTGGAATTATAAATAATGAATCTTATAAGTGCATCAATAAAAAAACCAGTAACAGTAATTTCCATTGTAATACTGGTAACAATTTTTGGTATTATAAGTTTAAATAGACTTCCCTATCAGTTGAGCCCCACAGTTGTTGAACCTGAAATTACCGTTAGAACCACATGGCGGGGAGCAACTCCCTATGAAGTAGAAAGGGAAATTGTTGAAGAACAGGAAAATGTTTTAAAAAGCCTTTCCAGGCTTGTAGAAATGGAAAGTGATTCTTCTAATGGAAGTTCTAATATTACCCTGAGATTTGCTGTGGGCACAGATGTAGATAATGCTCTTTTAAAAGTTTCCAGTAAACTAAATGAGGTAAGTTCCTATCCTGAAGGTGTTGACAAGCCAATTATTAATGCCACAGGAGCATCTGCAAATCCTATTGCCTGGGCTATGTTGAAAATCGCACAAGATAATCCTCGTCCCATAGAAACATACAGAACATATTTTGAAGAAGAGATAAGACAATATCTGGAGCGCATAAAAGGTGTTGCAGATCTTTTTGTTGGGGGAGGCACAAGAAAAGAACTTCATATAATAATAAAACCAGAAAAACTTGCAGCATATGGTCTTACTATTACTAATCTTATTAGTATTTTATCCCGGGAAAATATTAATGTGTCTGCTGGAAATTTAAGTCTTGGCAGAAGGGACTATCGCATAAGAACTAAAGCTGAATTAAAAACTCCAAAAGGTTTACAGGATATAGTAATAAAATCAACTGGACAGCGAAGAATTTTTTTAAGGGATGTTGCACAAATAGAATATGGCTATCAAAAGAAAACAGCAATGATTATTCATAATCATAAATCTGGCATAGTTGTAGGTTTTAGACCAGAACATGGAGCTAACATTCTGGAATTAACAGATAAAATACGCAAAACTGTTAAGCATTTAAATACAAGTAAACTTGAAAAACAAGGACTTAAATTAGTATGGATTGTAGACCAGACTCATTATATTAGAGGTGCAATTAATGGTATTAAGCAGAACATTATTTTTGGTGGAATACTTGCAATCATAGTATTAATGGTTTTTGTAAGAAGCTTTCGAGCAACACTTATTGTTTCAACAGCAATTCCTATAAGTGTTATTGGAACATTTATTTTTATGGAAATGGCTGGAAGAAATCTTAATGTAGTAAGTCTTGCTGGAATAGCATTTGCCGTTGGAATGCTTGTGGATAGTGCCATTGTGGTAATAGAAAATATAGATCGCCATATAAAAATGGGGAAAAATGGATTTGACGCAGCTTATGAAGGCACAAGCGAGGTTTGGGGAGCAATTCTCTCGTCTACTCTTACAACAATAGCTGTGTTTTTGCCTGTAATATTTTTAAAGGGAGAAGCAGGGCAGCTTTTCAGGGATATTGCAATTGCTGTTGTTTTTTCCATAACTTTAAGCTTGTTTGTTTCTGTTTCTGTAATACCCATGTTTGCAGCAAAACTTTTTTCCAAAGTTCATGAAAAAACAAGGAAAAAAGAAAATTTTCTGGTTAAAATAGGCATATATCTTTCCTCTATTATAATGAATTTTGTTGCACTTGCCATTAAGAATTGGAAAACTCGTGCTATAACTGTATGTTCTTTGGTGCTTTTAGCTGTAATATCAGTTATAGCATTAACACCTAAAATGGAATATTTACCTCAAGGTAATAGAAATTTTGTGCTTACACTTATTGTTCCCCCTCCTGGACTTTCATATGAAGAACGAAAGGAAATAGGAGAAATAGTTTTTAAAAAGGCAAAACCATATATTGGTAAACAAGCTGATGATGGAACTCCGGAAATAATGAACATGTTTTATGTAGGCAGAACCCAATATCTTTTTATAGGAGCCATGAGTAAAAACTGGGACAGAGCAGGAGAGCTTGTTCCTTTTTTTAAAAAAATAGTTAAAGAACTTCCAGGAATGTATGGTGTTTCTATGCAGGTAGGAATTTTTCAGACTCGTCTTGCCAGGGGAAGAACAGTTGATATTGATATAAGTGGAGATGATATTAATAAAATTGTAAAAACAGCTGGAATGCTTTTTGGAAAAATAAGAGGGGTAATACCTAATGTTCAGATAAGGCCAGTTCCTTCAATAGAACTTATGTATCCAGAAATAAATATTATTCCAAACAGAGATATGTTGCGGGCAAATAATATGAACACAAACGATCTTGGAGCTATTATAGATGTTTTAATGGATGGCAAAGATATTGGAGATTTTAAGCCTAAAGGTTCAAAAAAAATAGATATGATACTTAAAATTGCAGATCAGGATATACAAATTCCAGAAGATATTTTTGATAAGCTCATAGCTGTTCCTACAGGAAAACTTGTGCCTATATCTAATCTGGCACATATGGAGCAAACTGTAGGTATAACTCAGATAAGACATATAGAACGAAATCGAACAATTACTTTGCAGGTAACTCCTCCCATGGATATACCTTTGCAGGAAGTAATGGAAACAATAGAGTCCAAAGTAATAACTCCTCTTTATGAGCAAAAAAAGTTTAATGGAACAAAAGTACATATGAGTGGTGTTGCAAGCAAGCTGACCCTTATAAGAAAAGCCATGCAATGGAATTTTGTTTTTGCTGCTTTAATATCATATTTTCTTATGGCATCGCTTTTTGGAAATTTTGTTTATCCTTTGGTAATTATGCTTACAGTTCCTTTAGCAGGAGCCGGTGGTTTTATAGGCTTATGGCTTTCCAATAAATTTATATCAGCACAACCTATGGATATTCTTACTATGCTTGGGTTTGTTATTTTAATTGGTGTAGTAGTAAATAATGCCATACTTATTGTTCATCAAGCTTTAAATAATATTAGAAATGAAGGCATGAGTCCTAGGCAAGCTGTTTTATCTTCAACAGAATCAAGACTCAGACCTATATACATGAGTGCAGCAACCAGTATATTTGGTATGCTTCCCCTTGTGTTTTTTCAAGGTGCTGGCTCTGAGCTTTATAAGGGACTTGGAAGTGTAATTCTAGGCGGACTTGCAGTATCAACCATATTTACTGTGTTTGTAATACCTTCAATATTAATTTTTGTTATCAAAATGGAAGTTAAGAAAAAAATGGCGTCGTAAAAACTCTCCATATACTTTGTTTTAACATTTTTTCAAGACTTCAAAATACTAATGTATGATTTCATCCTTGAAAAAATGTTTAGGCCTTGTATATGGAGCTTTTTACTTAGCCATTTCAATGTAAATTTAGATTTTTTATAATTTGTTGAATAATAGTTGTTAGGTTACTATCTACTAACTAATAAGGATTTAATTATGAATGCTAAAATTATTGAAAACTTATCTAAAAATTATATGAGTCCTGAAGAACATTTTAAACAAGCAATGACTGAAAAAAATCAAGACCAGATGTTATTTGATAAAATAGGTCATCTTAAATGTAAAGCTCATAACAAATCCCCGGTAATAAATAAAACAGGAGAGCAACCAACTATTGACTTTTGTTGTAAAGACTTTGCAACAATAGTAACTAAACTATTATAATTTCTTTCTTTGCAATCAGTTTATCATTTATAGTAAACTCAACACAAAAGGAAAGGTAAGTTTAGCTAATATTATTATAAAAAACATGTTAAAATTTAAAATATTAAATCAATGTGATCAAGGAAGAGCAAGAACAGGCATAATTGAAACCAATCACGGTAAAATTAAAACTCCAATTTTCATGCCTGTAGGAACTTTAGGGTCTGTAAAATCTGTTTGTGTTAAGGACCTTAATCATTGTAATGCACAAATAATTCTCGGAAATACTTATCATCTTTATTTAAGACCCGGTACTGAAGTTATTGAGCATATGAAAGGACTTCATAAATTTATAAACTGGAATATGCCAATTTTAACAGACAGTGGTGGATTTCAATTTTTTTCTCTTGCAAAGCTTGCAAAATTTCATGACACAGGTGTTTCTTTTCAATCACATTTAGATGGCTCAAGACATATTTTTACCCCGGAAAAATCAATAGAAATACAAACAATACTTGGGTCCGATATTATGATGTCCCTTGACTGGTGCATTGGTTATCCAGCAAACAAAAAAAATACTTTGGAAGCATTAGAAAAAACTACAATGTGGGCAAAAAAAGGAAAAGAATTCTGGGAACAACATAAATGCCCTAATTCTTTATTTGGAATTGTACAAGGAGGTATGTATCCTGATCTTCGTTCAATTTCTGCCATGGAACTTAAAGAACTTGATTTTCCCGGATATGCAATTGGAGGTTTAAGTGTTGGGGAACCAAAAGAAATTATGTATGAAATAGCAGATCATACTCTTCCTCTTTTGCCGAAAAAAAAACCAAAATATATTATGGGTGTTGGAACTCCTGAAAATATTCTAGAACTTGTTGATATGGGGGCTGATATGTTTGATTGTGTTATGCCTACTCGAAATGCCAGAAATGGACAACTTTTTACTGATTATGGTACAATTAATATTTCTAATTCAAAATTTAAGCTTGATAAGGAACCTATTGACAAAAAATGTTCTTGTTATACCTGCCAAAATTATTCCAGAGCATATTTAAGACATCTTTATAAATCAAAAGAACTTCTTTCCTATAGACTTAATACAATACATAATCTTTATTTTTATCTTGATTTCATGAGAAAAATACAGGATGCAATAAATAACAAACATTTTAAATCCTTTAAAAAAGATTTTTATTTAAAAAGGAGATAACACACATGACTATAGCAAAAAAAATTGAAAAAACTCTTGAAAAATCATCATGGATAAGAAAAATGTTTGAACAGGGAACAAGGTTAAAGGCAAGATATGGTGATACAAATGTTTTTGATTTCAGTATAGGTAATCCTAATCTTTATCCTCCAAAAGAATTTCAAACTGCTTTAGAACAGGTGGCAGCACAACAAGAAGACTGGATACATGGTTATATGGCAAATACAGGTTATCCCTTTGTAAGACAGGCAATTGCTGAAAACATAAAACAAGAACAGGCAGCTGATCTTACAAAAGAAGATATTGTTATAACCTGTGGAGCTGCAGGCGGTCTTAATGTGATTTTTAAGGCTCTTTTAAATCCTGGTGATGAAGTCCTTGTTACAAGACCATTTTTTGTTGAATATAATTTTTATGCTGACAATCATGGTGGTGTTTTAAAAACAGTATCTGCTAAAGAAGATTTTACATTGAATCTTAAAGCCATTGAAAAGGCAATAACAGAAAAAACAAAAATAATGCTTATAAATTCTCCTAATAATCCAACGGGTCAGGTATATTCAAAGGAAAGTCTGGAAAAACTTGGAAAGCTTCTTAAAGAAAAAGGAAGGGAATATAACCAAATTATTTATCTGGTATCTGATGAACCCTATAGAAAAATAATTTTTGATGATACTCATGTCCCACCTATTTTTCCATGCTATAAAAACAGTATTATTGCCACATCTCATTCCAAGGATTTATCCTTGCCCGGTGAAAGAATTGGGTATATTGCAGTTAATCCAACAGCAGAATACCGTGATAAACTTATCAATGCCATGTCTTTTACCAACAGAACCCTGGGGTTTGTTAATGCCCCTGCATTAATGCAAAGAATACTTCCCTTTATTCAAGGAGCAAGGGTTAATATTAATGAATATCAACAAAAAAGAGATATTTTTTGTAAGGGACTTAAAGATATTGGTTATAGTTTTACTAAACCTTGTGGAGCATTTTATATTTTTCCGAAATCTCCCATAAAAGATGATGTAAAATTTGTGCAGGCTCTTCAGGAGGAAATGATTCTTGCAGTTCCAGGAAGTGGTTTTGGGCAACCTCAGTATTTTAGACTGGCATTTTGCGTAGAAGATGAAACAATTAAAAAATCAATGTCAGGCTTTAAAAAAGTCTATGATAAAATTATATCCTAGGAAATTTTTTATATACAAAATATATTATTTTTATCCTTAAAAAAATACTAGAATAAGGTAAATACCAAATTTCCTATAGCCATAAATAATAATCCTAATAATAGGAGATATATGATGAATACCATTAATACACTAGGCTCAAATCAATATTTAAATATGCAAGGTGCACAACAAAAAGAAAATCTTTTGAAAAAACAAAATATTCAAGCATCAAAAACAAATTTCAATCAACAAAATACAGATATGGCAAAGGAAATTTTTAAGATTAATATTACCCATGATTCAAAAAAAACACCTGTGGTTGAACAATTGAATAATAGAATTGATACATATGACAACATCATACAAAAAGATACAAAGGAAGCCCAAAGAACAAGACAGATTGTTAATATTGTTGCATAAGCACCATATATTCAAAAGTATAAAAAAATCATGTTTTTCGCTATTAGAAATTTTGTTAACTATAGGAAGATATTAAAATGCCTATAATAACAACTAACATAAATATTTTATCACAATATAAAAATCAGATTAATCTGGTAAATAATACTAGCTCTTTAACTAAAAAGTCTTCTATAGCAAAGGATTTATCATATAATATTCAGCTCACTAACAAGGCAGAAAAACTTGAACACGAATATAATAATAAAAAAAGAGTGCTTAAACAAAAATATGATAATGAAAAACAAAAACTTGAGCAGGAATATAATATAGACAAGAAAAAACTGGAATCAAACTATAAAAATAAGAAAAAAATTACAAAATTAAATTTTTATGCCTAGGTATAAAATTAATAATAATGGCAGTAAGATCTACTCTTTTTATATGAAAAAACTTATAACTAGTTAATATTCTTTTATGTTTTGTTGCAAGGCAAACTAGGAACTAAAAATTAAATCTGCCTTATGGCAGTTAAATCATGAGCATAAAATAAAATGGTAACTGAACAAGGAATTATTATAAATTCTACGCCTTCACAGGTTTGGATAAAAACTCATCGTTCGACATCATGTAAAAATTGTGAGGCTAAAGATACATGCAATGAAAAAAATAATTTTAAAGAAATTATTGTTCAAGTAGAAAATACTTTAAATGCCAGCACAGGTGATAGTGTTATACTTGGATTTAAAACAGGTCCCCTTTTAAAACTTACTTTTATGCTATATATTTTTCCTATTATTTTCTTAATAGTAGGCGCAGGTATAGGGCAGGCAATCGCACCTTTCTTACAAATTGATCAATCTCTTACATCTCTTTTGTTAGGGTTTGTATGTTTTACACTATCATTTATAATAATAAAAAAAATGAATAACAAACTTGCTGTAAAAAAAGAATACAAACCTTTTCTTGTAAAAATTTCTAATTAAAATTGATGGGATCCTATAAACTCTTAATCTACTTTATACTAGTATTTTTCAAAACTTCAAAGCACTACATGTATATTTTTTTTCTTGAAAAAATACTATATCTTGTATATGAAGCCTTACATCATGTCTTCTACATCTCAAATTTAGAATTTTTACGAAAATGACATAAGAAAGGAAATAAATATGACAGGATCTCCTAAAGAGAAAAGTCTAAAAAAAGCAATTCAATGGATTTCAGATAAAAGAAAAGAAAATCCTAATCAAAATCTTATGACCCTTGTCGATAATACTAGCTTAAAATTTGATTTAACTCCTGAAGACTCAGAATTTCTTATACGATTTGTGAAAAAATACGATAATTATATAAAAATTTAAGAATACTACAGATAATTTTTTAATTTGTGAGGATAAATTTTGTAATAGTTTGATTTTATTAGATATTTTATTGACTTGATATTAATCATATGTTTATGTTGTTTTTTTAAAAAATATGAAAAAGGTATTAGATGGGGAAAAAATCATCAAGCTATATACGTGAATTGGCATATTATAGCAGTCTTGGGCTTTCAGTAGCACTTGCTATATTTATTGGTCTTTTTATTGGGATTTGGCTTGATGGTAAATTTGATACCTCACCTGTTTTAACATTAATTTTTCTTGGACTTGGAATAGCAGCAGGATTTAGAAATTTAATTAAAGCTGCAAAAAAAAGCAGGGAATTGTAAAACAATGGAAATTCAACAGCGTATAATAAAATTTGTTACAAAAGCAAATTGGTATATATTTATTGTTGCAAGTATTTTAGGGTTTATAAATACTCCTTTTAAATTTGCTATGGGAATTTTATGTGGTGGGCTTATTGTAACAATAAATTTTCATATGATGCAGCGCACAATTAAAAAAACACTTAAACCTTTATATTTAAAAATGATTCCAAATAAGACTATTATACTTAAAATAGTTCTTGTAAAATATTATATAAGGTTTGTACTAAGCGGATTTATTATATTTCTGCTTATATCAAAAAATATTGTTAATCCATTAGGCTTGTTAGCAGGTCTTTCAATAGTAGTTATAAGCATATTAGTTGCTACTATACTTGAATTAACAAGACTTATTACCAAGGAGGCCGTATAAAGTGGAACATCCATATTTATTTTTTGTTAAATTATTTGAAATGATTGGATTTGGGCATTTTGCTCATGCAAATGTTCATGTTGTTTATGCATGGGTAGTAATGGCAATTTTAATTATATTGGGATTTCTTGCAGGTAAGAACACTAAGCTGATACCAAGCCAAGTTCAAAATGTATTTGAAGTTTTAGTATCTGGTCTTGAAGAATTTATGATAGGCGTTACAGGTGAAAAAGGAAGATGGATTTTTCCACTTGTAGCAACAATATTTTTATATGTGTTTGTGTCAAATCTTATTGGTCTTGTACCAGGTTTTTTCCCTCCCACTGCAAATTTAAATACAACTCTTTCCATTGCCCTTATTGTAGTTCCATTTACACATATAGTTGGGATAAAATATCATGGAATAAAATATATTAAACATTTTCTTGGTCCTGTATGGTGGATGATTCCAATTATTTTCCCAATTGAATTAATTGGTCATGTTGCAAGAATTCTTTCTCTTTCATTTCGTCTTTTCGGTAATATGATGGGGCATGAACTTGTTCTTGGTATTTTGTTTGGTCTTGCAGGATTATTTTTTGCCCCCCTTCCAATAATGGCACTTGGTATATTTGTTGCTCTTGTTCAAGCTTTTGTATTTTTTCTATTATCTGTAATGTATCTTATAAGTGCAATAGAAGAAGCTCATTAAAGTATAAATTATTAAATCATTTATGATTTTTTATAATAATTTTTTTATGGGGACTTTGGGAGAAGTCATAGAATTAATATTAATTTAAAGGTAAAAAGGAGAAAAAATGGATTTTTTTACCGCGTGTGTTTGGGCAGCTGGTATTGCAATTGGAATCGGAGCATTCGGTTGTGGTATTGCTCAAGGAATAGGTCTTAATGGTGCTGTACAAGGAATTGCAAGAAACCCAGAATCTTCAGGAAAGGTAACAGTTACTCTTCTGATTGGTCTTGCCATGATTGAATCTCTATGTATTTATGCTCTTGTTATTGCTTTGATTCTTATTTATGCACATCCCCAAGCTGCTGATTTTGCTAAAGCTGCAATAGGAACTGTAGCTCAATAGTAAAAACTGCATTAAGCAAAACACATAGAAACATAGAAACACAAAAAAGGGAGTTGAAATTATTTTTAGTTTTAACTCCCTTTTTTTTTAAAGTTTTATTTTTTTATTAAAATAAATTTAAAAAAACAAGGGGTAGATTTAGGGAGTTTAATTCAATATTGACAAAAAATATTTCCAATGATAATCAGCTTTTAAGTTTTTTCCATGGGGACATGGATACAAGAGGAATATAAGTTGTTGTTATAATTATAATTATTAACTAGTGGAGGAAAGTTTATGGTTAGTGTTGATGGGTCTTTGTTTATTCAAATCATTAATTTTCTTTTTCTCTTGTTTGTGCTTAATTTGGTTCTATTTAAGCCTATTCGTCAAATTCTTCTGGAACGAGAAAAGAAGATGGCCGGGCTTAAAGAGAGTGTAGAAAATCTCTCAGAAGAGGCTGTTGATAAAGATATAGCTTATAAAAATGGTCTAAAAGGAGCCAGAACAGAAGGGTTGAAAGAAAAAGAGGTTTCTGTTGAACAAGCATCTCAGGAAGAAAAAGAAATAATTGATAGAATTAACAAAAAGGCTCAAGCAAATCTTGCAAAAATTCGTGATAAAGTTGCTGGTGAAACAAAGAAAGCTCGGGTTGAACTTGAAAAAGAGGTTGATGTTTTTGCTAAAGCAATTAGTGAGAAAATACTTGGGAGGGCATGCTAATGAGGGGAGTTAGATTTATTATAGTACATTGTAAAACAGTTCTGCCTTTAGCTTTATTGCTCTTTTTTATAGTTATAGATGTTGCTCTAGCTTCATCTGGAGGTGGAGGAGGACATGAGCCTGCTGCAAAGGGTTGGGTTGCTACAGATACATACAGAATTTTAAATTTTCTTGTTCTATCTGGAGTCCTTTTTTTTATTGCCAAAAATCCTGTTAAAAATTTTTTTTCATCTAGGATAAAAAATATTAAAAATGATCTTGCAGATCTTGAGCAGAAAAAAATAGATACAGAAAAAAATCTTGCAGCTTACACAGAAAAAATTGCTAATCTTAATAAAGAATCTGAAAAAATAATTGCAGATTATGTTAGTCAGGGTGAAGATGCTAAAAAGAGAATTATTGCTGAAGCTGAAGCACAGGCTACAAAACTTGAAGAAACTGCAAAGCTTAATATTGAGCAAGAATTCAAAAATGCAAAAATGAAATTACAACAGGAAATTGCTGAAAAATCATTGAAACAGGCTGAGAAAATGATCAAAAAATTAATTTCACCTAAAGATCAAAATAGATTAGTTGATGACTATTTAGCAAAGGTGGTGTCATCATGAAAAATTTAGCTGTTTCAAGACGTTATGCCAGAGCATTAATGCTTATTGGTAAGGAAAACGCCAAAGCTGAGCAGTACAGAAAAGAACTTGAGCAAGTTGTTCAACTGTTTGATAAAAATACTGAATTTGAAAAGGCTGTTGTTAATCCGCTATTTGATAAAAATCATCGCAAAAAGATTTTATATAGAGTAATGGAAAAGTCTGATTTGTCTAACATTATGAAATCATTTATTGTTCTTTTATTTGATAAAGGCAGAATTAACTTTTTAAGGGATATTTTTGAATTCTATCAGATCTTAACAGATGAACTTAAAGGTGTTGTTCATGCCACTCTGGTTTCAGCAACTGAGCTTTCTGCAGGCGCTGTGAAAAAAATTAAAGTTGGTCTTGCAAAAAAGATGGGTAAAAATATAGTTTTAGATCTTGAGCAAGATACCAAACTTATTGGAGGAGTTGTTACAAAGATTGGAGATTTTGTATTGGATGGAAGTATAAAAACTCAATTGTTCAATATGAGAGAATCATTAAATAAGGGGTGAAAGTATCTAATGAAAATAAAAGCTGAAGAAATAAGCCAAATTATAAAAGAACAGATTAAAGACTTTGATAAAGAAATTGAGTTAAGTGAGACAGGTGTTGTACTTTCTGTTGGAGATGGTATTGCACGTGTTTATGGTTTGGAAAAGGTAAAGGCAATGGAGCTTGTTGAGTTCCCCGGTAAAATTTTGGGACTTGCTTTAAATCTTGAGACAGATAATGTTGGTGTTGCTATTCTTGGTGAAGATAAGAAAATTAAAGAGGGTGACATCGTAAAACGAACTGATCGTATTGCTTCAGTTCCTGTTGGTGAAGCAGTTCTTGGTCGTGTTGTTAATACAACTGGTGAACCAGTTGATGGTAAGGGACCAATTGAGACAAATAAAACAATGAATATGGAATTAGTTGCTCCTGGTGTTATTGCAAGAAAATCTGTTCATGAATCATGTTATACAGGTTCAAAGGCAGTTGATGGTATGACTCCTGTTGGAAGGGGACAGCGTGAGCTTATTATTGGTGATCGCCAAATTGGTAAAACAGCTATTGCAGTTGATGCAATAATTGCACAAAAAAATACAGATATTAAATGTATTTATGTTGCCTGCGGTCAGAAAAAATCTACAGTTGCACAAGTTGTCGCAGCTCTTGAAGAACATGGTGCAATGGAATACACAACAGTTGTTGTAGCAAGTGCAAGTGAGTCTGCTGCAATGCAATATCTTGCACCCTATGCTGGTTGCGCCATGGGTGAGTACTTTCGTGATAAAGGAGAGCATGCTCTTATAATTTATGATGATCTTTCAAAACAAGCTGCTGCATATCGTCAAGTATCATTGCTTTTGAGACGTCCTCCAGGACGCGAGGCATTTCCTGGAGATATTTTTTATAATCATTCAAGGCTTCTTGAGCGATCTGCAAAACTTTCTGATAAAGAAGGTGCAGGTTCTCTTACTGCACTTCCTATTATTGAGACACAAGAGGGTGATGTGTCAGCTTTTATACCAACAAATGTTATTTCAATAACAGATGGTCAAATATATCTTGATAAATCACTCTTTTTTGCTGGTATAAGACCTGCTATTGATGTTGGGCTTTCAGTATCACGTGTTGGGGGTGCAGCCCAAGCTAAAGCAATGAAACAAGTTGCTGGTACTTTAAGACTTGATCTTGCACAGTATCGCGAGCTTGAAGCTTTTGCAGCATTTGGAAGTGATCTTGACAAGGCAACTCAGCAACAGCTTACTCGTGGAGAAAGACTTGTTGAGCTATTAAAACAACCACAGTTTCAACCTCTTTCAATGGAAAAACAAGTTACTGCTCTTTATGCTGGAACAAAGGGATATATTGATAAATATCCAAAAGAAGCTGTAGATAGTTATGAAAGGGGATTATATCCATTTATTGAAAATAGATTTCCCGAAATTTTTTCTGATATTAGAGAGAAACAAGAAATTACTGATGAGATCGAAGCTAATCTTAAAAAAGCCCTTAAAGCCTATGATGAAGAATTTAAGGATACTGTTTAGTATTTTAGCATTAAAAATGTCTCTTGGGTTATCATAAAATTATTTAATCAAAAAAGGCTTGAAGGGTAGATCTTATGGCAACTTTAAAAGAAGTACAGACAAAAATAGTCAGCATAAAAAAGACCAAACAGATTACCTCTGCTATGAAAATGGTAGCTTCATCTAGACTTCGCGGTGCACAAAATAGTATGAATGCTTTTAAACCATATGCATCAAAGTTTGGAGAGGTTCTTGGAAGTATAGCAGGAAAAGCAGGTGAAGACGCAAGTCCTTTGCTTATTTCTAAAGAAGAAGTGAAAAAAGTAAATATTATTCTTTGTACATCAGACAGAGGTCTTTGTGGTGGTTTTAATTCTAATCTTATTGAAAAGGCTGAGAAATTTATTAAATCAAAACTTCAGGACAAAGAGGTATCATTTACATGTTTTGGAAAAAAAGGACGGGATTGGGTCAAGAAAACACAAATGTCAATTCAGAATGAATACCTTAATGTTGTTGGAGGAAAATTTGATTTTACTGTGGCATCAACTTCAGGAAAGAAGCTTATAGATAGTTTTCTTAATAATGTTGTTGATGAAGTATATTTAGTATTTTCTGAATTTCAGACCATAGCAAGGCAGGAATTTGTTATTAAACAAATTCTTCCTATTCCTTCCCTTGAGAATATGACAGATATAAAAGAAAAAACTGATACTAAAGATAATTCAGTTTATCTGGCTGAGCATATTTGTGAACCTTCTTCTGATGTTTTACTGGGAGAAATGCTCCCTAAGAATATTTATATTCAGATATATGATGCTTTGCTTCAAACCTCAACCAGCGAGCATGCTTCAAGAATGAGGGCTATGGAAAACGCAACTAAGGCTTGCGAAGATATGATTGATGAACTACAGACCATCTTTAACAAAACAAGGCAGGCTGGAATTACAGCAGATCTTATGGATATTGTTGGTGGTGCTGAGGCTCTTAACGGATAACAATTCATTGAAATAGATGATGGTAACTAGACCATCAATTTTAAACAGCTTTTACAGGAGGAACAAATGGCTGAAAATATAGGGAAAATAGCACAGGTGCTTGGTGCTGTTATTGATGTTGAGTTTGAACCTGGAAAACTTCCGCCTCTTCTTACAGCTCTTACAGTGACAAATCCAGTTATAAATGATGAAGAGGATAATCTTGTTGTTGAGGTTGCCCAGCATCTTGGCGATAATATTGTAAGATGTATAGGCATGGATGTGACTGATGGTCTTCAAAGAGGGAATCCTGTAAAAGATACAGGCGCACCTATTATGATGCCTGTTGGTAAAGCATCACTTGGTAGAGTATTAAATGTTGTTGGCAAACCTGTTGATGGACTTGGTGATATCAGCCATGAACAAACAAGACCAATTCATAGATCTGCTCCTGCATTTACAGAACAGGATACATCTGTAAGAGTTCTTGAGACAGGTGTTAAAGTTATTGACCTTCTTGTTCCTTTTCCACGGGGTGGTAAAATGGGAATGTTTGGTGGGGCAGGTGTTGGTAAAACTGTTATTATGATGGAAATGGTTAATAATATTGCTATGCAGCATGGTGGTATTTCTGTTTTTGGAGGTGTTGGTGAGAGAACTCGTGAAGGTAACGACCTTTACCATGAAATGAAAGATTCTGGTGTTCTTCCAAAATGTTCTCTAGTTTATGGACAAATGACAGAACCTCCAGGAGCAAGGGCAAGGGTAGCTCTTTCTGCTCTTACATGTGCAGAATATTTTCGTGATGAAGAAGGGCAGGATGTGCTTCTTTTTGTAGATAATATTTTTCGTTTTACTCAGGCTGGTGCAGAAGTTTCTGCTACACTTGGTAGAATGCCTTCTGCTGTTGGTTATCAGCCTACTCTTGCTGTTGATATGGGTGAACTTCAAGAAAGAATTACTTCAACAGATAAAGGTTCAATTACTGCTGTACAATGTGTTTATGTGCCTGCAGATGATTTAACAGACCCTGCTCCTGCTACAACATTTGCTCATCTTGATGGAACTGTTGTTCTTTCTCGTCAAATAGCAGAGCTTGGTATATATCCTGCTGTGGATCCTCTTGATTCAACATCAAGAATTCTTGATGCTGCATATATTGGTGAAGAACATTATCATGTTGCAAGAACTGTCCAGCAAACACTTCAAAAATATAAAGAGTTACAGGATATTATTGCTATTCTTGGTATGGATGAATTGTCTGATGAGGATAAAATTACTGTTCAGCGAGCAAGAAAACTACAAAGATTTCTTTCCCAACCATTTCATGTTGCTGAAACTTTTACTGGTATGGCAGGTAAATTTGTAAAGGTTGAAGACACTGTAAGATCCTTTAAGGAAATTATTGAAGGAAAACACGATGATCTTCCAGAAAATGCTTTTTATATGGTTGGTACAATTGAAGAGGCAAGAGAAAAAGCTGAAAAAATGGCTAAAGAGAATTAATAATACATGGAGATAATATGGCTGAAAATATATTTTTAGAAGTGGTCACTCCTGATAAGGCTGTTGTTAGTGAAGAAGCTCAGATTGTTGTGTCACCTGGTTCTGAGGGTGAGTTTGGTGTTCTTAAAGGCCATACTACTTTTCTTACATCCCTTAAAATTGGGAAACTTCGTTTTAATGATGCAAATGGAAAAGAAAGATATGTATTTATTAATGGGGGATTTTCTGAAGTATTGCCTAATAAGGTTACAATTTTAGCTGAATCAGCAGAGCAAAGAACAGAAATTGATGCTCCAAGAGCGGATCAAGCAAAAATTAGAGCTGAAAAACGCCTTTCTGAAAAATCCTCAGATATTGATATTTTACGAGCTGAAGCAGCCTTAAGAAGAGCTTTACACAGGCTTAAAATTACAAACATACAATAATGTAATGTTGTGTTTATTGTATTTTCTATCTACTTTTTTGTATAAAAAATTAAGCTAACAATAAAAAGAGAATGTTTCTATATTATTATGAAACATTCTCTTTTTTATTGGTTGGTCTTATCTTTTTTACCCTGAAACCATCTTTTTCACCTAAAATTGGAGTGGACTGGAATATTATAGATAATCGTGAAATAATGCAATTTGAAAATTTAAAAGTCATTATTTTCAGTATGTTGCAGGGTGTGAAATGTAAACTTGGGGATGGGATGGGTTATAATAAAATTATTAATCTATTAATAATGAGGAAATATATTTAATGAATAACAGCAAAACAGATCAAAAATTTAACAATATTCCTATGAATGATGCAGACTTGCAATGTGTTATTAATATAAAATGGGAAATGAAAGGATTACTTAAATATTTAATACATTGTAATAATAGAAAACTAAATCTCTTTAAATTATTTATTGCTACATTTTCTATTCTTGTTACCGCTTTAATTGCTACTATTACTTTAAGTCCTGAAGCTTTACAAACACAAAATATTAATAGTAATTTTCATATTATGGATTTAATAAGTTTATTTATACTATTTTTTATAGGACTTATCAATTTATCTATTATTAAAGAATGGCTTTCTATATATATTAGTCGTTTAGTTACATATAGACAAATGAATGCCTTTAGACGTGCATTAGATTCATTGCGATACCAAAAATATTATGGAGAATATCCATCCTTACAAGATCTTAGAAATAAAGAACTTCTATATTGGAAAAAATTTGGAAATTATAGAAAATTAACTCTTGATAATACCATGTTAAAAAAAGAACAATTTAGTATCAGTAGTTTTTTCACCTCTCCTGATAAATTTGCAATTTTTTCAATTTTTCTTTTGAGTATAATGATTTTAGGCTCTCCTTGTATTTATATGCTTTTTATAAAGAAAACATTTATAACAGGTTTTTTCTGTGGTGTTATTTTTTTTATTTTTATTACATTATTTTTTATTGAACTTTTCATAAGTAAAAGAAAAATGGTTAGTGCGTTAACTTTAAATGAAGCAGATTACCAATAATCATAGTGATTTTTTAAAATAAGTATTAATTTTTATTATGATCATTTAAAAATTTTTCATACCATTTTGAAAATTTAAGCATACCTTTAATTTTTTCTTCATTATTTATAATTCCAAGACACATTTCAAAGGCACCCTGGGCAAAGGCATTAGAATAATCTTCATGGCTTGTTTGTCTAAGAAATTTACTGATAAGCTGTTGACTTGTATGTTTTGTTTCATCTGTTCTTATATCAATAGGATCCTTGGGATTTTGAATGGGATCCCAGTTTTCATATCCTATTTTTTCAATCTGTTTTTTACCTCTTTTTCCCATTGCATTAAAAATTGCTCTTTTTTTTTCTTCAATTTCTCTAGAACTAAAATTATCCATTTACTGTGACTCCAAGATATTCTTCATTAAAATCAGTTGTTATAGCCATGGATACAGGTATGAGCATTTCACACATTTTAATATTTTTTGATTTAATATCAGATGTAAACTGTGCACTAAGAAGCTGAAGCTGGGAATATATTGTATCCATATTAACTGTTGGATATTGCTTACCCTCTTTAAAATTACTTGTGCCACAAATATGACTAATGCCGGAACTGGATGTTGGAACACCATATAATCTGCATGTTATGGGTCTTGATTCATAAAGAACACACATATTATCTGAACCAAGCAAGGGACATCTAATTCTTTCTGCTGCCATTTCTCCAAGAATATTAACTTCATTGTCCTGTTTTTGTGATTCTTTATAGGCTTTTCTTTTTAATTTAAATAAGGCTCGATCTGTTTTTGCTGCATAATCAATAAGTTTTCTTTTTTCTTCTCCTGAAAATTTTTCCTTAAATTTATAGTTTAAGTAAATAGCTTCAATAATAGTAAGATCAAAAAGTGCATAACAACAATCTGAGCATTTTTCCCTGCAAAATACTTCCTTTGAATATTCTTTTTTGACACGATTAAATATCCCATCAATTATTGAAACAAAGGCTTTATATTTTGTAAAACTTTTTTTGAAATTTATAGGCATTTTTTATCCTTGAATGATATTTAAGTTTAATTGTTATGTTCCTTTTATATCCACAAAATTCTGTTGAATTAAAAACATAGATGCCATTTCATTGTTCTTATTTAACAACACCTATATTTCCAATAATCCACTTAGAAGCACTGGCAAGATTCTTTGTTATTAAATCTGGTTTAATATTTTTTGTTTTAAGTTCTTTTTCTATTTTTTTATTTTCTTTTCCTTCATCAATCAATATATAAGCACCACATCCTGCATTTTTTCCACATTCAATATCTTTAATAGAGTCTCCAACCATACATGAATTAGCAAGATTAATATTATATTTTTCTGCTGCCTGAAAAATTAAACCGGGTCTAGGTTTACGGCAGGAACAATTGTCTTTAGGTAGGTGAGGGCAATAAAAAATATCCTTTATTCTGCCGCCATGAGCTTTTATTCTTTTTTCCATTTTTTTGAAAATTTTTTCAAGCTCTAGAGTGGTGATCATCTTTCTGGCAACAGCAGATTGGTTTGTAATTATAATAATATTAAAACCATTTTTATATAGCAGAGAAACAGCTTCACAACTTCCAGAAATAAAATGAAATTCTGATCTTTTTTTTATATAATCAGGAGAATCTATATTTATAACACCATCTCTATCTAGGAAAATAGTATATTTCATTTTAAATAACTGCCCTAATGCAGAAAGGCAGATTTGATTTTTAGTTATTAGTCTACCTCACAGTGAAATATAAGAGAATATTAATTAGTTATAAGTTCTTTTATATAAACTGCCATAAGGCAGATCTGGTTTTTAATTTTTAGTTTGTCTTATAACGAAACATAAAAGAATACTAATTAGTTATAAGTTCTTTTATATAAAGAATCTATTATTTTTCCATACTTGACTGGACAAAGGCAAGGGTTTGTTTAACTTCTTTATCAAAAAAGCATTTAAAAACATCATTATAATCATTATCTTTTAAGTTTTTTAATCTTTTTTTAATATACTCGCTGGTTGATTGTTTAAGTTCTTTTTTAATCCAGCAAAAAGAGTCCCCTGGGTTATCAACCCATAGAGAAATAATAGATTTTGCTTTGTTAATTAATTCTTCAGCTTTAACACTTTTATCAATAATTTCCTTTTCCAAGGCTTTTGTTACATTCATTAACTCACCAAAATACATTATATCCCTGAATTTTTTATGTGAATCAAAGCCAAATTTCATAATAGCATTTTGGGCAATGGAAAGGGGCACACCAATTTTTATTTCAGACATGCCTATTTTGATTTTTGGATGATCTGTACTGATTCTAAAATCAGCTGCCATGGCAAAAATCAAACCTCCGGCTACTGTATGTCCGTTCATGGCACATATAACAGGTTTTGGGCATACAAAAAAATCAACAAGAACTTCATCAGCATATTTTAAAAAAGATTTTACCTCATCAGTATCTTTAAAATTCATAAATGTATAAAGATCAAATCCACTGGAAAAAAATCGTCCATTACCTGTTAAAATAAGACCTTTGATTTTTTCATTTTTTTTTACCTGATCAAGTGCATGTTTAAGTTTTTCTAATGTCTCCTTTGTAAAAGAATTAGTCTTACCATTATCAAGATTTGCAATAAGAATTTGATCTTCAATTGTAGTTTTTAACATAATTTAAACTCCATATTTTAATTTGAAATATGACTAAATAAAAAACTCCATATACAAAATCTAATATTTTAATATTTAAAAAAATACTAGAATAAAATATATGGAGGGTTTTTACGACGCCATCAATTTTTATAAATTTGTAAAAAGTCGATTTTAATAAAAAAAATGGCTAAGTAAAAAGCTTTATATACAAGTTATAGATTTTTTTAAGGCTAAAGTCATACATGTAGTATTTCGAAGTCTTAAAAAAATGTATAGCAAAGTAGATGAAGAATTTTTACGACGCCATCAATTTTTATGACATAAAACTCCATAGCACACCAGCTGCAACAGCAGAGCCAATTACACCAGAAATATTTGGTGCCATAGCATGCATAAGCAGAAAATTTGTAGGGTCTTCCTGTTGTCCAACCACTTGGACAACTCTTGCAGAATCAGGCACCGCAGACACTCCTGCTGCACCAAGCAAAGGATTTATTTTTTCCTTTAAAAAAAGATTCATTATTTTAGCAAATAATAAACCACATGCAGTTGCAATACCAAAGGATAATGCTCCAAGTATAAAAATTCTTATTGATTCTGTTGTAAGAAAAACATTGCCCTGAGTGCTTGCACCAACAGTCATACCAAGAAGAATAGTTACTGAATCAATAATGGATGTTCTTGCTGCTATGGCAAGTCTTTCTGTAACTACTGCCTCTTTAAGCAGATTTCCAAAACAAAGCATTCCAAGTAATGGAAGAGCAGCAGGTGCTAGAAAACAGCAAAGTAGAAAAGATATTATAGGAAATATTATTTTTTCCTTTTTAGAAACTTTTCTTAACTCTTCCATTTTTATTAAACGTTCTTTTCGTGTGGTAAGAAGCTTCATAATTGGAGGCTGAATAACAGGAACTAATGCCATATATGAGTAAGCTGCTACAGCAATTGGTCCTATAAGTTTTGGAGCAAGCTTTGCTGTAAGAAATATTGCTGTTGGTCCATCAGCACCTCCAATAATACCTATGGATGCAGCTTCGTTCGGAGCAAATCCTAGGGCAAGTGCGCCTAGAAATGTTATAAAAATTCCTGTCTGGGCAGCAGCTCCTAGAAGCATAAGTACAGGTCTTGCCAAAAGAGTTGAAAAATCAGTCATTGCACCTATGCCAAGAAATATTAAAGGAGGATAAATTCCTTGGGTAACTCCAAAATATAGATAATGAAGAACACTATTGTCTTCATAAATTCCAAGGCCTAGTCCTTGAAAAACAGGAATATTACCCATAAGCATTCCAAATCCAATAGGTACTAGTAATAATGGTTCATAATGTTTTGCAATTCCAAGGTAAATAAAAATTATTCCTATAAATATCATTATAATGTTGCGATAATCGCATAAAGCAAACCCTGTATTTTGAAAAAATTCTATAAAAAGAGTTTCCATATTTTTAACCTTTAAATTAAACTATTTAATTATGATAGTCTTATGAACAATAAAAAAATTAATTTTAATAAAAAAGATGAAGTCGTGCCAAGCCGCATATACAATTTATGGTATTTTTTTATGTTTCGTTGTGAGGCAAACCAAGAACCAGAACTGCCCCATGTCAGTTACTTTAATATTAATAGTTTATAGCTAGTATGTTGAAGTCTTAAAAAAATGCCCTGGTAAAGTAAATGGAGCTTTTTTATGACGCCATTATGATTAAGTTCTGATAATTTTTTTAAACATATCCATATTCCAGATATAATATCCTTTATTATCAGGCATAATTATTCCAGCTTTTAAAAGATTGTTTAAATTTGAATGTGGTCTTTCAAGCCCTCTTGTTTTTGCAAGCCAAAGAAGTTTTGAAAGAGAAAAAGATTTTTCCATGGTTTGGACAATAAGATAAATTTTTTGTGCTGTATCTTTGTGTGTTTCAGTAAATAATACAGAAATTCGTTTAATGGATTTTGTTTTTTCTTTTTTGAAAATTTTTTTTATTTCTTTTTTATTTTCCCATAAATCCAAAAATTTGTGTAGTTGAGATATAAATATAGATAATAGTACAAGTCCTGTAAAAACAATTGTTATCCCAACAGCAGATATTGCCCAGCCATTATTTTCTAAAATTGCTTGTAAACCATACAAATTAAACCTCCTGTATAATTGAGTATTTAATTTTGATGAACTCGTAAAAGTTCAAATCTAAAATATAAATGATATAAAAATAAGCTTCATATACAAGCCCTAGTATTTTTTCAAGAATAAAAGCTTTTTTTATATTTTGTATTTTCCCTATGTTCTTTTATGTTTTGTTGTGAGGAAAACTAAGAACCAAAAATCAGATCTACCTCATAGCAGCTGTTTAAAGCTATAAGCCAGATGCTATATTAGCTTATAATAAGTATTTCAAAATTTTGAAAAAATATTACAACAAAGTAAATGGAAGTTTTTACAAAGCCATCACTTTTTAATAAAAGGAGCTATCTTGTCTAGATAAATAGTCCATGCAGTCATAATGCTTTGAAAAACATGAGAATCTTCTTGAATTGTTCTAATAAAATCATCATGATTTATTACAAGTACTTTTCCATTTGAAAGCGCAGTAAGGTGGCTTGTATAAATCCCTTTTGATAAGATCAGATTCATTCCAATAAAATCACCTGAAGTACTCATTACAACAGATTTTTCTTTTTCCATTGAAACAAGGATATCTCCAGAAACCAGAATAAAAAAGAAATCTGCTTTTTCTTTTGCTGTAGCAAGAATCTCACCTTCTATTATATTTCTTTTTTCTATAATTAAATTTATTTTTTCAATATCAGTATGTTTAAGAGATTTAAAAATTTCAACTTTTTTAAGTATATTATTTATTCCCATAATTATTATTCCCTCATTTTTTGGGGATTATTAAGATTAGAATTAAAGCTTTGAACGAGCCGTTGTTTTGTTTATAACACAGTTATTTAATATTACCTGAATTAATAGTACGATATGGTCTAGGCATCGTCAATTCCTATTTCAGACTCTCATAATTTTTCAATTTACCAATTTAAAATTTTATGGGATTAGAGCATAAAATTTTTATTTAATGTAGTAAGTCTTACAGGATAAGATGTGGTAAAATAATATCTAATATTTGTTTTCTTGTTTCTTTAGTCCTGGTATCAGCCCAGCAACTTCCAGATATTCCTGTTATTTTATTTATGGAAATAGTTTTTGTTTTTTTAAGCAGTCTTATCTGCTCATGCAGTAATGTTAATTCATTAATATTCATTTCTCTTATTGTGTTATATATATTTTCTTGAATTCTCATTATACCTCACTTGTTTTTAAAAAGCCTAGAGTTCGACAGGCTGTTATAAAAGTAAAAAAGAGAACATTTCATTTTTAATTAAGAAATATGCTGAATAGTATCTACTTGTTCCTATATTTTATATGAAAAGATTTATAACTACTTAATATTCTTTTATATTTCCTTGTAAGGCAAACCAAGAATTAAAAACCAGATTTCCCTTATGGAAGTTATTATGAAAGATAGAATTGCTTATCGTACCTACAATATATAGTAGGTAGTTGTCAAGAAATAGCTATATGCTGTATTGAAATATTTATTCTTTTGATTTTATAACATTAAAAAAGTTCTTTATTGTTTAACAACTATAGTATCTTATAAAAAATTAAACTTGAAATATAAAACACTTATTTTGAATATTTACCCTGCCATGAATTTCTTTTTTCCAGAGTTTCCTGTATCATTTTAAAAGTTTCATTTCTTTGCATTGCCCAACCCGGAGATAAAAGTTCTTCAGGATGAGGATCTCCTGTAACCCGTTGAATAATAATGCTTTTGGGAAGAATTTCTAGAAAATCACATAAAGTTTCCACATAATCTTTTTGATTCATGCATTGGTATTTTTTATTTTTCCACATTTTTGCCAGATAAGTCCCTTTAATAACATAGAGAAGATGAAGCTTAATTCCATGTATTCCTGTATGCGCAAGCTTTTGCGCTGTGTCTAACATCATTTCTTTGTTTTCCCGAGGAAGCCCCAAAATTACATGGGCGCAAATATTTATATTTCTGTTATGGGTCATGGTAACAGCTTTTTCAAAACACTTGAAATCATGGCCCCTGTTAATAATACCCAGGGTTGAATCATGAACTGATTGAAGACCATATTCAATCCATATAAGATTATTTTTTGTGTATGTTTCAATAAGGTCAAGTTTTTGTTTATCTATACAATCTGGGCGTGTTCCAATAGCCATTCCAACAATTTCTTTTGGCAAAAGAGCTTCATCATACATTGCTTTCATTTTTGCATATGTTGTATAAGTATTTGTAAAGGACTGAAAATAAACAAGAAATTTGTTTGCTTTATAGCGCCTGATCATGGCTTTTTTACCTTGTTGAATTTGTTCTGTAATTGACATCCCTTTGGCAAAAAGCCCTGAACCAGATCCTTTTTCATTGCAATAAATACATCCCTGCCTTGATATTTTTCCATCTCTGTTTGGACATGTAAGTCCTGCATCAACAACTATTTTTTGGACACGCTCACCATATAGTAATTTTAAATATGAATTATAATCTGTATATCTTCTTTTAAGAATCATTTTTAAATATCTATTATTAAATTACTTAACTTTCAGTCTTTGAAACCATAGGATAAAATGCAAAGGATAAGTATAAGGGAATTATAAAAAATGCGTTTGTGCAAAGGGGAAAGGTTAACTAATTCTATTATCAAAATATGTAACCTTTACAAAAGGTCTTAACAAAGAATGGATATATCCACATGAATGACAAAAAAAGAACATGGCTGATTCTTGCTCATTTTTTTTTTAATATAATCTATTTTTTCCAAAATTCTGGAACAAGGAGAATAAGTACAGTATAGATTTCAAGTCTTCCAAGGAGCATACACCAAATAAGAATCCATTTTCCTAAAAATGGAATATGAGCAAAATTATCTGTGGGTCCAACCCCACCAAAACCTGGACCAATATTTCCAATACATGCTGCAACAGCACCAAAAGATGTAATAATGTCAATACCTAAACATGACAAAAGAATGCTGCAAAAAATAAACAAACCTATATAAAGTATTATAAATCCCATAATACTTTTTAATGTATTGTCTTGAATAACATTTGAATTAATTTTGATTTGAGCAATACTTCTAGGGTGAATAAGAGTAAACAGTTCTCTATAACAATATTTAAAACAAGCCATAATACGAGAACATTTCATACCTCCGCCTGTGGAGCCTGCACAGGCACCAATAAACATACACATAAAAATAATTATCTGACTTAATTCTGGCCATGTTTCATAATCAGCAGTTGCATATCCAGTTGTTGTTATAATAGAAACTATTTGAAAACATGCATATCTAAAAGCCTCACTAATTTTTGTATACACAGTTCCATAGATATTAAATGTTACAATCATTATTAAACTAAGCGTTACCAACAAAAAAAATCTGCATTCTGAATCTTTCCAAAATATAAGAGTTCTACCGCGAATTAATTGATAATGAAGTGAAAAATTAATTCCAGCAAGAAACATAAAAACAATAATAACATAATCAAAATACTGACTGTTATAATATGCTATAGATATATTCTTTGTTGAAAAGCCTCCTGTTGGCATGGTTGTGAATGTATGGCATAAAGAGTCATAAAAATTCATGCCTCCTCCAAGAAGAAAAATAATTTCCAGAAAAGATATTAAAGCATATACATACCATAAAATTTTAGCTGATTCACGAAGTCTTGGTCTAATTTTATCAGGAACAGGGCTTGGAACTTCTGCCTTAAAAAGTTGCATACCTCCAACACCTAAAAAGGGAAGTATTGCAAGGGAAAGTACAATAATTCCCATACCACCAAGCCACTGAATAAAACTGCGCCAAAAAAGCAGGCTTTTAGAAACATTTTCAATATTGGTAATTACAGAAGAACCAGTAGTAGTAAAGCCTGATACTGATTCAAAAAAAGCATCTGTAAAACAAGGAAGCGTTTTATCCAGAAAAAATGGAAGTGCCCCAAAAAGCCCTATACTTGTCCAGCTCAAAGCAACAATAGCCATTGCTTCTTTTGAATTAATATATTCAATGGCAGGACGTTTTGAAGCAAGAAATAGAGCAAATCCTACAACCATTGTAATAATCATTGATTGTAAAAGAGCAACAAGGCTTTGATCTTTAAAATAAAGGCTACAAAGAATAGGACAAATTATAGTAAGCCCAAGAAAGATAAGAAGTATTCCAATAATATTGATAATATAATGCCATCGCATCTAAAAATATTCCAACTTAACTGTTAAAAGTTTTTCAAGCTTTTCTATTGCCTGTCTTCTGGCAAAAAGAATAATTCTATCACCAGAATTAATTACACTTTCTCCTATTGGAATGATAATCTCATCATTTCTTATAATACAAACAAGGATAGCACCTTTGGGAAAGGAAATTTTTCTCAAGGGTCTTCCTGTAATGTCAGAAGTTTTTAGGGCAACAGCCTCCATTATTTCAGCTTCTTCTCCAAGAATAGAAACAGCAGAAAGAATTTTCCCCTTTCTTATATTTTGAAGAAAAGAACTAATAGCAGACATTCTTGGACTTACTACTTTTTGAAGTCCAACAGTTGCCATAAGGGGGAAATAGCTAAATTTGCTTATTTTTGTTATAGTGCTGGAAGCTCCTAGGTTTTTGGCAAGTAAAGACACAAGAATATTAGTTTCCTCATTATGAGTTAAAGATACAACCACATCAGAATCTGCAACATTTTCAGCTAAAAGTAATTTTTGGTCCGAGGCATCTCCATGCAGCACAACAGTTTTATTCATTAGTTCAGATAAAACTTTGCACCTGTTAATATTAGATTCTATAATTTTAGTTTGAATAGATTCTTTTTCAAGAAGTAATGCAAGCCTTTCACCTATACGCCCTCCACCAATAATCATAACTCTTCTAGGTGCCCTAGCATTTTCATCAAATAATTGAACTGTTTGGGCAAGCCTGTTTTTTTCACTAATAAAATAAACAATGTCATTGGGTTGAAGCCTATTGTTCCCCTTGGGAATGATTAAATCATTATTTCTTACAATGGCAGCAATAAGTGGTCTTGCATTACCAAACATAGATGAAAATTCTGAAAGCTGAACTCCTGCTATAGGAGAATTTTTATTAAGATGCAAACCTACAAATTTAACCCTTCCTTCTGCAAATTCTCCTATATCAACGGCAGAGGGAATTTTTATAAGCCTGTAAATAGTTTTAACCACTTCTATTTCAGGATTAATAATAGTATCTATATTTAAAGGTTCCTGGCTAAAAGCATGGTGATATTTATCATAATCACCACTTCTAATCCTTGCAAGTTTTTTAGTTGCAGGAGAAATTATGTTTGCAAACAAACAGGCCGCAAGGTTTACTTCATCACTATCAGTTGCTGCAAGAAGTATGTCAGCTTCTTTAATACCAGCTTTTTTAAGGACCACAGGAGAGCTGCCAGAGCCAGTAATAACCTGAACATCAAGGTTTTCAGATATTTGTCTTATGGCATCAGCATTTTTATCAATAATAACTACATCTTTATTTTCAAAGGCAAGAAGACTGGCAATATGATAACCAACCTCACCAGCTCCAACAATAATAATTTTCAAAATATAACTCCTGTAGAATATGAAAATAAAAAGAAATTAGATGTAAAGAGCTCTTTGCATAAACTCATTTTTTATAAAAATACTTTAAAAACATAAATTTTTTTTCTCATTTTTAGTCTAAAGAATTTTTGTAAATGCCTATACAGAGAGCATTGTGCAAAACTATTGTAAAGAACTACCAAGCTCTTCAAAGGCAGAAAGATTTACTATAACAAATCATTAGTGTCAATTTTAAATAGACTGTTAGGCTACATAATCAAACAAAATTTTTTTTAAATAGCATAGTCATGGCAGTTTGTTTAAAATTATTATTAGTTATTTTTTTGCTGAAATTATTTTTTTATAGCACTATTAGAAACTATAGTTCGAAGAAGTGCTGCAAAATCCTCAGGATAATGACCAGTTATCCATCTAAGCTGGGATTGGCTAAAAGTGGTTGGAGAATCTGGGATTTTGGGTAAAAAAGAGTATAAAAGTTGTTGATCTGTATTTTTTGAATCAAATCTTTTTGAAAACTCAATGGATGTTATCATCTCAGCACCAAAAGCTTCCAGGGTTTGAAGGGCAATAAGTATTGCTTTGTCCAGAGATTTTCGCATTTTTATATCTGCTTCCAAGATATTGCCGCACTTTGATATTGGAATTAATTGAATTTCCCATTGGGATGTTTGTGCCTTGGGAACAAAGCAAATCACATTTTTATCTTCAAAGATAATAAGGCTTGATTCCTTTAAATTATTATTATCAATTCTTTTGTTTGTTTTTATTGCTTTAAGATAATTTTCAAAAAAATTTTTTCCTGAATTTTTTCTATATTTTTTTACAAAGTCTGCAATCATATCTCCGGAAGCATAGGTTGAGATATTTTGATTATTAGAATTTTTTATTGTTTTTGGAATCATGGCATATTGTTGATGTATTTGTTGGTGGGAAGCATTAAGCCTATAACCTGATTGAGCATAGCCAAATCCAAAATTCCATCCCCATAAAGATCCATTAAATTTAAGTTCAGGTTTGTTATCAGATAAAAGTTTTTTAATGATTTTAAGTCTAATATCTTCCAATTGATTTTCAGAAAGACTTTTTATAGATTCCTTATCAGCTCCAGGAATTAAAATATCTAACTGTTTTGCAAGTTCTGTATATATTCTTTGATAATATAAATGGCGCATGCCTTTCATGTCATAAATAGAAAGCTCTTTAACTCTATATCGCACAGTATCATTTGCTGTGTTTGCTGCAAAATGTCCCCAGGGGATGTAACTGTTTTCCCTTAAATATTCGAAAATATGACTTTTTTTATTAGGTTGTTTCCATTCTCCTAGTATTTCACTTGTTCCTTGTATTCCAGGTCTTAATACCATGACTTCTTTGTATTTATCGGGAAGGTACCTATTATTAGCTAGAATTTCAAAAAGCGTATGATCCTTAATATCAGGCAAATAATTATTACTTTCATCTTTTATAAAACAAAGCCCTATGGGTGTTTCATTTTTATCAAATACAAAAGAACAGCTTATTTTCGCAAGTTCTAGAAGTTCATGGGTATCACTAGATGTATCAGCCAAAGCAATAAGCAAAGGTCTTGGCATTATTTTTAAAATTTTTTTAAAATTTTTTTTTGTAATTTTTTCTTCTTTAAAAAATTTATTTAAATTATCTGTAAAGGACAAAGATTTTGATTTTTTAACATAGGGGCATATTTTTTCAGGATTTTTTGCATTTTTATCAGCCCACTTAGAATGAATATAAGTAACACCTCTAAAGGGAAAAGGATTTGCCACTTCATAAATAATATTATCAGATTTATATTCTTTAATAATTTTATCTGGAAAATTAATTTTATTGTTAACATCAGTTCCATTAGGCAAAAGACCCAGTGATGAAATATAATTATTTTCTCTAAAATTATTTACTGTAAAATGAGATTTATGAATTCCAACAATAAATTCACCTGTAAAAGACACACAAGTTTTCATTATAATTCACTCCTGTTATCTAAAAATTTTGATCTATCAGAAAAAAAACTTTTATAAGTTTGATAATGCTGAGTTTTTTCATAGGTAATTCTTTTTAATGGTAGGGAGTCAAAATTATAAATATCAGCATTTGGACATGCTAGAAGAATAGGTGAATGAGTGGCAATAATAAATTGTGCATGCCCTTTTTCACCTGTTTTTTGAAATAATTTTAAAAGTTTTAATTGATTTTTAGGAGATAAAGCTGTTTCAGGTTCATCAAGAAAATAAACACCTTTAATTTTATAACGACTAGTAAAATATGACATAAGAGACTGACCATGGGATTGGGTTAAAAGTGATTTGCCTCCAAAGTATTTAAAAACATCAGGATCAGACTCTGCCCATTCATCTAAATATTGAGCAAAGGTTCGGGATAATTCAGAATCAAAATATGAACCACTCACTTTATCTAATGTCCAATTTACTTTCATAAATTCATAAAGAATTTCACTATATGGGTTAGCTTTATAACAAGATTTTGCATCTCCCCATATATGAATTCCACATTTAAGTGCAATTGCTTTAAGAAGTGTAGATTTACCTGTACCATTTTCACCTATAAAAAAGGTGATTGGTGAATAAAATTTTACAATAGGAGTTTGTTGGAAAATATCAAGATTAAAAGGATAGTGTTTTTTACTAGGATATTTTTGAGTAAATAAGTTAATATTTTTTATGTGCATAGGTTTCTCTTGATTTCTATTTTTATAAAACATAAATGGTAAGTTTATGATACCGTTAAATTTTATATCCAAACTTCTAGTATATGTCAAAATTTGAGTTAATTATAGATAAAATTATGTCACAATTATTTTTTTAATATTTTAAAATAGGATTAATATAATTATGAGTAAAATTATTGCATTGGCTGGCAAAGGAGGCGTTGGTAAAACAACTGCATCTGCCCTTATATTACGGTGTTTTGCAAAAAATGGTGATTATCCTGTACTTGCAATAGATGCTGATCCCAATAGTAATCTAGGGGAAACTCTAGGGATTAAAATTGAAAAAAGTGTGGGAGATATAAGGGAAAATTTTATGAAAGATCCCCAGGGTATTCCTTCTGGAATGGATAAAGTTGTTTATCTTGAAATGCTTATGAATCAGGTACTTGTTGAACAAAAAGAATTTGATCTTCTGGTTATGGGTCGCCAGGAGGGACAGGGCTGCTATTGTATGGTTAACAATATTCTTAACAGATTTACTGAACAATTAGAAAAAAATTACAAATATCTTCTGGTAGATAATGAAGCAGGCATGGAGCATTTAAGCAGAAGAACTAGTGGGAAAATAGATATGCTCATTCTTGTAACTGATTATGCTTTAAGAGGTTTAAGAGCAGTTGCAAGAATAAGTGAAATGCTTGATGACCTTAAACTTGATGTGAAAAATACAGGGCTTATTGTAAATCAAGCTCCTGATAAACTTGAAGATATATTTCTTGGGGAAGCACAAAAAGTTGGTATTCCAATAATTTGTAAAGTTCCCCATGATAATGCTCTTTTGGAATTTGATATGAAGCAAAAATCTTTATTTGATCTTCCAGATGATTCTCCTGCTGTATCAGCAATTAATAGAATGGTAAAAAATATTGTTTAAAACAAATTTAAAGTAACAACTTTATTTTATTAAATATGTTCTATGTCTAGTTAGGGTTATTACTGAAAATTAAAATCCTATTCTTGATAATTTATATTAATTTGCCATAAAAAAAGGTGAGACAAAAGTCTCACCTTTAAATAATCATAGTTTAAAATTAAATTAATATTTATAGCTTAAACCCATAAAAATACTTCGTCCTGGGCTTGGAAAACCATATTCTTCTTCATAATTTTTATCAAAAATATTATTTGCAGATATATAAATATTTGTATTTTTGTTAATTTCCTTTGAAATACGAGTATCATGAACCCAGAAGCTGTCTAAATTTACTATTACTCTTTCTGGTGTTTCTGCATATTGTTGTCCTGTATAAAGGGAATTTAAATTAAGTTTAACATTAATTCTTGGTATAACATATTCTAAACCTATTTTTAATTGTTTTTCAGGGATACCAAGCATTTTATCTGTTGTTCTATCTTTACTTTTATTTTTTGCATTATTATAAACAAAATTAATATCAAACTTTAATGTTTCTAGTTTCGGGCAAATAAGTGATACTCCTGCTTCATAACCTTTTACTTTTTCTTGTCCAACATTTTTATATTTATTCTTGTCATTTATATCTCTTATAATTCTATTTTTTAAATCATGATAAAATAATGAAAAATCAAATTTTATATTTTTAGTGATATTACCATTAGTACCAATTGTATAATTTATAAAATCTTCTTCATTTAAAGAATCATTGCCATATCTATCATGATAAAGTTCCTCCAAAGTAGGAAATTTTGTTTTTTGAGCAATAGATGTAAAAATAGAATATTTATCATTTATTTCATAATTTATACCTGCCATGGGATTAAAAGTATTAATATCAGGCTTATTGTTATCCCCTTCTATATCAGTAACCTTAAAATTATCATAACTTGCACCAATAGTTGTTTTTAATTTTTCATTAGGAAAAAAGTTATATTCTGCTCCAATTGAACTGGTTTTTGATTTATATGTTTTAAATAATTCTGTTATTTCAGATCTTTCTTTATGTGTATCTTCTTTATAATGAACAGAAAAATTTAAATTATGTTTTAGGGAAAAATAAAATTCAGGTAAAATAGAAAAACCTGTTAAATTGTCATTATATGTACTTGTTGCCAATAATTTGGAATAGTTCTGTGTTTCATAGGAAAGATAATCATCTTTATGTGTATGATAAAAAAATTTTTCTTTTAAAGTAAAAATTTCATTTATATCGTGCTTTGCACTTAAATCTATACCAATCTTTTCATAGTTTTCAGAGCGAGAAAACTTTGTAAAATCACTATAAGCTAGTACTGAACGAATATCATGTGGCATTCCTTTTTCTGATTTTAAATAATTAAAATTAAGATAATATTCACTGGTTTTATCTGGTATAAAACCAAGCCTTGCCCAAATACTATTGGATTCATAATCAGAATTATTTCTTAACCCACCATCTTCTAATCCACCATCTTTAGCTAAAACTGGAGTATAATAGTCTTGATTGTTCTTAAAATTATAATATCCATATTTACCATCTTTTACATCATAATGATCAGACATATCCCAACCATCAGATTCTTTATGATTAACATTTATCCAATATTTAAATTTTTCAAAGGATTTATTTAGGGAAAGATTAATATTGTTTGTATTATTTTCACCAAATTCAAGCTCACATTTAAAGGAAGTTTTTTTTAAGTCAGCATCTTTTGTTATTATATTAATTGTAGCAATAGCATTTCCTGCACCATAAAGTACAGAGGATGCTCCCTTTTCCACAACTATTTTAGATATAATTTCAGCAGGAATTTGGTCCAAATTAAATATTCCATATTTTGTTTCATAATATGGAATCCCATCTATAAAAACAGAGGTTTTATCTTGACCAAGCCCATGAACTCTTATATCAGCTTCGTTTTTAGCATTTTTTGTTACAATAATACCGGGAACATATTTAAATACATCTGAAATTGTTCTGCTATTTGTTTTTTTTATATCATCTTCTGTAATAGTATCCCTTTGAGTTATATCCTGTGTTTTTGTTTTATCCCCGTAAACAACAATTTCACCCAGCTCATAGACCTTTGCAAAGGCATTACTACACAAAATTACAATTAGAAAAATAAAACAAATGCTCTTTCTCATTTATTATTTTTTCCTTTTTCATTTAAAATATTAAAAAAGATCATAACTATTCACTATTATAGTTATTAATAAAAGAAATAATATTAGAATTTTTATGTGAAAATTTTTTATGAAGGGTTGGTGAATTCTTTCTTTGGGCTTTTTATCGCAAATAGTTACAAATAATATATTATGTAGAATTTAAAATACATTAATTTATATAATTTTCAAAGTAAAAATCATATTTGTTTAAATTATACTTTAAATGGAATTATGGACTACAAGCTATATATATTATGTTGACAATACCGAATTATTTTTGTTTCCAGTGAATAAAGCGAGGTTGGGTTGCTGCTCTTTTATCAACAGATAGAGGCCTTTGCACAATACTTGATTTTGTTCAAATTTTATGGTGAAGATGTATTGTAATACCTATAATCTGAAATTTGGGCATAAGAGATTAAGCTCTGTTTATAGGGATTTACAAACAATATTAAAATCTGGTTAAAGAAATACAAATTAGAAATTATGATGGCTTAATTGGTCCTATATTTATAGTTATACCCAGATATAATATATTTTATTCTAAAGACAATCTGTTGCTCAACAGTCTTTTGGGGATTTATTTAGAATTTATAACAAATAGATAACTAATATATCATTTTTTAGATTAAAAAATATTCTATTACCAGGGAATTAAGATTTTTTACTCCTTTGAAAGTTAAGTGAGTAGTACTTATTTAACTCCTATATTCCATATAAGTTATAAATATGTAGATGAGGACTCAAGTAATTTTAGTACAATACCAGTTCTTGTAGGTAGGTAAAGGCTTAAAAACTTTCTGTTTTCAAATTTTTTGGGATTAGAAATAGTAAAATGAGTTTGATTTTGATCAAGTCTTCCTTTGCCTCCAAAGAGAATTTCATCGGAATTAAAAAGCATTTTATATTCACCTTGTTCCACAACATCAAACATATAATCTGGAAAGGAATGGGAATGGTTAAAATTAAAAACAAAAATTATTCTATTTCTTTCAAAGGCAATAACCTTGTTAGCTTCATGAATATGTAAAAGATCCACATGGGAAGAAGAAAATAAATCATAGGTTTTTACAAGATTAATCATTGTTTTATCAAATTCTCCAAGGCAGGAATAATACAAATCTTTATTATCTCTTAAGGACCATTGACGCCTTGCATAGTGAAAGGAAAGATTATTTCTTTGGGTTGGAAAATCTACCCATTCAGGATGCCCAAATTCATTGCCCATAAAATTAAGATAACCTGATCCAGCTGTGCCCATGGTAATTAAACGAATCATTTTATGGAGTGCTATTGCTCTAGTAGCTTCAATACTTTCATTAGTCTTTTCCATGGAAGTATAAATATGCCTGCACATAAGATGCATTATATGGGTCTTATCACCAACCAGTGCCTGATCATGACATTCTGCATAGCTTATGGTTTTTTCTTCTTGCCTTTTTGTTGTTAATTCATGCCACAGATTTGCAAGGTGCCAATCTTCATCTTTATAATCTTTTAACATTTTAATCCAAAAATCAGCAATTCCCATTGAAAATCGATAATCAAATCCTGTTCCACCCTTTGAAATAGAACCGGCAAGTCCTGGATATCCACTTACATCTTCAGCAATGGTAATAATATTAGGATTAATATCATGAACTAAACTATTGGCAAGGAACAGATAACACAGGGCATCCTCATCTACATTATCACAATAGTAATCTTCATAGCTTGTAAATGGTCTCTCAAGTCCATGATCCTTAAATAACATGCTGGTAATACCATCAAATCTAAATCCATCAATTTTAAATTCTTCAATCCAGAATTTTAGGTTTGATAAAAGGAACTTTAATACTTCAAGTTTACCATAATCAAAACATCTTGAGTCCCATTGATAGTGATGACCCTTGGGTCCATCATGGAAAAATTGGTAACAGGTACCATCAAACTTTGCAATGCCTTCTACTTCATTATTTACAGCATGGGAATGAATAATATCTATTAATACCCTTATACCCATTTTGTGGGCTGTATCAATGAGACTTTTAAGTTCATCTGGAGTTCCAAATCTTGAAGAGGGAGCAAAAAAATTTGCAACATGATAGCCAAAGGAGGCATAATAGGGATGTTCTGGTATAGCCATTAATTGAATGGCATTATACCCAGCATCTAGGATTCTAGGCAAAATATGATTTTCAAATTCAGCATAGGTACCTATGCTGTCTTCCTCCATTGCCATACCCACATGAGCTTCATAAATCAGAAGAGATTCTTGTGCAGGTGCAAAATTATTTATTTTCCATTTGTATTTCTTCCTAGGATTCCATACTTGTGCATTAAAAATTTTGGTTATGGGATCTTGCACTACTCTTGTTGCTGCCGTGGGAAGCCGATCACCTTCTCCCCCCTGCCAGACAACTCTAAGATTAAAAAGATCTTTATGAGAAAAAGTTTTTTTTGAAAATCGTTTTTCAAATATATGATTATTTTTTTTTTCAAGTTGAAAGTTTTTATTTTTTTGCCAAGATGTTTTTTCGCAAGTAATAAAAATCTCACTGGCATTGGGTGCCCATTCCCTGAAAATCCATGAATCATTTTCAAAATGAAGTCCAAAAGTCTTGTGGTAATCTGCAAAAAAACGCAAAGATCCCTTATTTGCTTGTTTTATTTTATCTTCAAGTGCAATGGCTTTTGTAAGCCTTGATGATATAACATGGCCATGGCAAAGAAGATAAGGATCATTAAACATTCCTAGGTTAGACAACAAATTTTCTCCCAAGCATTTTTTTATATAATTTTATATATTCTTGTGCACATTTAGTATGGTTGAATTCAAGAGTACTCTCAATCATGATTCGTTTAATTTGAGCTTCCTTAATATCTGGATCCAGAAAATGAAAATCCATTGCCTTGTCTATTGCCCATTTAAACCCATTAGAATCATAGGTATTAAATAAAAATCCATTTCCTGTATTTGTCTCATGATTTAGTTGTCGAACTGTATCATGGAGTCCCCCTATATTGTGAGCAATTGGTAATGTTCCATAAATGCCTCCAATCATTTGGGGAAGACCACAAGGTTCAAATAAAGATGGCATAAACAGAAAATCACTGGAAGCAAATGCCTGACGTGACAGCTTATCGTCAAATCCGTAAATGGAAATTCTGTGGTCAAGTCTATGAGCTTTTACTATATTATAAAAATGCTGTTGATATTCTCCATCTGCCACAGAAACAATTTGAAGGTTAGCATCCCAGTATTGAGATACAATATCATACATAATTTCTGTGAGAAGTTGACATCCTTTTTGCACAGGATCAAGCCTTGAGGGCCAGAAAAATATAACTGCATTTTCATTTTTTTCAAGATTAAGTATTTCTTGAAGATATCTTTTATTTTCAGCTTTCTTTTCCCTGTGATTTTTTGGTCCAAAATTACAATGAATCATCTCATCTATGGTAGGATTTAATTCTGGTTCAGGTGCATTTAAAATTCCTGTAGCACATCCAGAATCATATTTATTGCTTATCTCATTTTGCAAGGAATTTTTTACGAAAGAATGACGGTTTTCAACAATTTCAGTTAAAAATGTTGGACTAACTGTATTTACATAATGAGCTGCAAACACACCAGAAGTTAAAAAATCAACAAGGTTCCAGTCTCGACTTTCTTCATAGTTATAGGGTTTGTGTTTTAAAAACAGTTGTTCCCAGAAAGATGCTGCATCAATGCCTCTATCCTCAATTTCCGCTATAGTAGAAGTGATAGTATGAATATTATGAATTGTAAACAGGCAGGGGATTTCAAGTTGTCTTGCCATAGCAGGAATCAAACCTGTCATCCAGTCGTTGCAATGGATTATATCTGGTTGAACCCTTGGGATAATATTATTAATAACTTCCCTTTGAAAAGCTAGGGATACCCTGAGATCTTGGTCAGAATAACCTGAATAGATATTATGAAGATAATAAAATGCACGATCAGATGCCAGATGAATTCTTTCATCATCCAAATTCTTTCGAATTTTTGTAAGCTCCCTGTTATGTGGCTTTGTAGAGTATTCATGAACAATAGAACGATAATTGGGTAATGCAACATGAACATCACAATTATCCTCAAATAATGCACTGATTAGGGCAGCAGATACATCAGCAAGACCCCCTGCTTTTGCAGAATAGTGAGACTTTTCCCCCATATCCTCAGGAAGATAGGTTACTTCTGGAGTCACAATAAGAATTCTTGTTTTTCCTGATTTTTTTTTTTTTAATTTTGCAACTTTTTTTTTTTTTTTGAGTTGTTTTGTTTTTGGTAAAGGTACAGTATGTCTATAATTACAAGATTTACATTTATAACGTTGCTTACCCTTAACAAATCCATCTTTTACACAACTTTTAGAATTACACTTTGGGCAAATTGCCATAATAACCTCTCTCTTTTGCAAAGGGAATGTTATAATAAATTCTTAAAACCTTGATGCTATTTTAAAATCTATCCATATGTTTTGTTCTAGTATTAATAACATGGTAGCTTAAAATAAGGATAAAAAATACAAAATATAGAAAGTAAAATGTCCTGCCCTTAAAAATAATAGGCTTTGTATAAAAGGGTTTTACTTAATTATCTATATTTCAATTTTGGCTTTTTACATATTTATCAAACCCTAAAAAAAGTGGATATAGCATAGCTATATTGAACTAACAATGCTTAACTTTACTAGCTCTATTAAAAGTATATTTCCGGCAGGTTATTATGGAATAAAAAATTATGCAAGGAAAAAAATACAACATACGGTATTTTTTAAATAAAAAAAGACTATATATTGTACCCTAAAAGATTTTTTATATAAAAAAATTTATAATTACTTAATATTCTTTCATATTTTGTTGTGAGGCAAACCAAAAATTAGATCTGCCTCATACTAGTTGCAAAGAAAAAATTTGTTTGTTCGCATTTGGGCAAGATTAGTGACAATAAAAAAATCAACAAACTCAAATTTTTATAAAACCTTTAATTGGAGTTATTAGTTGTTGTAAGTATTATCAATATTTAATTATTTTCCAGGAGCCCATGTGATGAGACCTGGTGTATTGCTTAATATTTTATCGCCCTTTGGAATCACCCTGGCTGTATAGCCAAAACGTCCTGAATCTGAACAAGTAATAGTGCAGGTATAGATATTATCTTTAGATATTTTTTTTGTTTTTTTTAGGTGCATAGTTTTTGCTTTGCTGCCTTCAAGATTATCTGAATGCTCTGAAGATTTTACTTTACCGTAATAAATCTGAACTTCAACTTCTTTAGGAGTTAGTTTTCCTAGACCAACCTTAAGTGTAATTCTAAAAGTATCACCAACTATAAAATCCCCTTCATTAATAAATTTTGGTGTTGCTAGTTGAATATTGCTCCATAGCACTACTAATCGAGACATAGTTTGTGCGAGTTTTTTAGCTTTTTCAGCTGAATTATATGTTAACAGTTTAAAATTTTTTGATGCTGGAATATAGAATTTTGTTGAATATTGCCTAACCATTCGGTCACTTGAAAAATCAATGATAGCCATTTTCATAGCTTCTTTCATCATTTTTATCCATTTTATAGGTGGATTACCTTTTTTTCTGTTATAAAATTTTGGAATTATATCCTTTTCAAGAATGTTAAACAAAGCCTGACTTTCAATCTCATCCTGATATTCATAATCATCATAAATATTCCCATTTCCAATGCTCCATCCCCGATTATTTTTAAATCCTTCACACCACCATCCATCAAGAATAGAAAAGTTTAATCCACCATTACTAGCTGCCTTCATACCTGATGTACCACAAGCTTCATAAGGTTTTCTGGGGGTATTAAGCCATACATCGCATCCCTGAACCATATATCTCGCAATATGAATATCATAATTTTCAAGAAAAACAACTCTATGCCTGATATCAGCAATTTGGGCAAATTCAATAACCTGCTTTATAATTTTTTTACCTTCATTATCATTGGGATGAGCTTTACCAGCAAACACAAATTGGATTGGTCTGTCTTTATTATTGATTAGTTTTATCAAACGCTTTGTATCCCTGAGCAGAAGTCCTGCCCGCTTATAAGCAGTAAATCGTCGTGCAAAACAGATAGTCAATACGCGATGATCCAGTACAGTTGCCACTTCATCTATTACATTTCTGGGTGCATTTTGTCTTTCATACTGTGCCCGCAATATCTCTCTGCATTTTTTAATTAAATTGGATCTGTCTAGTTCATGCACATGCCATAAAGCTGCATCTTCAATATTGTTTATTCTTGAAATTAAATTTGGATTATTAAGCCTATTAGACCAATCTAAGGACAAATAACGTTCTAATAAAGAATTTTTATGTTTAGAAATATATGAGCAAATATGTATCCCATTAGTGATATGAGAAATGGGAATATCTTTCACATGATGTTTGGGCCACAAGGACTGCCACATACTACGAGCTACTTCACCATGAAGACGACTAACACCATTAATATATCCTGAAAAATTAGTACCAAAGATAAACATGGAAAATTTTCCTGTACCCTCGATGCCATGGGGTTCTCCCCAGGATAGAAGTTTATCATCTGAAATACCAAATTTGCTAGCATAAGACCTAATATAAGGTCGAACGAATTCCCTTGGAAACTCATCATGCCCAGCTTGCACAGGAGTATGGGTAGTAAAAATACTGGTTCTTTTACAAATTTGTAATGCACTTTGAAAGTCCAGATTATATTTATCCATAATAATTGAAATTCGTTCCAATCCAGCAAAGGCACAATGCCCTTCATTAATGTGACATATATTGGGAAATATATTCATAGCATCTAGTACCTTAATTCCACCAATTCCCAATAATATTTCCTGGGCAACACGAATTTTACCATGGCTGGCATAAAGCCTTGATGTAATATCTCTGATAAAAGTTGGATTTTCTGGTAAGTTTGTATCTAAAAGCAGTAATCTGATTTTACCAATATTTAATTCCCAAACACAGGCATGAATTAAGCCTATGGAACCCTTTATTTCAATTTTTATTTCAAATCCTGAATCATCCTTTACTTTTTGAACAGGAAGATCAAAAATATCATTAATGGGATAGGTTTCCTGTTGCCAACCATTATGGTCAAGGTACTGCTTAAAATAACCTTTGCGAAATAGTAAACCAATACCTGTCAAAGGAACTCCTAGATTAGAACAAGCTTTTAGATGATCGCCTGCAAGAATTCCCAGTCCTCCAGCAAAAAACGGAAGTGATTCATGAATACCAAATTCCATACAAAAGTAGGCAATTGTTTCTTTGGAATTTAAATCAAATTCCTGAATTTGAGATGCCTGGGAAAGTATTTGTTCAAATTTTGCCTTTACTCGTTCAATATGCCCCAAAAAACTCTCATCTTTTGAAAGATTGTCAAATCGTTCAGGAGATATATGGGAAAGAAAAGCTACCGGATTTTTTCCAGACTTTTCCCATTTTACAGGATGAATTCTATGAAATAACTCAATGGCATCATGATTCCAGCACCACCAGAGATTTCTGGCAAGCAAGTCAAGAAATGACAATGATTCTGGAATTGCAGGATATACTTTATAAATTTGCATTTTTTTCATATGTTAAATAATCTCCATCATCAACATTGATACAATATCCCCCCTTGCGCGCATAATTTCAAGAATAGAAAAAGTATGATTATAATCAGCATCTGAAATTTTCCTTTGGGCTTTAACAAGAAGAGTGTTTGCATCCATTATGTCAATACTGTCAGCCATTCCAAATTCAAATTGCATTTTAACTGCATTATAATTTTCTTGGGCAAATTTTAGTTCGTCTTTAAGTGTTGAAAGAGTGCTTAGACTGGTTTGAAAATTAAGCCAAACTTTTTCAGTTTCAAGAATTATCTTTTTTCTCTGCAAATTAAGTTCAAGGTCTGCCTTATTTTTGCTGGCAATTGCCTGGGCCAGACTGGCACTTCTAAGTCCCCCATCAAATATTGTAAAGCTGAGATTTGCTTGAATAGAAGTATCTTCTATATAATTAATATTTTCATGATTTTCACCGTACTTTGTTTTTTTGTCTGAATATGTACCTTGAATAGATAATGTCGGCCAAAAATCACTTTTTTCCAATTTGATATTTCTCTGGCTGATTTCAAAGACTTTTTTTGCAGATTGAATTTCAGGTCTTTTTTCAAGAGCTTGTTTTTTAAGTTCTTCAAAAGAATATACAAAGTCTTTGAAATTTTTTGTTTCCTTGGTTGATAAGGTAAAAGTATCGCTAATATTAACAAGATTTTTAAGGGATGATCTTGCTAGTTGAAGATTATTTAAAGATTTTAAAAGTTCTGTTCTAGCTCCTGACAGTTCAGCTTCTGCTCTGTAAAGTGCTGTTTTTGTTACCTGCCCAACTTTAAGTCTTTCCTTTACAGCATTTTTATGTTTTTTAAGTCTTTCAACATCAGCACGGCTGATCTCAACATATTTTTTTTTACTGAAAATTTGATAATAAGCCTTTGCTACTTCAAGAAAATATGCATCTTTAACTGCTTGAAGAATAAATTCATATTGTTTTATTTTATCTTTAGAAATTTTAAAGGCAATTATTTCCTTGCCATTAAGAGTAAAAGATTGATTAAGATTTATTGTATAGGCTGAAATATTAGGATTATACTCATCTGACTCGTTATATTTTAAAGTAAAACCAGATGCAGTAATTGTTGGGATAAAAGCAGAAATAGCTTTTTTCTTTTCCTGTTTTGCAATAACAAGATTATTTTCAGCAATTTTAATTTTTTCAGCATTTTCATAGGCTATTTTACATAAATCATAAAGAGAGTATGTTATATTGTTATTTTTTTCATTTGCAAAAATATTAATAGAAAAAAAACTAAAGACTAAAAAAGTTAGAAAACTAAAATAAATTTTTTTATTCATATTTTTTGTTCCTGATTTTATGATTTCCGCAAAAAATAGTTATTTATAGCGGCTTACAAAATATTTTACCAATGTAGGTAAAAAAAATTCTAGGGCATCATTTTTTTTATAATATCATCTGCTATATTTTCAGCAGAATATCCAAATAAATCTTTTATTGCTATAAAATTTAAAAACTTATCGTCCCACTTGATATCACTTGTTTCAAGAATAATATCTTTAATTCTTGTATATTTTCCTCCAAGGGCCTTGATCTTTGTTAATAAAGATATTTCCTCTGAAGCTTTAAAAGCAACATTTAATGAAAAAATATATTTTATTTTGTTTGATTCTGCATGAAAAGCCGACAAAATAGGTATAACAAGAATATTTTTTTCATTTTTTCGATTTTTTCCAATATAAACATTGCCTTCCCTTACAACAATACTTTTGGTTCCTTTCAAATGGAAATTTTTTTCTGTCCTTGAAATTTGTGATCTGGCAGCACCTGTTTTCTTTATAACCTTAATTTTGGTTTTAGAGGTCTGCTCTCCAAGAAGTGTAAGTCCTGAAATTTTATAAAAAAAGCCTCCAAGGATTTTTGAGATAACTTGTTGGAGATTCTTTATAACAAGAACATTATTATTTGTTAATTGGGATATTTTAATATTATGCAAAAAAAGTTCATCAAATATTATACCTGTAAATTTTTCACTGGTGCGACTTGTTCCAACTGTTACTGTTTTTGCCTGATGTTTAATAGCATCAATGGGCCTTGCCATTTTATTTATAGATTCATTTATATTTTCAAAAAAAGCATTAAGCATATTATCAGGGGTATGTTCTTTGCCAAAATCTATTTCAAAATCAGATATTGGTAATCTTGCTGATAAATATTTTAAAGCTAATGTTAAATTGGATATATTATTTAAACCAATATCAGCAGGAAATTTTTTTTTTCTTCTTTTTTTAGAGAATTCATTATAAAATTGAGCAATTTTTTCCCTGAATTTTTTTTTCTGGGTTATTTCATAGGTATTAAGCCCCCTGGTTGTATATTTATCAAGAAGATCTTGTATTTTGGTTTTTGCGGAATACATGAACTCAGAACTTTTATTTATTGTAAGAGCTGCATAATATCCCCATAGGTGCCCTACAAGAGTATTAAGTATAGGAGCTAAATGCTCCTTTGTCCTGGGAACTTTAAACACATTTTCAGTATAAATATCAAATCTATGTTCACCAATATCTGTTATAATTATAGGAATTGCTTTATGGGCATTAAATATTGCTGCTTCTTTTATAATATCTCTAAGTACAGTTTCTCTTGTACCTGCTGCACAGATAATTATTAAAGGTTCAGAAGAAAGGTCTATATGTTTTTTATCTTCAACAAAATCAGAAGATATTGTTTTATAACATAATTCACTAAGTTTTATTCTTATCTCATCTGCAGAAGTCTTATTAAAACCACTACCAACAATTGCCCAGTAGTTTTTAGTCATGGCAAGTTTTTGAGCACATGTTTTAATCTGTTTTTTTATTTCAAGAACTTTTTTCATTTTAGCAGGAAGGCTTAAAAGTTCATTTATTTCTTCTTTTATAAACTTAAGTGTCCTTGATTTTGTAATACAGGCAATATAAAGCCCTAATATTGCGCCGGCACCAATTTGAGAATAAAAAGCTTTTGTAGATGCAACAGACATTTCAACATCCCTTCCATTACTTGTATAAAGCACTCCATCTGTTTTAAATGTAAGGTCAGAATCTCTTTTGTTAACAATGGAAATTGTAATCGCTCCTTTTTTTTTCACCATATCTATGGTTTTATTAGTATCAGTTGTAGTTCCTGACTGGCTTATGGCTATAATAAGATCGTTTTCCATGGTTTTTTTTTCATGTTGTTTTCCTCTGATAAAAAATCCAGAAAGTTCTGATGATTTTTTGGCATCAACATTAATATGTGTATCAACAAGATAAAATTTTAGTATGTCTGCACATCCTTTAGCTGCAACACCGGCTGTCCCTTGACCAATAAAACAAATTCTTTTTATTGTTTTATTTTTAAGTTTTTGTTCAAGAATTTCAGGTATAGTTAATCTGTTAAGAGTAAATATTTCATGCTGGTCAATATCAGAAGAAATTTTAAATTTATTTTCCAGAGTTTTTTCTAGAGACCCTGGAGATTCAAAAATCTCTTTTAAGAAAAAATGGGGATAGTTTTGTCTATCAATATCTTTTGATGTTATTTCACAAGTTTGTATATTATCTTTATCTATTTGAATTCGTATATTGTCATAGGAAACTGATTTGATTTTTGATAATTCTTTTTCAGATGGATCTAGAATTATGATTTGCCCTTTTTCTTCACCATCAAGTTTTATAAAATTCTGAGTTTCTTCCACAAGCCCGTATAGTTCAGAAGCTACAATGTAATTATCAGGAGATATGCCAACATACAAAGCCTGTCCACTTCCCTTTTGTGCCAGAAAAAGTTTACCTGGTGCAAGGTCTGTGTGCATAGTTATTGCATGGGAGCCAGTAAAATCATTTACTGCAAGTCTAAAAGCTTCTTCAATAAAAAATCCTTGTTTTAAATAGTGTTCAATGTGAAGTGGAATTATTTTTGTGTCAGTTGAAATTTTTTTGTTTATTTTATCATATCTTTCTTCATATTCATTTTTTAATTCAAGATAATTATCAATATCTCCATTAAGACAGGCATGGATAATTTTATTTTTTTCAATATATTTATCACTGGATTTATTGTCCAAAGGATGACAATTTGCCTCTGTTATATCTCCTACAGATGCCCATCTAGTGTGGGCTAAAACTGTACTAGAAACAGGAATAAATTCTGTTATTATCTGAAATATTCCATCATTTTTTATCTGGTTTCTTAAAAAAGATACATTATCTCCCAGAGCACCAATTTCAGCAGCAATTTTATATACAATTGATATAGATATAAAATCTTCATTTTCTTCTGTGGAAAAATCATTAATAGTAATGCTGTTATTAACAAGAACTATCTGGTTAGTTCTTTTTTTTAACTGATATTCTAATCCATGGTTGATTAGATTTTGTTTTATTTTTTCAAACATATTTTTTTTAAAAACACATAAAATTGATATGCCTGCTGAATCTCTTCCCCTTACTTCAAGTCTGTCCAGGCTGTTTAATACACTATTTATTTTCTTTAAAAACTTATTTTTTTCAATGTTTTCCAGAGTTTTATGTCTTGTGTTAAGTTTTTTCATTTTATGAATATTTTCTATTATTTCCTTTTTCATACACCAATATACATCATAAAGTTTTTCTATTTGTTGAAGGATTCTTTCAATTTCCAGGGGCTTAAGTCCAGCCTTATTTTTTTTGAGTTCCTGTTTTTCATTTTTAATAATATTTTTAAGGGAAGATATTATTTGATTAAGATTTTCCTGTTTTTTTTTTTTAGTAAATATTTCAAGAAAAGGGCTTTGAGTTTTAAGAATATTTGTTTTTCTTAAAAGTTTGGAAGCTAATTGTTCTTTTTTAAGAAGATTTATCTCAAGATTATGGTGATCATTTATGCAGAAATATAAAGATTTTTTTTTAATTAAGGAAATAAGATTTTCAATACTTTTAATATCTGCTTTATTTTGTTGTGCTTTTTTAAATGCAACAATGGCAGATATTCCACAGCATAAAGTATTTTGCAAAATAGGAAATATTATAAGAGAATTATCTTTTACATGATTTATATATCTGCCAAATTCTATATTTATTGAAAAAAAATTTAATATTTTATTTATTTTCATTTTTCGAAAATATTACCTTTTTAAAAATTTAATTGGTCTGTAACAAACTTTTCATCTATTTTGTCTTGGGTATATCAATAACTGCCATGGGGCAGATCTGGTTTTTAATTCTTGCTTTTTTGTCTTACAATGAGACATTAAAAAATATTAAGTAGTTATGTTTTTTTATATAAATCATGTCTGTTTTTTCTTTTCTTTTTTGTTTTTTAATGCAAAATAATTTTTAAAATAATTTTTAAAAATCATTCTAGCATATTCAGAAGCCCTTGTTCCAATATATTTTTCATGTTCAACTAGTATTGAAACCGCAAGTTGTTTTTTACCTTTTTTTTCCCTGGCAAAGCCTGTAAACCAATCATATTTAATAATATTATTTTTTTTATAAATAGAACCTGTTTTACCTCCAAGATTAAGCTTGGAAAGTATGGAATCTTTTGAAAATCCTCTAAAAGATTTTCTCGCAGTACCAGTGGCAATAGTTTTTTTCATCATCTTCATTAGTATGCGGGCTGTTGTTGGATTAATAGTTTTCTGCCCTATAGTTTTTTTTCTTTGATAAACTAAATTTTCTTGAGAATTCTCAACTTTATCAACCAGACAAGGAACAGGCATTTTTCCAGAATTTAATATTGTACTTATTATCATTGCTCCAAATATTGGTGATATGGTTGTAGTTTTATTAAATCCGCATCCTAGTTCAGCCCATTGATAAGATTTGTCTGTTATTTTGATAAAGCCGGAGTCAAATAATATATCTGAATCTAAATCATTATTTTGGTTAAATCCAAAGGCAGCACTATATTTTTGTAAATTTTTTCTACCAATATAAAGAGATCCGATTTTGCCAAAAACAGGGTTAATAGATTCTGCAAAGGCATTGCCAAAGGATAGTCTGCGTGTATATTTATTTTTTGTTTCTTTAAGTTGTTTTTTATAAAGAGTATATTTATTACCATTAAAATAAACTGGGGTTTTTGAATTATATCCACAAATTTCTATGGCAGCAGAGGCTGTTATGATTTTAAAAATACTTGCAGCAGGATATTTTTTTAAAGTACATGGATTTATATCAGGATTAGAAAGATTAAAACCTGCCATAGCAATGATTCTTCCTGTTTCAGGTTCCATTGCTATAAGTCCAATAGACTGTGGCTTACCTCTTTTAAGAGTTTTTAAATATTTAAGTTTTCTCACTAGAAAATTCTGAAGTGGTATATTAAGACTTGTTTTGATTTGAAATATTTCTTTATCTGTATTTATTGTAAATATGTTTTTAACTGCATTAATAAAATTTTTTGAAGAGACTAGACTTTTTAGTTCTTTTTTTGTAATATTTTTTTTAAATTTTAAAATACTTTCTAAGTTGGAAATAATGTTCATTTTAGGAACAGGCTTTAAATTTTTTTTTGAATCAGAAATAATATTTTTTTCAATCTTTTTTTCCGGTGTTTTTATTTTAATATGGGGCTGGATTTTTTCATATAGTTTGTTTTTTTGAGAGGGTTTATTCTTTCCATAAATTTGAATTTGCTCAGGAGATTTGATTTGCTCAGCATTTTTTGTAATGCTTATTTGCTGAGGCTTGGAAGTGAGATTGTTTCTTGTTTCTCTTAGAAAAATAAATACTAGACTGATTACTGTAATGCACATTAGAATTTTTAAAAATCCTAGAAAAAAAATCTTTCTTTTTTTTTTAAGTTGTAATGTTTTTTGAAATTCCCGCCATGTATTTTTTTGTGTATAATTATGCAATTTTTTGTCTTATTTTTATTTTTTATAACTGTATTTTTTTATAATCACATTACCTACAAGAATTTTATTTCTATGAAATAATTCTTTAAGCCGTTTTTCTTCTAATTTAAGTTGTTTCTCTTCTAACTTAATAAGCTTTATCATCTGGTTATATTTCTTTTATTACAGCTTTAAGATAGTGTTTTAATGTATTATTTATTTTTTAAAACTCTTTAGCTTGTGAGGATAATGTTACAATTTGTTATTAACTTGATAGACGATGAAGTAACTCTTTAAAAAGACCAGTCCATTGTTCATGCAATCAATTTTTTATATCAGAAAATTGTTGAAACGTATGAATAGGATTATTTTGAGGTTTTGCTAATATATCCTCAATCAGCTTAAAAATATTAATAGGGTCTGCATGGGCATAATCAATATTTATACTTGTCTTATTGGGCAAATATGTTTGATATTTAGAATAAACACTTTAATATTCTTTTATGTTTCGTTATCAGGCAAACCAAGAATTAAAAAATTAGATCTGCCACATGGCAGTTATTGCTGTATGACTATCTGGATAATTTTTGTTTCTTTGCATTTAATTTATCAGTATCAATTTTAGGAAAAAGGATAGGAGATTTCTCAAGTTTTGTTTTTGGGATTATTTGATTCCATGGAATAATTTCTTCTATAGTATAAAATTCTTTATTTTTTTTCTCAATTTTAAGAAGAGTCTGCATCTTTATTGAGCTTTCTGGCATAATTGGATAAAGGATACAAGCAAGAACTCTTAATCCTTCAATAAGATTATATATAACTGTTTGAAGCCATTTCTTTTTTGATTCATCCTTGGCAAGAGTCCATGGTGCATTTTCATCAATATATTTATTCATTATATTAATAAAATTCCAAACAGCAGTTATGCCTTTATGAAACTTAAAATCTTCCATGTTTTTTTTAAAAATTTCAATAGCTTTTTCCCCATGACTTTTAAGGGACAATTTTTTTTCTTTTTCAATTTCAGAGTCTGTTTCTGGTATAAGTCCTTTAAAATATTTATAATTCATAGCAAGAACTCTGGAAAAAAGATTTCCAAGATCATTGGCAAGATCTGAATTAATTCTATGAACAACAGCATCTTGAGTAAAATTAGAGTCAAGCCCAAACACCATTTCTCTCAGGAAAAAATATCTCAATGAATCAACTCCATAAATATCAATAATTTCAATAGGATCTGTTACATTTCCAATACTTTTTGACATTTTGCTGCCGGAAACATTCCAAAATCCATGAACATTCAAGCTTTCATAAAGTTCAATGCCTGCTGCTTTAAGTATAATAGGCCAGTAAATTCCATGGGGTTTGATTATATCCTTTGCAACAAAATGTTTTGTATGAGGCCAAAATTTGTTAAAAAGCTTTCCATTCGGATATCCCAGGGCTGAAATATAATTTACAAGAGCATCAAACCATACATATGTTATATAATCATGGTCAAAGGGAAGTGTAATTCCCCATGTCAGGCGTGATTTTGGTCTTGATATACAAAGGTCCTCTAAAGGCTCCTTTAAAAAAGAAAGTATTTCATTTTTATATTGTTCAGGTCTTATAAAATTAGGATGAGTTTTTATATGTTCAATAAGCCAATCCTGGTATTTACTCATTTTAAAAAAATAATTTGATTCTTTTATTTTTATAGGTTTAATACCATGATCAGGGCATTTTCCATTAACAAGCTCTCGTTCTTGGTAAAATCTTTCACACCCAAAACAATATATTCCCTCATATTCACTAAAATAAATATCTCCTGAATCATAAATTTTTAACAAAATTTTCTCAACTACCTTTATATGCTTAAGATTAGTAGTTCTTATAAAATCATTATTATTTATATTTAATATAGGCAATAGGTTTTGAAAAAGAGAGCTTATTTTGTCTACATAGTCTTTTGGAGTTGTATTTTCTTTTTTTGCTGCGTCAACAATTTTATCACCATGCTCATCTGTTCCTGTGAGAAAATATGTTTTATATGAGTTCATTTGGCTAAATCTAACTATAACATCAGTGATAATAGTTGTGTATGCATGTCCTATATGAGGTTTTGCATTTACATAATAAATTGGTGTAGTAAAAAAAATATTTTTATTCATTTTTCATTCTTTTATTGTTGATAGATTTCAATTTCAGACTTATCCTCAAAACCTAGTGTTATGCTTTGTTTTAATATGTTTTGGCGGATTACTGTGCCTTTTCCTTCTGGGGTATTAATTATTTTACCAATTCTAGGCATTTTTTTTTTTAATTCTTTGTATATTTTATCTTCAAATGTAAGGCAGCACATAAGTCGTCCACAAAGCCCTGATATTTTAGTAGGATTTAAGGATAGGTTCTGTCTTTTTGCCATTTTAATAGATACGGAATCAAATTTTTTTAAAAAACAGGTGCAACAGATTTCTCTACCGCATTTGCCTAGTCCACCGCATTCTTTCGATTGATTTCTTATACCCACCTGGCGCATTTCAATGCGAGTATAATATTTTTTTACAAGTTCTTTTACAAGTTCTCTAAAATCAACTCTGCCATCAGCAGTATAAAAAAAAGTAAGTTTGGTTAAGTCAAATGTACTTTGAACTGAAAAAAGATTCATTTTTATTTTTTGCTTTTTAATACGCTTCTGGCAAAAGTGAAAAGCTTTGTTTTCCAATTTTTTGTTTTCTTCTTTTTTTTGAAAATCATTTTCTGTTGCAACGCGCAGCACTTGCTTAAGTACCTTTTGCTGTTTTTCTTTTTTAAGAAGGGCGGGAGAAACAGCTACTGTTCCCAATTCTATCCCTTGTTCTGTTGTAACAATAACTTTATCTCCAATATTAAAATCAAGAAAAGTACATTCAAAATCATATGTTTTACCAGTAGGTTTGAATTTTATGCCTACAACTTTTATCATATTTCCCCCTTGTGAATTTTTCTAGTTCCGTAAAAATTCGAATTTTAAATATAGGTAACTAAGTAAACCATATACAAGCAGATTGTGAAATAATTTGAAAAATATTATTTTTGCTTTTTGGATAAAATCTAAAAAAACCATAAGAATAATAATTTAAAAAAATATAGAAATATTCATATATTTAAGAAATTAATTATTCAAAGGTGTAAAGATATCTTAATATTCTTTCATGCTTTGCGCAGTTGCTATAATACTGATAGCCAAGTACTCTATCTTGTAGTTAGCATATTGAAATCTTGAAAGAATACTAGGTTTAGATTATATGGAGAGTTCTTAGAATGTTATTAAAATTAATTTTTTACTAAATTGTTATCTTTAAAAAAAAATGTTCTAAAGTCAGCCTGATGATTGCGTTGGAATCTATTTTTTTTTCAACCTTATGAAGTTCTTTAAGCCATGTTATTGCATCTTGCACAGATATATTTTCATTAATATTTTTTAATATTTTTTTAAAATCAGAATTAATTACATGATCTGGAATGAATCTAAAAATAGCAATATCTCTAAACCATGTTCTAATAATTAAGATAGAATCTTTTAAAAGTTCAGGTTCCCTGCTTAATTTTTCAGATAGAGGAAGAGCTTTTAATCTGTCAGAAATATTTTTTTTTACAATAATAGATGAGATTTCTTTTATAAGCCATTCTCTTCTTTTAATCCAGTCTATAGCTTCCTTGTTTTGTGATTTGTTAACAAGCATAAGAGCTTTTTTAAGATTGCTCTGGGAAGCTAGTGCAGTAATAGAAGCTAGTTTTTTATTAATATTATAATCATTTATAAGTATATGTTTAATATTTTTGTATGATATTGGCATAAATCTTATATGCCTGCATCTAGAAATAATAGTTGGGATAAGCTTGGTAAGTTTTTCTGCAAGTAAAATAAAAAAAGTTTTTTCAAAAGGCTCTTCAAGAATTTTTAAAAGAGCATTAGATGCTTGATTATTCATTTTATCAGCATCTATGATTAAAATCATGCGCATTTTTGCTTCATGGGGTCTGCCTGAAACAAAAGAATAAAGTCCTCTTATTTGTTCAATCAGGATTTTTTCTTTTTGGGGTGAGATAAGAATAATATCAGGATGCATACCTGATATTATTTTTTTACATGACTTGCATTTATCACATGATTTTTTTGTAAGGGAATTTTTTTTTAAATAGCAGTTAATTGTTTGTGCAAAAAGCATTGCTGCAGTTTGTTTGCCTGTACCTTTGTTTCCTGTAAAAAGCAAAGCATTTGGTATTTTTCTTTTTTCAATAATATTTTTTAAAGTAAAATAAACTTTTTCTTGAATATGAGAAAAATCATACATAGTTTCTGTTATATTAACAGACATTCTTTAAGAGTTTACCTTCTCTCTTAATTTTTTACTACATTTGAAAAAAGGCAGTCTTTTTTTCCCAATAAAAATTTTTTCCTTAGTTCTTGGATTTATTGCCGTATAGGATTTATAATCCTTCATAAAAAAAGAACAAAATTCTCTTATTTCAACTCTATCTCCTTTTTCAAATGCTTCTTTTATGGAGTTAAAGAAGATTCTTACAGCCTTACTTGCATTAGTTTTTGTCATACCTCTTTCTTTTCTAAGAGCGGAAATTACTTCAAGTAAATTCATTGTTTTCCCATCCTTATAAAATTTTAAATAAAACCCTAAAAAAATTTATTATTACAATATTTTTTTAAAATTTTCAACTAAAAACAAACATTTAGCAGTAGCAACGCATGTAAAATAATATCAATCATTTGAACATTATTAATATTTTAAACAAAAAATTAATTGTTATGGAGCAAATGCGTTTTAAATTAGATATTATGATTATTTTAAGCTATAAAAAAATATAATTAGTTAAAAAACTAGTTTAAATTTTGAAAAAAATGTTTAAATTATGCTTTTAATTAGGTCTAAAAAAGATTATGCGGTGGATTTAGTCTTTAAATTGTTTTTGCAAACAAAGTGAATATGTATTATTTAATAATGTTGGTTCTTTAGAATTATAGAAACAGGAATTTGAATATATGAATATCATACATGAACAAGAAAAAAAGCAGTTTAAAAAGCTTTTTAGGGAACAAGGAGTGGATCAATTTGATAAAAGATTTCAGGTGTTGGAATCTTTTTTAAAAAGCGAAAGCCATGAGAGCTCTCAAGAGATTACAAAAAGGCTTAATCAAGACAATATTTTTCTGGATCTAGATTTTGTTACTGAAACTATGACTCTTTTATGTAAATTTGGATTTGCCAATACTGTTAAATTCAATGATGGAATTTTACGTTATGAACACAGACATCTTGGTATGCATCATGATCACATGGTATGTATTAAATGTGAAAAAATAATTGAATTTAAAGATGAAAAAATAGAGTTGCAGCAAGTTCATATTGCCAGGGCATATGGTTTTCAAATGCTTCAGCATAAAATGGAAATATATGGTTTGTGCTCTAAATGTCTTGATAATAGATCTTTTGTTATGTCTCTTGCTCTGGCAAAACAAGGAGAATTTTTTTTAATAAACAAATTTCAAGGTGGCAGGAAAATTCAAATAAGATGTGCTTCTATGGGAATTAAAATTGGAGAAACTATTGAGGTAATCTCAGTACAAAGAGGCGGACAACTTGTAATTGCTGTTGGAGAAAGTAGGTTTATACTAGGGCGGGGATTTGCTAGCAAAATAATGGTATATCCTTCAAATAAAATTTCTATTTATTCCAATGAACTTAATAATTTTGCTGATAATAAAAAATTTTGTTGTCCCAATATATTATTAAGTGAAATGAAACAGGGTCAGGAAGGTACTATTGTAAAGGTATCAGGAAAAAGTGTTTTACGTAGAAGACTTCTTGAAATGGGTATGAACAGAGGAACAAAAGTTTTTGTAGAAAAATATGCTCCTTTAAAAGATCCTATTGAATTAGTAGTTAAGGGATATCATGTTTCTTTGCGTGTTAAAGAAGCTGCAAATATCAGCGTGCAGAATATAAAATGCAGGAAATAAAAATGAAAAAGCTTACAATAGCACTTGCGGGAAATCCCAACTCAGGTAAGACTACAATATTTAATAATCTTACCGGTGCCCGCCAAAAGGTTGGTAATTGGCCTGGAGTAACTGTGGAGAAAAAAGAGGGGTACATTAAAAAAAATGGGTATAACTTAAAAATTGTTGATCTTCCTGGCACTTACAGTCTTACACCTTTTTCTATTGAGGAAATTGCAGTAAGAGATTTTATCTTAAATGAAAAACCTGATGTTATTGTTAATATTATTGATTCTGCAAATCTTGAAAGAAGTCTTTATCTTGCCATGCAAATTATAGAGCTTGATTGTCCTGTTGTGTTTGCACTTAATATGGCTGATATTGCAAAAGCCAGGGGAATAAGTATAAATAAAACAAAATTATCAGAACTTCTTAATTTGCCTGTGATATTTACTGTTGGAAATAAAGGACAGGGGACAGAGCTTATTATTAATACAATCATAAAAGAAGCTGAATCATTTTCCCTGTCCCCCAAAAAAAGAAAGGTTAAATACAATAGAGAAATTGAATACCTAATTTCAAATCTTAAAAAAAATATTGAAAAAAAATCATTAAGCCTTGTTTCCTATCCTAAAAGATGGATAGCTATAAAGTTGCTTGAAAATGACAAAGATATAATTGAGAAACTTAAAAAAATACATCAGAATAAAATTGATGATCTTATAAATCTTGCGGATAAATATAGGGCACGAATAAATTTTTTTTTTAAGGATGAGCCTGAAATTGTATTAACGGATGATAGATATGGTTTTATTGCAGGAATTATTAAAGAAACAGTTTTTGTTTCTATTAGAAAGCGTATTGATATATCACGCAATATAGATCTTGTTTTAACTAATAAATTTCTTGGTTTTCCTATATTTATTTTTTTTATATGGTTAATGTTTGAGCTTACATTCTCCCTGGGAAGTTATCCAATGGAGTGGATTAGTTCAGGAGTATCTCTTATCTCATCTTTTATTGATACTAGTCTTTCTGATTCTATAATTAAAGATCTCATATTAAATGGTATTATAGCAGGTATTGGAAGTGTGATTGTATTTCTGCCTAATATCCTAATATTGTTTTTTTGTATTGCCCTGTTTGAAGATACAGGTTATATGGCAAGGGTGGCATTTCTTATGGATCGAATTATGCATATAGCAGGACTTCATGGCAAATCTTTTATACCAATGTTAATGGGTTTTGGTTGTAGTGTGCCTGCAATTATGGCAACCCGTATGCTTGAGAGTGAAAAAGATAGAATTCTTACAATAATAATAACACCATTTATGTCATGCTCTGCCAGATTGCCAGTTTATATTATGCTTGCTGGTATTTTTTTTAAAGACAAAGCAGGCACTGTAATATTTGGACTTTATCTTACAGGTATTTTTATTGCTATTTTATCCAGCAAGTTTTTAAAGGCAACTCTTTTAAAGGGTGAAGATGCTCCCTTTGTTATGGAGCTTCCTCCCTATAGAGTACCAATGCTAAAAAGCCTTATAATTCATATGTGGGAACGCAGTAAAATGTTTTTAAAAAAGATGGGAGGCGTTATTCTTCTAGGTTCAATAATAATTTGGTTTCTTTTCACATTTCCTCAAAATATTCAATTTACTTCTGATTATTCTAAAGCAATAAATGATATAAAGATTGAATATAGTCAAAAAATTGCATCTTCTGATAAAACAAATAAACAAAGGCTTAAAAAAGAATTAAAGGGAAAAATTCAAATCATTGAAGAAACAAAAGAGCAGGAAAGAATTTCAAAGTCATATATTGGAATGCTTGGCAAAGGTATTGAACCATTACTTGCTCCTGTGGGAATCAACTGGTTATCAGGTATTGCTATTGTAACTGGTCTGGTTGCTAAAGAAGTGGTGGTAAGTACAATGGGAATTTTATATGGGGTAGAAAAAGAAGACTTGGGCAATGCTATTTCTAGGTCAGGAATGACTTGTCTTTCAGCTCTTTCAATGATGGTTTTTGTTCTTCTTTATATCCCATGCTTTGCTACTATAATTACAATCTGGAAAGAAGTTTCAATAAATTGGGCATTTTTCAATCTTTTTTATACAACATTTGTTGCGTGGACTATGTCATTTTTGGTATATCAGGGAGGGGTATTTCTAGGATTTGGATGATAATTTTTATAAAAATAGGATTTATATATGAAATGTTTTAGTTATAAATTAAAAAATTATGTTCTGTATATGGGATTTTTTATGATTTTTATAGTTTTGTTTATGCCTTTATATGCTTTATCAGAAGAGCGTTTATCAGTTTTGGGGAAAATTGTAAATATTCGTTCAGGTCCTGGAACTCAATATGATGTTTTATGGAAAGTTGAAAAATATTATCCTGTTATTATTCTTAAAAAAGAGAAAAATTGGTATAATTTTAAGGATTTTGAATCAGACAAAGGCTGGATACATAAATCATTTTTAGGTAAGTTGTCTTCTGTTATAACTATTAAAAATAAATGCAATGTTCGTTCAGGGCCTGGCAAAGAATATGCTGTTCTTTTTACTGTAGAAAATGGTGTTCCATTTAAAAAACTTGGCAAAAAAAAGAGCTGGATTAAAGTAGAACATGTTGATGGGGATATAGGATGGATATACCAACCTCTTGTATGGTAAATAACAAACGATTTGGAGAAAAAAATGGTTGATAAGATATCATATGCACGGAAAAAAGAGCTGGAACATCCTGATCCGTTTTTAGAATTCTTACATAAAGCACTAGAGCATGTAAAATATTATAAAAAACAGCTTATATATATGTTATGTGGGGTTTTAACTGTTGTTTTGATTTTTATAGGAACAGTTTATAGTATTAAATCTGCTGAGAAAAACTCTTCTGACATTTTGGCTAGAACTTTGAGTAAATATAGAGATAAAAAATCTGGTGAAAGGTATGATTTTATTAAGGATGATTTTATCATGCTTTTGAATAAATACCCTAGAACTTCTGTAGCAAAAATTGCCAGGCTCAAATTTGCAGAAATATGTTACCAGACTTCAAATTTTGATAAGGCTTATGAAATGTATTTAGCTGGTCTTAAAGATTTTAAAGATAATCTTTTATTGAAAAATTTTATGCTTGTTTGTCTTGGCAATACTTGCCAGGCACAAAAAAAAAATGAAAAAGCAGAAGAGTATTTTAAACAAGTCATAAATGCAAAAAATTCTTTTTTAAAGGATGAAGCATTATTTAATCTTGGAATGATGGCAAAAAATAAAGATATAAGCAAAAAATTTTTTGGAAAAATTATATCAGATTATGGAAATTCTTTATATAAACCTATGGTTATAGACAAAATAAAAGATTATGATGGAACTTTAAAAAAATCTTAATTATTTTTTCTCTAATATAGGAAGTTTTGTAAGTATATTACTATACTATATTTTAAATTTAATTTTACAATTATATTAAGATATAAAAAATGTTTTTATAATTAAAAAGGCTAGTTTGAAAATTTCAAACTAGCCTTTTTAATAAGAACAAAAGGAGAAAAAATTTTATATTAATATATGCAATAATTAATGCAAAAGTCTTGCCACCTGCCAATTTGTTTTTTTAAAAAAGAATAAATCCGGGACATCTTCTTTGGAAACAAGCATTTTTCCAGTATTTCCTCCTTTTTTCTTATTCCTTAGAAAATAATTTTTATAGGCTATATAAATTAAAAAAAATTCAATATTTTGAACCATAATGTTCCTTTGTTTATTTAAACATAGCATAACTCATTAAAATGATAGAATAAAATATCAAATAAGCAAGGTTTAATAAAATAAACAAATATATTAATATTTGTACTTTTCTAGAGAATATTTCAATTGAACATGCATATCTTTGATGGTTTTGTTTGTACCATATAAATTTTTGGAATATTTTAATATGCTGTATGTATTAATTTCATCCTTGGAGTAATTCAAAGTATACTAATAGTTATTCTTTGGTATATTCTAGATTCAAAGGCAATTAAAATGAAAAAAGATATTGAAAAAGAAGCGGTAAAACTTAGAAATCAATTAACAAAGCACAATTATAAATATTATGTATTAGATGATCCTGAAATTTCAGATGCTGAATATGACAGAATGATGAACAGGCTTATTGCCATTGAAAAGCAATATCCATACCTTGTAACTCTTGATTCACCAACAAAACGAGTTGGAGGTCTAGCTCTTGAGTCATTTAAAACAACTGTTCATTCATTACCTATGCTAAGTTTGGATAATGGATTTAAAGAAACAGATATTATGGATTTTCATAATCGTATTTTAAAACTTCTAGAAATAGATGATATTTTTTATACTGTTGAACCAAAGTTTGATGGGGTCGCTGTTGAACTTAGATATGAACATGGGATGCTTACTCTTGCCAGTACTAGGGGAGACGGCATAGCAGGAGAAATAATTACTGATAATGTAAGAACTATTAAATCTGTTCCTTTATCTCTTTTAAAAGATAGAAATATTGGCATACCTTCTGTTCTTGAAGTTAGAGGAGAAGTAATTATAAATAAAGTTGAATTTGAAAATCTTAATAAAGAACGACTTAAAATAAAAGAAAATCTTTTTGCAAATCCAAGGAATGCAGCAGCAGGCTCTTTAAGACAGCTTGACTCTAAAATTACAGCATCAAGACCTCTTGAAATATTTATTCATGGAACAGGTTTTGTTAAAGACATTAATTATTCCAGCCATTCTGAAATATTTCATATTTTAAAAAAATTTGGTTTTCGTATTAATTCAATAATAAAAGAAAAAATTAAAATTAATGAAGTTCTTTTAATGTATAAAAAACTTAAACATTTAAGGAATTCCCTTGCCTATGAAATAGATGGATTAGTTATTAAAGTTGACAGCATAAAATATCAAGAAAAACTTGGTGCAAAAACAAAAAGTCCCAGATGGGCAATAGCTTATAAATTTCCTGCTGTGCAGGAGACCACAAAAATAAAGGACATTATTGTTCAAGTAGGAAGAACAGGGATATTAACTCCAGTTGCTCTTGTTGAGCCTGTTAATATTGGAGGTGTTATTGTATCAAGGGCAACTCTTCATAATTTTGATGAAATACAAAGAAAAAATATTAAAATAAAAGATATTGTTCTTGTGGAACGGGCAGGCGATGTAATTCCCAAGATTGTTAAAGTTATTAAATCAAAAAGGAAAGGCAAAGAAAAAGATTTTTTATTACCTGTGAAATGTCCTGTTTGTTCTAGTGAGGTAAAAAAAAATAAAAATGAGGCTGCATTAAAATGTATAAATGTTTTTTGCTCTGCTCAACTTAAACAAAGAATAAAACATTTTGTATCAAAATCTGGATTTGATATTGATGGATTAGGTAATAAACTTGTGGAAAAACTTGTGGAAAAAGGACTTGTTAATTCCTTTGCAGATATTTTTTCGTTGGAAAAGGAAAATCTTGCTACAATAGATAGAATGGGAGAAAAATCAGCAGAAAATATTCTTAACTCCATAGAAAAATCAAAATCTGTTTCTTTATTAAAATTTCTTTCTTCCATGGGGATTCCCCATGTGGGGGAGAATGTATGTTTTTTAATTACTGAAAGATTACAAACTTTGGAGCAAATTAAATTTTTAAAAATAAAAGATATTAAAATAATTGATGGTATTGGGCCTAGAATAGCTGGTGCTTTACAGAAGTTTTTTGCAAATTCTGATAATATAATGATTATTAATCAAATGTTAGAAAATGGAGTTAATATTAAAAATAATTTTAAAAAGGATAGAACTAATAAAGAAAAAATACTTAAAGGAAAAAAATTTGTTTTAACTGGGGTTCTGGAAGAAATGACAAGAGGACAGGCAAAGGAAAAACTTGAAAAACTAGGTGCAAAAGTTAGTTCAAGTATCAGCTCAAAAACAAATTTTCTTGTGTCAGGAAAATCTTCAGGAAAAAAACTTGGAAAGGCACAAAGTCTTAATATTAAAATTATTAGTGAACAAGGTTTTTTAGAGCTGCTAGGAAAAGCAGAAAACTAATTTAGTCGATAAAATTTCATAAGATTTTTAAATAGTATTTTATATTTTTGGTGTTTTTCATGGTTATGATTTATAATTAGGATTAGTTCTTATGTGGAGGTAGAAATGAAAAAAGCAATTGAAAAAAATAAACAAGCATATCACAAATTTTTAGAACAAGGCACAACCAAAGTTAAAAATAATATATTAAAAACAATTGCAAAAAAAATAATAGACAAGCAAAAAAAATTGATGCTTGCCAATGAAAAAGACTTGGAAAAAGGACATGAAAATAATCTTTCAAATGCTTTTTTAGATAGACTTACCTTAGATAAGAAAGGAATTCTGGCAATGAGCCAGGCATGTCTTGAAATTGCTGGAATAAAAGATCCTGTTGGTAAAATTTCTGATATGAATGTAATGGAAGATGGTTTTAAGGTTGGCAGAATGAATACTCCAATTGGTCTTATTTTAATTATTTATGAAGCAAGACCAAATGTTACGGTTGAGGCAGCAGCACTTTGCTTAAAAGCAGGGAATGGTGTTATTTTAAAAGGTGGAAGCGATGCTTATAATTCTAATATGGCACTTGAAAAAATCATAAAACAATCTTTAATAGAAAACAATGTTGATGAAAATCTTGTTTATTGTGTTGAGAATGTAAGCCGAAAAGCAGTAGATGAGTTGCTTGTTATGGATGAACTTATAGATCTTGTTATTCCAAGGGGGGGAGAAGGATTGATAAGAAATGTAGCAAAAAAATCTAGAATACCTATTTTAAAACATTATAAAGGAGTTTGTCATGTTTATGTAAATGAATTTGCAGATTTTGACATGGCAAGAAAAATAATTATAAATGCTAAAGTACAAAGACCTGGTGTTTGTAATAGTTTGGAAACACTTCTAGTTGATAAAAAAATTGCTGGAGATTTCTTAAAAAATTGCTTAAAGGATTTAGAAGCAGAAAAAGTTAAGATTATAGGATGTAAAAAAACCTGTGCAATATATAAAAATATAGAAAAAGCCAAGGAAGAAGACTGGTACACAGAATATCTTGATTTGATTTTATCTGTTAAAATTGTAAAAAATATTGATGATGCAATTTTTCATATAAATAAATACGGGTCAATGCACACTGATGCAATTATAACGAAAGATATTAATTTAGCAGAAAAATTTTTAAAAAAAGTAGATAGCTCTTCCGTTATGGTGAATGCTTCAACAAGGCTTGCAGATGGTGGAGTTTATGGGCTTGGTTCTGAAATAGGAATTGCAACAGATAAAATTCATGCGCGAGGTCCCATGGGGATTGAGGAACTTACAACAAAAAAATGGATAGTTTATGGTAATGGTCACCTGCGAAAATAGTGAATAAAAATAATAAAAGATATATTTTATTTGTTTTTGATTTCTATAAGATGGTGTGGAGAAATAGCATTTTCTGCCACCATCTCCATAGTAAGTTTGCAACAATATTATGTAAGTTTTAAAAAAATTTTATGATCAACAAGTGATAAAGAATGAATATATCCCTTGATAAATTTTTGTTCACCAAAGATATTAACAAGACGTATGCCTCCTTGTTCTGGTTCAATTTTGTCCACACTATTCATTATTAGGCTTTCTTCTTTTTCTTCAAGTTTTTCTTTGAGCAGAAATGCCGTTGCTTCACACATTATTATTACTCCTTATAATCTATTTGATAGAATAGGAATTCTCATTTTATTATATATTAAATCAAGATAAGACTTTTCACAAATGCATTCTTTATAAAAATTATGTTATAAATCGTCTTTATATTTTCCTCTGTGTTTTAGTGTTTTTCGTGTTTATAATTAAATTTTTTCAAATGAATATCAATAAGTTCATCAACAAGCATGGGAAGAGGAGTAAAAGAAAACCCAATAATTTCAATATTTTCCTGAGTAAGAGGAAGAAGTATTTTAGGGGAAGGAGAAAGAGAAATAGCTTCAGCCATTTTAGGTGTAAGTTCCCCCATCATTGCATGGGGCATAATTATTCCAACTGTACCAATTATAAGATCTACTTTTTTTACAGTTTGAATAATGGCATTGTTTCCAGAAGCTCCTTTGTTAGCCTTTGCTTTTAACATCTGGGCAGTAGCTATGGCATTGGTGCCAAGGGCAATTATTTCAACGCTTTCTCCAAATCTATCCTTAAGTTTTTTAATAATTGTTGAGCCTATCCCTCCACCTTGACCATCTATTACGCATATTTTAAACATTTTATTTTTCTCATGTTTTTTATTAATCTTATTCTAATATTTTGAATAATTAACCATGTATTAAATTTATGTCAAGGGAATAAATCTTGTTTTATATAACTTATTTATGATACTTAAACCTTGATTTTATTAAACATTCTTTGAATTTTGCCTGGAATTCTTTTATAATAAAAAAGGAAATTAGTTATGAATATAGAAAAATATTGTCCTGAAAAACTTCTTACACCTGAATTCAGTGTAAAAAAAATAAAAAATGGAAGTAGAGTTTTTATTGGTACAGGCTGTGGTGAGCCGCAAAGGCTAGTAAAAGCTATGATAGAGGACAGAAACATACAAGATATTGTTGTATATCAAATGTTTTCATCAACTTTTTCAAAATATATTGATGATGATAATTTTCTTAACCGCTTTTCCATAAAATTATTTTTCATAAGTGCTGCAATAAGAGGAGCAGCTTTTGATGGAAAGATAGATTATATTCCAGTATATCTTTCTCAAATTCCTGAAATATTTGCATCCAATGAAATAGGGCTTGATGTAGCTCTTATTCAGGTAAGCCCCCCTGACAAATTTGGATTTTGCAGTCTTGGAATTTCTGTTGATATCACCCTTTCAGGGATGCAAAATGCAAAAATTGTTATTGCCCAGGTAAATCCTGAAATGCCGAGGACTTGGGGTGATAGCACTGTTCACATAGATGAAATTGATTATCTTGTTTTTTATAAAGAAGAACTAATAAAAGCTATTCCCAGTGAAAAAAATCAAAAAATAATTAAAAGAATAGGACATTACATAAATCAATTAGTTGATGATAACGCAACTATTCAAATAGGTTTTGGACATCTTCCAGATGCTATTCTTCCCTATCTTCATGATAAAAGAAATCTTGGGGTACACACTCAGGTAATTACCAGTGGCTTTCTTCCTTTATTTAAAAAAAATGTAATTACAAATAAAAATAAATCTTATCTTCCCGGGAGAGTTGTAACATCATTATGTATGGGTTCTAAAGAATTATATGATTATGTGAATAATAATCCTATGTTTTATTTTAGGGCTTCTGATTTTGTTAATAACCCTAATATAATAGCAAGAAATGATAATTTTATATCAATAAGTTCTGCACTTGAAGTTGATCTTACAGGCCAAGTATGTACAGATTCCAAGGGCTATCTTTTTTATAGCGGGATAGGAGATCAAGTTGATTTTATCAGAGGAAGCAGTATGTCAAAGGGAGGTTTTTCCATTATTGTTATTCCTTCAACTGCAGAAGATGGTGATGTTTCTAGAATAGTTACTCATCTTAGTGAAGGAGCAGGTGTTGCAACTACAAGGGGAGATATTGATATTGTTGTAACAGAATATGGCATAGCAGAACTTGGAAGAAAAAGTATATATCAAAGAGTGATGGAGCTTGTTCAGATTGCACATCCAAAATTTCGGAAAAAATTAATACAAGATGCTAAAAAGTGTCATTATATATTTCATGATCAACTTTCTCCTATATGTGAGGATCTTACATTTTTAGATGATTATAAATTTTTTAAAAAGGGTTTAAATGGTAAAAATATTGAATTTCGTCCATTGCTTTGTTCCGATGAATTTGAATCAAGAAATTTTTTCTACTCTTTGCAGGAGTCAACAATATATTCCAGGTTTTTTAATAAGAAAAAAGTATTTACCAAAACGATGCTTCAACAGCAATGGGCTGATATTGATTATAAAAAAGATATGACTATTATAGGTTTAATACAAAAAGGAAAACATAAACAAATTATAGCAATTGGTTCTTATGTTGAAGCAAAAGATAATGTTGCAGAAGTTGCTTTTCTAGTAAAAGAAAATCTTCAGGGTATGGGGATAGGTTCTTATCTTCTTAAGATTTTAGAAAAAATTGCAAAGGAAAATGGATATAAATCCTTTATTGCCTTTGTACTTAGTGAAAATAAAAAAATGCTCAGGGTCTTTCAAAAACAATATCCTAATTTAACTCTTACAAGAAGTGATTCAAGTGAAACAGAAGTTGAAATGAAATTTTCATAAATCCTAAATTCATCATCAAAAAAAATAATATTAGGAGAAAATTGGATAATATAAAAACGTGACATAGCAATAGCACTTATACTCAGCTCTTGAAAAGAGCTATTCTTTTGCAGGTTTTTATAGATAAGCAAATAAAAAATGGAGATTCTAATTTTTTTAACTAACTGCCATAAAGAATATTAAGCAATTATAAGTTTTTTTATATAAAACTAAAAGTTTATTAGTAATCATAGGCAACCCATGTAAATTTTTTATGTGTGTTGTCCATTGTGACTGCCGTGACAATTGACTAATATACTATTTTTTATAATACCATTAATTTTATTTGGATAGATAATAAATTTATAGAAATTAGGATATGTTAAAAATAGTTTTTATTAAATTCTAGAATAAAGGTAAAAATGATACAAAATATTAGAGGATTTAGAGATATTTTGCCGGAAGATACTAAACTATGGCAGAAAATTGAAAAAATAGCTTCTGAGCTTTTTAAAGATTTTGGATTTAAAGAAATACGTATTCCCATTATTGAAAAAAGTGATCTTTTTGTAAGAAGTATTGGTCAAACAACTGATATTGTTGAAAAGGAAATGTATACTTTTGAAGACAGAAAAGGGGACAAACTTACCCTAAGACCCGAAGCAACAGCATCCATAGTAAGATCATATATTCAGTATAAAATGTATGCTGTAAATCCTATAAAAAAACTTTATACAATTGGTCCTATGTTTAGAAGAGAACGACCACAAAAAGGAAGATTCCGTCAATTTTATCAGATAAATGCTGAAGTATTTGGCATATCATCTCCATATATTGATGCACAACTTATTTTGATGTTAAATGAATTTTTTAAAAGATTGGGTATCAGGGAGCTAAATGCTCATATAAATTCCCTTGGTTGTTTTGATTGCAGACCTGTGTTTCAGAAAGTTTTAAAAAAATTTCTGGGATCAAAAAAAGATATGCTTTGTAGTAATTGCAAAACACGAATGCAGGAAAATCCTCTAAGAACTCTTGATTGTAAAGCACTTTCCTGTAAAAAAGCTTTATATGATGCACCCTCCATTTTAAATCTTCTTTGTGATGAATGTTCTAATCATTTTAATACTGTAAAGGAAACACTTGATAAGCAGAATATTAATTATATTGTAGATAAAAATCTTGTTCGTGGACTTGATTATTATTCAAGAACAGCCTTTGAAATTCATACAAATTTACTTGGAGCACAAAGTGCAGTTGCCGGGGGAGGTAGATATGACGCACTTATAAAAGAACTTGGAGGTCCTGAAATACCAGCAATTGGATTTGCAATTGGATTTGATAGGTTGGCTGAGATATTAGCTGAAATGGGAGCACTAGGCCAGACAACAAAAATTCAAGGACCTGATATTTTTATTATTAGTATTGGAAAAAAATCATTAGAAACAGGATATTTTTTAAGTGTTGAATTAAATCTTCAAAAAATAAAAACAGAAATTAATTTTGATAAAAAAAGTCTTAAAAGTCTTATGAAAAAAGCAGATAAACTTAATGCAACATATGTTCTTATTATTGGACATAAAAATCTTGAAACAAACGGTTTTATTTTACGAAATATGAATACTAAGGAACAAATAACAATCTCCAGGGAAAATACTGTAAAAGAAATCCTAGAGCATCTAAAATAATAAAAATTAAAAAATAGGGGAATTAGCAAGTGAATGATTTACTTGGAAGTATGAAAAAATCCTGTACCTGCGGAGAATTGGAAAAAAAACATGTTAACAAACAAGTTATACTTATGGGTTGGGTACAAAAGCGTAGAGATCATGGTGGAGTAATATTTATTGATTTAAGGGATCGTAAGGGAATAACTCAAATAGTATTTAATCCAGAAATTAATAAAAAAATTCATACCAAAGCTCAGTCCATAAGAAATGAATATGTATTAGGAGTAATTGGAAAAGTTGTTCAAAGACCTGATAACATGATTAATTCTAATATGGCAACAGGAGATATTGAGGTATTAGTTAATGAGCTTAAAATATTGAATACAGCTGAAACCCCTGTCTTTCAAATTGAAAAAAATGTTGAGACTTCTGAAAGTGTACGACTTAAATATAGACATCTTGATCTTAGACGCCCCAGGCTTCAAAAAAATATTCTTACAAGACATAAGGTATCAATGGTAGTACGGGATTATTTAAATAAAAACGGTTTTGTTGATATTGAAACCCCCTTTCTTACCAAAAGTACTCCTGAAGGTGCAAGGGATTATCTTGTACCAAGTCGTATAAATCAAGGAGCATTTTATGCTTTACCCCAGTCCCCTCAACTTTTTAAACAACTTCTTATGATAAGTGGATTTGAAAAATATTATCAAATTGTCAGATGTTTTAGAGATGAGGATCTAAGAGCTGATCGTCAACCTGAATTTACTCAGATTGATATGGAAATGTCTTTTGTAAATGAGGATGAAATTATTGAAATTGCTGAAGGATTGATAAAACAAATATTTAAAAAGGTATTAGATATTAATCTTGAACTTCCCTTTAAAAGAATTACCTATGATGAATCTATAGCAAGGTTTGGGCTTGACAGACCTGATATGAGGTTTGCCCTTGAATTATGTGATGTCTCAAATATTGTAAAAGATGCTGGTTTAAATGTTTTTTCAAATGTTGTTAAAAAAGGAGGTATAGTTAAAGCCATTAATGTAAAAGGCCATTCAACTTTCACAAGAAAGGAAATTGATGAATTTACCGAGTTTGTATCTATTTATAAGGCAAAGGGGCTTGCATGGATAAAGGTAAAGCAAGATGGATGGCAGGCACCAATTGCAAAATTTTTTACAGACGAGAAAAAACAAGCATTAAGTAACTGTCTTAATATGGAAGTCGGGGATATTGTTTTTTTTGTTGCAGCTAGTGCCCAAATTGCAAATGAAGCCCTGGGACAATTAAGAAATCAACTTGCCAGGCATCTTAATCTTGTTAATAAAAATGTCTATAAATTTGTATGGGTAACACATTTCCCATTACTTGAATACGATAAAGTAGAAAAAAGGTATCAGGCTTTTCATCATCCTTTTACATCGCCTTTGGAAGAGGATTTGGAGAAACTTGAAACTGCTCTCCTAGAAGTTAAAGCAAAAACATATGATATAGTATTAAATGGAACAGAAATAGGAGGCGGAAGCATTCGTATTCATTCCAAAGGATTACAGGAAAAAGTCTTAAATGCACTTGGTATTGATAAGCAAGAAGCACAAAATAAATTTGGATTTCTTCTTGATGCACTTTCTTCAGGAGCACCACCCCATGGAGGTATTGCCTTTGGGTTTGACAGACTGGTAATGCTTCTTTGTCAGGAAGATTCAATTCGTGATGTTATTGCTTTTCCTAAAACTCAGAAAGCAGCATGTAGTCTTACAGATGCTCCTTCAAAAATATCTTCTAGAAAACTTCAAGAACTTGGTATAAAAGTCTCAGAATTATTAGAAGAATAAAAGCTTTGCTTAAGTAATTATAATTTTTTACTTTCTAAATTGAATAATATATTTATGAAAGAAATTTATCTTCAGTTAAGGAAAAAGGCAAGGCAGATAGTTCTAACTCTGCCAACACCTGAATTTCAAAGAATTTTTTTCAAAGAAATAAAAATTTCAAAAAAGAACTTTGAGACTCATCCAATTCTTATAAAATTAAAAAAACAGATTATGCCTTTAATGGAAAATAATTTTGGTCATGGGCAACTTCATGCTGGTTTAGTTTGCCAGGATGCTGGAGCAATAGTTCAAATAGAATTAAATTCTAGCTCAAAGGCAAATCAAACATCCTCTAATATAAAAAATATTGAAAGAAATATACTTCTTGTTCAAATAGTAGGTTTGTTCCATGATATAAAAAGAAAGGAAAAATGTCATGCAGAAAAAGGTGCAAAATTTGCTGAGACATTTTTAAAAAAAGGAAATTATTCTTTATCTTTAGATGAAATTTTTATTATCTGTACTGCCATAAGAAAACATGAAGCTTTTAATATTAATAATGAAAAAGGGGATAGTACTCTTATCTCTGATGCACTTTATGATGCAGATAAATTTAGGTGGGGACAAGATAATTTTACTCATACATTATGGGATATGTTAATTTTTTCAAATATACCTTTTAAAAAATTTGTTAAAAAATATCCAGATGGAATAAAAAAACTTGAACAAATAAAAAAAACATTTCGTACACATACTGGTGCTAAATATGGTCCTGATTTTATTAACCTTGGTATAAAAACAGGAAAACTTCTTTTAAAAAGTATTAAAGAAAGTTCTTGTTAAGCTTTTTCCCTTTTTACACAGAGAATAGGGGTATTAAACACTAAGGCTGACATATTCTTATCATGCTTAACTTTAAGTCCAAGTGATTTTTTATCAATTTTAAAATATCTTGAAATAACATTTATAATATCACTTTGAAGTTCATTAAGTATATTATCATTCATCTCAAGCTTGTCATATACAAGAGTAAATTGAAGTCTTTTTTTAGCAGTATTTTTGCTTGATTTATGCCCTATCAATTTTTTAATCAGTTCCTTAAGCATGGGATGTTCCTTATTTTGTCAAACCAAATTTTTGTGATATTTTGTTCCATATTCCTGTTTTACTGATAGGTATTTCTATAGGTAAATCAATTTCACCATTCAGCCTTCTTGCAATACGCTTAAAAGCTTGTCCTGCTTTGGAATCATTTTGCATAACTAGAGGTAAACCTATATTGGTTGAAATTACTACTTGTTCATCCATTGGGACAAGACCTATTAGTTCCACAGAAAGAATTTCCATTATATCTTGGTGGTTCAGCATATCACCTTTGGCAACCATTTTTGGTATAATTCTATTAACAACTATTTTGGGGGTTATTGAACGTGCATAAAGAAGCCCAATAACTCGATCAGCATCTCGAATAGATGAAACATCAGGAGTACAGATTACAATAGCTTCATCAGCAGCTACAACGGAATTTTCAAATCCTTTTTCAATACCTGCTGGAGAATCCATAATAATATAATCAAATTCTTTTTTTAAAGTTTTTGCAGTACGCTTTATCCCGGATGTTGATAAAATGTCTTTATTATCACTTTGGGATGCAGGAATAAGAAAAAGATTTTCAATTCTTCTATCTTTTATGGCTGCCTGCCTGATTTTGCATTTTTTATTAACTACATCTACAATATTAAATACAATTCTATTTTCTAAACCAAGTACTACATCTAGGTTCCTAAGACCAATGTCCATATCAATAACAGCAACTCGATTGCCTTCCATGGCAAGGGCCGCTCCAATAGAAGCTGTAGCAGTAGTTTTACCTACCCCGCCTTTTCCTGATGTTACTACTATAATTCTACCTTCCACTTCACACCTCAATTAGACATTAAAACTCATTATATACCAATATACATGGTATCATTCCAAATCCTATATTATAAAACATAAATTTTATATTTTCTATAAAAGAGCATCCTCTATTTATAAGCATTTACAAATATTTTTTAGATTAAAAATTAAAAAAAATTTATGTTTTTAAAGTATTTTTATAAAAAATGCGTTTGTACAAAGGTCTCAACAGATAGCAGTTTTTTAGGTTTTAGTAAGTTATATTACTTCTGGCCATGGTATGTCTTTAAAAGGATTTGCTTTGAGATAATCCTGAATAACTACTATGCTTTTTTTGACACAAGCAAATTTTGCCCTGATTTCAGAAGAATTTTTATTAAGTTCCCTAGCTATAAAGCTTCCGATCTGTACTTGAGTTGGTTTAAAATCAATGGCAATTATAATAGCCTTGTCATTATTGGGATATCCTGCATAAACTTGTCCCATAAGTTTTCCCATTACAATAATATCTCCGCCAACATATATTTCAGCTCCGGGATTAATATCTCCTATAATAACAATATGTTTTTTTGTTGTTATTTTTTGTCCTGATCTTACTCTTCCTCTAATCATTAAAACATCACTTCTATGATGCGCCCATTCCTTTGAAAGATCACGTTGTCGGATGCGTTTTAAAGGTTTTGATTTTTTCCTAGGAGATTGTGATACAAAACCAACATCAAATTTTTCTTTTAAAAATAATCCTATGTTGGAAATAAGCTCATCATAACCAACGCCATCCCCAATATCAATAACAACTTTAGCATTAATTGCAAGGTGTTTAAGACGTTCAAAAAGTTGTGAAATATCTTTTTTTAATTTGGCTTCTTTTGCCAGTGGATTTAAAGTAACCCAAAATCCATCTCCAACACCTTTAAGTTTTACAGAAAGGTTATTTTCAAAATTCATATTTTAATTCCATTCTTAAAGCCATTGAAAAATTTTTTTATTTACTGATTCCTAGTATTTTTTAAAACTCCAACATAATATAATTTAAGAAGTTAGAATGAAGAATTTAAACGCCCAAGCTCACCAGAATTGCCATGTAACCATATTTCAATATAGATTTTTTCCCATTATATAATTTTTAATAAAAAAATAAGTTTTTTTTTGTTTTGGGGAAATAAGGATTTTTTTTGATGAGTAAGACTTAAATAATAGGTACTTTCTATTTAATGGGGTGAGTGAAGGGACTTGAACCCTCGGCATCCAGGACCACAACCTAGCGCTCTACCAACTGAGCTACACCCACCACAAAAACTCCCATCAGAATATCATATGGTTTTGTTTATTTCAATTTATTTTTTTTTATAAATCTCATAGAAATTTTAGACTTAGACATTGTTAATTAAATAGTATAGGAAGTTTTATTTTATTATGAGCCCTTTACAAAATTTTTCAAAATATATGGGAAGTTTTTACTTGGTTAATATTAGATGAAATTTTTTTTCTGTTTTTTTAATTTGTATTTTATAACCTTTATTTTCAGCTAGACGCTGTATGTTTTCACAAGCAATATTACTGTCTACCATGACTTCAAAAAATAATTTATTATCTTTTATAGCATTCATAGTTAAAAGAACAGGTTGGGGACATGAAAGACCGCAGGCATCTATTTTCATTTTACACCTCTTATATTTTTTCACGCATAGTAAAGCCAATAATCACACAAACTAGTATCCCAATAATTACTGCTGCCATTCCAGCTGATGAAACACCTCCAACATAAACAACACCATTTAAAATTTTATCTGGTTTGGCAGCTAATCCAAAATTATGGGCAAAGGCAGCACCTGTAACCATTCCTAGAACAAACACTGATGCATCACCATCGCCTTCTCCAGACAAAACAAGCTGTCTTCCTGGACAGCCGCCAGCCAGGACAAAAGCTAATCCAGCTAGAACCATTCCTAATAAATTCCATAAATGATTACTATGTGCTATTGGTTGTGCTGTAATGCCAAAATTCACTTGCCCTAGCATTAAATTTACTAGAAAAGCTGATATGATAAGAGCAATAATACCTCTAATAAAATGGGGGTCTCCTATTAATAACACATCACGAATTGAGCCCATTGTACAAAATCGTGTTCGTTGAGATAGAAAACCTATGATTAAACTTGCTCCCAGAGAAATTATAAGAGGAGCATGTAAAGCTCCAGGCCCTTTGGTGCTAAAAAAAATAGCTCCATTTGTAGTAAATTTTGGTGAGAAGATAGCCAGAAACAGCAAGCCTGCCATTATAACAGGCATAATTAATCCTGCTGAAAAATAGGTTTTGTAAGAACGGCCAAGGTTATAGCCATATTTAAGAAATTGATCACCAATGGTAATGCCAATGGTTAATCCTATTAATCCAACAATAGCATTTAAGTCTCCACCAGCAAGTCTAAGTAATGCTCTCCAAGGACAGCCTAGAAAGGTTAAAGCCCCTATCATTGCAAATATACCTAGAACAAATCTAACAATTGGAGCAGAACCTGTGCGTGCTTTAAATTCACGAAAAATAAAGGCAGCAACCATTGACCCAAGAACAAATCCAAGGATTTCTGGTCGAATATATTGAACAACAGAGGCTCTGTGAAGCCCCAGGGCACCTGCAATATCACGCTGAAAACAAGCAACACAAATACCCATATTAGGAGGATTGCCAAGTTTTTGTAAAATAGAAGCTATAATTCCTATAACAGATCCAATTATAACTATCCCCCATTTGGAAGCAAGAAAACGAGAAAATGGTTTAACAGACATAATATTTCCTTTTATTTTAACGATGTTGTAATACACACACGCTAAATCACGATTAAAAGAAAAATACTATGTCATAATATTTTTATTAAAACATAGCTACACCGTAACTAGCGCATATAAATTTTTTAACAATTACCCAACTGGTATAATGAAAGATATTTCAATTTCATGTACGGTGTAACATATAATTACCTCCAATTTTCAGGAATTTTTAAATTTATAGACTATGTAATAATTATGCTGAATACCGGCATAAATTGTGTTTTTTATATAATGACAAAAATTTGAAACAAACCCAATTTGTGTTATTTAAGAACATACACTATTACGGTTGTTGAGCTTGTCAAAGTGGACAAATCACAAACAATGACCTTTTGCAGTATAACTTTCCCAATAGATTAAATATTTTTAAAAGTTATTGTTTTAATTAGTTTTTGAATTTTTCCTCAAAAAAACGCCAGAATTTGTTTATCATGGATAATAAAATTTGTCATGAGCAAAAATTTAAAATGTGGGTATTGTTGATAGACATGGGAAAAGATTTATCAATTGCATATTGGGGGATCATGTGACCAAAACAGAACAACGAAAAACAAAAAGATTAAATAACAGCGTTTGAAAACGCGCACATGTAGTCCTGTCTGAGTCTAAACGCTTGTTCGGTTACTTATATCTTTCTATATAATTTCTTTGCGAATTTTAAGTATTCAATATTTTGCTCAGCTAAATTCTGATAAATATGCTCTTCATCTATTTCTGCAATAGCAAACAGAGTCTTTTGTACATCAGGGTGATGCCAATTTAGATCTGTATTTCCAATAAAATACGTAAATGCCTCAATTTGACCAAAAATATGTTCAATTTTTTTAATAGATAACATTGCTTTTGCATAGTTATTAATACCATACATCTGGCCTTTAGCTGATAGAGAGGAAATTTTGCTAAGTGATTTCTTTAATGGGACAATTTGTTTGATCATCTTTTCATTTTGTTTATTCCCGTGTTTTTCTATAAAAGAAATCATACCATTGTGTTTTATGTGTTTATATTTTCTATTGGTACTCGAGAAACTTTTAAAACCGATTTTTATGTACTTTATTGAATTAACAACTGGAGAAGCAGCAAGCATGAATTTATGAATCTCATCTGTTAACTGGTTGATCAAGTCAAGGTGTTGTTGCAGTTTTATTTGTTTTTTCCATTGAGTCAAAGCAACAGTAGCCACGATTGCAACCCATATAGCACCAATTCCTTGAAGTATTGCGCCCCAATTTTGCTTACTCAAGAATTCCATAATCTGATTCATTTTCTCAATACCGAATGGTTGAACTAACTTGGCGCGACGCTCCGAAGGCAATTTTTGCAACGGCTGTCACCCCGCACTCAAATTAAGTGATTTGTTATGCCGGGTTCCTATATAGAATTCCATATTCTGGCAATTCTAGCGTTATTTTTCCAGCAGTAAATAAATATGAAAATATAATTTCCGAATTAAATGCTCTGTTAAAAAGGGCATGCAAGTATGCTTTCTTGTTAAATTTTATTGAAATAATAGGAGCGATTACAATTAATGAGAGCCAATACCATGAGAGCATAAAAGACAATATTATTCCGATAATTGGACCTATAATCATTACTACAGTATATAATGTTGATAATCGCTTCTCAAATGGTGTGGAAATAATGTTAAATGTCGTTCCATCAATAGAAACTGGTGCCATTCTGATGATAGCTTCACCTGAAGAAATTAATTTTTGAATCATAGAGAAGTTGTTAATCGCCAGTTCTTCAATGTCTCCAATATTTGATACAAGTGAATACTTCGAACCAAAATCAGAGTTTATGATATCCATGATAATATTCTCACTCTCTTTTATATGGTCGACCATGAAGAGACCTCCTTAACTTCTGTCCATTTTTATTCATGTTGTCTCCTTAAGGCATAACAATTATTATTCAATATAATCAGCAAACATGATTAATATTCTAATAAATATCAACAAGGAAGTTTGATAATAAGTTTATTTTATTGATATAAAAGAAAAATATTTGATAGACAGATATTCATATTAAAAAATCAATGTCTTTTTAAAAAACATTAAATCTTACAATAACTGCCATAATGCAGTTCTAGTTTTTAATTCCTAATTTGTCTCATAACAAAACATAAAAGAATATTAAATAATTATAAGTTCTTTTATATAAATTTATAAATGAGTTTATATAAAAAAACAATCTGTAAAATTTTTAAGCAAATACATGCTAAAATTTATTTAAAATACGATTCTATTCATTGTTAATCTTGCATAGATTAACAATGCCAAACCCAAAAAAAAATGTTATAAAAATCTATGTTATAATAATTTTTATTAATTAGGAGTGCAATATGTCAAATTTAATTGATGGAATTTATTTTAAGGATTTGGCTCAACAAAATCCAAAAGATGTTTGTGCAAGGGCTTTATGCAGATATAATGATGTGAAAAAATATTATACTTTATCTTTATGGAATCAGGAATATGCTATATATCCGTATGAATCAAAAATTAAACCTATTAGCAAAAATCTTCAAGCTCCTCATGAATATTTATATATTTTTATTATACATTATCTTCTTAAATCAAAGGAAATCAGGGTTTCTGGAGAATGGATATCTGAAAAAGATATTCCCGGAGGTGTTACATTTTTTCGTGGTCCCCATAAGATTTCAACTAATCTGATTTCTTCACAATATAGCGGGGATATTAAACAATTTAGAAAAATCTGTGAAAATTTTGGTGGCACTCCAGTTAATATGGCAGATGCAGCTTATATTTTTAAAATAACACCCCGTATTCCAATTGCTGTTTTGTATTGGGAAAAAGATGATGAATTTAAAGCTGAAGCAAAAATATTATTTGATAGATCTATTACAAAACATTTGTCATTAGATATTATATTTGCATTAACAGTCTATGTCTGCACAAAGCTTACGCAAAAAATTTTATGAAAAAATAGAGTATAATAAATAAGAAAAAAATTGAAGCTTAATATTTATGAATTATAATTTTTTTCTATTGAAATTAGAATTATATATGGAATCATCTTTTTTTTAATACATAATTTTTGACCTGAATATTTACTGCCTATTTATCAAAAAGAATTTAAAATAAAAAAACTTCCTTATTTTAACATTTTAAAAAGATATGCTTTTCAAGATATAAAAAATTAGATTAATGAATATAAAATTTAATTTGTAATAAACTGTTCCAAAGTTAGAAATAAAATGTTGTTAAATGCAATATGTATTTATAGATTTGACACTTTCTTACCATATATTGTATTTTAGCCTATATAATTTTGCATTCTGAAATAACTTTTTATACAGAAAAATAAATGAATTTATTATATTTTATATGTATTAATCTTAATCCTTTTAAAAGGATAATACTTAAATGGAAAAAACATCTTATTCTATATCACCCTGGTTTTTTTGCTATTTGCCGCGTCCTGATGCAAAGATACGGTTGTTTTGTTTTCCTCATGGTGGAGGCGGTCCTCAGGCTTATCTGGATTGGGCAAAAAAACTTTCCAAAGAAATTGAAGTTATGGCAATATGTCTGCCTGGACGCTCCATGCGTTTTAAGGAAGATCTTTTTACAAATATGGATGATATTATTTCTAATATTTCTAAGGATTTTGTTTCATATACAGATAAACCTTTTGCATTTTTTGGACACAGCATAGGAGCGGTTCTAAGTTTTGAAGTTGCTAAAAAGCTGGAAAAAAATGGTTTGCCAGGTCCCATTCATTTAATTGCATCTGCACTTCCAAGTCCTGAATTTATTTCTTTGAAATCTACCATGTATCTTTTTTCCGATGATAAACTTATCAGTATGGTTAAGGAATGGGGGTTACTGCCAGATAAAATTATGGAAAATCCTGAATTAATTAAAATGATTCTTCCTCCTTTGCGAAGAAAATCAATTAAAGACATGGGAACAATATACATCACACAGTTTTTCTTTAAAAATGTTTGATGGAGGTCATTTTTATACAGAGTCTCATCAAAAAGATGTTCTGGAAAATATTTTTCAAATTATCCAAAAAGAATTTAAAGCCCTGCCTTTATCTATTCTTAAGGGAGATAAAGAGCCTTATCCCTTGGATAAATGTCTTCATGAGTTATTTAAAGATCAGGTTACAAAAACTCCAGACAATATAGCTTTGGTTGGAGAGAACAAACAATTTACTTTTAAAGAACTTGATGAAAAAACAGATCTTCTTGCACAATATCTTATGAATAAAGGGATTGTAATAGATTCTCTGGCAGGCATTTATATGGAAACATGTGCTGAATATGTAATTGCATATATTGCTATATTAAAGGCTGGTGGAGCATATCTGCCCATTGAAACAGAATATCCACAAGAACTCATTAAAAAAGTTTTGAAAACAGCAGGTCCTGTTTCAATTCTTACTAAATCAAAATATTTTGATAAACTTCCTAAAAGTTGGACTTCTTCAGGCAGGGCTTTAAAATTGGATATAGGTTGGGAAAATTCATTAAAATTAGAACAACTTTCTGAAATCAATAACCAGTCAAATATTCAATCTTCTGACAGTCTTGCATATTGTGTAATGACTTCAGGAACCACAGGGGCTCCCAAGGGAATTATCTGCCCTCATAAAGGAGCTGTAAACTCCTATTGGTGGAGATATACTCATTATCCTTATGAAAAAGAAGAAAGGGAAGCATGCAATGTTTTTTTTGTATGGGAGGCAATTCGATCAATTTTACAGGGATATCCCTGTTATGTAATTCCAGATGAAGTTATTTATGATCCTTTTCAGTTAGTGGATTTTTTAAGTGAAAATAAGATTACCCGGGTACTTTTTACATCATCACTTCTTGAGCAGATTTTAAATATACCTGATTTGCCTTTGGAAAATAAGCTTAAATCATTAAAAATAGTTTATCTTAATGGAGAGGTTGTGCCAACTAGGTTAAGGGATACATTTTTTAAAAAACTTTCCCATGTAAAACTTTTAAATGATTACAGCATTTCAGAATGCCATGATGTATGCACCACAGACCTTGAAACCATAAACTCAAAAATATCTTCTAAATATGCTCCCATTGGTCTTCCCATGGCAAATGTTTGGGTCTATATTTTAGATGAAAATCTTTTGCCTGTTCAAAAGGGCGTTTCCGGGGAAGTTTATGTTGGAGGTGCATCTGTTGCAAGGGGATATTTAAAGGAACCTGAAAAAACAAAAGAGCGTTTTATACCTGATCCTGTAAAAAAAGATGGAAGCATATTATTTCGCACTGGAGATATGGGAAAAGTTCTTTCAGATGGAAATATAGAGCTCCAGGGACGCATTGCATTTATGGTAAAACTGAGGGGATACAGCATAGTACCTAAAGCTGTGGAAGCTGCTATTTTAACTTATCCTGATATTTTTGCAGCAGCAGTTATTACAAAGGATGACTTAGATACAGGGCAGCCTGAAGCTCTGGCTGCATATATAGTTGCTAAAGGCGATTCTGATATGGGAGATGTTTTAAAAAGATTAAGAGAGCATTTAAAAACCCAGCTCCCACATTATGCTGTTCCATCTTATATTATTCCCTTGGAAAAACTTCCAATAGATTCTGTTACTGGCAAACTTAACCGCAAAAAATTACCAGATATTGATAAAACAGCATTTACTTTTAGTCATCAGGATTTTCAAGAATTACCTAGAGCTGGGCTGGAAAATGATATTGCTCAAATCTGGTGTTCTTTGCTTAAAGTTGATTTTGTAGATGCAAATGATAATTTTTTTGATCTTGGAGGGCATTCTCTTCTAGCTGCTCAGGCTTGTGCTGAAATCAGAACAAAACTTAAAAAAAGTATTTCAGTAATTGATATTTTTCAGTATCCAAAGCTCAGGGAATTGGTTTTTCATCTGGAATCAGCAGTTGATATTGATTTAGAAATTGAATCTTTTCCACAATATAATGATAATAACAATGAGATTGCTGTGGTTGGTATTTCAGCACGATTTCCCGGAGCAAATAATATAAATGAATTTTGGCAGAATCTTATAAATGGAGTTCGTTCAATCCGTGATTTTACAGAACAAGAATTAATTAAAGAAGGAATTTCACCGGAAATTTACAATGATGAAAATTATGTAAAATCAGGAGCGTTTTTAGAAAATCCAGATAAATTTGATGTTAAATTCTGGGGATTAAGCCGTAAGGAAGTTCTTTTAATGGATCCCCAGCATAGAATGTTTTTGGAATGCTGCTGGCATGCTCTGGAAAATGCAGGTTATTCTCCTAAAGGAGGATATAAGCGAACTGGAATTTTTGGTGGGTGTTTTTTACCTCTTTATCTGCTTAATTATCTGGGTAGCAAAGGTCTTACAGATCAAAGAGATCCCATGGAGCAGCACCTTGTAGAAATTGGTAATGATAAAGATTATCTTACCAGCAGAGTAGCCTATCTTTTAAATTTACAGGGACCTGCCATAAGTGTTCAGACATCCTGTTCTACTGCTCTGGTTGCTGTTGCAACTGCATGTGAATCTCTTTTAACATATCAATGTGATATGGCACTTGCAGGAGCCTCCAGTTTGATTTTTCCCAGAGGAGGATATCTTTTTGCTGAAGGTCATATTAATTCAAAAGATGGACATTGCCGTGCCTTTGATGCCAATGCAACAGGAACAATATTAGGTGATGGCGTAGGTGTTGTTGCTTTAAAAAGATTAAAAGATGCAATATCTGATAATGATACAATTCATGGTATTATCAAGGGTTTTGCCATTAATAATGACGGAGATGCTAAAGCAGGTTATGCAGCTCCGGGAATTCAGGGACAGGCTAAAGTAATTGCAGCAGCTCAATTAAGAGCTAAAATTAAACCAGAGTCAATTTCTTATATTGAATGTCATGGTACAGGAACTTTAATAGGGGATCCCATTGAAGTAAGAGCATTAAAGGAAGTATTTCGTAATTCCACAGATAAAAAGCATTTTTGTGCTTTAGGTTCTGTAAAACCAAATATTGGACACAGCAATATAGCAGCCGGCATATCAGGTTTTATAAAAACCATACTAGCTCTTAAAAACAAACAAATTCCTCCTTCCATAGATTTTGAAAAACCAAATCCTGAATTAAATCTGGAAAATAGTCCTTTTTATATTAATGATAAACTACAAAATTGGGAAAAAATTGGAGAACAACCCCGCAGAGCAGGAGTTTCCTGTTTTGGAATAGGCGGTACTAACTGTCATATAATTCTGGAAGAATGGAACAATAAAAATACTGAGCTTAAGTCTAAAACAGATTCTGAAATTTTAACTTTATCAGCTAAAACTCCTTTTTCTCTTGAAGAAAATCGGAAAAATTTGATTAAGCATTTAACTGCCAACCCCAAAATAAATATAAGTAATGCAGCTTATACTTTGCTTAATGGTCGTGAAACTTTTTCTCATCGATTGGCTGTAAGTTGTCAGGATATTCCATCAGCAATTAATAACCTTAAAAACAGGCAAATTGTTTTATCTAAAAAAAAGGGTGGAAAAATAGTTTTTATGTTTCCCGGAGGTGGAGCTCAATATCTTGGCATGGGTTATGATTTATATAAAAATGAGCCTGTTTTTAAACGCTATTATGATGAATGCTGTGAAATTGTAAATCCAATGCTTGGAGTTGATATTAGGAAGTTTGTTCATGCAAAAAAGGGAACTTTTAAAGCAAAAAAAGCATTAGAAAAAGCTTATTATATTCAGCCTTCAATTTTTATAACTGGATATTCAATGGCAAAAACTATTATGGAATGGGGTATATTTCCAGATGCCATTGTGGGACATAGCCTTGGAGAATATATAGGGGCTTGTATTGCAGGAATTTTTAGTTTGGAACATGCTTTAGAACTGATTGTAGCAAGAAGCAAAGCACTAGATAAGACACCTGATGGTGCTATGATTTCCGTGCAAATATCTTTAAACAAAGCAGAAAAACTTATACAAAAAAAACAAAACATATGGCTTGCTGTTATAAATTCTCAGGAAGATATGGTTTTTTCAGGAACATGTCAGGCAATTGATGCCATTGAAAAAGATCTTGTACAAAAAGAGATTTTTTATCGCAGAGTTCACCAATCTAAAGCCTATCATACACCTATTATGGAAAATGCTGGAAAAGTTCTAGCAGAAAAAGCTAAGCAGCTTATCCTAAAAAAACCTGAAATACCAATTATATCTAATTTTACAGGCACATGGTTTACAGATTCCCAAGCAAAGGATCCTTGTTACTGGGAAGAACATATTAAAAATCCTGTTCTTTTTTCCAAAAATATCAAGGGGATTATGGAGTTAAATCCATATATTTTTATAGAAACAGGTCCTGGAAGGATTCTTTGTAATTCAGCTTTTAAAATTATAGCAACTAAAGCCCCAAAAGCTCAAACCCCTTTTATTATCCCATCAATGCGTCATCCTAAAGAGCAAATTTCAGATATGTTATTTTTAAGCCAAACAATTGCAAAACTCTGGGAAGGTGGAGTTAATATAAATTGGAATGCTTTTAATAAAAATGAAAAAAAATCAAGAATACCTTTGCCTGGGTATTGCTTTGAAAAGGAAAAAGTATGGTTAGATAATAAGTCAAAAACAAAAATTAATGAATATAAAGATGGAAAACAGTTTTTAGGAAAATGGTTTTATACACCTTCATGGTCAAGAGCTCCTTTAACTATATTTAATGATGAAATTAAAGGCAAAGTTGAAAAAATGTCGAAAAATCTTTGTGTTTGGCTTTTGTTTTTGGACAATCACGGGAAAAATGGAGAATTAGGTGAAAAGCTTGGTCATATACTGGAAAAAAATGGCGATCAAATTTTGCGAGTATATCGAACTCCAGTTAAAGGCAAAAATTATTTTATAATGGAAAAATCTTCCTATGAAAACTATAAAATACTTTTAACCAAACTTATATCTGATAATAAATATCCTGATAACATTTTATATCTATGGAGTCTTACCCAAAATGAAAATACCAAAGATTTGCTGAGATATTATTATGATTTTCTTTATCTTTGCAAAGCTTTAACATCAGCATCTTTTCCAGAAACGCTGGATGTCTGGAATATCACAGACCATACAGTTCAAGTTGATCAGGAATCAGTAATTCCTGAAAAATCTACTCTTATCAGCACTGGAATAGTTTTGTCTCAGGAAAATTATCAAATTAGTTGCAGGCTTTTAGATATTCAACTTAATTCTGAGAAATTAATATCTCTGGATACCATTGTCCAGCAACTTATGCGTGAGTTTGCATCAAGGGATGTTGAACATCTTATTGCCCTTAGAGGTTATAATCGTTGGGTTGAGCGTTTTGAGCCCATAGACCTGCCCAAATCTCTAAAAAATCATAAAACCTTGCTTGGGCAAAGTCATGTTTATATTATTACTGGTGGTTTAGGGCGTATAGGTCTTACTTTGGCAGAATATCTATCAAGCTATTTTTCAAAACTTGTCCTGACAACCCGTTCTAGTTTTCCTGCAAAAAACACATGGGAAAATATAGTTTTTGCTAAGGATACCCCAGAAAAATTAAGGCAGATTCTAGAAAAACTTTTACTTTGTGAATCAAAGGGTGCTGAAATTATAGTAGTTTCAGGTGATATGGGTAAATATAAAGATGTGGAGCATATTTTCAAAGAAACAATAATACATTTTGGAAAAATTAATGGAATTTTTCATGCTGCGGGTCTAGCAAATTTAAAATATTTATCAGAATTAACTGACGAAATTGTGGAACAAGAGTTTGCTCCTAAAATATATGGATTGCAAAATTTAAATAGAGCTATAGTTGAACTATTATCATCTAAAGGAATCAAGCCAGATTTTGTTTTTCTTTTTTCATCCATTGCTTCTTCTTTAGGTGGGCTTGCAATGGCTGCTTATTCTTCGGCTAATCGTTTTATGGACGCTTTTTTTCAACAGGATCCACAAAGATGCGGTGTGTTATGGTTAAATTCATGTTGGGATGATTGGGATTTTGAATATAGCACAGAAAATATTGATGGTTATGAAACCAGTGAAGCAAAAAAGCTTGCAATGTCTTCTACTCAGGCTTTAGAAATCCTAGAATATATATTGCAGTTTACAGATCCCATGCATGTATTGATTGCTACACGCCCTATGGAACCCCGCATAAAAAAATGGACACTTCAAAAAGTGCAGGAAAAAATTGAACAACAGGAAATAGTTGAGCAAGTTTCAGTAAATGATGCTGAACCTGTGGATGAGAAATTAAATGAACTGGAAAAACAAATAGCTGTAATTTATGGAAAAATGCTGGGAGTGCCTGATATATCTATTGATGATAATTTTTTCGATTTAGGAGGTAGTAGCCTGCTGGCTACTCAGATTATACTGAATTTTAGGCGACAAATTCCAAATATAGAGATTAAAATTCGTGATATATTTAAATATCCCAGCATTAGAGAACTGGCTGCAAATATTTTAGAAATTACTAAAAAATAAATGTTAAGTTTAACTTATTATCCGAAAATAGTAATAAGGAGGAAAAATGTCAGAAGAACCTAAAGACTACAAAAAAGGCGATCTAGAAGATTTACCTTTATCAGTTAAACAAATGGGGATGATTATTAATCCCCCTGTTTTTTGGATCTCATCGATTTTAATAGTAGTGTTTATTCTTTTAACTCTTATAAATGTAGAAGCTGCCAGTAAAACTTTTTCAGCTATAAAAAGCTGGATGTCAGTTTATTTTGGATGGTTTTTCATAGGTGCTGTGGATATTTTATTGATTTATGGAATTTATTTACTTTTCAGTAAATTTTCAAAAATAAGAATTGGCGGTAAAGATGCAAAACCAGAATTTACATTATGGGGTTGGTTTTCAATGCTTTTTTCTGCTGGTATGGGAATTGGGCTTCTTTTCTGGGGAGTTGGAGAACCTATGTATCACCTTGGATCTCCTCCAATGGGTATAGCTGCTGGAAGTGTTGAAGGCGCAAAAATGGCAATGGGTGTAACATTTTTTCACTGGGGTCTGCATGCCTGGGCTATTTATGCCATACTTGGACTTGCTCTGGCATTTTTTGCCTTTAACCGGGGACTTCCTTTAACTATGCGTTCAGTTTTTTATCCAGTTTTAGGAGAAAAGATAAATGGCGGTATTGGTCATGCAATAGATATTCTTGCAGTTCTTGCCACTCTTTTTGGACTTGCCACTTCTCTGGGCCTTGGTGTAAAACAGATTAATGCAGGATTAACCCATGTGTTTGGAATTCCCAATACAGTAACAGTTCAGGTTTGTTTGATTATTGTGATAACTGGTTTTGCTACTTGTTCTGTTGTTGCAGGATTGGATGCAGGAATTAAAAGATTAAGTCAGCTTAATGTTGTTCTGGGACTGGGATTAATGTGTTTTGTATTTTTTGCAGGTCCAACATTGTTTTTAATAGAATCTTTTATAGAAAATATTGGGATATATATTCAAAAGCTGATTCCATTGTCATTTTGGACAGAATCCTATGTTGCTGATACCTGGGCAGGAAAAGCTACTTGGCAACACTGGTGGACTATATTTTATTGGGCATGGTGGATTGCCTGGGCACCTTTTGTAGGTATGTTTATTGGTCGAATTTCCAAGGGTCGTACAATTGGTGAATTTATGACAGGTGTATTATTTGTTCCTTGTGCATTAACTTTTTTATGGTTAACTGTTTTTGGAGGTTCAGCAATATTTGTGGAACTTGCTGGAAATGGTGGTATAACTGCTGCTGTAAAAAAAGATGTTTCTACAGCTATTTATGTTCTTCTTGATAATTTTCCATTAAGTTCTGTTGTATCTATACTTACAGTGATTGTTGTTACAACATTTTTTGTTACATCATCAGATTCTGCTTCCCTTGTAATTGATATTATTACAGCAGGTGGTTATACTGAACCTCCTACAATGCAGAGAGTATTTTGGGCATCTACAGAAGGTATTTGCGCTGCTGTGCTTTTACTTGGAGGAGGCCTTGGGGCTTTGCAAACAGGAAGTATTGTAACAGGTCTGCCCTTTGGAATAATTCTAATTTTAATGTTATTTAGTTTAAAAAAAGGATTGGATCAGGAATATAATGAGCATTATTCCTAGGAATATGCCAAAAAATAAATAAAAGGAATTGGGGCATTTTAAAATAAAACATGCAAAGTAAAAATATTGAAATGTCCCTGATTTCTATATTGAAAAATAAGTCATTTTAAAATTATTGAATATTTTTTTAGTTAGTTTTGGTTTTTAAAAAATATTGACTAAATAATAATTTAGCTCTAAATTAAGACCATAAATTAGCTCTAAAATTAAACCTATTTTATGGTGGCTAAAATGAAAACTGTTCTAGCAAATTGTTCCGTAAGTATATCAGAATTAAAGAAAAACCCCAGTGCACTTATTAATGAATCTCATGGTGAGCCCATTGCTATTCTTAATCATAATAAGCCAACTGCCTACCTTATTCCTGCAAAAACATATGAAGAATTATTAGAGAGTATTGAAGATTATCAGCTTGGAATTATAGTAAAAAAAAGAGAAAATGAGAAGATTTCAGCTATAGAAGTAGCTATAGATGAATTATAAACTTAAATTTCTCCCAATAGCTCTTAAAGAATGGAAAAAACTTGATAATACTATTCAAATTAATTTTAAAAAAAAATTAAAAGAGCGTCTTACAAATCCTCATATATACACTAGTCAATTTTTCGATTTTGAAAATTATTATAAAATCAAATTAAGATTAAAAGGATATCGCCTTGTATACAAAGTTATTGATAAGGAAATATGTGTACTTGTTATTGCTATTAGCAAAACCAAGCAAAAATAAAATTTACAAACATGTAAAAAAGAATTTTTAAATGAGTGATAAACGCCCTGTTATTGGTATTACTATGGGAGATCCCTTAGGAATTGGTCCTGAAATTTTGGTTGCAGCTCTTGAAAATCCCTATATATATGAAATTTGTCGTCCTGTTATTCTAGGGGATATAAATATAATGAAAGGAGCTGCTAATCTTAAAAAGAGTAATATCCAATTTAAAAAGGTCAACTCCCCTGAAAATGGAAGTTATATACATGGTTGTGCAGATATTCTTTGTTTGTCGAGTTTGTCTTTGGATAAACTTATACAAAAATCGAGTATTTTAAAAAAACCTGATGTTGAGACTGGGAAGGCAATGCTTAATTATATTACAAAAGCTGTTGATCTTGCTTTAAAAAAAGATATTTCAGCAATTGTAACATGTCCCATAACTAAAACTGGTCTTAAAATGGCAGGGTCAAAATTTTTAGGACATACAGAATTAATTGCTTCAAGAACAAAAACAGATAAATATGCCATGATGCTTGCAGGAGAAAACCTTAAAGTTGTTCTTGTTACCATTCATATACCTATTTCAGAAGTTGCCTCAAAAATTAATAAAGATAAAATTATTAAAATTATTAAAATCACAGTAAATTCTTTAAAGGAACGATTTGGAATAAAAAATCCAAAAATTGCTGTTGCAGGTCTTAATCCACATGCTGGAGAAGATTCTTTGTTTGGTATTCAGGAGGAAAAAATTATAATTCCTGCTGTAAAAAAAGCAAAACAACAAGGTTTTAATGTTTTTGGTCCATTTCCTCCTGATACTGTTTTTTTTTATGGTGCCAAAGGTAAATATGATAGTGTAATTTCTATGTACCATGATCAAGGTTTAATTCCCTTTAAGATGATACATTTTAAAGATGGTGTAAATACAACATTAGGTCTTCCCATAATTAGAACATCTGTTGATCATGGCACTGCCTATGATATTTCCTGGAAGGGAATTGCTGACCATACAAGTCTTGTTCAGGCTATAAAAATGGCAGTGCATCAGGCAAAAATGATGACATTATAAAAATTTTCTATATTACAGGTTCAATAATGCTTAAACAAAAAAAAATACTGATAAATTCATATATAACAGTTCTATGTTTATCAATTGTTTTATTATTTATTTTTTATAGATCAACTTCCTATGCCAAGGCCACAATAACTGATATGGTGGGACGGAAAGTAATAATAAAAAAAAATGTTAATAAAATAATTACTACATTTAAACCTGCAACCCTTTGTGTTTTATCTCTAGGGCTTGGGGAAAAAATAATTGGTATAGATTCTTCCTTTAAAAGAGGAAAATTTGCAAATGCTATTTTCCCAAATGCTTTAAATATAGAAAGTGTTGGAAGCAAATCTGTTGGTGTTAATTTTGAAACTATTGTGTCATTAAAGCCTGATCTTGTTGTTTTATACGCTCAGAAAGATGGAGTTTTTATTGCAGAACGACTTGAAAAAATAGGAATATCTTCAGTAATAATTTTACCTGAAAGTTTTAAAAGTATAGAAAAATCTCTTAAAATTATTGCAAAAGCAGCAGGGGAACTTAAAAGAGCTCACAAACTTAAAGCAGCTATGGATAAAATATTGCATCTGGTTAAAGATAAAATAAAAACTATTCCTGTGGGAAAAAGGAAAACAGGGTATTTTGCATCATCAAGGGGTCTTTTTAGTACTGCCAGCGGTAATATGCTCCAGGATGATATTTTTGCAAAGGCAGGTATTATAAATGTCAGCCATGATCTTAGGGGATATTTTCAAAATATTTCTCCAGAGCAATTTATAAACTGGAATCCAGAAATTATAATTTTTTCCCAAAGACTTAATAAACGTGTTTTAAAAAGGCTGGATAATCCTGCTTTACAAAAAGTTAAAGCAATAAACCAAAAGGCTGTTTATAGATTTCCAAGTAATATTGCACCATGGGATTTTCCGTCTCCTTTGTCTGTTCTTGGAACACTTTGGGTTGCTCAAAAAGCCTATCCTGAACTTTTTACTGATATTGACATGGAAAAAGAAATTAATGAATTTCATGAACAATTATTTGGTAAAACATTAAATCAAATGAACGGAGTACTTAATGATATTGTATATCAGGAAAAATAGAATTGACTTTAATTTCACAATATTCCCTGAAAAATAATAGAAAAATTATTCCTATTCTCTTAATTATTTTTTTTATACTGTTTTTAAGCTCTTTGATGATTGGAAGATTTAAAATAAGTATATCAATACTAGGTACAATTTTATCAGACATAATAACTGGGGATACTCTTTCTCCTGATTTTGTTTCTCAAAAACTAGTATTTTTATGGATTAGATTACCAAGGTGTATAATGGCCGTTCTTGTGGGTATGTGTTTGTCTGTTTCCGGTGGTGTTTATCAGGCAATGTTTAGAAATCCTTTGGTATCTCCTGCTGTTGCAATGACTATTAGTATTGCAAGGCTTATATCCATTAAACCTATAATTGTTATGGTGTTGGCAGGTATGGTGGTGCTTTCTTTTTTTAATGCATTATTAATGATTTTAAAATATTTTTCAGATCCTTATGATGAGCTTCCAAGTATAGTATTCTGGATAATGGGAAGTCTTACTAGAGTTACATGGCATGATGTATTTATAACCTTAGCTGTAACATCTTGCGGACTTTTAGTTTTTATATTATTGCGTTTTAGACTGAATATTTTGTCTTTGGGTGATATTCAGGCAAAATCTCTAGGTATAAATCCTTTTATTTCTCGTGTTATTTTAATTGTTTTAAGTTCTTTTATGGTTGCCATGGTTGTTGCTACCTGTGGTCAGATAGCCTGGCTTGGACTTATAATTCCTCATATGGCAAGAACTCTTGTTGGACCAAAACATGAAACCATGATTCCTGTAACAGCACTTTTAGGTGCAATATTTATGCTGGCAGCTGATGTACTGGCAAGATCCATGACAACTGCTGAAATTCCAGTAGGCATAATAACTGCTATTACCGGGGCTCCAATTTTTTGTTTTTTATTATATAAAAACAGGGGCAGTGGATGGCTTTAAAAACTATAAAGATTCAATGCAAATCCCTTGGATTTAGATATGGAAAAAAAGATATTCTCCATAATATTTCCCATAAATTTAGTTCAGGTTCCTTTTGTGCAATACTTGGAAGAAATGGATCCGGTAAAACTACTTTTCTTCATTGTCTTAATGGCATACATAAACCATATACCGGGGAAATTTTAATTAATGGCAATAATAGTCAATTTATGTCCCAAAGAGAAATTGCAAAATCCATCAGTATTGTGGCTCAGGAATATATGGAAATTTTTCCATTTAAAGTTCTGGATGTAGTGGTTATGGGGAGAGCCCCTTTTATTGGAATGACAAGTGTCCCAGATAAAAAAGACTATCAACTTGCCATAAATGCTTTAACAACACTTAATGCCGCAAAACTTGCCAATTTAAATTTTAATAAAATATCAGGTGGTGAGCGACAAATTGCCATGCTTGCATCAGCTCTTGTTCAAACAAATGAAATAATACTTTTGGATGAGCCCACAAATCATCTTGATTTTAACAAAAAATATCTTTTTTTATTTAAAATCAAACAACTTTGTAAAATAAAAAATACCTGTGTTATTGCGTCAATGCATGATCCTAATTTGGCAATGCTTTTTGCAGATAGTGTGATTTTGTTAAACAACGGTAAAATAATTGATCAGGGTCCAACTAAGAAAATAATGACAAAGCATAATATTGATACTCTTTATAAAACTGACTCAGCACAAATAGATATTTCCCTTACAAAAAAAATTTTTATGCCTCAAAGTGTTCTTAAATAAATAGAACCTCATATGAGGTATCTTATGTTATTTTTTTTCTTCAAAAGGAAAATATTACTATGATTATTAAAAATGAAAAAAAAAAAATATTTAACATCGGAATTGTAGGAGGTGGCAGGGCATGTGAATATTTTCTTGATCTTATTAAAACAACATCTTTTCCTTATCTTGATTTAAACATTTTAGGAGTCTGCGATATAAATCCTAAAGCCAAGGGATTGATAAAGGCTAGAAAATTAGGAATACCAATCTTTGAGAATTTCCATGATTTTTTTAATGATAAAAAATTTAATGCAATTATTGAATTAACAAATAACAAGAGCCTTCCTGAATTAATGGCTCTGTGTCCTGATAATGTAGGTGTGATTGAACATAATATTGGACGGTTATTAAGAAATTTGTTTGAAATGAATCAAAATCTAATCAAGACAAAAGAACAAGCTATTCTTGATAAGGGTTATTATGAAATTCTTTTTGAGCAGACAAATCTGGGTGTTGTTATACTGGATCTTGAATTTAATATAGTAGATGCCAATAAAGCCTATCTAAAAGCATGCAGAAAAATCAAAAAAAATGTTCTTGGAGAAAAATGTTATAAAGTTGTTAAGGGATTTTCTGTACCCTGTTCATTTGATATGAAAAATTTTGATTGTCCATTAATAAAAACTCTTGATACTGGAAAACCCTCACATATTATCCATGAATATATTTTGCCTGATAATAAAACAGAATATTTCAGTATTTTTGCCTATCCCATAAGGGGACTGGATAATGAAGTTACCCATGTTATTGAACTTTGGCAGAATATTACATCTGAGATTACTGAAAAATGGGAAAATAAGGTTAAGAGAATACACTCTGACATGAAAAAAATTATTCAAGAGGATAGATTGGTTGCCTTGGGAAAACTTGTGGCAAGCAGTGTCCATGAGATAAACAATCCTATTCAGGGACTTTTAACCTTTAGCCATATTATTAAAGATATTACTCAAAAAGAAAATCTGGATAAAAAAGATCTGAACCAGATCAGGGAATTTAATTCCCACATTATAAGAGAGCTTGAACGATGCGGAAATATTGTTTCTGGCCTTCTTGCTTTTTCAAGAGAGTCTGCTCTCAAGTTTGCAAATACTGATATTAATGATATTCTTAAGACAGTCATTGCCTTGACTCGTCATAAACTTGAACTTTCTGAAATTAAATTAAAAACATCTCTTTATAAGTCTTCCCTTATTGTTTATGGGGATAACAGTCAATTACAGCAATGTTTCTTAAATATTATCTTTAATGCTATTGATGCCATGCCTAAAGGTGGGAAAATTACAATAAATTCTGGAATCAATAAAGATGAAAAAAAAGTGTGGATTGAAATTAATGATAATGGATATGGAATTAGTAATCAAGATATGGAACATATTTTTGATCCGTTTTTTACAACCAAAGAAGAAGGTGGAACTGGACTTGGTCTGTCAATTGTTTATGGTATTGTAAAGGATCATAAAGGAGATGTTAGTGTGAAAAGCAGTTCAAACAAAGGAACTTTATTTTTAATTTCGTTTCCCTGTGTTATTTTCTAACTAACACCTGGCTTGTCAGTTTGTTACAAAGTAATTGTCATAAGGCAGATTTTTTGGTTTCTTGGTTTGCCTTACAATAAAACATCAAAGAATATTAAGTAGTTATAAATTTTTTATAAAAATTAAATTGTGTAAAGGTTTTTATCAAAGATTAATCTTGGAAGAGTTGAATATGAATCAAAATATGAAAATATTGATTGTTGATGATGAACTTGTAGTAAGAGAGTCTCTTTACCACTGGTTTTCCAGGGAAGGCTATGATACAAAATCTGCCCAAAGTGGAAACAAAGCCCTGCAAAAACTTTCAAGAGAAAATTTTGATATATTGTTTGTGGATATGAAAATGCCGGGGATGAGCGGATTTGAACTTCTTAAAAAAGTAAAAAAGCTTTATCCAGATACTGCTGTGGTTATTATAACAGCTTATGGGTCTATTGATAGTGCAGTAGGAGCTATGAAAATAGGTGCATCAGACTATCTTCTCAAACCTTTTAAGCCTGATCAGCTTTCTTTAGTCATGGAAAAAATATCACAACAGATTAAAATTAATTCAGAATACAGATATTTAAAAGGTCAAATGGATAAAATCTCCAAATTTGACAATATAATTGGTGAATCCAATGCAATGAAAAAAATATATACTGTTATTGAAGAGGTTGCAAAAACCGATGCCCCTATCCTTATCCTTGGAGAGACTGGAACCGGCAAAGAGCTTATAGCCAAGGCAATTCATGTTAAAAGTCTTAGAAATAATCTGCCTTTTGTTCCTTTAAACTGTGGTGCTCTTCCTGATTCTCTTCTTGAAGCAGAGTTGTTTGGATATAGCAAAGGTGCATTTACCGGTGCGTCTCACAGCCGAAAAGGATTTTTTGAAGTTGTTTCAGGAGGCACCCTGTTTCTTGATGAAATTGGTGAGATTACCCAGAAAATGCAGGTTGGTCTTCTTAGAGTACTTCAAGAAAAAAAAATAACACGCCTGGGCGAAACCCATGAGATTGATGTGGATTTCAGATTGTTGTCAGCTACTCGTCAAGATCTTGAAACTAAAATTAAGAAAGGACATTTTAGAAATGATTTTTTTTATCGAATAAATATAATTTCCATTGAAATCCCACCTCTTAGACAAAGAAAGGATGATATTCCCCTGCTGGTATATCATTTTCTTGAAAAGTATAGTCAAGAAACTACCAAGAAAGTTGATTCCCTTGATAAAAAGACCCTTTCTTATCTTAAGCAATATCCCTGGCCTGGTAATGTTAGAGAGCTTGAGAATGCTATTGAAAGGGCTGTTGTACTTTCAAAATCAAGAACTCTGACATTAGACGATTTTGAATTTCTTAAACCAGTTTCTTCTAATTTTCCTAGCAATAAAACACTTAGTCTTCGTGATATAGAAAAAAAACATATAAAAACTATTCTAGGGGATAATCAATGGAATATTTCCAGATCATCAGATATCCTTGGTGTTAGCAGAGCAACTCTCCATAGAATGATAAAACGCCATAATATGGAAAAACCATGAAATGAACCTAAATAGTTTTTGTCTGGGGATTCAGCCTGTTGGGAAAATTGATCCTATATATTTAAAGACAATTGCAGGTTCATTTCTAGGAGGATTGGGTATGAAATCTCTTATTCTTCCTTCCCTTGCTCATCCTGAGTATGCCTTTGATAAACGCAGAGTTCAATATGATGCAGGAATAATTATAAACAAACTTGAAACTATGAAATTTAAAGGATGCAATACAGTTATTGCATTAGTTGATGCAGATTTGTTTATTCCAGTATTTTCTTTTGTTCTGGGCGAAGCAAAAATGGGAGGTAAATGTGCACTTATCTCTCTTTATAGATTGCGAAAAAATCCTGCAAGGGCTGTTAAGGTGGCTATTCATGAATTTGGTCATCTTATGAATCTTGACCATTGCCATGAAAAGACCTGCGTAATGAGATTTTCTAAAAATATTGAACAGTTAGATTTGATTTCTGACATTTTCTGTAAATACTGCCTGGATACTATAAAATATATGATAAAAAAAAATTAAGATAGACAATTAATGGTGTTAAGGATGACTTTAAACAGGCTGTTAAAATAGAATTTTGTAACAGCCTGTTAATTTTAAGGTTTTAATATGTATGATCATGTTTTAAGAAATGTACTAACTAGTTTATCCCATCCTATTTCAGGGTTGAATCCATAAAAGTCACTTACAGGTTCTCCACCAGTTGCTGCAAGGTTTGCATATTTTGGTCCCATCATCTTCATGAGCTTTAAATTTTCTTTTTCCATCCAACTAATGCTGTCATCGCCGTATTTAAGTTTTCTTAAACTTTTTAAAGGTGTGTCAGGTTCCACCATAAAAAGCCAGCCATCCTGATAAGGATCATTATGCATAAGTTCTGGATTGTCTTTTACTCTTTGGTTTATTGAAAGAACTGTTCCTGAAATAGGTGACAGAACTTTTGCTTTATGGTTATCCTGAACAATTGTCCAGCCAAGTTCTCCTTTTTCCATATAACTTCCTATGTCCATAGAATCAGGAATAAATTTTGCTTTTCCAAAGAGTTTCATAACAAAGGCATCACAACCAATACGCGCCATTCCTCCATGTTCTATGCGAACCCAGGTGTGGCCGTCATGGTAATAATAATCCTGAGCAAGATCAAATCCAGATATATTTAAATATTCAGGCATTGACTGAACTTCTGAAATTTCAATATCATCCAACATTTGGTCAAATGCACAGTCCTGACATTCATAATTATGAGTGCAGATTTTTGGTGGTTGGATTCGCCCGGTTATTACATGGCGGCAGGGTCTGGCTGCTCCATTATATTTTTTCTTAAAGTTGACTGCCCAGTCTGAAGCAGTTGCAGTTGCTGCCTTGTTTTCCATTGCCTTGGTCATAGCATTGTCAAACTTACAGTCAAAACAGTCATATGCTTTATTGCAGATATGAAGATTAATAACACCTGCCTTCATCCAGATACATTCATTTTCAACTACCTGAAATCCTTTTATTCCCTTTTGTTTAGTTTTTGCTTTCATTTCAGGTCCTCCTTTTTATTTATATAAAAGAATTTATAATTACTTAATATTCTTTTATGTTTCATTGTAAGGCAAACCAAGAATTAAAAACTAGATCTGCCTTATTCTAGTTATTTAATAGAAAATTTAAATTTCTTATTTTTATGAAATTATTTTGCAATGCTTGTACCAGAAGAAAATAAAAAGAAATATTGAATATAACTGATTGAAAATACTATATATTTTACTTTTTATTAATCTAATGGATAATTTGATTTAAATGAAGGTTAATGTAACAATATATTACAGTCTATAAGGTATATTTTTTATAAATTCATTGATTTTAATGTTATAACAACAGGTTATAGAAGTGTAGCAAAATAATACATTCATTGTATCTATTTGATATACCTGATTCTATAATCTCAACTGTAAAATTTTTTTTCATTAATTAGATAAAAAGAAGATTATGTTTGAACATCTATTAACAAAAGAATAATAAAAATTAGATAATGGATCCATGGCAATGTATATTTTTTGTTTAAAAGCTGGTAATATAGTATGTTTTACTAGTTTGATTACAACAAAAATAATTAAGTTAGAGAAATAAAAGATCTATAATATAGATGATTTTGCAGGTAGGGATTTAATGATGTCAATAAGTGATATTAATAAAAATTACGATTCATTTTATAAAGCAGTTTATAAAGAAAACTTAAAATATCGGATAATTATAACAGGAGATGTTCAGTCTGGTAAATCTACACTTGCAGAAAATCTTATAAAGAAATTAAGAAAAAAAAATATTAATCTTTGTGGAATCCTTGCTAAAGGATTATGGAAAAATAATAAAAGACATGGTTTTGATTTAATTGATCTTAAATCTAATAAAATAACTCCTTTGGCAGTTTATGCACCTTTGGATGATAATAAAACAAATAATAGTAAAATAAATGTTTGTTTTAAATTTTTTCAAAAGGGGATTGATGCCGGCAAAAAAGCCTTAAGCATTGAAAAATGTAAAAATTCAAAAATAATATTTATAGATGAAATAGGAAAGCTTGAACTTAAGGGGCTTGGCTGGGCTAAATATCTTAAAGAACTTATTGAAATACCAGATTTAATTCATATATGGATTGTCAGAGAAAGTTTACTGGAAAAAGTTTGTGAAATCTGGAAAATTCAAAAAACTTATATTATTAATGTTAATGATGATAATGCCTTGGAAAAATTAACAAAAATATGTCTTAAGGAACAATAAATGCCAGTTCAGGAAATTTTTAAATCAATTTATTTAATAATAACTTTTTTGTTTTTGCTTGGTTTTATTTTTAATTTTTTTAAAAAATTTTTATTAGCCAGAATTGTAATGTCAATGGGTAGTATTTTATGTTTTTTATGTATAATACTTTTAATTATAATAGAGAAAAGAATTCCATTATTTGGTTCCTTTGAATCTACGGTTTATATAATTTTTCTGGTTTCTATTATTGAAATTATATCTAAAAATTTTATTGAAACAGCATTTTATAAAAATAGAATCAGCTTAATTATGTGTATTGCTTTTTTTATAATTTTGTTGCTTCAGAAAAATTCTCCTAAAATTTTTAATAATGATTTTTTTATGTATGGAAATTTATGGGTTAATATTTTTTTTAATTTAAGATTAGTTGGTGCAGCTTTTTTTATTTATGCAGCAATTATTGCTAATGCAGTTATGTGGACTAATTTAAATATTAATTTATCTGATATTAATCAATCTAATATCAATTCTCTCTCTATCAATTCAAATATGCCTAGCCAAAACAATTGTAATTCTAATAATATAAATATTAAATTCATAAAAAATAATGCAATTCACATGGCAAGAAATTTTTTGCTTATAGGTGTTGCAATATATCTTGTAAGTGAGTGGGCAGGATCATTATGGTGTCTTAACTGGCTGGGAGATTCATGGAGATGGACCAAAGATTTTTTTAAGGCATCCATTGTTTTTCTTTTTGTAATGCTATGTTTTCATATTCCAGTTTCATTTAAATATTCATCTAAAATAAAACTTCCTGCAATGTCCTTTCCTGCAATGTTTATAATATGGATGATTTTATTTCATTAAAAAAAAATTATGATACAAAAATTTGCTTCAATAAAACTAACTTTTTATTTATTGCTTATTATTATTGCTTTAATGAGTATTGGCATAGGTTTAAGCTTTTTTCCAGAATACAAACAAGCCATGAAAATTATGAATAATACAGTTATTTATGATTGGATTAAAAATACCTGGCATGTAACTTTAACTTTATGGGTTATAATAATTATTTTTGTAAGTCTGCTTTTATTTATAAATACAGCATTATGCAATATAATTAATCAGCTTGCAGCAGCTGTAAAAATTGGAAATTTTCGAGCATGGTCATTTTTTATTATTCATATATTATTTTTAAGTAAAAATGAATCTTATACTTTTAAAAATTACACTATAAAAATTAAAAATATTCAATTTATAGATAATCCAGAATTTCTTAAAATAAAGGACTTTAAAAAAAGTAAACAAGTACTTACAAGAAAAAATTTTCATATAAAACAAAATTTTGCACAAATTATTCTTTTAAAAAATAACAGGGAAATCAGTACTCAAAAAGCATATTTTTTAAAACCCATGACATATAAATCTTTAAGAATAACAATAACAAATTTTGTTACTAAAACTATAAATAAAAGCAAAAATGCTGATGGAGTTCAAAATACTAATGAAAAAGAAGAATTGTCTGTGGTTCTTACAATTACTAAAAATGCCTTTGTTCCATTTTTTTTTACTGTTTATGGATTTTTGATAATTTCTTTAATTTGTTTTGTTGTAATAACATGGAAACCAAGAATATAGCGTATTTATTATAGAAAAAATAAACATAATATCATACATAAAACCATGGCTATTTTATACCATAGTCCCAAATAGCCTTGACTGTTTTGGAATAGGGTATAAAATAGCCATATTATGAAAAGGTATATTTATAAAAATATTGTTCAAGATTTAAAAAAGAAAATGGTTTTTATTGGCGGGCCAAGACAGGTTGGTAAAACTACTCTTGCAAAAAGTATAATAAAACAGGGTTATTCTTCTGGCAGGTATTTTAACTGGGATTTTACTGAGGACAAACATGACTTATTAGCTTTTAAATGGCATAAAAATCATGGGCTTATTGTTTTTGACGAGCTTCATAAATATAGGAATTGGAAAAATTGGATTAAAGGAGTTTATGATACAAAAAAAGATAATAATGATTTTCTTGTTACAGGTTCAGCAAGGCTTAATGTTTATAAAAAAGGTGGAGATTCTCTTTTAGGCCGTTATTATTATTGGCGGCTTCATCCATTTGGATTTGATGAATATCCAAAAAAAATGAGTAAAAAGGAAGTTTTTAATCGTTTAATGATTTTTGGTGGATTTCCTGAACCATTTCTTGATGGAAATGAAATACAAGCAAGAAGATGGAGAAAAGAAAAATTTGACAGAATTTTAATGGAGGATATCAGAGACCTTGAGCTTGTAAGGCACATTTCTTTGCTTGAACTTTTTGTAAGTCAACTTCGAAATCGCGTTGGATCTTTAATTGTTTTATCAAATATTGCAGGTGAAATTCAGGTATCATTTAAAACAGTAAAAAACTGGCTTGATGTATTAGAAAGAATGTATCTTATATTTCAAGTTAGACCTTATACAAAAAATTTGCCAAGAGCAGTTATTAAACCTCCCAAGGTATTTTTCTATGATAATGGTGATGTAATTGGAGATAAAGGTGCTATTTTTGAAAATCTTGTGGCAACCCAGCTTATAAAAAAAATTCATTTTTTAGAAGATACCACAGGATATAGATATGATTTAAGATTTATCCGTGACAAAGAAGGCAGGGAAGTTGATTTTGTTATTTTAAAGGAAGGAATAATACAAGAATTAATAGAAGTAAAATTTTCAGATGATAAAGTTTCAAAGCATTTAAAATATTATGCAGAAAAATTAAATCCTAAAAAAGCTAGTCAAATTGTTGCAAACTTAAAAAATCCATATTCAATAGGAAAAATTAATGTTGTTGATCCTGTTTCTTATTTTATAGGGTAGTATAAAATATGGAGAGTGTAAGAAAAAAAACCGTAGCTTTAATTTGAAAATTCGATTTAATAGATGTTAAAAAGGATAATATAAAGTTAATGTTAAAGCTTTGAATATTTTGGGGAATGGTATTATAAAAATTATTGAGGTGAGAGTTATGAGTAATACAAATTTACCTATAAATCCTTTAGTTTTAAAATGGGCAAGAGAAACAGCAGGGATTAATGTTGTTGAACTTGCTATTAGGATGAAGAAAGATAAAAAGACAATTATGCAGTGGGAAGCAGGGGAGACTTCTCCTACATATCCACAGCTTGAAAAACTTGCTTATACTATTTTAAAGAGACCTCTTGCTCTATTCTTTTTTCCAGAACCTCCAAAAGAACTGAATCCCAAAAAATCGTTTCGTACATTGCCAGAGACAGAAATAGAAAATTTGTCTCCCTATTTTTTAAAATTGTTCAGACAAGCACAAGCCATGCAGATAAATTTAGGAGAATTAAATGAAAATATAAATCCATCAAATAAAAAAATATTAAATGATATAGAAGTTACAAAGGATAGCGATTATTTTGAAATTGCTGATAAAATTAGATCTTATTTGGGTATTAGTTTAGCAAAACAGAAATTAATTAAAAATACAGATGAAGCTTTCAAAATATGGAGGAATAGAATTGAATCTTGTGGGATTTTTATTTTTAAAGAAGCATTCAAAAATGACCAAATTTCAGGATTTTGTATATATGATTTAGTTTTTCCTATTATTTATATTAATAATAGTATGCCAAAAACACGACAAGTATTTACACTATTTCATGAATTAGCTCATTTGTTATTTAAGACCGGTGGTATTGATAAGAATAATGACGAATATCTTAAATATTTACCAAATAACGAAAAAAAGATTGAAATTTTTTGTAATAAGATTGCTGCTGAAACTTTAGTTCCGAATAAAGATTTTCAAAAATTATCTAATAAAATTCAAATTTCAGAAATAACTATTTCAGCATTAGCAGATAGTTATTGTGTAAGTAGAGAAGTTATTTTACGAAAATTCCTAGAATTAAACTTTATTGATAGTGAAGATTATAAATTTTATACAGAAAAATGGACGAATCAATTTAAATATAAAAATAAAACTTCAAAAAGTGGGGGAGATTATTATGCTACAAAGGCAGTATATCTTGGTGAAAATTATTTAAGCTTAGCATTTTCACGATATTATCAAAATAAAATAACTCAAGACCAACTGGCGGGATATATCGGTATTAAAGCAGATAGAGTCTTAAATATTGAGCCTTTTCTATTTAAGAAAGGAGCTGTTTTATGATTTATATTTTTGATACATGTGCATTTATCACCTTATTTGAAAATTTTTATTCAAAAAGATTTCCTTCTCTATGGGAAAAATTTGATAATTTAATAGACCAGCAAAGAATAATATCTGTTAGAGAAGTAAAAAATGAAATTCAAAGAAAACGAAAAGAAACCAGGCTTACTATTTGGGTAAAAAATCATAATGAACTTTTTCCAATTCCTTTAAATAATGAATTAAAATTTGTAGTTGAAATATTTAAAGTTCAACATTTTCAAGCATTAATACGAAAAAAAGAACAACTTGAAGGAACACCAGTTGCTGATCCTTTTGTTATAGCAAAAGCAAAAGTTCAAAATTCATGCGTTGTTACACAAGAAATTGAAAAAAAGAATGCTGCTAAAATTCCAAATATTTGTAAGCATTTTAAAATAGATTGTATAAATATTGAGGATTTTATGCAAAGAGAAGACTGGAAATTTTAAGTTAATAGGGAAATGCAGAGGATAAATTTCCCAGAGGAGATAAAGTTTTATGGTTCGTTCAGAAATTATTCAAACATTAAAGGAATTTAAGGAACAATATGGTGATGCTAGGATAAAGTTGATAAATAGTTTTTATAATAGATTAAGGTAAATAATGACACAGAAAAATATTAAAGCACAAGCAAGCTCTTTTTTAAATATTGATTTACCAGCACAATTTATTGCTGATTTGCAAAAAAAATCAGGAAATATACCTTGGCATAAAAAAGGTAAAACTGACCCTTGGGATCTTGTTGAATCTGCAATGGGGCTTAATATTGGTGGATTTTTTAAAGAAGCTGAACTTGCTTTTAAATGGATGGTTAAAAAACAAAATCAAGATGGTTCATGGTTTTCCTCATATATTAATGAAAAACCTAAAGATAAAACTCGGGAAACAAATATGTCCTGTTATATTGCCACAGGTGTTTTTCATTCATGGCTTATTAAAAAAGACAGAAAATTTCTTGAAAAAATGTGGGAACCAGTAAAAAAAGGAATTAATTTTGCCTTAAGTCTTCAAACAAAGCGGGGTGAAATATATTGGGCAAAAAGCCCTGAAAAAAAAGTTGATCCAATGGCACTTCTTACTGGATGTAGCTCAATATATATGAGCCTTAAATGTGCCATTGCCATTGGTTTTGTTCTTAAAAAAAGAATAAAACACTGGGAAACTGCATTTAAAAAACTTGAAAAATCTATTCAAGATAATATTCATATTTATAATATCAGTAAATCAAGATTTTCCATGTATTGGTTTTATCCTGTACTTGTGGGAGCTTTAACTTATGATGGTTGTAATAAAAGAATTGAAAAATACTGGAAAAAATATGTTATTGAGGGACAAGGTGTTAGATGTGTATCTGACCGTCCCTGGATTACCATAGCTGAAACCTCTGAGCTTGTAATGGCACTTTTTGCAATGGGAAATGAAAAACTTGCAAAAATTGTATTTTCTTGGATACAGGATAGAATTTATGAAGATGGAACTTTTTGGTGTGGTTATACATTTCCAGATATGACTATATGGCCAGAAGAAAAAATATCATGGACAAATGGTGTGGTTCTTATGGCTTGTGATATGCTTTATAATCTTACATCAGGATCAAGACTTTTCTGCCATAATGCTTGGGATGGATTTATCTTTAAAGGATAGCTTAAAATATTATGCAAAAAGATTATCGTCCATATTATATAAAAAAACTTTGGTTTAGATTACAAAAATTTTATGTGCGTTATTTTTTAATGCCCCAACTTGAGTATCTTGGAAAAAATCCTTTTATTGTAAAACCATGGCATATTGAAATATTTGGTTCTCCCATAAAAATTGGAAACCATGTTACACTTCTTGCAGCTCCTGATAAAAAAACAAGGCTTACTGTATGGTCGGAAAAAAAATATGTAAATGGAATAGAAATTGGAGATCATGTTCTTATTTCTCCGGGAGTTAGAATTAGTGCAGCAGAAAATATTGTGATTAAAGATAACTGCATGCTTGCAAGTGGAGTATATATTACAGATTCAGACTGGCATGGAATATATAATAGAAGTATGCCCCCAGAAAAAAATTATCCTGTAAAGCTTGAATCCAATGTCTGGGTTGGTGATAGCAGTATTGTCTGTAAAGGTGTTACAATTGGGGAAAATACTATTATTGGTGCAGGTTCTGTTGTAACAACAGATATTGAATCTAATTGTATTGCTGCTGGAAATCCTGCAAAAATTGTAAAAAAACTTGATACTAATAAAAAAATCATTACAAGAAAGGATAGATTTTCTGATAGCAATGCCATTAAAATGATGGTTAATGCTCATGATAAAGAGATTCTAGAAAAAAATACTTTTATGGGATGGGTTAAATCTTTTTTTTTCCTTTAAAAAAATAATAGTAAATGATTTTGATAAACTTATAAAAGTTAATTTTGACGACAAAAAATAATTTAGCTGAAAGGAAAGGAAACTCTTTTTAGCAGGTTTGGGTCAAAACGCTGCATGGTGGTGGATTTAGGGGAAATAATCTGGTTGAGAACTTGTAACTAATTCAAGTTTTTTTATATTTTTTTTTAGTTCATCAATATTTGCAAATTTTAAAGAAAAAGTATAATCCCTTGCTTCAAAATTTAATGGAGCATCTAATCTTAAATTTGATCCTAATTTTAATTTTTTTACATTGGATTTAAACTCTTCTTTTGCCTTTAAAAGATTAGGAAAACGTTTTTTAAAAAGATATTTTCTTAAAAGATTTCCCTTAAAAGATTTATCCTTATTTTCGTTGCTGTTAATTATATTTTTAATGTCTTTGGAATTTAATAATTTAAAGGGAGTAATATTGTCTCGCTGTGCAATTTCATAAATATTTGTAATTATTTCCATTTGCTTATTAAGCCCTGTTTTTATTTTGTTAAAAATAAAAGCAAAAGCATTAATAGTTTTAATATCATATTTTGCTAAGGCAAGGGCACAAGGCATTGAAAGATTTCCTAGGGTTACTAGATTATGTATATTTTTCGGCATAGAATAAAGGTTAAATAATTTTTCTGCAAAATTTAAATTTATTTTAAAATTAAATGTCAACAAAGATTTTTCTGCAATTGTTTTAAAATCCATAAATTCAGATAAAATTGTAACAGCTTTTGCCTGCTCCATGATGTGAAGCTCCCTTTGAAAGGCATTATCTGAAATTGCTGTAACAGCTGATTTATAATTTAAATTTTGTTTTTCCGTTATAATATTAGCTCTAGTTTCTTTAATATTATTAAAAATTAAAGCTTTTATCCTTTTAAAACCAGACACAATAATATATTTGTTTTCTATTTTTTGTAACACTGGAATATTTATAAGCCCTATTTCTTTTATTGATTGAGCAAGAAAAGTAATATCAGTGTCAAATGAAATTTTATATGTTTGATTTTTAAGATCAATATTAGAAATTAAAATTTTTTTTTGCATTTTATCTAGTTGTTTTAATTATGTTTTAAGTTTTTATAGTGAAATATTATAATTTTTTTAAATTTTTATAAGTGTTTTATTCTTTGTTGTGGCAAGATATAATCATTAGGGTCTATTAGTGAGGAGTGTAGTTAACCCATTGTTCCCGCCATTTTAAAAATAGGAAGATACATTGCAATAATAAGCCATCCAATAATAAGTCCTATAAAAATTAAAAGAAAAGGTTCAATCATATCTACTGAATTTTTTACAGCTTGTTCAACTTCTTCTTCATAAAAATCAGCAATTTTCCCAAGCATTATATCTAATTTTCCAGTAGATTCCCCTACTGCTACCATAGAGCAGACCATTGAAGGAAATACACCTGTTTTAATAAGAGAATCAGCCATAGAATGTCCGCTGGAAATTTCTTGTTTTACATCAATAATGGCAAATTCAACACTTTTGTTTCCTGATATTTTTGCAACAATATTTAAAGCTTCAAGAATTGACACTCCACTTGCCATCATTGTACTCATTGTTCTTGTAAATTTAGCAATAGCAATTTTTTTCATAAGTATGCCTAAAACAGGAAGTTTTAAGATAAAAATATCTATTACAATTTTTCCTTTTTGTGTTGAACAAATTTTGTTTATTAAAAAAATAATAAATGCAAAAAGAACAATAATATATTCAATTTTATTAACAATAAAATTACTTAATTCAATAACGAAAAGAGTAGATATTGGAAGGGCGCCTCCAAACTCTTGAAACATCTCTGAAAAAACAGGAATAACAAAAACAAGAATTATACCAATTACAATAAGGGCAACCACCATTGTTATGGCAGGATATATCATTGCACCTTTAATCTTTTTTTTTAATTTTGCCATTTTTTCCATATATGCTGCAACCCTTGCTAGAATAATATCAAGAATTCCTCCTTTTTCACCAGCACTTATCATATTAACAAAGAATTCATTAAATATATCAGGGAATTTTTTAAATGAGTCCTCTAAGGTCTCACCAGTTTCAACAAAGTTTTTTATTTTTTTTATGGTTTGTTTGAAAGTTGGATTGTTTTGTTGATTATAAAGAATTTCAAGGCATGAGATTAATGGAAGTCCAGCATTAATCATAGTTGAGAATTGTCTTGTAAAGATTATAACTTGAGTGTTTTTTACTTTTGGCTTTAAAAATTTAAAGTTTTTAAAAAAAATCTTAAACTGGTTTTTTATTTTTATATGGACAGTTTCTTTTGTACCATTAAAGCTTAAAATATACTTAAAATTTTTATTTTCTGTTTTATCTTTGTTTTTTGAATTTTTCCGTTTCCATATAAAAACGGACATAATTTATCCTTACTTATATGGTGTTACATTATATTTGTTCAATATATATAGAAAACAAACAGACAATACAAATATTGAAATTTAAACATGCTTTAGCGAGCTCTCTTATTCTCCATCATTAAAATCGATTCCCTAAGGCAAACCTTGTGCAACATCTTTAGTTGGTTGCTCCTCTCCTATTTATTAGTCTTTGTCTTCTCACTCTATAAAACGCAGAACCAGTCAATTTTTTAGCTGATTTACTATAATAACTGTTTCGTAAAGTTTTAGAGGCTGCTTTTTCAGCCTTGGATAAAACTCCTTCCTTTAACACTTTTCTTTGAAATAGGGCAGAACCTGCCGCAGATTTAACTGCTTTACTATAATTTTTATTTCTTAGTATTTTTGAAGCTACAGATGCGACTTTTGTTATAGTTGTTATATCAGGCTTAGTCATTATTCACCTCTACTTGTTCTCTTAATTTAAATCCAATTTTTGATGGAGATGTATCATTAATTACAAAAAATGCTATTATTGTTAAAGCTATTGCAAAAAGTAAAGCACTTACAAAACCACCAGCAAGGTTTACACCAAACTGAGGCCAAAATTTTTTTATTTCGCGAAGCTCACTAACGATAATACCTTGCTCAACTTCTTTACGCTGATCTTCTATAATAGCATTAAGAGTCTCATTTGAATAATCTTTGAGCCTAGCTTCTGCATCGTCCTTAGCTCTTAGTAAAACACCTTCTGGCTGTTGTTCATACCAATTTTTTACCTCATCTGAAGTAGGCAATTTTTTATTATATTCTTTCTGATGCTTCATCCATTCGATTCGTTGCTCCTCAATCAAAGCAAACGCAACCAATCCTAGTAGCCAACTATCCTTTGATTGCTCAACCAATTCATTAAAAATATCTTCAGGACCTGAAAATTTATCCATAGTTTTTCCTATTTTAAATATTAAATTTAAAACTTTTAAACTGACAAATCAAGAAGCTTTTTAACAATGTGTTTTATTTGTTCGGGCATTAATGAAATATCATCAAAAGGGCGCACACCATTTTTATCTGCCTCAGAAATTTCATCAATTTCAGGAAAAAATCCTAGTATTTCAAAATCTGGAAGGGATTTTTTAATAAGATTTTTATCATTATCTGATTTTATTCTATTTCCAAGAACAACAATTTTTTTTATCCCAATATCTTTGCCAAGATTTCTAATTTTTTCTGCTGCAACTCTACTTCTTTTTCCAGGATTTACAACAGCAATAAGAGCATCTACAGCTCCTGATGTTGCCCTTCCAAGATGTTCAATACCTGCCTCCATATCCATTACAACTATTTCATTTCTGGCAAGCACAAGATGATTCATAAGAGCCTTAAGAATTGTGCTTTCCGGACATATGCAGCCAGAGCCTCCCTTTTGAACAGTTCCCATAACAAGAAGTTTTACACCATCTTTTTCAAGGGAAAATCTTTCTGGAATATCATCTACTTTTGGATTTAGTGTAAAAAAACCACCCATAGTTCCAGGTTTAGCACCTGTTCGTTCTGCTATTAAATCTGATAATTCTGCAATCGGAGTTATAGGTATATTTTCATCAATACCAAGACCTGCAGCAAGATTTGCAACAGGATCAGCATCAATTGCTATAACTTTATTATTATTAATATTTGCAATACATCTTGCAATAAGAGAAGTTATAGTAGTCTTACCAACTCCACCTTTTCCACCTATTGCTAATTTTAAACTCAAAATTATACTCCATTATATAATAAAAATGAATAAGTACACTTTATCCATAAAAACATTTTAAAATTTAAAAAAATACTGGAATAAAGTAGATAAAAAATTGTTATGACACTATCCTAATTTAATCAATCTGTTCTTTGATGGTACCTTTATTATCCATAAGAAAAATATTATATTTATTTTTTTCTGCCTGGGATATTAAATCTTCTTTTATGATTGCCTGGATTTCATATTTTTCATTCATAATATCCTTGGGCATCACTAGAAAACATTCCTGTGCTTCTTCCTTTGTTAAAAAAGCAGGAACAAAAATAATTTTAGTATTTTTGTCTTTAAATCCCATGATTTGTTCTTTTGGAGTTCCAGGACTTTGCACCACAATATAATACCACTTATCTTTTATATTTTTATCAGGTTCCATAATATGTTTTAATGCCTAATTTCAAGTATTAAAAAAAAACCTCCCTCACTTTTATATATCAAGAGAGAGAGGTTATTAAAAAACAGACTAAAACAATCAAGTTCTAAAAAGTTAATTTTAATAAAAACATGGCTAAACCATTAGATTTTAAAGTTCAAGCCATGAATCAGAATAAAGTGTCTCACCCATTATAACTTTATAGGTTTTTGCATAATCCTGCATTTCTTTACTAAGACTTGCTATGTCTGGCTCATTACCATCCATCATACCATAAATAAGATCAACAATATCTTGACGCTCACCCTTTGCAATGGCAGTCAGTTGTGTATCAAGGGGATCAGCAATAACAGATTTCATGCCGTATTTTTCTAACATAACCATATAAGTCTGATTTAGGATACCTCGTAGATGTTCCGGAGGACCATTGGAAATATTAGATAGACCACAGGTTGATTTTGATCCGGGAGCAATATCTTCAAGCATCATTTGAAAATTTAAAAGACTTATAAGTTGTGGTTGTTGAATATTTACAGGTGTTACAATACCATCCACCCAAATTTTTTCATTAGCAATTCCTGCTTCATTGGCAAAATAAAGAAGTTCTACAGCAAGAGCAGCTCTTTCATTCTCATCCCTTGGCAGACCATCAGGACCCCACATAAGAGCTATGAAATCTGCATCATATTCTGCTGCCAGAGGAACCATTTTTTCATATCTTGCAGGTATTGCCATAATTGAGTTAATAATATGAGGTTTGTCAGCAGGTTTAAGAACTTTCAGCCCTGCTTCAATTGCATCAATATTAGATGTGTCAAGAAGAATAGGCATACCAGGTACAGCTTCCTGCACAACTTCACATACCCATGGCATAAGTTCTACACCAAATTTTTTTGCGGGCCCAAGATTAATATCAATATAATCCATACCATTGTTTTTTTGTAAAAGAACTTCTTTCTGAATAGGCTCAGGATTTCTTTTGGCAGGATTAGATTCCCTGAATTCTCTTCCAATAGCAGTGGAAATTACGTTCAGGCTTTCACCAAAAAGTATCATTTTTCCTCCATTTTAATAAAAACAAGTAATATATAGAAATAAACAACAAATAATCATTTATTTCAAGACCTTTGCACAAAGGCATTTTTTATAAATTCCTATAAATAAGGCTTGATCTCTTTTTTCCAAATTTCAAGTTCAAGGTATTATAATACATCTTCACAATAAAATTTAAACAAAATCAAGCATTGTGCAAAGGCCTTATTTCAAGTATTTGTTGTTTATTTTTCAATTATTAATTTAATTATTTATCTTGCTTTAAGAAATGCAGCAATATGAGCAGCTTCTCTGGGACCTACTGTAATAGTCCAACCTGGAAGTTCTTCTTCAATATCACCTGCAATAGCTGCGGCATATCCAGGAATAATAAGTTCCTGGTGTTTAACCTTATCTATTATGCCGCTTTTTTTAACAAATTCTCCAACATCATCTCCGCCAAATTTTCCAGCAGCCCAGGCAGTAAGAACTGAAAGACCTTCTGAATCCTTGATAAGAAGCCATGTTGGTACTTTACTTGCTTCGATTTCACCAGAAACAATAAAATAAGTTAAGGCAAAGTTTGTAGTTACAAGCACTGGAGAATTTTCATCAGGATTACCAATTTCAAAAATGCCTTCTGTAACTGTCATAGGTCTTTGAGGATCAGTAAAAATATTAAGTCTTTCAAGAAGAAGTGGAAAAATAGATTCTGCTGTAAAATCTGACATTACAACAATGCCGCCATATTTTGCTACAAACATTGCTGCAATAAGTGTTTCCATATCAATATTTGAAGCCATTTCACAGGGAAATGTTATTGTTGGAAATCCAAGTGCTTTATTGCCTGCTTTAAGGGCAGCACGCCTGATTGCAACCTGATCTTCCAGAGCCTGTTTAATCTCCCTTGCACCTGAATCAATAACTATATCCTTAAGCCCCATGGCTATAAGTTTTTCTGTTAAGGGAATTAAAGCTTCAACAGAATCAGCCTTAACTGCCAGAGGAAGATCATTTTTCTTGGCAATAGCTCCCATTTCATCTATATTATTTTGTCCAGCACCATATAAAAGTGGTCGTTTAAAACCTGCTGTTTTAACACCTGCTTTCATAACATCAATGTCTTCTGTCATTAAAACAAGATTAAATTCAGATTCCTCAGCAATCTTTTTTGCTACATTTGCAAAAGCATCTTTACCATTTCCTGCATCTTTTAAGCAAATAAGCTCAGGTCTTAAATTAAAACCAACACGCTCATACTGAAATGCATTAAATATCTTAAGCTTTTTGTCAAGCTCATCAATATTTATATCTGAACTTATTGTTGATGCAAGAACAGTTGGGTTATAAAATGTTTTTTCATGTCTATAAAGTACAGTTTCACCACCTGTTGTTGTTGCGCGTACCCCTTTTCCAAGCTTGACAGGACGAATAGGAGGTGCTGATGCTTCATCCAACTGCTCCCTTGCTTCGTCAGATACATAGGGGCAGGAGTCAAGTTCAGCTTTTCCGGATGCCAGATTCATTGCAAATGCAAGGCATGTAGGCACCCCGCATTCCTTGCAATTTGTCTTTGGAAGGAGTTTAAATATTTGTATACCGGTTAATGCCATTTTTTTCTCCTTAAGTTTTTAAAAAAACTTTATGAAATAAGGTCTGGCAGCACAAGTTCTGGTGTGAGAAGATGCCGGACCTTTTTGTTTTACTTAATTATTAAACAAGTGGTTCCATATCAAGTGCAGGATGACCTTTTTCCTTGAGGAATGGCATGATTTCTTCTTCTGTCAGACCTACTGTTTCATCTGCGATCATGTCATAGAGTCCTGAAACGCCCATTGCTTCACCACGGGCAACGATTCTGTCTTTCAGCTCTTCTTTCAACTGCTTGGGCATCCAGACCATTCTAAGAAGTCCCCCATCTCCAAGGATAAATTTACCCTGGGTAATATTGAACTTGGAATGACCTACAAAACCTGGAGAGGCTGCACCACCGCCCATAACACCGGCAAGTGTGGTAAATTTCATGCCACAGGGTGTTTCACCTGCGTAATCACGGCCAACAGTCATGACACCGTTACAGCCCGGCAGCATGGCAGCGATACATTCGCAGCAGCCGCAGGTTGTCATGGGATCAATTACCATTGAGTAAAAGTTGTAATGGGTAACAGTGCCTCTGGAAGCTTTATATACAAAATCATTAACACCTTTCCACTGACCCAGTTTCGGATCAATACATTCGCCTTTTTCAATGGGCTGATTAGGACCTGTAGGATTGATTTCAAAGGAAGCTTTGCAATCCATCCAGTTGTATGCACCGCAAAGGCCTGTTCTTTCAGGACTTACCGAACATACATGGCTGGGAGCAAAAGACTGGCATAGTGTACATGAATAGAAGGTTTCAACATCTTCATCCACCATATTATCAACACGGGAATCACGTTTTCGATATTCAGCTCTTGCAGTTTTGGTCAGCTTGTCAACATCTGCTTTTTTAGTGAAAAGAGTAATTTGAACCTTATCAACAATTTTACCAAAATCCTGGTGGAATTTTGCATGGAGAACCGTACCAATCTCTTTTAAGCTAAAACCTTTTTCAATGGCGGTTTTACTGATTCTGATCCAGGAAATATCCCTTTGACCAATATGCATAACACTCTGGATATAGTTAACCAGATGATGGATTTGTCTCTCAATAATCGGTTCAAAATCTTCTTGAAATTCACGACCTGCAATCTGCACAAAGACGCCCAGCGGGAAGGTGCCTCCCTCTTTAATGCCGTCAAGATCAGGGCCGTCAAGGATAACCTTTCCATCTTCAATATCACCTATGCCTGCCATTTTTACAAGCTCGGTGCATTGGGTTTTTCCACCACCGCACTGGGCATGTAAATCCGCACCACGGACTCGCTCGCCTTCGTATGCAGGACCGAATGCACAGGAAATATCAACGTCGGAAACAAGTGTTTTAAGTCCACGTACTTCAACTGACTTTGCACATATGTCTTTATGGGCAACAGGAGAGACAACATGTTCATATGAACAAATACCAGTAGGAAGTATCTGGGTAATGTCTGTATCAGCTATGGTTGGGAAACCCCAGTTTACAGCACCTGCAGCAGCAACGCCCCATTCAGTTCCAACTTCACCCAGAGCATTAACAAATGCAAATACTCTTTCTTTGTTGTACATGAGGATTTTTTTATAATCACCAGGTTGAACACCACCAAAAGCCATTGCAACCCTGTTTGCAAATCCCAATGCAAAAACTGCAGAAGAGATATCAGGGCCGAAACATGCGATTCGTGTACTCCATCCTACCTGTACTCCTGCTTCGATAAGCTGTTCGATTAAGGTAGTACCGTTGTGGTTTGCAGCCAGAAACATATAAAGACCTCTTTGCTGATAATCTTCAATGATCATTTTGGCTGTTTCAGGATCTGGTGCAGAACCAACTATTGCAGCAAACCCGGGAGCTGAACCGTCAACAAACTCAACACCTCTTTTCCTGAATATTGTATCATCTGCAGCACCTGTCCATAGTTTTCCATTCTCAATATCCGGATCTTCGGCATGGAGATAGAAATCAGGTTCATTAAGATATCTAAGAGCCTCTATAACTTCAAAGGATATAATTCCTGCCATTCCTGCGTCCAGAAGAGGCCCAAGGAACGGAAGCCAGTTATTATTTTTAATATGCGGGGGAAGAAGTCCCCTTGCAATATCCAGAGGTTCCTGTAAATCTTCAAGGGTTTCAACCTTGATTCCGAAAAGTGAATATATTACCGGCAGATAATACCCTGTGTTAGGGAACCCTACCTTAGTATCTGCATTATAGGTTGCAAGAGCTTTCTTATATGCTCCTTCAGCCTGTGTGACAACTTTGTAACCACCCTGTATGGCAGCAAATGCTATTAATCTTGACATTTTATTCCTCCTTCGTTGAGGATTTGATATTTAATTTTAATTCACAATACATAATTTTGTTCATGCCTTAAAGAGCCTGGCGTGAAGCAAAATCCATCATGACTCTTTCTCTTGCCTTGTCAATACCAAGTTCTTTACGCTTTTTATCGATATGGGCAATCATCATATGAGCATGTTTGACCGGATCAGGCTCAAAATCCCACATGCCGCCGTATATATCTTCAAATTCTTTGCAGATATAATTATTGAATACAGGTGCACCCGAAGTTGGGAAAGTAACGCCGACAACGGTATAAACACCTGATACGACAAAATAATGACCAATGCTTATTGCTTTTTCACTCATCCACTCAGGAGCACTACCTGCAACAGGCCACTCACTGATATCATTTCCAAGTCCGCCAGCTTTAACCACTTCAGTGGCAGCGAGAAGAATTCTGCTGTTATCAACACATGAGCCTAAATGCAGAACAGGCGGAATACCTACTGTTTCACAGACTTCGGCAAGACCGGCGCCGCAGTGTACTGCAGCAGCTTCAGGGGTAAGCAGACCTTCCATTGCACAGGCTATTGCGTTACATCCTGTTGTAAGAACCAGAACATCATTTTTGATCAACTCTTTTACCACGGTTATATGGTCATGATTATGTTTTGTTCGTGCATTGTTGCATCCAACAACACCTGCAACTCCGCGGATGCGGCCGTTTATTATGTTGTCGTTCAGGGTATAATAAGTTCCGCGGAATGATCCACCAAGATGGTATTCTGTTGATTCAACACCAAAGCCTGCAACAATAGGGGCTTTATGCTGGGGAATCATTACCTCTGCCTTGCGGTTAGCAAAATTATCAATTGCCATTTTTACGATCCGCTCAGCATCTTCCACGGCATGATGCTCGTCAAACTCAATATGGATGACATTATCCTGCTCTATTTGAGCTATGCGGTGAGTGGTAATAACTTTTGTATGGAAGCATGCGGCAACATTGGCAATGTTCTGCATGATGCACTGGATATCAACCACCATTGCATCGCAAGCACCTGTAATTATGGCAAGCTCCTGCTGCAAAAATGTGCCGCACAAGGGAATGCCGTGTCTCTGGAGCATTTCATTGGCAGTACAGCAGATGCCTGAAAGCTGAATGCCAGCCGCACCTTTTTTCTTGGCATAGTCAATCATCTCCTGTTTTTGTGCCACAGCCACGATCATTTCTGAAAGGATGGGCTCATGACCATGAATTACTAAATTAACATGATCTTCTTTCATAACGCCAAGGTTGGCTTCAGACTGGACAGGATAAGGTGTTCCAAAAAGAATATCCTGAAGATCAGTAGCAAGCATTGATCCGCCCCAGCCGTCAGCAATAGCGGCTCTGGTGCCCTGTTTTATGAGATTTTTATAATCCTGATCAACGCCCATATGGGTACGGTGCATGATCTCGACGATCTCTCTATCAATATTTCTGGGAATTACGCCTTGTTTTTTCCAGAGTTCATAACGAGCTTTCGGAGCCCTTTTGGCGTACAAAAGTTCGCCTTCAGGTTTGCCCCATTCGTTTAAGGCAACTTCAGCAGTTTCCAATGCTATTTCATCTATATCACGATCAAGCTCTTCGCCATCCACTTCAACAGTTGTTGCGACACCAAGGTGCCCGGCAACAGCCAACAGTTTTTCCTCATCTTTGATCTTATAAACATCTGTCTCTTTTTTGGCAACCGCCAGAAATACTTCTGCAACGCCTCTTCCATGATCTGAATGTGCTGCTGCACCGCCGGCTATCATTCTAATAAAATTTCTTGCGGCAATTGTATTTGCAGTTGCACCGCAAAGACCTTTTCTTGTGTCTTCTCCTTCAATCCCTGCTTTGGGCAAAGGAAGACGACATGGTCCCATGGAACAGTTTTTACAGCATGTTCCCTGTACGCCGATAGCACAAGGTTTCATGGTAAGAGCTCTGTCAAATATTGTTTCAACTCCTAACTCATGCGATCTTGCAATCATCTCCTGTGATGCAACATCTATACTAGATGCAACCGGATCAGCCAGTTTCGGAGCTTTCACTTTTTTCTTTTCTTCTGCCATTAGAGGTTCCTCCTCATATTATGTACGTTACTAAAATTTAAGCTCTAATTAATGCTTAAAAACTTTAATGTCTTTAAGCCATGTTTTTGAATTTATCAACATCTGTTTTCTGAACGTCAACTTTTGGTGATGCTCAGTTGTACCAATGCTGCATTATCTTCTAACTTTTTTAAATTTAGACAGGCCGGATTTCTGAGTTTTGGCCGCTGTCATTGTTACCTTTTTTTTCTTGGTTGTGTCAGCCTTTGCCATTCTTTCTTCCTGCTCTTTTGCTCTCTTTTGTCTTGTGGCCTCTTCTTCGGCTTCACGTTTGGCAACTTCTTCTGCTGCAGCCGCTGCTTCAGCATCTGCTTTGGCTTTTGCCTCTGCCTCTACTTTAGCCTTAGCATCTGCTTCGGCTTTTGCTTTTGCTTTTACAGCCGCTTCTTCCTTTGCTTTAGCATCAGCAGCAACTTTTGCCTCAGCATCCGCTTTGGCTTTTGCTTCAACTTCAGGATCAACAGCAGGAGTAGCAGGTGCTTCTTTAACAGGAGCAGTCTCTTTTTTAGGTGCTGACTTTGCAGCAGGAGCAGCTTTTACAGGTGCAGCTTTCTTAGCAGGTGCTACCTTTTTAACAGGAGCATCCTTCTTTTTCTCTTCTTCAATAGTCAGATCCGGCTTGGGGGCAATACCTGCAAAATCAAAATCAATATCATCAAGCTGTTTTGCAATTGGAGCAACATCCATTGCAGAACCGCCAGCATAAAGAAGATCAATAAATGACTTGGCAAGTTTGATGGATTCAGGATGGCGCATAATAAGAATACTGGAACCTGACAGCAGGTATGATACTGCACCAACAGCTTCCATGAGAATTGGTCGTCTTTCAGGATCACCAAGCTCTGGAGCATCTTCTACGCTCTGTTTTGCCTCCTTGCATTTCCACACTTCATTCCCAAGGTTGTTTATCATTGGATTTTGAAGTTTATCATCACCTTGAGTCATTGCTGCCTGATTGAGACGTTCCATAACAGAATAGGAATATTCAAGACCATATCCAAGACCACCTGTTGTAGGATCAGTAATAACATTACCAAGATCCACTCCAAGATTTTCAAGAAGAATGTTAACCTGTTTTGCAAGGTTTACATCAATAGGAGAAGATGAAATCAGAGTATGACCATATCCCATAGCAGCAGCACCAATTCCCTTATGGTTCTTCTCTTCAACAGGTCCGAGGATCAGGTTTTCACCTTCACATGTTTCACTGATTTTTTTAAGAACTTCTTCATCTTTGGCAGGAACAGCACATCCCCATATAATCAGGGGGACATCAATTGACTTTAAGACTTTTTGAACAGTTGCTACTGCATCAGCAGCAGTTGCATCCTTATCATTAGGATCAGTGCTTTTAAGTTGCAGTACAATAGCCTGTGCTCCATAGTCATCCACACATTTTTTTGCCCATGCGGCTGCATCTGACATAACACCTTTAAATGGTGCTGTGGCAGCTTCTGGCCAGTCTTCAGGTTCCATATCCCAAATTTCCATTGCAATAACTGGTTTATTTGGCATCTCACCTTCAAACTGGTAAAAAGGATAACTTGTTTGACCTCCGACTGTTATTTGATTATCACCTTTTCCAATGGTGATTCCTTTAATAGCACCGGCATAGGATTCTTTTGTAATTTCAAATCCCACTTTTACCTCCTTATAAAATTAATAGTTGACAAAAATGTAAAAAGTCCAAATTTAAAATTTTTAAATATAGATAGTATCATGTCAAGTTTCATGTACAAGATACAGTATTTTTTTAAAAAAATAGGGAGTTTAACAAAAAATAAATATTTTATTTATGCATCTAGGATTTAAGTTAAAATTAGTTTATTTAATTTAACGAAAATTTAAAGTGATTTTATCTTAAAAATCGTTATTAAAAATAAACTAAACACAATCTGATAATGAAATGCATCAATATAATAATTATTCTTTGGAATACGTCTAAGTATTTTAAAATCAAGAAAAAATACTATAACAAAAAATAGATGGAGAATTTTTATGATACTATCAATAATTATTGATTTTAATCTTATTTATTATGATGATAAAAAAACTATTCAAAAAAAGAAAAATCTACAATCAGTTATTTTTTTTGTCAATAGATATTCTATAACTATTTAAGTTTACATATGTGATATTATTTTTCTTGTTTTTTTACTTTAAAAACAATTTTTTTTTAAAAATCTGATCTGTAATTTTTTCTTCTTGTTTTGCTTATAAAAACCTCCTTTACAAAAAAAAATCTCTATGTAATTTTACACTTTACAGGTTTTTCTATGAAAGAATTCATAATTATTTATTTTTTAATGTTTCGTTGTGATGCAACAAACTAAGAATTAGATTTGCTTTATAACAGTTGTCAGGAAATAGATAATTTTTTAAATTATTTGTTATTCACAGTATCAACAGCTTTTTATGAATTCATCAATTTTGGAAAAAATAATGAGAAAAAAAAAGAAGAAGACAAGAAAAGTAAAGATATTATAATTTTGATTAAAAATATGCATAAATGGTATGGAGATTTTCATGTTCTTAAGAATATTAATATTAGTGTTAAAAAAAAGGAGCGTATTGTTATATGCGGTCCTTCCGGCTCAGGAAAATCTACTTTAATTAGATGCATAAATAGTTTGGAAGAACATCAAAGGGGCGATATTATAGTTGATGGAATTAAACTTACTAATGATTTAAAAAATATTGAACAAATCAGAACTGAAGTTGGTATGGTATTTCAGCATTTTAATTTATTTCCTCATCTTACGATTCTGGAGAATCTTACCTTGGGGCAAATATGGGCAAGAAAAACACCTAGAAAAGAAGCTGATGAAATTGCAATGTATTTTCTTGAAAAAGTGCATATTGCAGAGCATGCTCCTAAATTTCCAGGACAGCTTTCTGGAGGACAGCAGCAAAGAGTAGCAATTGCAAGAAGTCTTTGTATGAAACCTAATGTAATGCTTTTTGATGAGCCAACATCTGCTCTTGATCCAGAAATGGTTAAAGAAGTATTAGATGTTATGATAAGTCTCGCAAGAGATGGAATGACAATGATTGTTGTAAGTCATGAAATGGGATTTGCAAAAAGTGTTGCCCATAGAGTTCTTTTTATGGATGATGGTGAAATTCTTGAACAAAATACTCCTGAAAATTTCTTTGAAAATCCTCAGAATGAACGAACAAAATTATTTTTAAGTCAGATCCTAGATTAAATAATTAATTGATTAAATAATTAATTTTATCAAAGGTAATTTGTTTTTTAAAAAATATTGAATTCTAGGAAATTTATTTTAGCGTTAAAAAGGAGAGCCAAGTGAGTGAATTTGTATTAGTCCAGTCAGAAAAAGAGCTTTCTTCCTCTCTTAAAAAAAAATCTAACGATAAAAAACCTGATCAAAAACTTGAAAAATTAAGATTTGATATTGATAAAATTGATATTAAAATCGTTAATCTTATTAATAAAAGACTTATGATTGGACAAAAAATTGGAAAGATTAAAAATATAAGCAAAAGTAAATTTTTCGATGAAACAAGGGAAAAAAAAGTGCTTAAAAAAATTACTGGAGCTAATACTGGTCCTTTACATAATGATTTATTAAAAAAAATTTTTAATATTATTATAACTGCCACAAAACAGATACAAAAATAAAATCTCTTTTTCTAATGAATCTTATAAATAATTCTAAAACAATTGATTCAAACACAAGTTTATTTGGACTTTTGGGAAATCCTGTATCCCATTCCTTGGGACATTTAATACATAATCAGGCATTTTTTGAAAAAAATATTAATGCACTATATCTGCCATTTAAAATAACTAATATTAAAAAAGGGATTCAGGCAATTAAAGAACTTGGCATAAAAGGAGTTTCCATTACAATTCCTTTTAAACAAAGTGTTATTCCCTATCTTGATGAAATAGATGACCTTGCTCTTAAAATAGGAGCTGTAAATACTATTATTAACAAAAAAGGTAAATTATATGGTTATAATACAGATTGTAATGGTGCAATTAAATCTTTAAAAAAAATATCTACTATCAAAGATAAAAAAATTTGTATAATAGGAGCAGGAGGGGCAGCAAGGGCAATTGCTTTTGGTATTAAAAAAGAAAATGGAAAAATATTGATAGTAAACAGGACTAGAGAAAAAGGTGAAATTCTAGCAAACCAGATAAAAGGTGAGTTGATTTCTATTCTAGATATTAAAACAAAATCTCCTGATATTATAATTAATACTACATCAATTGGTATGACGCCTGATATTTACCAGACTCCTCTAAAAAAAGATTTTTTAAGTAAAAAAATGGTTGTTATGGATATTGTATATAATCCTTTGCACACCAGATTTTTAAAAAATGCTGCAAAAAAAGGCTGTACTATAATTAATGGTCTTTCCATGTTTGTAAATCAAGGTGCTGCACAATTTGAACTTTTTACAGGCATTAAGGCGCCAGTTGATTTAATGAAGAAAATAGTATTTACAACTGTATTTAAATCTAGAATTATGAAAACCTGTAAAAATGTTTAGTAAAATCAAGCCGAAACAAGAATGCCTGTTTGTTTTATAACAAAGCATAAAAGAATATTAAGTAATTATAAGTTCTTTTATATAAACAGTAAATTTTTATAAATTTATTATTTTTTTTGTTAATGCAGGGGGCATAAGCATGCCTGGCTTTGATTGTTTTCTATAAAATGAAAAACTAATGAATACAAAAAATTCAATTTATATCCCCGGATCAAAAAGCATATCCCATAGACTTTTAATTTGTGCATCTCTTTCCAATGGTAAATCTAAAATAAAAAACCTTCTTAAAAGTAAAGATGTTTTTTATACAATTTCAGGGTTAAAAAAAATGGGAGCAGAAATTAAAGAAAAAAATAAAACATTTGAGGTACAGGGCTTTAATGGAAAACCACAAGCATATTTAAAATCAATTTATCTGGGGAATTCAGGAACATCAGTACGATTTCTTGCAGGACTTGCAGCTATTGGAAATTCAAAATATACTTTTACAGGAAATAAAAGAATGAAAAAACGCCCTATAAAAGAGCTTATTAAAGCTTTTAATATGGCAGGAGTATATGGAAAATTTCAACAGGAAAAAGGATTTCTTCCTGTAACAATACAAGGTACTGGAAATAAAATAAGTAGAATTTCAATTGATTGTTCCAGTACAAGTCAATATCTTTCATCAATTTTAATGATTTCAGTTTTTTTAAATGGAGTTTTAATTTCCTTGCCCCAGCCTAGTGTTTCTGCACCATATGTTGAGCTTACAATTGATATAATGAAAAAATTTAATGTTATTGCTGAAAAAAAAAATGATTGTAAATATTATGTTCCTTCAGAACAAAAATATCTTGCTGGAGAATTTACTGTTGAGCCTGACATATCGAATGCAAGTTATTTTTGGGCAGCAGGAGCTATTACAGGGAAAAAAATAAGGGTTGAAAATATTTCCAAAAATTCTTTTCAAGGAGATATAAGATTTCTTGATATTTTAACAAACATGGGCTGTTTGGTTGAATATGATAAAAAAGGTATAAGTGTTGTTGGAAAATCTCTTAGAGCAGTTGATGTTGATATGTCTGATATTCCTGATGTTGTTCCAACACTTGCAATTATAGCAGCTTTTGCAAAGGGAGAAACTTTTATAAGAAATATTGCCCATGTTCGTGAAAAAGAGTGCAACCGCATTAAAGTTATAATATCTGAATTAAAAAAAATGGGTATTAAGGCAAATCAGGGCAAAGATTGGCTTTCTATAAAAGGTGGAAAACCGGTTGGAGCATTTATTAATACTTTTAATGATCATAGAATTGCTATGGCATTTTCAATGCCAAGTCTTATAATTCCAAAAATGGAAATTGAAAATCCTGATTGTGTAATAAAATCATTTCCAGCATTTTGGCAGACCTTTGATAAGCTTAGAAAGCTTAATTAATAATGGTGTTGTAAAAAATATGAAAATATTTCTTATTGGATATAGATGTGTTGGAAAAACTGTTACTGGTAAGCTTCTTGCTGAAATGATGAGGTTCGCATTTATTGACACAGATAAAGAAATAGAAAAAAAAATGGGAAATACTATAGCATCAATTGTGAAAAAAAAAGGATGGAAGTATTTTAGAAATATTGAAAGCCAGATTTTACGAGAAATAGCAATTGACAACAAATGTATTATTGCTACAGGTGGTGGTATAATATTAGATTTTAAAAATATTGAGTTTATGAAAGAAAATGGAACAATAGTATGGCTTAAAGCTTCATCTAATATAATTCTTAAAAGAATGAAAAAATCATTAAAAATTTTACGGCCATCTCTTACGGGCAGAAAAATTGAACATGAAACAGAATCTGTTTTAATTAAACGAATACCTCTTTATAAAGAATGTGCTGATTTTATAGTTGATACATCAATAAATGAGATAAAAAGTGTTGCAAAAGAGATAAAAAGGAAAATTAATAATGTCAGGCAGTAGTTTTGGAAAAATTTTTAAAATAACAACCTTTGGGGAATCCCATGGAAAAGCTGTTGGAGTTATTGTTCAAGGGTGTCCTTCTGGAGTTAAAATAAATGAAACAATAATTCAACATGCGCTTAATAAAAGAAAAACAAGGCAAAGTCCTGGTTCAAGTCTGCGCAAAGAACCTGATATTCCTGAAATTCTTTCTGGTACTTTTAAAGGTGTTACAACTGGCACTCCAATAATGATAATGATAAAAAATCAAGATATTGATTCAAAATCATATGAAAAAAATGCTAGTTTGTTTAGACCTGGGCATGGAGATATTACATATCAGGCAAAATATGGAATTAGGGATTGGCGCGGAGGAGGAAGAGCTTCTGCTAGGGAAACAGCAGCAAGAGTTGCAGCAGGAGCTGTTGCTAAAGCTTTTCTTAAAAAATATAATATTAAAATTCAAACATATACTATAGAGCTTGGAGGAGTAAAAATTAATAAGTTTGATTCTTTTAATGCAGAGAAAAATAAATTACAATGTCCTGATATAAATGCTTTTCAAAAAATGGAAAAAAGAATCCTTGAAATAAAAAAACAAGGAGATTCAGTTGGTGGTGTTGTACAGATTGTGGGAAAAAATATTCCTTCAGGTCTTGGAGAACCTGTTTTTGATAAACTTGATGCAAATATTGCAAAGGCTCTTATGAGCATTGGTTCTGTTAAGGCTGTTGAAATTGGTGCAGGATGTCAATCTTCTAAAATGACAGGTTTTGAAAATAATGATGAAATTACAAAAAATGGATTTAAAACAAATAATTCAGGAGGAATACTTGCTGGAATTTCAAATGGTGATGATATCTTGGCAAAAGTTTATGTAAAGCCTGTACCATCTATTTTAAAAGAGCAAAAAACAATTGATGAAAATGGAAATAATAGAATTATATCTACAAAAGGACGCCATGATGTTTCAGCAATTCCAAGAATAAATTCAGTGTGCAAAGCTATGATGTTTCTTGTGATTGCAGATCATATGTTGATGGCTTTATAGTGAATTATAAATTGTAATACTGAATAGTTATAAAGCAACTGCCATAAGGCAGATCTGCTTTTTGGGGTTTTTTAGTTTGCCTCACAAGAAAACATAAAAGAATATTAAGTAGTTATAAGGTCTTTTATATAAAAAAATAAAAAGCTTTAGAGCCTGTTTAAAATTTATCTGGTAAATGGAAACAGGCTCTGTTAATAAGCGACTTGTCAGGGATAACCAGTTATAAGTAGGATTAAATCAACCCTTTTTCTTTTGCAATATTCATATATGTTTCTATTGTGTTCTCTGGTGGTATCCATTTTTGTTTATCATCTTTTTCTACTAGTTTTATGCTTTCAAATTCACATACTGTAACGCATAAACCACACCCAATACATCTGTTTTTATCTATTATGCTGGTATCTTCTATTGTAATGGCATCCATTGGACATATATCTTTACAAGTTTCACATGCTGTGCAGTTATCTTCATTAATTTCTGCAAAATAACTTGAATGTACTATTTTTGAAGGTGCATTACTTTTTTTAATAGTTTTTAATATCTGGCAGCAGCAATCACAGCACATACATATATTAAAAGGTTTTTTTGCATTTCCAGGTTGAAGAACAAGCCCTTGTTCAATTCCTTTATGAAGAATTTTTATTGCTTCATCATGGGAAATCATTCTTCCAATTTTTCTTTTTTCATAGGCATAAGCTCCACCACCAAATACAAAACAAGCTTCCATAAGCTTATCACATCCTTTTCCTATTAAAGTATGCTCAGTTCTGCATATACATGGTGCAATTAAAACTTTTGATTGAGCTTTTATTATTTTTTCAGCTTCATCATAATCCATGATTGTCATTTGTGCGTTTATTGATTTAGATACAGGAATAACTCTTAGCTGCTGAGTTTTTGTTTTTGTTTGTTCCTTCATTAAATATGGCACATATTCATTAAAATCTTTAATAAGTTCTTTGTTAAGCCTGTTTACCTGAAATTCCCATATTCCAACAACAAACTGGGCTGTCATGTAATAATTAATGCCATGTTGGTTAGAATGTATAATTAATCCTTTTTCTGCCATTATTTTTAATGTGGGCTCAAGTTTTTTTGGATCTTTGCCTGCTCTTTCGGCAATTTGTTCAATTTGTTCCGGCATCATTATAAGAAATGTAGCAATTTCAGCTTCTTGTTCAGTAAAAAGATTTTTAAGAATTCTTAATTCTACTCCTGATTCAGTTTTTGGAAATCCACCAGGAGTGTTACTAAGATGTTTTGCCAGTTTTTTATAAACTTCAGTCATTAATCTTCTCCTTTATTTCTCCATGTAAATGATTATTTGAGTCGAATTTTTTAATTTTAATTTTAACTATTTTTTCTCTAAGCTTATTATCTCCATTAACAAGTATATTAAGATAATTTGATGTAACAGCCTTTAATTTTCCTGTTTTATAATCACGTTTTTTTTGAATTATTGCTTTTAAAGTTTTTTCTATATTTTTTTGTTTAAACTCCTTTGTTTTTTTTTCGCCAAGTTGGCGTATTATAGAGCATCTTTTTTTTATTACTTTGGGATTTATCTTATTTTTATAATTAAATGCAAGAGTTCCTTTTCTTGATGAAAATGGAAATACATGAAGATAGGAAATGGGAAGCTCATTAATTAAAGATAAAGTATTTTCAAAAGCTTTTTCTGTTTCTTCTGGAAAACCTGCTAGTATATCAATGCCAATTCCTGCAAAAGGAATTTTTTTATGAATTTTTAAGATAAGATTTTTAAATAATGATGTATTATAGGGTCTTTTCATTTTTTTTAAGATTTTATCATCTCCACTTTGAAGAGGTATATGAAAATGATTACAAAAAATATCATTTTGAGCTACTAGAGTTATAATGTCATTAGTTAATTCTTTTGGCTCAATGGAACTTAAACGTATTTGCCTAGTAGGCTTTAAATAGGCAATTTTTTTTAAAAGAATAAATAAACTTGATTTTTTTTTAAAATCAAGACCATAGGCTCCTAGATTAATTCCTGTGATTATAATTTCTTTATATTTTAATTTGTTAAGCAAGTTAAGATGTTCAATAACTTCATCTTCTTGCATACTCACACTTCTTCCTCTGGCATAAGGCACAATGCAATATGTACAAAAGGCATTACATCCATCTTGTATTTTTAAATAAGCTCTTGTTTTGTCTCCTGTAACAGCAGGTTTAAACGAGTGAAAAATTTTATTTGAACATTGATTTGATTGGGGTACTTTGATTGAAGCAAGCCCTTTTTTTTTATCTATAATTGCTCTTGCAATTTTAAATTTATCTTTGTGGGTTGTAATACAGTCAATATTTTTAATTTCCATTATTTTTTTAAAAGATGTTTGTGCGTGGCAACCTGTTACAATAATTTTGGCTTTTGAGTTTAATTTTATTATGTTTCTTATTGCCTGCCTTGATTGTCTGGAAGCCTTTGATGTAACAGCGCATGTGTTAATTATGCAGATGTCGGCATTGTTTGGTTTTTTTTCTTTTATTAAGTCATGGGAAATAAGTTCACAAGCTATACCGTCTGATTCATATTGATTTACTTTGCATCCCAAAGTTTTTATATAAAATTTTTTCATTGATAAATTCGTAAATAGTTTATTGTTAAAAATATAAAATATAGATGGGTGAATAAATAAAGAGTTTTTACAATGCCATCTTTATTGGATAATTCCAGCTCCAAGAACTATATCCTTGTTATAAAAAACAGCCACTTGTCCTGGTGTTATTGCATATTGTGATTTTTTGAAAATTATTGTGGCGCTATTATTATTGTCATAGGTTAAAACAGACTCAGCTTCTTTATGATTATATCGAATTTTTGTTTTAACATTAGAGCAATGGAAAAATGGTTTTGTAATCCAGTTAAGGTCCTTTACATAAAATTTTTTTTGTAAAAGATCATTTTTAAAACCAACAATAAGCTTATTGTTTTTTATATCTATTTTTTTTACATAATATGGTGCAGACCCTGGACAATTTATGCCTTTTCTTTGACCAATTGTAAATCTGTAAAGTCCTTTATGTGTACCAATGATTTTATTATCTAGAGTAACAATATCACCATGTATAGATTTGAATTTTTGTTCTAGGGATATAAAATCGTAAAAAGATTTATTATGTATAAAACAGATGTCCTGACTTTCTTTTATACTGGGAGGAACTAATCCCTTATTTTTTGCTAATTCTGTAACTTCTGATTTAGTCATATCACCTAGTGGGAAAATTATTTTTTTAAGTTGGCTAGGCTCTAGCATGGATAAAAAATATGATTGGTCTTTAACAGAATCTTTTCCTTTAACAAGAAAGACATGTTTACTTTGTTTTATTTTTGAGGTTTTGATTTTTGCATAATGACCTGTAGCAATAAAATCAGCACCTAGATTATTTGCAGCTTTTAAAAGAGCGCCAAATTTTATTTTTTTATTGCAGATAAGGCAGGGATTAGGAGTCTTACCATTAAGATATGATTCTATAAAATAAGTTACAATTGATTCTTTAAAAATTTTTCTAAGATTAATATGATAAATTTTAATATCAAGTATTTTTTCTAGGTTTGAAAAGTCAATGCTGTTTTTTTCATATCCAGTTGTAAAATGTATACCAAATAAATTAATTTTTTTTTTTTTCAGAAGAAATCCTGCAACAAGAGAATCAATCCCACCACTTAAACTTATAGCAATGGTTTTTTTCATTTAAAAATATTTTCTGTATTTTTTGAAGAAAGTTTCATGATTCTGGTGGGGCAGGCAAGAATACATAGCTCACATACACTACATTTTTTCTTATCATAGATTACTTCCATTTCTGGTCTTTTAATTGATAAAGCTTCAGTGGGGCAAATTGCTGTGCAGGCACCGCAGTGAGTGCATTGTTCATCATCTCTTAATATTTCATGTTCTGCACTGGTAATTTTAATATCATGATTTTTTAGAAATTTAATTCCCTTGTTAAAATTATCTTTTGTACCTGAAATTTCCAATACCATATATCCAGCCTTTTCGCTTGATACTCTGGCATGTAAGATATTAAATAAAAGATCAAAATTTTTTGTAAGATAATATACAATTGGTTTTTGTGTTATAACAGGTGGGAAATGCAGAATAAGTATTTTTGAATACAAAACAAACCTCCATCTGATATTTCAAATTTGCCAAAGGGCGCTAATTCAGAAATTTGTTTGAACTTTTTTTCTTTACTCCAATATTTCTTCCAATAAACCAACCTAGAAGAAAAACACCAGCACCGGCAAGAAACCATTTTATTGCAATTGTTGTAATAAAATTTTTATTTGTTTCAATGGGCAAAGGCTGAGTTGTTGAAAGTTTTTTATTTGTTCTTTCAAGCTCTTCTATTTTTTGTTTTAATTGTTTAACAACTATATTTAAAGGGGTATTTAAAGAAAGATATTTTTTTTCAACCCATCCCTCAACACCATTTTTTGTACGCATTTTATAATAGACTTCGCCTTTTTCAAGAATTTCAATGGGGATATTACTTTTTAATGTACCTAGAACATTAAATTCTTTACCAGGTCCCTGTCGTATTTTTAAAACTAACATATCAGAAACATAGTATGTTTCTGTATGACCAATATCATTTATGGAAACAGTAAATAATAATATTGCAATTATAAATATAAGATTAGAGTTTAATTTAAACCTCATTATTGTTTACCCCCTCCTCTATCATCAAAATATGTAACCTTTACACCTCTGCATAAACGCATTTTTTATAAAAACACTTTAAAAACATAAAATGTCTTTTTCTAATTTTTAATTAAAAAAAATGTTTGTAAATATCTGTAAATATGGCTTGCTTTCTTTTGTTCAAATTTTAGGTCCCAAGGTATTACAATACATCTTCACCATAAAATTTGAACACAATTAAGCATTGTGCAAAGACCTTATATTAAATATCTTTTGGGAATTTTGGAAATAATTTTTTACATTCATCAATATCATTGATTTTTCACAATAGGAATATCTTTAACAATAATAATAGATTCATTTTTTTTAAAAATTTTATCGCTTATACCTTTTACATGTTTAATATCTTCAGGAGTTTTAAAATCACCATGTTTTTCACGATATTGTACAATTTTACCTGCTTTTTTGGGCCCAACCTGTATTAAAGTGCAAAGCTCTTTTTCTGTTGCAGTATTAATATTAATTTTTTCATTATCTGCAATAATAGGAGCTGTGAATAACAACAATAAAAATATTGTAATAAATACTAATGGAATTTTTCTTTTTCCCATAATCATATCTCCATAATTAATATATTATATTTTAAAGTATTTCCTTATTCCCAAAAGAAAATTTTAAAGCAAATCTTTGCAAACATGATAACAAACATTAGAAAGATATACTACGCCTATTACTTTGGCATTTTCCACAACAGGAAGTCTACGCCATCTTTTTTTAACCATACGATCAATAATTACCATTAAATCAACTTCAGGTGAAATATAATGTGCAGGCGAACTCATAACCTGATTTACTGTCATTCCTTTAAATCTATTAATATATAAATCCAGCTCCTCTTTATTCCATGAATTAATATTTTCATCTATGTAATGTAAAACAGGTGGTCTTAAATGATAAAGAATATCAAACATGGAAAAAATGCCTTCTAAACAGTTAAATTCATCTGTTACCAGAATACTTACTATTCTACTACCTGTTTCAGCTTCAATATTATTCTCAAAAATTAATCTTATTGCATCTTCAACAGGCGCATTTGATTGAATAGTATTAAATTCTTTAACCATAACATCCTTTGCAGTTAAGTTCATTTATTTATCCCCTTATTAATGGCGTTGTAGAAAATTTTTTATTTGCTTTGTTCTAGTGCTTTATTTTATTTTTTTTCAGTATTTTTATAAAAAAATGCGTTTGTGCAAAGATCCCATCTATTTTTTTTACTTGGTCATTTTTATGTTTAAAAAATTAATTATGTTCTATTTCTCTTTCATGCATTCCCATTAAATAAAGCAAACCATCAAGTCCAACACTTGAAATTACATTGTCTGTTTTTTCAAGAACAACTTGCTTTGCATTATATGCAACTCCAAGACCTGCTATGCTAATCATAGGAATATCATTTGCCCCATCACCAACAGCAATAGTCTGTTCAATGGATATATTTTCTTTTTTAGCTATTATTTTAAGAATACGAGCTTTTTCATTTCCATCAATAATATCACCAATAACTTTGCCTGTTACCATGCCATTTTTCATTTCAAGCTTATTAGCATAAACATAATCAAATCCAAATTTCTTTTTTATATATTCTCCTACAAAGGTAAATCCTCCGGAAATAATACCTAATTTATAACCCAATTTTTTTAAGGTTTGTGTTACCCGTAAAACTCCTTCTGAAAAGGGAAGGTTTTCTATCATTTGGGGAAGTTCAGATTTTTTAATGCCTTTAAGAAGTGCAAGCCTTTGTATAAAACTTTTTTTAAAATCAATTTTTCCCTGCATTGCAGATTTTGTTATTTTTGCAACTTCTTTTTCTGTTCCTGCAAGTTTTGCAAGTTCATCAATTACTTCTGTTTGAATAAGGGTTGAGTCCATATCAAAAACAACAAGCTTTCTGTTTTTGCTGTAAATATTGTCAATATGAAAAGAAATATCTATTCCTGTTTTTTTAGATGTTTCTACAAATTTGCTTCTCATTTTCTTAATATTTTTAGGTTTTCCACTAACAGAAAATTTGATACAGGTTTTTTTATTTTTTTGAGGAGTTTTAATGGATATTCTGCCTGAAAGGCGAGTAAGGCTTTCGATGTTAAGATCGCTTTCAGCAATAATAGATGTTACTTTGAAAATTTGGTCAGCAGTAATATTTTTCCCAAGAAGAGTGATTGTACGCCTTTCTTTATCTAATTCCTGTACCCAATCTTCATATTCTTCCAGAGCAACTGGTTTTATACCAATTGTAAGTTCCATTTTATGACTTTCAAAAACCATATTTTTATATACAGAGGAAAAATTATTTTTATCTGGGATTTCTGCTAGAATTCCAAATGTTATGTAGTCATGTATTACTTCCTGGCTGATATCAAGAATATTTACATTGTATTCTGCTAGAATACCTGTAAATTTTGCATCAAGTCCTTTTCTATCCTTTCCTGTGATATTAATTAATACTATTTCACTCATATTAAGTAGTCCTTTATGATTTTTTTATACTCTGGGAAAATACAAGAAAATTATAAACCAAGCTGATAATATTACAAAGCTAAATCATAAACAACATCAATAGAAATCAAAATCAAGTATTTAAAAAATTGATAGTATTGTAACAACTCTTTATTTACTTTGTTCTAGTCTTTTTTCAATTTTTAAAAGTACTATATGTGGAATTTTATTTTTCACGGAATACCACATTTTGCACCTGAAGATTAGCGCGATGCTCTATAATTTAAATTTTCAATTATTTATGGAATTATTAATATTTTGCTCTTTTTTTTCTTTTTCTTTTCTGTTTTTTTAATTTTTCAATTATTTTTATTTTTTCAGATTTTATTCTTTTTTTTTCTTGAATTTTTTCAACAAGAGATCTTAAAGCAAGAAATCTATTTAAATGCTGATATCTTGATGACCCTACTTTTACACATATACTAGTTGGAATATGTTTTAAAAATACTGCTGAAGATGATTTGTTAACCTTTTGGCCGCCTTTGCCAGATGCTTTTATAAATTTTTCTTTAATATCTTCTTTTTTTATTCCAAGGCACTTTATTTTATTTTCAAGTAATTTGATTTTATGTTTTTTAATTAGCATTTTATTTAATATCTATATTGGCAATTTTTCATGATTGCTTTGCCAAGTGCCTTAAGGCAGATCTGGTTTTTAGTTCTTGGATTGACTCACAACGAAATATAAAAGAATATTAAGTAGTTATACGTTTTTTATATAAAATATATATTATATTCACAATCCATAATTTATATAGAAATCTATAACTTGAAAAAATTAAAAAACATGTGAATAATAAAAATATGCTGAATATATTTTTTGCCATAAAAAGAATATTTATTATTTTTGCAAGGGAAAAAATTCATAAAATTTTTATTTTTGCTTTTCTTGTGCTTTTAATTGGTAGTGTATTCCTAGTTTTTTTTGAAAAAAATATTAGTTTTTTCGATGGTTTGTGGTGGTCGATTGTTACCATGACGACTGTTGGATATGGTGATATTTCTCCAATAACTGTTGGTGGACGAATTGTTGCATTTTTTGTGATGATTTCAGGAATAGGACTTCTTGGACTTTTAACTGCAACTGTTGCAGGAATGTTTGTTGAAAATAAATTTATGGAAAAAAGGGGTATGAAAAAAATTAATCTTGCAAATCATTTTATTATATGTGGTTGGAATTTCAGGGGTGAAACAATTATATCAGAAATAAAGGCAGACTTAAAATCTAAGCATATGCCTATTGTGATAATTGCTGATATAAATGAAAAACCCAGTGAAGAAGAAAATGTTTTTTTTATTCATGGACAAATTGATTCAAATTCTCTTTCCAGAGCCCATGCAAAAAAGGCTGCTGCTGTTATAATACTTGCAGATGATTTACTTGATTCTTATTCTAGAGATGCAAAAACTATTCTTAATATAATGACTATAAAAAATTATAATCCAAATCTTTATACTTGTGTTGAACTCATGTCTTCTAAAAATATTGCTCATTGTAAAATAGCAAAGGCAGATGAAATAATTGTTGTAGGTGAGCTTTCCACAAATCTTCTTGTTCAAGCAGCCCTTGACCATGGCATTACAAGACTTATTAGTGAGCTTGTAAGTAATCATTATGGCAATGACCTTTACAAAATTAAAATACCGTCTTATCTTATTGGGAAATCATTTTTCCATGCCATGTGTGAATTAAAAGAAAAAAAAGATATAATCTGCATTGGAATTAAAGATAAATTAAGTGATAAATTTTTTGTAAATCCCAATAGCAACTATGTTTTAAAGGAAAATGATTTTATTATTATAATTGGATTGGAAAGACCTGATATGATGGTGTCGTAAAAATTCTTTCTATACTTTGTTATAATATTTTTTTAAGACCTTATCCCCACTTAAAATTTTAATAAGGAGAGACCATGCAAGATAAATTTAATCTTATAAAAGAATTTTTAAATGAAATGGAAATATCTATTATTAAAGAAGATAAAACAGAAGAGCTTGTTATAGTTGAAGATGAAGAAAATGGAATAAAAAATTTAGTTATAGATTGTGAAGCTCCAATTGTTGTTCTGGAACAAATTATAATGAAGGTTCCTAATAAAACTGATAATTTATATAAACGCTTACTTCAATTAAATAGAGAACTTGTTCATGGAGCATTTGTTATTGATGAAAATGAAAATTATGTTATTTTTCGAGATACTTTACAATTGGAAAATTTAGATAGAAATGAGCTTGAAGCTTCAATTCATGCATTATCCCTTGCTTTATCAGAATATGGTGCAGAACTTCTAGGCTATATAAAAAAATAAGAAGATCCTTTTTTTTTATTATGGGGATTAAGATAAATAATCATAGTAATACAAAAGTTCTTTTATAAATAAATATATAAAGGAGTAAAAAATAATATGTCATTTTTCAAAAGATTATTTAAAGTAGGAGCATCTCAGGCACATTCAGTTATTGATAAAATGGAAGATCCCATTAAAATGACTGAACAGGGAATTAGAGATTTAAAAAAAGATCTTTCCGGTGCAATGACAAGTCTTGCTCAAGTTAAGGGAATTATCATAAGAACAAAAAAAGAGGCTGCAAAAAATAAAAATCTTGCATCAGATTATGAACGCAAGGCAATGCTTCTTTTGCAAAAAATGGAAAATAAAGAATTGGATGGCAAGGAAGCTGAACGCATGGCAACACAGGCATTAAATAAAAAAGAAGAAAAGAAACATGAAGCACAAAGACTTTCAAACGAAGCTTTAAGTTATGAAACAAAATCCAATGACCTTAATTCAAAAGTCAATAAACTTAAAACTACAATAACATCCTATGAAAATGATCTTATAACACTTAAAGCAAGGGCAAAGACAGCAGCATCAACAAAAAAAATAAATGCTCAACTTGCAAATATTGATTCCTCATCTACAATTAGTATGCTGGAAAAAATGAAGGCAAAGGTGGAAGAAGACGAATCCCTTGCTCAGGCATATGGAGAAATTACAGAAGATAGTACTTCAATTGACAGTGAAATAGATGCTGTTTTGGAAGATAAAGGCACAGTAAAAGCATCAGAAAGCCTTATGGAACTTAAAAAAAAAATGGGGATATCATAAAACCTCTGGAATAAAATAATGGGATTAAAAGATTTTTTTAAAAGAAAAAAAACAACTGTTGACCCTGATCCAATTTCAGATTTAATTCTTGCAAACCTGAAAAAAGGGTATTATGTGGATTATAATCTTAAAACATGGGAAGTTATTTCAGCTGGCAGATATGATTGGGGACAAAATGATATTACCTATGAATGGCAGCTTTCAAGTCATGATGAAACTATTTTTCTTGAAAGAGAAATTGATGATGAGGATTTATGGTGTATTACAAAAAAAATGCCTTTTCAACAACTTGATATTCAAACAATAAACAAAATCAAAGAATTTAGTAAACCTCCTGATACAATTTTTTTTAAGGAAAAACAATATTATCTAGATGAAACAGGTGGAGCATTATTTTATAAAAATAATTCTGATTTAGGAAAAGAAGTTTTTAAGTGGGATTATGCTGATGACAAAACAGGGACCTTTTATCTTACAATTGAGCAATGGGGTGAGAATGATTATGAACTGTCAATTGGAGAAAAAGTTGAGGAATATCAGTTTTCAAATATTCTTCCCAGCCAGTAATGTTGATGTTATATAAAATTATTTAATAACTGCTATAAGGCAGGTGTGATTATTGGTTTACCTTAGAACGAACATGAAAAAAAATTAAGTAGTAGTTGTATAAATTCTTTCATATAAAAAGGTGAAAAAATGGAAAAAATATTAATTGTTGGATGCAACAATGTAATGGATGATATTTGTATAGCCTGCTCAAGGTGTATGGTTGGATTTAATAGAAGAAATGGCGAGTTTAGCTGTTATGATAAAGATGCGGAACTTCTAGGTATCCTAGGTTGTGGAGGATGTCCTGGAACTGGTATAGTTACACGACTTGCACAACTTGCATCATGGAATTTTCAAAATAAAGAACAACCAACTAAACTTCATATAGCTCCATGTATTGTTGATCATTGTCCTGAAAAAGAAATTTTAATTCAAAAAATTAATGCTAAAACAGGTATTAAAGTTATTGAAGGTACACATTTATATAAACCTGATAATTTATTTGCATAAAATTGTATAAAATAGAGATTTAAATTCTAAATTAGAACCTAATAAAAACACTAGAAAAAATATAAAGGCTTTTTTAAAATTTTTATAAGTGTTTCATTATTTGTTATGGCCAGATACTAATAATTTTAGTTTCTGGCCATGCTAATTAATCAGAATAATTATTCATCCACCAGTTGTCCCAATTAGAAGACATAATATTTTTAGCAAGTTTTTTGCCAATTTTAGTTTTAACACGTTTAATCACTATAGGCAGCCATTTTTCAGGAGATTTTGCCCCAGTATCTTGGAGTTTTTTAAGCTCTAGAATAAAAGATAATTGATCAGCATCATTTGCAAGTTTTGCTTCAACGGTCTCACCTTGATTGAATTCTTTTATAAGCTTTTTAATGCTCTTGCCAAATAAGAGGCCTTGAGTCATATCAGATACTGCTTTTCCCTCCATTTTTTTTACATATTTTTTTTGTACATAATTTAAATCTCCTGTTCTTGCCTCGGGCAGATCATGTATTAAAGCCATTGTAATAAGTTTTTCAGAATCAAGGTCAGGCACTATTTGGGAAATTATAAAAGCAATAAAAGCTGTCATAAATGAATGCTCTGCAACATTTTCATGCCCAGACCCAAGAAAATAATAGCCTGATCTTGGTAATTCCTTTAAAATGTTTGCCTCAAAAAGAAGATCTGTAATTTTATTCATTAAAGTTTTTCCTTATAATTAATAGTTGATGGCGTAGTAAAAATTCTCCATCTACTACTTTGTTATAGTATTTTTTCAAGATTTTAAAACACTATACCTTATATATTTATATATGGAAGGTATCAGAGTCTTATGGAGTTGGGAACAATACTATCTTATATTTTAATTTTGGACTTTTTACGAGCCCATTATTTATTAATTTATTACAGGAGGTGTTAATGGTTTTTTTAAAAAAAGTTTTTATTTTTCTATTCTCAGTTTTTATTTTTGGTTCAGGATTTCAAGCCTTTGCAAAGGAGACTATTTTAAAAACTCAGAATGAAAAAATAAGTTATGCACTTGGTTTTAACATAGGTGATAATGTAAAAAAAGATTTTAATCTTAATGTGGATTTGTTTATTAAAGGTGTTAAAACAAGTTTACTTAATAAAAAAGGTCTTTTAACAGATAAAGAAATGAAAGAGGTTATAAACATTTTTCAAAATAAAATAAGGCAAAAACAAATGGAATTAAATAAAAAAAATCTTGAGGAAAATAAGGCTGAGGGTGCTGCATTTCTATAAAGTTATAAAAAAAGGTAAAGGTGTTTTACCAAAGGATAATGCTAGTGTAGAATGTCATTATAAAGGTACAACAATAGATGGAAAAGAATTTGATTCTTCATATAAAAGAGGTGAACCTGCAACTTTTAGTATAAATGGTGTTATAAAAGGATTTTCAGAAGCTCTTAAACTTATGAATGTTGGATCAAAATGGGAAATTTTTATTCCATCTTCCCTTGGCTATGGAGATAGGGGGTCTGGAAATATTATTCCACCTGGTGCAACTTTAATTTTTGAAATTGAACTTCTTGGAATAGAAAAATAAATATGTATGTTCTTGCATTAAACGGAAGTCCAAGAAAAAATGGAAATACCTATGCCCTTGTTTCTCTTTTTCTTAAACAAGCTGATAAACATGGGTTTGAAACAAAACTTTTAAATTCTTCAGACTTTCAATATATGCCATGTACAGGATGCAAAACTTGTGAAAAAATAGGTTTTTGTATTCTTAAAGATTCTTTTGAACAAGAGATTTTTCCCTTTTTTAGAAAGGCAGATATTATTGTTTTATCAACTCCTGTATATTTTTATACATTTCCTGCACAAATTAAGATTTTAATTGATAGAATGCAGACTCTTTGGTCAAGAAAATATAGATTAAAGATTAAAGATTCAGGTGAGTTCAATAGAAAAGGAATTCTTTTATCTGTTGGAGCAACAAAAGGGGAAAATCTCTTTGATGGAATTAAACTTACTGCAAAATATTTTTTTGATGCTTTGGGCGCAGAATTTATAGATAGTTTATGTTACCGCAGAATTGATCATCGTGGTGAGCTTGAAAACCATCCCCATGTAAAAGATGATATTAAAAAACTTGGCAATAAAATATTTAAGCCTTTTAAAAATAGAAAAACAATTTTTTTTGTTTGCAGAGAAAATGCAGGAAGAAGCCAAATAGCTGCAAGTTTTGCAAAAAACATTGCACAGGATAAAATTAATGTTATAAGTGCAGGTTCTAATCCTGCAAAATTTATTAACAAAAAAGCAGTTCAAGTTATGGCTGAAAAAGGACTTGATATTGCATTTATTAAACCTTGTTCCTTTGACCATGTAATTAAAAATATTTTACCAAATATAATTATAACAATGGGTTGTGATCAGGTATGCCCTGTTGTACCTGGATGTAAAATTGAAGATTGGAATCTTCCAGATCCTGCAGATAAAACAATTAATGAGGTAAGAAAAATCAGAGATAAAATTGAAATAAAAGTTAAAAATCTAGTTTCCAGTTTATGATTATTAATTTTTCCAGCTCTAACTTGCAATTGGTACTTTTATTATTTATTTTTATATGAAAGAATTTATAATTACTTAATATTTTTTTATGTTTTATTGTGAGGCAAACCAAGAACTAATAACCAGATCTGCCTCATAGTAGTTGCTGTAGATTCTTTCAAAACTTCTTTAAGAAATACTATAGCTTGTATATGAAGCTTGGCACGATGTTATCTATTTCATTGAAATTCCAGTATTTTTTTTACAAGTTTATCACATATAATTCTAAATCAAAGGTCCTTGAACAGCAAGAACCATTCCATAGCCTCCCTGGATATTTCTTGTATTAGTTATACCTTTACTTGCAAGCAAAACTTGAATTTCATAGGAGCGAGGTCCAGAACCGCACAAGATATACAAAGGTTCATTTGCTGGAATTTTATCAAGTTTATCTAAAACTTCATTTTGTGGAATATTTATCCATATATCACCATATTTTTTTACAAATGGTGCTGCCTGAATATTGCTTCTAACATCAAGAACTTTAATTTTTCTATTTTTAAATTTTCTAAGAAAATCTATAACATCAATGGGTTTGTGACTTCCTTTAATAGTATTATCAAGACAATTTCCTGCATTATTTATAATATCCATTGCAGAAGCATATGGTGGTGCATATCCTGTTTCTATTGTGGTTATATCACTTACAGTTGCATTAAATTGCAATAAAGGAGCAACTGCATCTACTCTTGCCTTTACAGAATCACCTTGTTGTCCACAGGCTTCTACTCCCAATATTTTTTGTGTTTTTCTATCAGCAATAAGTTTCATATACATGAATTTTGAATCAGGATAAAAGTGTGCTCTATCAGATTGTGTTACAATTGAATAAACAGGATCAAAACCTGAATTTTTTGCTTGGTTTACTGTAAGACCTGTCTTGGCAAATCCCATATTAAATACTTTAATACAAAAGGTTCCTACCGTACCTTTAAAATGTTCACACTCTCCATTTATATTTGTAGCAATTATTCGTCCCTGCCTATTTGCAAGGGAACCAAGCGGCATTAAGGTTGATTGTCCATTAACAAGATTTGTAATTTCTACGCAATCTCCCCCAGCATAAATATCAGGATCAGTGGTTTGCATTAATTGATTAACAAAAATTCCTTTATTTGTTCCAAGAGCAAGACCAGCATTTGCAGCCAACTCAGAATTAGGTCTAACACCTACTGCTAAAATAACCATATTACATGGAATATTTGAGCTTGTTGTTTGTATTGATTCAACCCCTGTTTTTATATTACCATTTATTTGTAATACTTTTTCTGATGTTAAAACTGTAACATTATTATTTTTAAGTTCCTTTTCTAGAATTTTTGAAATATTTCTTCCCAGGGCTGTTGGCAGAACCTGATCAGCCATTTCAATGAGTGTTGTTTTAATTCCCCATAAATCAGTTAAAGCTTCAGCCATTTCAATGCCAATTGCTCCGGCACCTATTACAACAGCATTTTCAACTTTTCCATTTGATATAATTTTTTTTATATTTTTAGCATGATGAAGATTTGAAAGAACAAAGACATTGGGGAGATCAGCTCCGGGCAATGGCGGTCTTACAGGTGTTGCACCTGTTGCAATTACAAGTTTATCATATTCTAAATTTTCTTGTTTATTATTTTTTAAATATTGTACTAGAAGTTTTTTTTCAGATCTATTTATAGATAAAGCTTTTGTTTGTGTTAATACATTAACTCTTTTATTTTTAAGAAAAAATTTTGTGTCTCTAATTTGATGGGCAATGGTTGAGTAAAGCCCTTTAAGTTCAGGAATATCACCACCAATATAATAAGGTATGCCGCATCCACCATAGGATATAAGCTCATCTTTATCAATAAGAGTTATTTCAGCATTAGGATCAAGGCGTCTTAATCTACAGGCAACTTTAGGTCCTAGGGCAACAGCTCCAATAATAAGAATTTTTTTAGACATTTTTCCTCCTTTTTTTATTTTTTAATACATCTGGTTAAAATAACATCATAAAATAAGTATGTCTAATTTTTTGACGATTTTATAAAAAATTGGTAATTTTATAAAAAATTAAATTTCTGGTATAGAAATTTTTATTTTATTATGTATTAACATCAAGATGTTATAAAAATCCTTTTTATATTTTAAACTACAAAGGACACGAAATAATATGAAAAAGGATTTATATTTTTTTTGTGCTTTTTAGTGTTTTTTCTAATTTTAAATTTAAATAAAGAATTTTTATGACGCTAACAATACATCATAATTTAAGGAAATATTTATGGAAAAATTAAGACTTGCATTATTATCTGGCGGCATTTCATCTGAACGAGAAGTTTCACTTAACAGCGGAAGTCAAGTGTATGAATTTCTAGATAAAAATAAATATGAAATTACTAGATATGATCCAAAAACAGATCTGGAAAAACTTGTTACCCATGCAGCAAATATAGATGTTGCACTTTTAATTCTCCATGGACCTTATGGTGAAGATGGAACTATTCAAGGATTACTTGAGCTTCTTGGTATTCCATATCAGGGTGCAGGAGTTCTTGGAAGTTCACTTGCTATGAACAAGCTTGCTTCAAAAAAAATGTATACTCAGGCAGAAATTCCTACACCTGAATTTCTTGATTTTACAAAAAACGATAATATTGATGTTGCAACTTGTGTTGAAAAATTAGGATTGCCTTTGGTTGTGAAACCTGTTTGTGCAGGCTCTAGTATAGGAATGACAATTGTAAAGCAGGAATCTGAATTTGAAAAAGCCATTAAACTTGCTTTTAGGCATGATGATTTTATACTGCTTGAACAATATATTAAGGGAATTGAACTTACTTGTGGAGTTCTTGGAAATAAAAACCTTATTTCGTTGCCTGTTATTGAAATTATTCCAAATAAGAATTATGATTTTTTTGATTATAAAGCAAAATATATAAAAGGTGCAACTCAGGAAATTTGTCCTGCACGCATTAAAGATAAGATAAAAAATAAGGTACAAGAATATGCTCTGGATGCTCACAAAGCTCTTTTTTTAAAGGGATACAGTAGAACTGACATGATTCTTTTTAATGAAGAAATTTATGTGCTTGAAACTAATACAATTCCGGGCATGACAAAAACTAGTCTTTATCCCCAGGCCGCTGAAAAGGCAGGTTTTTCTTTTTCAAAACTTCTTGATAAATTGATTGCCCTTGCAATGGAAAAATAAAGGAAATTATTCATTTGTTTTTAGTTGATATGAAAAAATATTAAATAATTATAAGTTTTTATATATAAAAAAAGTAGATATATAATGCTAAATAGTTGTAAATAAAGGCAGAAAATTTGCAAAATAATAAAAAAATAGTAAGAATTAATTCTAGAAGTCCTGAAAAAAAATTGCTTTTAAAAGCATGCAAAATAATCAAAAAAAATGGAGTTATTATTTTTCCGACAAAATGTCTTTATGGGATTGGTGTAGATGCTTTTAATCAAAAAGCTGTTAATAAGGTATTTAAAATAAAGCAACGAGATAAAAACAATCCTATTTTGGTATTAATAAATAAAAAACAAGATCTTAAAATACTGGTAAAGGAGATTCCTTTTCAGGCTAAAGTTTTAATGGATAAATTTTGGCCTGGGGATGTTACCATTATATTTAAAGCAAAACATGATATTCCCGAACAATTAATAGCAAAAACAGGTAAAATAGGTGTAAGGATACCCCAGCATCCTGTTGCATATACCCTTGTTAAAATGGCAGGAACGCCAATAACAGGAACCAGTGCTAATATTTCAGGTATGAAAGGATGTAGTGATATTAAAGAATTAGAATTAAAACTTATTTCTAATATTGATATGGTTTTGGACGGAGGAAAGCTTAAAGGTGGAAAAGGCTCAACAGTTGTTGATGTAACAGTTTCGCCATTTAAAATATTAAGGCAGGGGAGTGTGATAATTAATAATGATATTTTAAATTTTAGTTCTTTAAAAAATCCCAATTTATGACCTTTTAGAGTATATTAACCATAAGTAAAGAGGAAAAAAATGAATAAAATTTACTTTAAATTTTTATTTTTTATAGTAGGAATATTTTCTTTAATATTATGTGGATGTTCAGCAACCACACGAAATATTAATATTACAGATGAAGTTCATTATGATGCAGGTTATGATTTTTCCGATAAAAAACAAATAGTTGATAAACTTGTTAATCCCTTGCTTTTAAGCACTTTTTTACCAAGTTCAGCAAAAAAACCAATTTTAATTATCTATCCCATTGCCAATGAGACATCAGAGCATATTAATACCGGGGGAATTACAGATGATATAAGAATGAAGCTTTTAAGAAATGGAAAATTTCGTTTTATAAATAAGGGACAACGAAAAAATATAGAAAAGGAAATTCAATATCAAAATAAAGGATATGTTGCCCCTTTTATGCGAATTGAACAGGGACGGCAGTTGGGAGCTGATTATATTTTAAGTGGAACCCTAAGATCTATTGCAAAAAAACAGCCAAAACATTGGCGTTTAAAAAGAAAAGAAATGATTTATTATAGTTTAGATCTTACCCTGACAAACCTTAAAACTGCTGAAATTGTGTATGCAGATCAAGCAGAAATTGCAAGAGAAGCATCAGAACCTATTATTGGCTGGTAAAAAAATCTGTAATTATAAATTACAATCATAAAAAATACTAAAACGCACGAAAAAATAGAAAGCCCTTTTCATGAGATTTTGTGTTTTTCATGGTTTAAAATATAAAGATAATTTTTATTAATATCTTGGTTTAATACATAATAAAATCAAGATTTCTATACTATTAAATTATGAGAAAAAAATTGATTTTTATTTTTTTAAGAACAGGATTAATATTATCATTTTTATTTATGCTGGGATGTGCAAATTTTTCCTTGCAAGATACAGGTAATATTTTTCACCCTAATACTTCTAACAAATCACAATTCCATAATATTTCCATAACATGTGATAATGTACCACAAAAAGATCTTTTACTTTGTTATATGGAAAAAGGGCTAAGTTTTCACTATAAAAAAAAATATAACAAAAGTAATATCTTTTTTTTAAAGGCAGTGGAACTTATGGATAAATTTAATAAAATAAGTATTAGGGAACAATCTTCAGCAGTTTTTATAAATGATAAAACAATGACATATAGAGGAGAATACAGTGAAAGGCTCTGGGTGCATACATATTTAATGATAAATTTTTTACTACAATACAAATATGAAAAAGCACTTGTTGAAGCAAAACAAGCCCTTAAAATTTTTGATGAATATCCTGGATCCTTAAAAAATGATTATTTTACTCGGGCTTTAATAGCACTTTGTTTTGAGAATATGCACAAATACAGTGATGCTCGTATAGAATATGAAAAACTTTCACAAATTATAAAATCTAAAAAAAACTTATTAAAAATATGTGGCCCTGATATGGGAGAGTTAATTCTTTTTGTTGGCCAGGGCAGTATTCCCCATAAAATTTCAAAGGATATTATTTTACCTCCATTAATAAGAATTTCTCTTCCCCATTATACAAATTCTTATTCACATTTGCCTGTTTATTTCAATTATACCAATAAAATTCCAATAATGATAACCACAAATCTTGGGAATATAGCAGCCACATCACTTAAAAAAAGAACTGCTACTTTAATTGCAAGACATAGTATTCGCACTAGTACAAAGGAAGTTATTGCCAAGAAAATTGGAGAAAAAAGCCATATTGCTGAAACTATCTTTAGGGCAATTTCTCTTTTATCAGAGCAGGCAGACACTAGGGAATGGCAGAGCTTACCAGGCAGTCTAACTATGATTAAGCTTATACTTCAACCAGGATTTCATAATATTAGTCTTTCTTTAGGCAATACTTCAAAAAATCTTGAAATAAAGAATCTTGAAATCCATGCAAAGAAAAAAGTTTATAGATCAGTTAGATTTTAATTATATAAAATAATTTATAATTACTTTAATATTTTTTCATGTTTTGTTGTGAGGTAAGCTGGGAATTAAAAATTAGATCTGCCTTATGGCAGTTAGTTTGAATAAATTGTCCTATTTTTTTTATGGCTTTTCTTCCTTGGGGAAGATATCTTGAAAAATAATGCCATACATGGAACATATTTTCCCATATTTCAAGTTCAACTTTAACTCCTGCTTTTTCTGCAATATTTGCAAGTCTTACTGCATCATCCTGTAATATTTCACAATCTCCTGCCTGAATAAGCATTGGACATAATCCCTGAAGATTACCATTTATGGGAGAGACCAAAACATTAGATAAATTTTCTTGTCCAGCATAAAACTCTGCTGTTGCACAAAGAGATTTTTTATTTAACATTGGATCTTTTTTTTTATTTAAATCATAGGAATTACTTTTACATTCCAAATCAACCCAGGGAGATAAAAGAACCATATTTTTCGCCATGGGAATTTTTTTTTCTTTAATAGATAAAACAAGGGAAAGTGCAAGATTTGCTCCGGCAGAATCACCTGCTATTGTAATTTTTTCACTAGGTATTTTTTTATTTAAAAGCCATTCATACGCAGTTATAGCATCATTTAGCCCTGCTGGAAATTTATGTTCAGGAGCAAGTCTATAATTAATAATTAAAAGTTGAGCCTTTGATTCTTTTGCTATTCTTGTTGCAAGATCTTTATGTGAATTTATTGAGCCTGCTATAAATCCTCCACCATGAAGATATAAAATAGTTTGGGAACCAGTAAAATCATGGGGAATAATCCATTGGCAGGCAATGGAATTAATATAAAATTTTTTAAAATTAACATGTTTATCAATTTTAAATATTTTTGCACTTTTTTCTAAAAGACTACGGTATTTATTAATACCTGATTCTTTTAAAAGTGGTTTTGATCTTAAATATTTTAAGATTATGGAAAGTATTTTTGATTTCATTTTTTTAAATTTCAAGTTTTTTTATGATAAAATTAATTTTAATTAAATTAGTGTCCTTAAGTCGGATTTTTTATAGAAGAATTTAGGGATATAATATGTGATTTTCTTAATTCACTTCTCTTTTGGTAAAGTTTGCATTTTATTATTTATACAATTTATAAAAAAAGAATTTTTTTGATTAAAAAGGAGGTTCATAAGTATCAAAACCAGACTTGACCCCTTTCCCATTAATTTTGTGATTTTTGTTTTAAGATATCATAATATGTAAATATTCTTTCAATATATTGAACAGTTTCTGTTCCCCTTGCATAACCATATTTTGTATTTTCATGGTATTCAGGTTTTGAAAGAAGCGGCAAAGTCTTTTCTATACAGGACCATTTATTTTTATCCATTTCTTTATCAAGAGCAATTTTCTGTGCATCTCTTATATGACCATAGCCAATATTATAACTTGCAATGGCAAAAATAAGTTTTTGTTCATCATTATCTTTAAGCTCTTTAAAATTTTTATACATTTTATTAAGATATTTTATGCCTGCCTTAATGCTTTGTTCTGGATCAAGTCTATCATTTATATTCATTTCCAGAGCAGTGCCTGTTGTCAGCTGCATAAGCCCCATAGCTCCTTTAAAACTTTCTGCCATGGGATCATAGTGGGATTCCTGATAAATAAGAGCTGCAATTATTCTCCAGTCAAAATTATATTTTTTAGATTCAGCAATTATTGTTTTTTTATATTGTGGAAGTCTTGTGTTAATTCTTTCATGAAATTTTTTTAAATCAAAATAATCAAAATAATCAATATCACTATAATATTTCTCATAAATTTTTTTATAAATTCCATTGGTTTCAGCGGTTTTTAAAAATGTGTTCATTTTTTTTAAAAATTTTTTATTATTTTTATTTACTGCCCAGGCAAGTTTTTCTTTTTTTTCCAGGGGAATTCCTAATATAATATCAGGATAATATCTTCTATTCAGCATGGCAATATTAGAATCTGCAACTGTATATTTTATTTTTTTTTCAGCAACTTTTCTTATTAAGTCTTCTGTTGGAATATTGTCATAAAGTATTATTTCAAAATCTATCCCTGTATTTTTTATTTGTTCAAGACTTGCATGGTATGAAGTTTTTTTCCTTACATGAATTTTTTTTCCAGCAAGTTGTTTAAGATTTTCTATAATTATAAGTTTGTGATGTATTAGCCTTTGTTGAATTTCCATATAGGGTCTTGAAAAATCAAATTTTTCTTTTCTTTTATTAGTAATAGTAAACCCTGCTGCAATAAAATCTCCTTTATTTTTTTCAAGAAAAGAAAACATGTTATTCCACCCGGGATTAATAACTTTAAGTTCAACATTAAGAAATTTTGCAAACTCCTTTGCTATATCATATTCAAATCCCATGGGTTTTTCTCGATAAATATAATATGAATTAAAATTATTATGTGTAATGACTTTAAGTATTTTATTCTTTTTTATTCTTATGAGGGTTTTGGAAGGTACAAATAAAGGATTATGCTGAAGGTAAATATATATTATTATTGGTAAAAATACAGCAACTATAAAACAAAACAGACTATTATAAATATTTTTTTTCATATAATAAATCTCTATTTTTTCATTATTGATGAGCTTTTAAAAATTTGAAATTTAAAATACAGATGGTATTTTTTAAGCTTTATATACAAGATATGGTATTTTTTCAAGAGCAAAGGTGGATATGTAGTATTTCGAGGTCTTTAAAAAATACTAGATTAAAGCAAAGCGTAAGTTTAGGATGCCATCATTATTGTTTATAGCTACTATTTTTAAGGAGAAATTATTTTAATGTTAGTTACATTTTGATACCCTTTTGGAAGTTTTTTTCCTCTATATCCGCGTTTTGATTTATAATTTTTCTGATCTTCAGGTTTTATTTTTAAGAAATGTTTTCCAGAATATATAATAATAGTTGAATCAAAAGATAATACCTTTAATATTTTAAGTCGTTCACCATGTTGTAACTGAACTTGAGAATTTGGAATACCAATTATTTTATTGCCCCTTCCTTTTTCTAATATTGGCATTTGTTTTACAGGAAAAATAAGAAGCCGTCCTAATGTTGTTATTGCAGTTATAATATCTGTTTTAGAATTTTTAATGGGTTCAGCACCCATAAAATTTATATTATCACACAGATTTAAAACAGTTTTTCCATTTCTATTTTTTATAAGAAGATGGGCAAATTGAGTAATAAAACCATATCCTATGTCTGAGAAGAGAAGAAACAAATCATTATGGTTACCTGTAACCATTGTTTTAATAAATACATTAGGTTTTATTATAAGTCTGCCTGTTAAAGGTTCGCCAAATCCTCTTGCCGATGGAAATGTATGGGAAAAAATAGAATAACTTCTGCCTCTGGAATCAACAAATACTGTTTGTTGGTTACTCATGGTTTTTGCACAAGATAAAAGGGAATCTCCTGATTTAAATTTTATTTTTTTTAAATCAATTTCATTACCTTTAAAAGAGCGTACCCAACCATTTTTAGAAAGAATTATAATTAAAGGTTCAACCTGTATAACCTGAGTTTCTGAAAATGCTTCTGCTTTTTTTCTTTGTTTAATTGGTGAACATCTTTTGTCTCCATATTTTTTTGCATCAAACTTTATTTCTTTTTTAATAAGATTTTTTAAAAGTTTGTCTGATGCAAGTATTTTTTCTAAATTTTGTTGTTCCTTGTAAAGCTTATCTTTTTCAGCCGTTATCTTACCTTCTTCAAGTTTTGCAAGCTGACGAAGCTTAATTTCAAGTATTGTTTCTGCTTGTATTTTTGTTAAATTAAATTTTTTAACGAGTTCTTGTCCAGGTTTATTACTTTTTCGTATTATCTTAATGATTTTATCAATATTTAAAAATACTATTATAAAACCTTTAAGAATATGAATACGGTCATTAACTTTTTCTAATCTATATTCTAGTCTTTTTTTAACTGTTTTTGTTCTGAATAAAAGCCATTCAGATAAAATAGTAAGAAGATTTTTTACCTGGGGTTTTCCATTTATACCTAGAACATTCATATTTACACGATATGAAAGCTCAAGATCTGTGGTTGCAAAAAGATGATTCATTAATGAAGTTAAAGATATTATTCTTTTTTTAGGTACAATTACAAGGCGTGTGGGATCTTCATGGTCAGATTCATCGCGTATGTCAACTACCATAGGAAGCTTTTTTGCTTTGATTTGAGAAGCAATTTGGTCTAGTATTTTTTCTCCTGAAGCACGATAGGGAAGTGCAGTAACAATAATATCTCCTGAATAAACATGGAACTTTGCCCTTAATTTTATTTTTCCATGACCTGTTTTATAAAAATTTTTTATTTCAGAAACAGGTGTTATTATTTCAGCATTAGTGGGGAAATCAGGACCTTTTATAAATTTAGTAATTTTATCAATATCTGCATTGGGATTATCTATAAGATATATACATGCTTTTGCAACTTCATTAAGATTATGGGGAGGAATATCAGTTGCCATTCCCACTGCAATTCCGGTTGTACCATTTAATAAAAGATTAGGAAGCCTTGCAGGAAGTAAATATGGTTCTTTAAGAGTTCCATCAAAATTAAAAACCCATTTTGTTGCTCCAAGATTAATTTCTAAAAGAAGAATTTCAGCATATTTTGTCAGTTTTGATTCTGTATATCTCATTGCTGCAAAGGATTTTGGATCATCTGGGGCACCCCAATTTCCCTGTCCATCCAAAAGAGGATATCTGGATGAAAAAGGCTGGGCAAGAAGAACCATTGCTTCATAACATGCAGCATCACCATGGGGGTGAAATTTCCCTAGAACATCACCTACAGTTCTTGCAGATTTTTTGTATTTAGCAGAAAAAGAAAGACCAAGCTCACTCATGGCATATATGATTCTTCGCTGGACAGGCTTAAGGCCATCTCCAATATGAGGAAGAGCTCTATCTAAAATTACATACATTGAATAATTTAAATATGCTTTTTCAACAAATTTTTCAAAGGCCATTTTTTCAAAAACCTCAAGATTTGTTTCAGAGTTATTTTTCATTATTCAATCTCCTCAATATTTCCCTTGGTTTCAATCCATTTCCGCCTGTCCCCAGCTCTTTTTTTGCCTAGAAGCATATCCATAATTTCAAACACATTTTTGTCATCTTTATAATTAATAACAAGCTGAACAAGTTTTCTTGTGTCAGGAAAAATTGCAGTTTCTCTTAACTGGGAAGGGTTCATTTCCCCAAGTCCTTTAAATCTTTGCACATTAATTTTTGCTTTTTTCCCCCCTAGTTTTATTCTCTTAAAAATATTTTTTTTTTCCTGTTCATCAAAGGCATAAAAAATATTATTGCCTGCATCAATGCGAAAAAGCGGAGGCATAGCTATAAAAATATGTCCATTTTTTACAAGATTAGAAAAATGTCTTAAAAAAAGTGCGCATAAAAGTGTAGCAATATGCAAGCCATCAGGATCAGCATCAGCAAGAATACATATTTTATTATATCTAAGTTTTGATATGTCTTTAGAATTAGGGTCAACCCCAATAGCAAGAGAAATATTATTAATTTCCATTGAGCTTAATATTTGTGAAGAATCAGTTTCCCATGTGTTTAAAATTTTTCCACGCAATGGCATAATTGCCTGAAATCTTCTGTCCCTTGCTTGTTTTGCAGATCCACCTGCAGAATCACCTTCTACAAGAAAAAGTTCTCTTTTTTTTGAATCAGTGCTTGTACAGTCAGATAATTTACTTGGAAGTATTAGTCCATTTACAAATTTCTTTTTTATTACTTTTCTTGATCTTTTTATACGCTGTTTTGCATTTTCAATAACAAGACATGTAAGTTTTTCTCCTGCATCTGTATTTTGATTAAGCCATAAACTAAAGGAATCTCTAATTATGGAACTTACAATATTTGTGCAATGACGGGATGAAAGTCTTTCCTTTGTCTGCCCTGAAAACTGTGCATCATTAAGTTTTACAGAAAGAACAAATGCAATATTTTCCCAGATATCTTCCGGAGCTATGTTTACACCCTTTGGAAGAATATCTCTAAATTTACAAAATTCTCTTATGGAATCAAGCAGGCCTGTTCTAAAGCCATTAACATGAGTTCCACCAAGTAATGTTGGAATAAGATTTACATAGCTTTCACAAATATTTTCCTGTTTTTCCTCTGTCCAGTTACATGCCCAGGATACACTTGTTTCTTCTAAACTGGTGTGCCCTGTAAAAGGAACATTAAAAATAGTATTAGTTTGTTTTAATGCCTGTAAAAAATAATCTGATAAACCATACTTGTATTTCCATTCTTTTTTTTCTCCGGTTTCCCGGTCCTCAAAACTTATACAAAGATGTGGACAAAGCACTGCTTTTGCCTTTAAACAATGTTTTAAAGCTTTTTTTGAAAATTTTATTGTATCAAAATATGATTTGTCTGGATAAAACCTAAGGCAGGTCCCTGTTCTTTTTGTATTTAATTTTTTTATAATTTCAAGGTCCTTAGATTTAAAACCATTTTTAAAGACAATTTTATATTTTGCTCCATTCCTTGTGATATTTATTTCTAGATATGTTGAAAGAGCATTAACAACAGATACTCCAACACCATGAAGCCCCCCGGAAAAATCGTAATTTTTATTTGAAAATTTAGCTCCAGAATGGAGCTTTGTCATAATCAGCTCAACACCTGATATTTTTTCTTTAGGATGAATATCTATGGGCATACCCCTGCCATTATCTTTAACTTCAAGGGAATTGTCCGGATAAAGAATCACATCAATTTTATCAGCATATCCTGCAATTGCCTCATCAACACTGTTATCAATAACCTCATACCCAAGATGATTGGGATCTGAAGTATCAGTGTACATTCCAGGTCTTTTTTTTACAGGATCAAGACCTTTTAAAACTTCAATAGATTCAGCATTATAGTCAACTGTGTATTTTAAATTTTTATTAAATAATTCCATGGAATAAAGGGGTAATATATTATGTTATAGAATTTAAATTAAAAGATATAACCACAAAAAGCACAAAAAAAACACTAAAAATATAAAGTTGTTTTTTTGCAATTTCGTGTTTTTCGTAGTTAAAATATAAACGCGAATTTTCTTTATAGCAGATTGATTTAATATATAATAACATAAAAATTTCTATATTATTGAATTAAATAATTTTTTATATCTTCATATTTTTAAAAGCATTAATCAATCCATTTGTGGAAGAATCATGGGATGTAATAAAGCTGTTATTTTCTAAATCAGGAAGAATTTTTTGGGCAAGTTGTTTGCCAAGTTCAACACCCCATTGATCAAAGCTGAATATATTCCAGATAACTCCCTGGACAAAAACCTTATGCTCATACATGGCTATAAGACTTCCCAGAACTTCTGGAGTAAGTTTTTTAAATAAAATTGAATTTGTTGGTATATTACCTTTAAAAATTTTATGAGGTAATAATTTTAATATTTCATCATTATTTCTGCCTTGTTTTTTAAGCTCTTTTAATACTTTTTCTCTTGATTTTCCATGAGCAAGGGCTTGTGTTTGTGCAAAAAAATTAGAAAGCAGAATATTATGGTGTTCTTTAATATTATTATGGCTTATTGCAGGAGCAAGAAAATCTGCTGGAATCATTTGTGTTCCCTGAAAAAGTAACTGGCAAAACGAATGCTGGCAATTTGTACCTGCTTCTCCCCAAACAACAGGACAGGTTTCATAATTAATTTCATTACCATTTCTATCTATTGCTTTTCCATTACTTTCCATAAATACCTGCTGAAGATATGCTGGAAATCTGTCCATTAAATAATCATAGGGAAGAACAGCATGGGTTTGTGCATTAAAAAAATTATTATACCAAATACCAATTAACCCAAGAATAACAGGTATGTTTTTTTCAAAGGGAGCATTTTTAAAATGTTCATCCATTTTAAAGGCACCATTAAGCAGCAACCTAAAATTATCAAATCCAATGTAACATGCTATTGAAAGTCCAATGGCAGACCAGAGAGAATAACGGCCTCCAACCCAATTCCAGAATTCAAACATATTTGCTTTATCAATGCCAAATTTCTCAACAGCTTTTTCATTTGTTGAAATTGCCACAAAATGTTTTGAAATATATTTTTTATTTTCAGCATAATCTAGAAACCATTTTCTTGCTCCAAAGGCATTAGTCATTGTTTCCTGGGTTGTAAAAGTTTTTGAAGCTATCATAAAAAGAGTGGTTTCAGGATTTAAGTCTTTTAGAACTTCAGAAATATTTGTTTCATCAATATTAGATATAAAATAAACAGATATTCCTTTTTTTGCATAGGGTTTTAAAGCATTTGTAACCATAACAGGTCCAAGCTCTGAACCTCCTATTCCAATATTTACTATATCTGTTATTTTTTTTAAGGTATAGCCCTGCCATTGGCCAGAAATAATTCTAGAGGAAAAATTTTTCATTTTTTCTAAAACCTTATTTACATCTGGCATTACATCTTTTCCATGAACAAAAATTGGAGTGTTGGTTTTGTTTCTTAAAGCAGTATGTAAAACAGATCTGTTTTCTGTTTCATTAATTATATCACCTTTAAACATTTTATTGATTGCATCTTTTAAACATACTTTATTGCTTAATTTAAATAATAGATTAAGAGTTTCTCTTGAAATTATGTTTTTAGAATAATCAACTAATATATCATTAAAATTAATGGAAAAATTTTCAAATCTGTTTTTATCTTCATCAAAAAGATCTTTTATTTTAACATTCTTCATTATCTTATAATGTGCTAAAAGATCTTTCCATGTTTTTGTCTGACTAGGATTTATTTTTTCAAGCATTGTAATACCGCCTATAATTTATGTAATAGTTGGATTGTATTTAACTTAACCTAGGCAACTATAATATATAATCGAGGTGCTGACTGGCATCGAGTGCCGTACAAGCAAACGCAGTTTGATTGTACGGTGGGAGATTGTCCGGTCCAGTTCCTTGTTCAGGCGTAAGACGCCGGGACATGAAACAGACAAAGTCAGCACCCTGATTCACGGCGGCAAATCTACTAATTTCTTTCTCATATTTATTTTTATTACTATTCTCTACAGAGGGTCTTAATGGCGAAGTAATAATACAAATACGATCTTTATATTTATTAATAAATATCTTCCAATCTTCTATATTTAATACACCTCGATGCATAGTAGTATCCTTAAAAAATTTTGTCCCATCAACTGCTATAATAAGTTTAGCATTTGTAGACTGTTGAAAATTATCTAATGCGGCTTTTTTAAAATCAGCATTGCCATCATCGTCTACACCAACCATAATACCTGCTTCAACACTAATTGCTGTTGCTGCTATTATTATAAAATTAAAATCTTTATCAGCAATTATATCATTAGCCTTTTTGCTATAAGTTGCTGCATGAAGATCACTAAACATACCTTCTAATAAATTAAATTCTATTTTTTTTTGACCAACTAAATGCATTGCAGCAAAAATATTGTTTGAGGTAATAGTGATATCTTTTTTTTCAGATTTTATTAATTCCAGTGTAATTAAATCAATAGTGGAACCAGAATCTAATAATATATTATGATTATTTATAATGTATTTTGATACTATATATTTTGATATATTATGTTTTTCAGAGCGATTATAGAAGATTTTTTCTAAAAATTTCCAATTGGTTGTCATAATTATTGAGAGGTCTGAACTTAAAGGCAATTTTTTTTGATAATAGTTTTGTTTCATTAAGTAGTTTGGCAACTGTTTTATTTTTATCTATTATTTCATGTTTTATCATTTCAACAATGCGTTCTTTTTTTGATAGCCTACTCTGAAAATGTAAAAAAATAGCAAATATACCAAATATCAAACCGATTATTCCAATATAAAAATCCATTTTAATTCCTTAAATTTAAGAGTTATAAAAAGCAGGATACTATTCTTAATAAAGCATTATTAAACAGAATTAATTTTTTAAGCATTGCAATACAGGCTATAAATTAATGGCGTCGAAATTCTTTACCGACGCCATTAATAATATTTTCAGTTACTCAAGCTCATCTGGTTTTATAATGGAACCAAACTTTTTCTTTAATTTTAAAAGTCCCTGTTTTTGATTTTCCAAAATTTCAAATAAAAGAGTACCTACACCTTTTTCTTTTTTATAAGCTATTGTCTGCATATCTATTCTTTCTAAAATTTTATCAACATAAAGGGAAAATTGTCTTACATAAAGTTCTCTAGAATAATCTTTATTAATAAGTGTTTTAAAAAGATTTTTAAGATCATTATACTTTGGCAGATTTCCAATGGGAGTTGTAATATATTCAACTTCATTATAAGTATAACGCTCCAGCCATGACAGCCAGACCTTTACATCTCTTTTTTCCCCAAGAAGTTTTTTTGTATTTCCACCTCTTTCTTCATCTGTAAGAAAATAATTAAGGCCTGCTAGTACAGGTTTTTTATCATGGGAAATTAATTTATTTCTAAAAAATTCAAATTGAGCATTCATGTAATCTCCAAGGGATCCGGGAATAAAAGGTGCATTAGCCCAGGGAGCACGCTTAACTCCAGATGCTCCAACTTCTGTTGCTGTTGCAGAAGATACTATGCACGCACCTATTACCACACCATAATCTGAATTTTTTGCAACCCATACAGGGGGCATTGTGCCGCTGTCTCTGCCGGAATATGTAAAAATTCTTGTTTCAACTCCATCAGGATTTTCAGCTTCACTGGAAAAACAGGAAAGAGCATTGGATGCAATAGTACATCTTGCATTAGGATGAGATATTGGAATTTCATTTCCATTTTTATCAGTCATTCCTTTTTCCCAGGGACCTTGAAAGTTAAATCCTTTTTCAGGATGTTTTTCTTCATTTCCAACCCAATGGGGAATATTATTCTCATCTATAAGAACATTAGACCAAATAACTTCACTTCCGGGGTTTCTTAATCTTTCCATTAAAATAGGATCACCTTGTTGATTTACATCTTCAACAATTCCAAAGATTCCACATTCAGGATTTATTGATCTTATGGAACCATCACTAGCTATCCACATATGAGCGAGATCATCTCCAACAAAAAAATCTCCTGCCATTGCTGTTGTAGTTTTTCCACATCCACTGGGAGCTGCTCCTACACACCATGTTACTCGATTGGAAGTACCTTTAATACCTGTAATAAACATATGTTCTGCAATTTCTTTTCCCTTGCTTTTATATACAGCTTTATCAACTGAAAATCTGTGATTACCTTTTTTTAAAAGCAGGGTATTACCAGCATATGTACAATTAAAGCTATAGGTAGTTTGATTTTTTCTATCCATAAATACTCTGGCACTGGGTAAATCTTCAGCTCTGTTCAATCCCTGACTATGAATATTAGTAAAAAAATGTCCTGCTCTTTCCACTTCATAATTAAAATCATTAAAAACATTTCTGTATAAAATTTCAGCACTATGGGAAACATAAAAAGAGCTTGTAATTTCCAAGGCAGGATTAGATGCTGGAGACCCGGCAGGACCCCTTGTATAAAAACCAATAACCATGACCATATTTTCCATAATTCCAGTCATATTATCTTTGATTTCTTTTAAAGCTTTAGCTCTGTCCATACTCTTGGCAAGAGAGTTAATATATTCACCTTTGTCTGCAATATAAAAAGTTCTGTCAATTATTCTCCCTTGTTCTTTTTTTAAGTCAAAATGGATTGTATGATTTTCCATTGCAAGGGGTTTTTCTTCTCCATTTTTAATAGAAGATTCCCTAATAAATTTACGATCATTTTCTGTACCTTGATTAATATATACAGATTTAGGCTTGCATAGAACAATTGCATTGGCAATTTTCATGCGAACATCATGATTCTGGATCGTTTCCATCCTTAAAAAATGGTCATTGTTAAGATATTGTTTAAAAACATTTTTTATATCTTCCTTAGAATAAATCCCTCCAATATCGCAGATAATATCTTGTTTAATTTTGTTATCCAGCATTTTAGCGTTTCCTCCTTTCCTTGGGATAATCAAAACCTATTTTCTAGTTAAATAACTAGAATTAAGGAGTTTTAATTTTAATAACTGTCATAAGGCAAATCTGATTCTTGGTTTGCCTTACAACGAAATATAAAAGAATATTAAGTAGTTATAAGTACTTTTATATAAACATTATAAAAAATGTTGCAATATATAGCATTAATAATTTTATAAGGCTACAATATATTGTATTTTTTTACAAAACTATAAAATTTTTATATAATTATTTATTTTATTGAAATCAATTTTCTGCAAGTTCATTAATTATAACATGGTATTAATACTTTTCTGTTTTGCCAGACCCAGGAGCTGCTTAGCTTCAGCTATTTATAGCTTAAGTTTATCAAAGAAAATATTTAATTTTTTATTATTTTTGGAGTTTATACTAGATCAAGGAGAGTTTTTAGGGCTAGTTTTATTTTGTTCAAATCCTAGAAAAGGCATATTAAAATATTCCAAACTAAAAACAAACTAAAAATTAATAGTAGTGTAAAAAAAAGTCGAAATTTGAAATATAAATAGAGTTATAAAATGGTAGGCACGAGCGGACTTGAACCGCTGACTTCTACCGTGTCGAGGTAGCACTCTACCAACTGAGTTACGCGCCTTTACAATAATTAAAAAAAATATAAAAAGATAGCTATCACTGGATATTTTTCATGTCAAGAATAATGAAATTCAATTTAAATATCATTTTTATCTTTATTTTTTTTGTATGGGAGAACTTATAACTATTTAATATTCTTATATGTTTCCTTGTTATGCAAACCAGGAACCCAATGGCAGTTACTGCCCAAAATCAGATCTGCCTAATGGCAGTTGGTTGGGAATAAATTTAATCACAAGGGAATTATTTATTATATCAGATATTTCAATAGCAAAGGAATCAAAAGTTTTTTCTCTAATAGTATTGGTAAATTTTTCTGTACTACCATTAAATATAATATTAACTAGAGCATAATCAGAACTAATTTCTTTTGTTTGTATATCTTGAATCCCTTTTATTTTTTTTAAAATTCTTTTTAATTTTATAAAGTTTGTAAAATACTGTTTTCCCTGAATTTTTGTTTTAATTATTGTTTCTTGAATATTTGTTTTTTTGTCTATTATTCTATGCTCTATAAAGAGTTTTTCTATAGTTACGGCATTAATTTTTGATTCAACAGCTACTATATAATGTGTGCGTTTTTCAAGTTCCGCAATAACTCGATAGCTTAGTACGTATTTTTGAAGATTAATTAAACTATATAAAAATTCAAGACCCTGGTTTATTTTTGTTACTGTCATCATATCAACCATTGCTCTTTGAACTGATAAATTAAGAGCATTTAAAAGAGCTTTTCTTTTTACCTTAGAAATATTTTCATTGTTTTTTTCAATTTTGCTTGTAGCAATAACAGTAATAATTTCAAAATCATCATTTCCTTGTGCCAATGGCGACAAAAACATAAAAAAAAGAACAACCGGAATAATAATATTTAATTTATTCATAATGATAATCCCATAAAAAATTATTCATGTACTAAAACAACCAATAAATGCCATGAGGTTCTTAGTTTGCCTTACAAGGAAACATGAAAGAATAATTAAGCAATTATAAATTCTTTCATATAAATTTAAAGCAAACCATAAAATCAATGTAAAAAAAAGAATTTTTGCAATGCTGTCATACTTTTCTTAAAATAGAGTAATCAGCTATCATATTCATTATTTCCTTTGATTTACACAACTTAAATATTTTAAGAGTTTTTTTTGCTTTTTCAACATATTCCAGAGCCTTTATTCTAGTATATTCAATGCCTTTATATTTATGAAGCATTGCAACAATATCTTTAAAATCTTTATTTTTAAAATTTTGATTTTTTATTATTTTACAAAGCCATTCTTTATCATCTTTACAAGCTTTTTTTAAGGTAACTATTAAGGGAAGAGTAAGTTTTCCCTCTTTTATGTCAATTCCTGTATTTTTACCCATAGTTTTTGTATCTGATGTATAATCAAGAAGATCATCAGCCATTTGAAAAGCCATGCCTATATAATAACCATAATCAGAAAGAGCCTTTATTTTTTCTTTGGATGCCTTGGCAATAATTGCTCCAGTTTTACAGGCTCCTTGAATTAAAACACCTGTTTTCCGCCTGATGATTTCCATATATTCATGTTCTGTAAGATTAATTTTACCCTTTTTATTAAGCTGAACAATTTCTCCCTGGGTCATATCTTCAATAATATTAGTTATTGTTTCAACAACTTCAAAAAGTTTAGTTTCTGAAACAAGAGCCATTGCCCTTGCCAAAAGAAAATCTCCTGTAAGAACAACTTGAGATGGATCCCATATAATATGAGCTGTGTTTTTTCCTCTTCGCATTTTAGCTTGATCAATCACATCATCATGAAGAAGAGTTGCAGTATGAATATATTCAAATATTGTTGAAAATTTAATTTCAGATCCATTTTTATAATCACATATTCTAGAACTTAATATCATTAAAAGCGGTCTTAATCTTTTACCACCACTAAAGAGCAAATGCCCTGCAATATCAGACACAAGATCATAATATGGATTTAAATTCTCATGAAGAGCAGTTTCAATATCCGCAAGATCCCTTTCAACCTTTGATATAATTTTACTTTTTAAATCCTGTTTTTTCATATTGTTTTTTATATTTATACTGCAAAAAGTCCTTGTTTATGAATTGTATGTCTTATGATTTCTCTCTAAAAATATTTAATAAAATCAAATAGTTACAATTATTTTTTTTATTCAATCAGTTGTCCGACTTTTTTCACTACTTTATATTCCACTTTTTCAAATTCCTTAAAATGTGCTCGTCCGCAATTAATTTTCAATTGTTCTAAGGGCCTTAATTTCGATGAATCGACTTCTGGTGTTTCTGTGTCTTTGGTTTCAACTACAAAGTATATTTTCTCGTCATCTTCAAAAACTACTGCCCAGTCCGGATTGTAATTTCCTATTGGAGTTGGTATTTTAAATTTGCTAGGTAGTTTGAAATAGAATTTAATTTGGTCGCTTGTTTCACAATCTTTGGCAAATTTGCTTTCAACTCCTGAGTCCAAAGGAATCAATTCTTCGTAAATCGTTTTTGAAGAATTGGTTACCTTAAAAGTGTAATCGTTCAAATAAACTTCTAATTCATCTACTTCAAATAATGTCATTTCATATTTAGAATCACCAATTTGTTGGTACTTAATCCCGTTAATCATAATATCATATAAAGTTCGTTTTATAGCCTGTGCTGATAAATCTAAAAATAATTGAGGATTAATTAAAATATCATTAATTCTTTTTGATTTACTTAAAATTTTTTGAATGGTTGAACGGGTCAATTTTGTTTTATTTTGAATATAGCCTAAAACATCAGGAATTTTCCAAGAATAACCGCCATAAGATTCAACTTTATCACCTGCATAATTTGTTTTAATACCTTTATATGTTATATCAATTATTATTTTTGTTGAACGAATTGAAGGTGCTTTTATCTCTGCTAAATCTTTTACTGCCTCTGAAGCTGAAGCGATCAACTTCTTTGTGTCATAATCCACACGATAAGTTGTTTTCTTTTTGAGTTGTTCCCAAATTTCTTTGAATTTTGGATCTGCTTCAAATCCTTTTCTGTATTTGATTGCGGTACGTTTCCTTTTGTTTTTAATCCTTTCTTTAAATTCTACTCCACAATCTTCTTTGATTTCTTTTTGTAGTGTTTTAGCAAAATCGTCATAAGCTTCATTAGCCACTACTGTTAATCTATTAACGTTTGGGTCATAAATTCGTTTCCCTGTTTGGTCAACTGCGAGACGCAAACCTCTGCCAATTTCTTGACGTTTTTTAATATCCGACTTTGTTTCGTTTAAAGTGCAAATTTGAAACACATTTGGATTATCCCAACCCTCACGCAATGCCGAATGAGAAAATATAAAACGCAAAGGATTATCAATGTTTAATAATTTTTCTTTGTCTTTCATTATCAAATTAAAAGTATCTGCTGAATTTTTGCTGTTCAATGACGCAGAAGTTTCTTTTGTATCCTTCCATTTTCCTTTTTTGTCTTGTGAAAAATACCCGTTATGAACTTCATTTATTAGGAATTTGTCTAATTCTTTAAAAGCTGGTTTTGATATGTATTCTTGATAAATTTCTTCAAACCACTTAGCAAATTTTCCTTGTATCGGACTTCCGACCTCATTATATCCCCTGTAATTGGCAACCTTATCAATGAAGAATAATGACAATATTTTAATCCCTTTTTTATTTAGGCGTTTTTCTTTCTTCAAGTGTTCTTCAACTGTTTTACGGATTTGCATTTTCATTATCTCGTCTGTCAAACCGCCTTGTGTCTCGCCCTTATACAAAGTCCTTCCGTTTGAAAGCAAAATACAATTATTTGATGCATCAATTTCGTCAATAATATATCCATCTTTATAAATTTCTCTTTCCATAGAAAGTTTATATAAATCATCACCAACTTTAATACTTACTTTTTTCTTTTTTACTCCGTTTTTGTCATTGCTGTGAATAAAAACTTTTGCTGTTATTTTGGTTTTTGCTGGAGTGATTGATTCTACCGATACAAAAGCATCATTGCAGGCGTTTTCTTCAATTATGGAATCAACTTCAATTTGTTTTACCAAGCCTAAGTCGTAGGCTTTTACAGGATTTAGACTATAAGTTAAATTATAACGATTACGGTGTGTTGCAGAATAACGAAGTGTACAAAGTGAATTTAGATTATTAATTGCCTTAATCCGCTTTTTAGTTTCCATATTTTGCGGTTCGTCCACAATTACAAACGGATTGGTAGCCTGAATAAACTTAGTAGGTTTTTGTCCGTTTAGTTTGTCATTTGGTTTATTGATTATGTTTTCATCTTTAGCAAAGGAATCAATATTGATTACTAAAACCTCAATTGTATTGGCTGTAGCAAAACCTCTTAATGTTGAAACTTTTTTACTGTCATAAACCTGAAAATTGATTGGTGTGTTATCATAAAGGTTTTGAAAATGTTCGTGAGTTATTTGAAGATTTTTCAAAACTCCCTCACGAATGGCAACAGACGGAACAACAATTACAAATTTTTTAAAGCCATAAAGCTTGTTTAGTTCATAAATGGTTCTCAAATAAACATAGGTTTTTCCTGTTCCTGTTTCCATTTCTATGGAAAAGTGCATTCCATCTAATTTCTTTGATTTTTCAATATCATTAGTTTTCTGTATATTTTGAAGATTGTCTAAAATTTGTTCTCGCGATAAAATGAGATTATTTCCAATGCCGTTTATTAAGTTTAATGTACCTGTTTCATTAAGGTTGTATTCCATTATGGAATCTTCCAAAGGCTGTCCCTTAAACAAATCTGTTATTGATTTAATTGCGTCTTGCTGAAATTGTAGATTTGGCTCAAAGGTTAGCTTCATATTCCTTTTCCAATTTTTTTATTTCCATTCTTTCTTTTGCTCCACAAAGATTCCACAAATTTTTTCGCATAAAACATTCTTTCGCTTTTATTTTTCACAGAAAAAAGTATTAAAAAATGTGACCAACTTAATTGTGCCACCAGTGGTGTCACTATTTTAAAATCGGGAAATTCTTCTGCAAACTGCATCATTCTGTGAAGATTACGAGCAGAAAAACTCCGCCCATATTTTTCTACCAATTGTGTTGCCACTGTTACCACAATTTGCTTTCCGTATTCTGCTCGTTGGTTTTGTAACACATCAATATTAATGCGTTTACCTATTTCCCAATAAGTAAGCGTTAAAGTGCTGTTTACCTGCGAAACAACTAATTTTTTACCTTGTTCAATTATTAGCGATAAATCTTTGAATAAACCATTTAATTGATTTAAATTACTCATTTTTTCAACTTTTTTATATCTTGTTCCAACTCTTTAAAACTTTGTTCTTTTTCAATCTGCTTTTGTGCATTTTTATATTTTTCATATTCTTCGGCAGATTTTTCAAAAGCTTTTTTATATGATATTTTTCCGGCATGATTTAGCAATTCTTTTTGGTTCATTTTTATAACAACATCTAGTTGCTCAATCCAATTTTTCATATACATTGGTGTATGTTGCTGTGCCATTGTTTCAGCAAAGGCAAGAAATTGTTCAACCAAAAGCCCGAGAAGTTTTATCTCATCTTCGTTCAAATAATTTTTAGCAATACTAATATCCGATTTTTTAATTTTCAGCGTATTCTTTTTGTCAAAAGACTGCATTCCCATTAGCGGAAGGCTTGCATCTACCCGACGATAAACCAATTCAGCGGCAGTTTGTGTGCTAATTGCCCAAAGTAATTTATTCTGCACAATCTTAAAAAAACTAATTGTCTTTTCATCTTTTGGATTATAGTCAACACTTGTGGTATAAATATCCTTTATTTTTTGATAGAAAAAGCGTTCCGAAAGGCGTATTTCACGAATTCTATCTTGTAATTCATTAAAATAATTCATTGAATTACCAGATTTGAATCTATCATCATTTAAAGTAAATCCTTTGATGATATGCTCTTTTAACCTTTGTGTTGCCCAAATACGAAACTGTGTGCCTTGCTGTGATTTTACACGATAACCAACCGAAATAATAACATCAAGATTGTAATGGTCAATTTCTCTTTCTACGTTTCTTGTCCCTTCCTGACGAACTTGTCGGAATTTCCGACAAGTTCGATTTTGTGCTAACTCACCCTCTTCATACACATTTATAATATGTTCTGTTATTGTACTTCTTCCTTTTCCAAATAATAACGCCATTTGCTCTTGTGTAAGCCAAACCGTTTCATTTTGAACATTTACTTCAAGATTGATATTCCCATTATTATTTTTATATAAAATTATTTCGCCTTTATTCATAATCTCCATTTTATATTGTTTTAAATTCAATCTTGACATCTTTCATTTGAAAAGAAGTATTTGTTTTGAGTTGGTCGTTGCCTTTGAATAATCTATCAAGTGCAATTACTTTTTGTGGTTTTCCTTTGATAAGAGCATCAACAATTTCCTGTGTTGCTTTTTCAAGCATCAAAATCAATTCATTGTCATTTACAGAGTAGTAATTGTCTTTGTATTTCAATTTGCTGTTTAAGTCTTTACCGCTTTTTAGCAAAAGTTCGTAAACCATATTTTCAATAGTGGCGTTTTCAGAAACAGGGTCAATAAATAGGTCCATCTGTTTTTCCAAGCTTAAAGCATCATTACCTTTTATTTGTTGCCATTGTTTGAAGTTGCTGTCGGACAGTTTTAAAACTTTAAAGCCTAAGTCTTGCTGTTTGAGTTTTTCAATTTCTGCTTTTAGGTTTTTAATTTTTTCTTCTTTACCGTCAATATACAATTGGCTTTCAAGTTCTTTTATCTCTTTTCTCTTGGTTTTAATCTTGTCGTTGATTTCTTCTTGTATTTTTTTACCTGCTCTGCGTATGCGTTCTTTGGCAATATCTGCTATGGTTTTATAACCTGCTTTGTGGGCTTCGCTTTTTTCGTCGCAAAGTTCGGGGAGTTGAACGGATATACATTTGCGATTGCCTCCGTCTTCTGCGTTTAGTTGCATTACTGCGTGGGCTGTTGTGGCAGAGCCAGAAAAGAAGTCAAGGGATATGTCGTTACTCTTTGTCGATAAAATCAATAAGTGTTTTATTAACTCTATAGGTTTTGGTGTATCAAACGGCGAATTTTTGAACAGTTTTTGAATTTGTTTAGTACCTTTTGTCGCTGTTCCATATTTATTGCCATCAAACCATGTATTGGAAGTACTACCAAATTTTTTTTTCTCTTCATAAAATACTTTCAATTGCGGTTTGCTTTTTCCTGTTTTACCAAAAACTATTCTATTATCTGTTAATAATTTTTGATAATCTTTCTCTGACATTCGCCAACATCTACCATAAGGTGGTAAATATGATTCGTCGGTATTAGGATTTTTAATTGAATAAGTCAAATTAGGTCTAATATTGGGGGCATCGAATGGATCAGCTTTCCATAGTCCTCTAATATCATTATCAGGATTACTAAATTTTGATTTGTTTAATGGCAAAGGAAAGCAAGCAAATGATTTTTCTTTGTACCAAACAGCCTTGTTGGTTTCTTTTAATCTTCTGTTTGTTTGTCTTCTAACCTTTGCATAAACTAAAATATACTCGTGGCTACTGCTAATATCAATATCGTTTTGAATTGATTGTCTTGCTTGCCAAGGAATTTCAGCAACAAAATTCTCCTCCCCAAAAACTTCATTCATTAATAAACGAAAATTATGCACTTCATTATCATCAATCGAAACAAATATAACACCGTCTTGTTTTAAAAGGTTTTTAGCCAGAAACATACGCGGGTACATCATATTTAACCAGTTACTGTGGTATTGTCCGTTTTCTTTGCTATTTTTCTTAAAAAATCCATCTTTGGTTAAATAGCCATTTTCATCTTTATCGCCAACTCGTTTTTCGTATTCAGCTCTTGTTTCAGAAAATTTATCAGAATAAATAAAAGAATCGTTTCCTGTATTATAAGGCGGGTCAATGTAAATCATTTTTACTTTTCCAAAGTATGATTTTTGAAGTACTTTGAGCACTTCCAAATTTTCGCCTTCAATAAAAATATGCTCGGTTTCGTTAAAATTTACAGATTCTTTTTTATCTGGCACAAGTGTTTTTGTAGTTGGTGTTTGCAATACCTTAAAGGCTTCACTTTTCCCTGCCCAATTCAATACATATCTTTCATTTAAAAAATTTATATCTTCACTCAAAGTGGCTTTCAATTTTTCCCAATCAATTTTTCCTTCGACAAATGCTTCAGGTAATATTTTTTTTAACTGTTGTAGTTTTATTTCCTGCGGTGTCAGACTTTTGCCATCCATATTTTCCTTGTTCCTTATCTTTTTCAGGTATAACTATATTCTAACTCTTGTATTCTGAATAATTTACAATTTCTCCAACAAGGTCATATTCATAAGTACCAGTAATTTTAACATCAGTAAAACTGCCAATTTCAAGGTTTTGCTCATAAACAAATGTACATCCATCTACTTCAGGAGACTGAAACATTGTTCTTCCAAGATATATCCCATCCTCAAGTTTTTTTTCAATAAGAACTTTATAACATTTATTTAAATATTTTTTATTAATTTCCTTGGATATTTTCCTTTGTTCTTTCATGATAATATCATGTCTTTTTATGCCAGTTTTTTTTGAAATATGATTTTTTAAAAAATGAGATTTAAGATCATTGGAATCAGAATATGTAAATACGCCTAGATGATTAAATTTAATATCTTTAATAAATTTAAAAAGAATTTGAAAATCTTTTTCAGTTTCTCCGGGAAATCCTGTTATAAGAGTTGTTCGTAAAACTGCATTGGAATCTATTTTTCTTATTGTTTCAAACAAAGAATAAAGATCTTCAATAGTATAATTTCTCCCCATTTTTTTTAAAATTCTTGAGCTTGCATGTTGAATAGGCACATCATAATATGTGCAAATATTATCAAAATTTGAAATTGCTTTAATTGTTTTAAAATCTAGGGAACATGGATGGGTATAAAGAAGTCTTATCCAGATTATGTTTGTTTTTAAAGTGTTATTTTTTATATTGGTATTAGTTTGTTTTTGATCAAACTTTTTTTTTGAAATCAAATATTTTTTTCTAACTTTATCTGCTTTTTTAGAAATTTGTTCTAGAAGCTCTCCAAGCTCAAGGGCATTTGACAAATCTTTTCCATAATCAGTTGTATTTTCTCCCACCAGAATAATTTCTTTTACACCCTTTAAAATCAAGTCTTGAATCTCACATAAAATATCATTTTCTGGTTTACTTTGCTGGATACCTCTAATTTTTGGTATTATGCAATATGTACATTTTTGGTTACACCCCTCAGAAATTTTAACATAAGCAGAATAATTAAGGGTTAAATATCTTTGAATAGAATTTTGGGGAAACTTTTTTTTGCAGGGGCTGGGGAAAAAAAGAAAAGTATTTTCATGTTTTTTTTCAACAACATTAACTATTTCATGAAATGCTCCTGTTCCAAGAAAAGCATCAACTTCAGGAAGGGATAAAGCAAGATTATCATCTTTAAAACGCTCAGGCAGACATCCTGTTACAATAAGCTTTTTGCAACAAGCTTTTTTATATTCAGCCATTTCAATGATTGTATCAACAGCCTCATATGAAGCTGCTGATATAAATCCACATGTATTTACAATTATTACTTCTGCCTTGGATGGATCATGGCAAATTTCATGACCATTTTTTTTCAATCTTCCTAGCATTATTTCGCTGTCAATAAGATTTCGACAACATCCAAGGCTTTCAAGGTATATTAACATATTAATGTTTAATTATTGAATTGATTTTAGCATCATATCAGCTAATAATTTATTAAAGTGTGCTGGATCTTCAATTTTTCCCCCTTCACTTATTACTGCAAGATCAAAAAGAAGCCCACTGTAATCTTTAAGAATAGGATTAGTTGTATCTGTTTCAAAAATATTCTTTATTTTATCTATTAAAGGATGATTGATATTTAACTCCAGGGATCGTTTTTGTTCTGGAGTTTTTTGTCCTGAAGCTTTAAGAATTTTTTCCATATATGCACTCATTCCAAAATCATCTCCTGACAAACAAGCTATAGAATCCTTGAGTCTGGTTGAAATTTGAACATCTTTTATTTTATCATTAAGTTTTTCTTTAATAAAATTAAATAAAGCAGAATATTCATCTTTTTTCTTATCATCAACTTTATCTAAATCCAGCCCGCCTTTTTCAGCACTTTTCAGCTTTTTTTCCTTATATTCAGGCAGGGACTGAGTAACCCATTCATCTATGGGGTCTGTCATAAGAAGAACTTCATAGTCTTTTTCTTTTAAGGATTCCAAAAGCGGACTATTAATAAGTGAATTCATGTTTTCCCCAGTAATATAATAAATTTCTTTTTGGTCATTACCCATGTTTTTAATATATTCATCAAGAGATACATATTTACCATTGGATTTTGTTGTTTTAAATCTAAGCAAAGACGCTATTTTGTCTTTATTTTCAAAATCCACAGGGATTCCTGCTTTTAAGGCTTGGCCAAATTCACCATAAAATTCTTCATATTTATCTTTATTCATATTTTCTAAAAGAGCAAAAATTTGTTTTACAATGTTTTTTCTAATATTTCTTACAATGCGATCTTCTTGAAGAATTTCACGACTCACATTAAGATTTAGATCAGGTGCATCAACAACACCATGGATAAATCCAAGATATTCAGGTAAAAGTTCTTTGCAATTATCCATAATAAATACGCGTTTGCAGTATAAATGCAAACCATGTTTTGTCTCAGTACGGAAGAAATTAAAGGGGGCCTTGGAAGGAATAAAAAGAAGAACATCATATTCTATAACACCTTCAAATTTTTTATGAAGGCGTTCCAATGGTTTGTCCCAATTATGACTTATATGCTTATAAAATTCTTCATAATCTTCCTTGGAAACTTCCTTTGCAGGCTTTGTCCAGATTGCTTTTCTGGAATTTAAGGTTTCATCTTTTCTAACTTTTTGGGTTGTATCACCAATAGGTTTGCCGTCTTTATCCTTAATTTGTTCATTTTCAGGAATTGGCTCATCTTTTTCAACATTCATAATTATAGGATAAGTAACAAAGTCAGAATGTTTTTTTATAATATGTCTCACAGTATATTCATCAGTAAAATTTTGATCTCTCTCTTCAACATCTTTTAATTCTATAGTAATATCAGTTCCTGGTAATTCTTTTTCAGTTTCTTCAATGGAATAGGAACCTTTTCCATCAGATTCCCATTTTACAGCTTTTTTCTGTCCCCTTGCTTTTGTAATTAATGTAATTTTATTTGCTACAATAAATGCAGAGTAAAAACCAACCCCAAACTGACCAATAAGTTCAGGGGAAAGAACATTTTGATCCTTTGATTTTTTTAAAGCCTCTAAAAAAACAGCAGAGCCACTTTTTGCAATAGTACCTATATTTTCATCAACTTCATCATAGGTCATGGCAATGCCATTATCTGAAATTTTAAATGTTTTTTTATCAGGATCCAAAGTTAATCTAATATGAAAATCATTATTATCTTTAAAAAGTTCAGGTTCTGTTTGTTCCTTAAATCTTGCTTTATCAATAGCATCAGAAGCATTAGAAATAAGCTCTCTTATAAATATTTCTCTATTGGAATATAAAGAATTAATTATTAAATTCAAAAGTTGTTGAACTTCAGTTTTAAATTCACGTGTTTCTTTTTTTCTAGTCATTTTTTCTCCTTATTTATATTTTTAGGACAGTTTGTTTTTCATTAGTAAATAATTGATGCAAATTTTAAATTGTCAAGGCTAGAGAGAGTAAGATGTCAGGGGACAAGTCTGTTTTTAATACTTACCAATTAATTTATTAGGTGTAAATCAGCACAAAAAGTATCAAAACCTTTATTTTTTCAAAATATAAAATTTATTGAAATTGTAATAAACTTTTGATATATATTTAAAGGTTTGCACAATGCTCGATTTCGTTTAAATTTTATGGTGAGAATATATTGTAATACTTGGAACCTAAAATTTGGAAAAAAGATAACAAGCTTTGTTTAATGTATGCGCCCGTGGCTCAGCTGGATAGAGTATCTGACTACGAATCAGGGGGTCGGGAGTTCGAATCTCTCCGGGCGCGCCATAATTAATAAAGGTTTTCAGCTTCTAGTTGAAAACCTTTATTTGTTTGGGGTGACAATAGGGTGACACAAGGGGATAATTTGCTTTAGCAAAAAAACATATCATATCATTATAAATTTTATTACAAATTTGTATAAAAGCAGTGGTGTAAAAGTCAACTGATTTGATGATTAAATCTCCTTTAATAAAAGAATAAATTGAGTCTTTTATTATTGCAATTCTATCATTGAAATATGTAACCTTTACACCCTTTGTACTTATTTGTTTTGTGTAATTCTGCCATATTTTAATCTTTATCAGATTTTAAAAGTTTTTTTTCAGCTTTTTTATACACAATTTCAGCAGCAGTATTTCCAGTAATAGCAAAATGAAATTTATTTTGTATCATACCATAAAAATTTTTAGTAATATCTGCATTCTCATCATAGTCTTTAGTAATTTCTTAATTTTTTTACTTGTTTTAAATTCTTTATTTTTGATTTGCTTGTTTTAAAAGACTTATAAAATGCTTAATCTGTTCTTTATTTCCTATTGGTAAGACCGGGGCTTATATGTGTTATACAATATTTTACTCATTTAAATAGAGTTCTTTGACTTTATTTCCAATAGCTATAGGATCAGCATCTTTATCAATACAAACTGAGACATGTCCCCAAGATACAGGAAGTATAAATTGGAAAAAGTTACCGTATCTGACCAAGAGATAATCTAAACCGCCACAATCAATGTTACCCCGCTGATATGCTACTTTTAGCATTACCGGGTTTGCTATTAGCTCTTCATACTTATCTGATTTAGAACTACTTGCACTCTCTGTATTGTCTTTGGTTTTAGTTTCTAATTTGCCATCTCGGTAAATGGCAACATATCTAACATCAGTTGAAATTTGAAAAATCTTTTCAATCATTTATCATTCTCATTTTCTTTGTTGTATAACAATTGTTTTGCACATAAAAAAATAATATCATTCATATTACAGCAAGCATATGAAAAAATGCTTGGTATTACTTATTATTAATAAATATTGTGCAAAAACATAAAATTATACATTGTTTATAATCAAACAAAAAAAAATATAACCTACTCCTGTTTGTTATATAAAACTCTGCATATGTCCGAACAAAATTTTTTCCGTCCTTTCCTTTGGGCTACATATGGTACATTCTTACAAACATGAACAGTTTTTGTCTTTTGGAGATTTTAACTTAACAGTTTTGCGAACAAGATCAACATCTTCCCATGTTAATTTAAACATTTCACCTCGTTTTAATCCTGTATATAAAGCAAATTGAATAAAACAAGATGACATCTTATTAGGCCAGTTTTTTAAAGTTTCCATTAATCTTATTAATTCATCATTTTTAAGAAATTCAGTTATTTGATAGAATGACACAAGGGGCTAGTTTGTTTTAGGGTATTTATATAAAATAATTTTCTAATGCTTTTTTGCCAATTTTAAAGTGGCATTTTTTTATGTTATTAATTCTATATTTTTTGTTTATCTAAAGATATTTTTTTCTGTTTGCTATTTTTAATTCTTAAATATTATTAAAAATAACTTTTAGCTTACAAGCTAATCTGTAATTTTATCTCATAAAAACTTTCTTTACAAAAAAGAATCTCTATGTAAGTTTTCATTTTAATTAAGTATTCAGTTTTTAAGGCGCAGTATAGTATTTTAAAATTTTGAAAAAATGCTGGTGCGTTAGATAAATAAAGAATTTTTACAAGTACTATAAATAATTGAGGAACCTATGGATACAATTAAAGCTATTTCAGTTATTGATGGAAGATATAGTAAAATTACTAAGGATTTAAGGGAAATATTTTCAGAATATGGATTAATAAAACATAGAGTTTATGTGGAAATTGAATGGTTGAAATTTATTTTAAAAGATTTAAAACTTGTTAAAGTTGATAAGTCTATTTTGAAAAATCTTGATAAAATAAAACATGATTTTAATGAATTTCATGCTAAAGAAATAAAAAAAATTGAGAAAAAAATTAATCATGATGTTAAAGCTGTTGAATATTTTATTAAAGATAAACTTAGAAAAATTCATTGTGAAAATTTAATAGAATGGGTTCATTTTGCCTGTACTTCTGATGATATTAATAATATTTCCCATGCCCTTATGTTAAAAAAAGGGAAACAAATTATTGAAAATGTTTTAAAAGAATTTGTTAATGAAATTGAGGCAAAGGCTTTTAAGTATAAATCAGTTCCTATGATGTCCAGGACTCATGGACAGCCTGCAACTCCTACAACAGTTGGTAAGGAATTTGTTAATTTTGCCTGGCGCATTTGTCATGAAATTAAAATTATTAAACAAGCATCAATTCAAGCAAAAATAAATGGTACTACAGGTAATTATAATGCTCATTTTTTTGTTTTTCCAGATATTGAATGGATTAAAGCAAGCAAAAAATTTCTTTCCATAAATCTTGGTCTTGAGCCTATTTTTTTTACAACACAGATAAATCCAAATCTGTCTCTTTCTTATATTCTTCATTCAATGATAAGATCAGCAGCAACTATAATTGATTTTAATAGAGATATGTGGGGATATATTTCTCTTGATTATTTTAAGCAGCATTTAAAAGAAAGTGAAACAGGTTCATCTATAATGCCTCATAAGATTAATCCCATAGATTTTGAAAATAGTGAAGGTAATATGGGTATTGCAATATCTATGATGGAACATTTTTCTGTTAAGCTGGCAAAATCAAGATTTCAAAGGGATTTAAGTGATAGTACTGTTTTAAAAAGTATTGGAACAATATTTGGTTATTATCTTATTGGAATAAAAAATTCTATTAAAGGACTTAAAAAAATTACTTTAAATCAAAAAGTTATTTTAAAAGATATTCAGGATAATCCTGAACTTTTAGCAGAGCCTTTTCAAACTGCAATGAGAGTTTTTGGTGAGAAAAATCCATATGAAAGGTTGAAAAAACTTACAAGGGGGAAAAAAATAGAAAAAAAAGAACTTGAAATGTTTGTTAATGAACTTAATGAAATTCCCTTTGAATTTAAAGAAAAAATGAAAGCTCTTAAGGTAGAAGAATATACAGGACTTGCTGAAAAACTAGTTGAAGTTTATTTTTCCCAAATACCATAAAAGGTACTAGTACTATTTTACTTTATTATTTTTTACATTTTTTAAGAAGCTTATTAACTTTTTTTATTTTTTCCAAATCATTGAGAAGTTTAAGACTTTTTTTAAAATGAAAACATCCATTTTTAATATTTTTTATTTCATAATAATAAAGTCCCAGATAATAGTGAGAAAGTCCATTTTTACCATTATTTTTTAGAATTTTTGCTATATAATAATATGCTTTAGGAAAAGAAGATGAAGATTTTTTAATTATTTTTAAAAAGTCTTTTTTTGCCTTATCAAACATTCCAAGTTCAAGTTTTGCAAGAGCTTTATAATAAGATATCTGCAATGAGATTTCAGGAATATTATCAAGTTTTTCCAGAATATTTAAAGCTTTTTTTGTATTTCCTAAGTGAATATGAATTTTACTGATTTCAAAAAGAATAAAAGGGTTAAAAGGTTTTAGTAATATAGCTTGTTCAAGATGAAAAAGAGCTTGTTTAAACATTGATTTTCTTTCTAATACAAGTGCCATGCCATAATGAGCACCAGGGTTGTCAGGATTTTTTTTAAGGAGTTCGGCAAATTTTTTCTGGGCTGTATCCTTTTTTTTATAAAGTCCTTGAAGTCTGTATTTTACCATATTAAATTTTATGGAATCAATTTTTGCTAAATTAATTTTCATTGGATTAATATTATTACTAGAATTAGATTTCATATAATTATCTGCTAACCAGGTTTCTATATATATTATTCTATCCTTTAAATGAGGATGGGTTTTTAAATATCCTGGAACATTATCTGTTCCATACCAATCTATACTTCTCATTTTTTTAAGAGCAGTTAAAAGCCCCTTTGGGGAGAATGATGCTGCTGTAACATAGGAAAGTCCTTTTTGATCTGCTTCTTCTTCATTTTCACGGCTAAATGAAAGCATGGTTGTTTGTCCTGCTGCCATTGAGCTTATTATCATGCCTTGGGCAATATTTTCTGAACCTTTATTACCTTTGCTGCCAAGAAGAACTCCAGCTAGCACACCTGCAATAGTGCCAATTTGTACTTTTTTTGATCTATCAATCATTTGGGAGACATGGCGGCATGTACTATGACCTATTTCATGGCTGATAATACCCGCAAGTTCATTTACATTATCAACAGATGTAATAACACCTGTGTTTATAAATATATTTGCACCTGGTCCTGCAAAGGCATTAAAATTATTATCATCCACAATATTAAAGGAAAAATCAAAGGGCTGGGGTTCTATGTGAGCAACAATTTTTGCTCCAATATTTTTTATAAAATTTGTTGAAATAGGATCTTTAATAATAGTTTTTTGTTCCTTAATTGCTTTCATAAATTTTTTTGCTAGTTTTTTTTCCTGAGTAATAGAAATTGCCATTGCCTTAGGGGAACAAAAGCAAAAACAAAATAAAAAAAAGGATGAAAAAAATACCAGATTTTTATATTCTTTTATTTTTAAATATTTCATATTTATTTTATTTATCCATATTTTATTTATATTGATTTTAAATATTTTCAAGTAAGTTATTAAGTTGAATAAAAAATTTATTTCGTATTTTTTCTATATACAAAGCTTCTTTATAATCAAGTATTACTTTGTCTTTATGCTTAAACCTGTCTGGTTCTACCTGTAATACATAGGAGTTTATCTGTTTTTCCCAAAACCATTGAGCACAACAAAACTGAATATTTTTATGATCAATTGCTGTGATTTTTTTTAAAGCCTTAAAAAGCCAAGTTCCCAAAACACTTTTCTCAATACAAAAAACAATATAGGCAATTTTATATACTGTTTTATTTATGGTATTTGTAATTGGCAAAGGAGCAAGATTATGAGAATCCTTTTGACCCTTATATAGAAAATGTCCATAGCAGCTTTGCAAAGTAAAACAATAGGGCAGGTTATTAAAATTTTTGATTAGTTTAATTATAGGGGCATCTATTATATTTAAGTTTAGGTTTATCATACTTTTTTGTTTTTGTGCTTGATATAAAGGATTTTTTATTAATTTTTTAAGTTTTAAAAAAGTTTCCAATTTAAAATATCCATGCCATTGTAATGTTTAATAGAATTTTTTTGACTCATATCAATTTTGAAGTATTTACTTTGGTTGATATCTATTTTTAAAAATAATCTTTTTAGGAGGATAAAGTAGATCAGTACGGTAAAATGGTAAATATTCATAATAACCTACTGTGCCCCCGCCTCTGATATTTCCTAGAGGTCTGTTAGTTTGATACTTCCAGATAGAGCTTTGTTTTTGTTGTTGTTTATGTTTTTTATATCCCGGGTATTTTTTACGCATTTCAGGATGAACCCAGTCAGGACATGGATAAAGCCTATATGTATTATATGTATTATTTTCCTGTGCAAAAACAGAAAATAAATTAAAGAAAAATCCATAAGTAATCAGTATAAAAATTATTTTTTTAAACATAATTTTATTTAAATACTCCTATATTTTTTATATAAAAAAATTTATAATTACTTATATTTAAGACAGCTTAATACACTCTACTTAACACACTCTAGAGGTATTACAATATATCTTCACTATAAAATTTGAATACAATCAAGCATTGTGCAAAGCTCTTTTTTATATGAATTTTTAAAATCATTATAATTTACATGATTAAATGTTAAAATTACAGGATATTGTATAAACAAATATTTTTTAAATAAAAAATTCTTTGCAATTGCAAGGCCATTAAAATTTTTATAAAAAACCAAATCTAATTTTCTGCTTTTTTGCTTTTCTACTTTTTTGTTTTTCTGCTTTAAAGCAGTTATTTAAAGGTAAAAAATGAAAATAAAACAAAAGAAAAATATTCCAGAACTTCTTGCTCCAGCTGGAAATTTTGAAAAACTTGAAACTGCTGTTTATTATGGAGCTGATGCTGTTTATCTAGGGGGACAAGATTTCAGTCTTAGAAATTTTTCTGGAAATTTTTCTGATAAGGAACTTTTTAATGCAGTTAAATTTGCACATTCCAATAATGTAAAAGTTTATATTACATGTAATATCTATTCAAGAAATCATGAGCAAAAACCTGTTATAGAATTTTTTAATAAAATAAGTAAAATTAAACCTGATGCAGTAATAATTGCAGATCCAGGACTTATTTTTCTAGCTAAAAAAATTATTCCTAATATAGATATACACCTTTCTACACAATCAAATACAACAAACTATAATGCAGTTATGTTTTGGAAGGAACTAGGCATAAAAAGAATAAATCTTGCAAGAGAATTATCTCTTAAAGAAATTAAAAAAATAGCATTATCTTGTTTAATGGAAATTGAAACCTTTATTCATGGAGCAATGTGTATATCATATTCAGGCCGATGTCTTTTAAGCAATTTTCTTAGTATGCGGGGAAGTAATCAAGGTTTATGCACTCATCCATGCCGGTGGAAATATTCAGTAGTGGAGGAGCGAAGATCCGGTCAATATCATTCCATAATGGAGGACAAAAAGGGAACATATATATTTAATTCAAAGGATCTTTGCATGATTGAGCATATGCCTGAGCTTATTGATGCTGGAATTACATCTTTTAAAATTGAAGGAAGAATGAAGGGTATTAATTATCTTGCAGGAGCTGTAAAAACTTATAAACAGGCAATTTCTTCCTATATAAATGATCCAGATAATTATTTTGTCAAACCTGAATGGAAAAATGAATTTGCAAAAATTTTTCACAGAGATTATTCAACTGGATTTTATTTTAATACTCCAGATAAAATTGTTTCAAATTATTTGGATAAACGCACAGGTATGATACATAGTTTTTTGGGAAGAATAATTAAAATTAAAAAACAAAATAAAATTGTTGTTAATATTAAAAATAAAGTTTCAGTTGGAGATATTATTGAAGTTCTTGCGTTTTCTGGTCCTGTTTTAAAAAGCAGGGTCCTTAATATTTTTGATAAAGACAAAAATCCAATTAAACATGCACAGCCAAATACTTGTTCAACATTGCAACTGGAAATTAAATGTGCTGAAAATCAGGTTATTAGAAAAATTTCATAAAGGGATATAAAATGTTAAGAAAAGCAATGATACAAGATATTAAATCAATTCATAAACTTCTTAATAAATATAGTGAAACAGGAGAACTTCTAGCAAGACCTTTAAGTGTGCTTTATGATCATACAAGGGATTTTTGGGTATTTGAAGAAAAAAAAGAAATAATAGGATGCTGTGCTTTGCAGTTTTGCTGGGAAGGTCTGGCTGAAATAAGATCCCTTGCTGTATTAAAAGAACATACTAAAAAGGGGATAGGAACTCTTCTTGTTGATAGAATTATTCAGGAAGCAACGGTATTTGAAGTTCCAAAATTATTTACCTTAACATATAGACCATCTTTTTTTCAAAGATTTGATTTTAATATAATAGACAGGTCAGAACTTCCAATAAAAATATGGGCAGACTGCATTATGTGTGTTAAATTTCCAGATTGCGATGAAATTGCAATGGTAAAAAATTTAACTGTTAATACTTAATCCCACAATAAAAGTAAGCAGTTTTTTTTTTCATTGCCATGCCCCAGCATTTTTTTTTATTGCTACGCTCTAACATCTTTTCCTCATTGCCATGCTTTAGCATCTTTTCCTCATTGCCATGCTCCAGCGTGGCAATGCACATATCTTACTTAACCGTTTTAATTTAATTTTTTCATTTAATCAGCTTTGAAAGTTCTTTTCTAAATTCATAAATAAGTTTGCTTTTTCCTGGTCAAACTTGTTCAAGTCTATGCAAATCCTGCACAATAAGATCAATAACTATTTTCTTTTTATTTGTTTTTATGGTTTTAAGTCTGAAAATTCGTATTAATAACAATAAAATTTTAAAAAATAGACACAGTTAAGTTAACGCTCCCATTATTTTAGTTTTTATATCCCATATGCGGGCAGTTTTATCAGAACTTCCTGAAATCAGCATTTCATTATCTTTTGAAAAATTGAGACCTAATATCACATTAGAATGTCCTTTAAGTAATCCCAGTATTTTCCCAGTTTCAAAATTTACTAGACGAATTTCCCATTGGGATTGATATCCACCAAGAGCAAGAAATTTGTTATCTAAAGAAAGTGCTGCTGCATATATTTTCCCTTCAGACCCTTTTCCGATTTGTCCCCTAAAAATACGAACAGTTTTGCCAGTTTTTACATCCCAGATCCGCACTGTTTTATCATTAGAAGCAGATACAAGATATTTGCCGTCATTTGTAAACATAATATCATTGATTATTGCCTTATGTCCTTTTGTATCAATTTGTAAAATTGGAGTGGTTTCATCTATTGCAACTTTAGTCATAAAACAAGTAAGAAATACTAAGGATATGAAATTTTAACGAAAACGGCTTTGTCTTGTATATGCATTACCACGCTGGAGCATGGTAATGAGGAAATTTATTCCATAAAGGATATGAAATTTTAATAAAAAGGGCTTTGTCTTGTATATGCATTACCACGCTGGAGCATGGTAATGAGGAAATTTATTCCATAAAGGATATGAAATTTTAATGAAAACGGCTTTGTCTTGTATATGCATTACCACGCTGGAGCATGGTAATGAGAAAATTTATTCCATAAAGGATATGAAATTTTAACGAAAACGGCTTTGTCTTGTATATGCATTACCACGCTGGAGCATGGTAATGAGAAAAAATTTATTCCATAAAGGATATGAAATTTTAACGAAAACGGCTTTGTCTTGTATATGCATTACCACGCTGGAGCATGGTAATGAGAATTTTAATAATTTTATTTTTTCGTGGATTTTTATGAATTTCGTGGTTAAAGTTTTTTTTAAAAATAAATGCCTATAAACAATGAGGATATAATGGAAAAAGCAACTAAACATTTTATAAAAACAATTATTGAAAATGATTTAAAAAAAAATACAACAATTACAACTCGCTTTCCACCAGAGCCTAACGGCTATCTTCACATTGGCCATGCAAAATCAATCTGTCTTAATTTTAATATGGCAAAACAATTTAATGGTAATTGTAATTTAAGGTTTGATGATACAAATCCTGCAAAAGAAGACCAGAAATATATTGATTCCATTATATCAGATATTAAATGGCTTGGGTTTAACTGGGGAGATAAAATTTTTTATGCCTCAGATTATTTTGATAAATTATATGATTTTGCTGTTGACCTTATTAAAAAAAATAAAGCTTATGTATGCAGCTTATCAAGTGAAGATATTAGAAAATACAGAGGAACACTTACTGAATCTGGAAAAAACAGCCCATATAGAGAGCGTACAATTAAGGAAAATCTTGATTTGTTTAGTAAAATGAAAAATGGTGATTTTATTGATGGAGCTCATGTTTTGCGTGCAAAAATTGATATGAAATCACCTAATATTAATATGCGGGATCCTGTTATTTACAGAATTAAAAAAATGAGCCACCCAAGAACAAAAGATAAATGGTGCATATATCCTATGTATGATTTTACCCATTGTATTTCAGATTCTTTAGAAAATATTACACATTCTTTATGCACACTGGAATTTGAAGATCACAGACCTTTATATGACTGGTTTTTAGAAACTCTTAAAACTTTATGCCACCCAAAACAAATTGAATTTGCAAGAATGAATTTAACTTTTACAGTAATGAGTAAAAGAAAATTGCAAAAGCTTGTTAATAATAATTATGTTACTTCTTGGGATGATCCAAGACTTCCAACAATTGCAGGACTTAGAAGGCGGGGTTATACTTCTTTTGCCATTAGAAATTTTTGCGAAACAATTGGTGTAAGCAAAAAAGAAAGCCGTATTGATATGGAACTCCTTGAAACCTTATTAAAAGATGATTTAAATGAAAAAGCTCCACGAGCAATGGCTGTTTTAAATCCACTTAAAATTGTAATTGAAAATTGGGATAAAAATAAAATACAACAACTTGATGCTTTTAATCATCCTCAAAAAAAAGAAATGGGAACAAGAAAAATTACTTTTTCAAAAGAAATATTTATTGAAAAAAATGATTTTATGGAAGACCCTCCAAATAAATTTTTTAGGCTTGCTCCTAAAAAAGAAATCAGATTAAAATATGCTTATTATATTACATGTAAAAAAGTCATTAAAGATGAAAAAACAGGAGAAATAAAAAAGCTTATATGCACTTATGATCCTAAAACCAAAGGTGGAACTTCTAAAGATAAAAGAAAAGTTAAAGGAACTTTACACTGGGTATCAGCAAATGATTGTATTAATGCTGAAGTTAGAGTTTATGACAGACTTTTTTCAATGGAAAATCCAGAAACTTCAAATTCAGAAAATTTAAAAAATAACTTTATAGAAAATATTAATCCTAATTCCCTTAAAATAATTAAAAATGCCAAACTTGAAAAAAGTCTTTTAAATGCCGTGCCAGAAAAAGTATTTCAATTTGAAAGACTTGGTTATTTTTGTGTTGATTCAAAAGACTCAAAACCTGATAATCTTATATTTAACAGAACAGTGCCTTTGCGTGATACATGGGCAAAAATTAAAAAATAAATGGCGTTGTAAAATTTTTCTCATTACCATGCTCCAAAAAAATTCTGATTGCCATGCTCTAAAAAATTCTGATTGCCATGCTCCAGCGTGGCAATCCATAATGGGATATATCCATGGAAAAATATATTGGTATAGTTGTAAAAAAAAATAATAAAAGAGCTCAAAATAAAGCTGATGAATTAAAATCTTTTCTAGAAGGAAAAAATATTCAGGTAATATTTGCACATGATTTTGAAAAATTTTTTTTATATGATTTTTTCTGTATAATAATTCTTGGGGGAGATGGTACTTTTTTAAGTGCAGCACGCTTGATTGGCAACAAAGATATTCCTTTAATGGGAATTAAGTTTGGAGAAGTTGGTTTTCTTGCTGAAACAATAGAAGATGATTTATTTAAGGCAGTTGACCTTCTTCTTAAAGGAAAATTTTCCATTGAAGAAAGAATGTGTCTTAATGTTACTGTGGTTAGAGAAAAAAAGCATATAACTTCCGTTAATGTGCTAAATGATGTTGTAATTAATAAAAGTGCTCTTTCCAGACTTGCGTATATTGCTGTATATATTGATTCCAAATATCTGACAACTTTTAAGGGTGATGGACTTATTGTTGGAACTCCAACCGGGTCTACAGCTTATTCTCTAGCAGCAGGAGGACCTATAATTCATCCTTGTGTTCAAGGAATTGTACTTACACCCATATGTCCCTTTACTTTAACAAACAGACCATTGATAATTCCTGAATCTTTAGAAATTGAAATTAGACTTGAACAAGATCCAAGCAATATCATGCTGACCTTTGATGGTCAGGAAGGTATAGATATTAATTCAAGGGATAAAATTATAATAAAAAAAAGCTTTCACTCAGTAAAAATGATATCTTTTCTAGAACAGAATTATTTTAAAATACTTAAAACCAGACTAATGTGGAGCGGAGGAAAGGGCTTTTAAATTTTTAAGTTCATTTAAATAGATAAATATGATTGATCAAAATAATAAACCCATGCCTCTTGGGAAAAAGATAAATTATGAATTTAAGTATAATCCCTTGCATCTTTTTCCTATTTCAAGAAAAGATTCAAGAAAAAATCTTGGAATAACAAATAAAATTCCGTTTACAGGAAATGATATTTGGAACTGCTATGAAATATCATGGCTTGATTTTTCAGGAAAACCACAAGTTGCTATTGCAAGATTTATTTTCCCTTTTAATACTGAAAATATTATTGAATCAAAATCAATTAAACTTTATTTTAATTCATTTAACCAAACTTGTTTTAAATCCCATAAAGATGTCAAACAAATTATTGCAAGGGATCTTTCAAAAATATCAAAGGGAAAAGTTTCTGTTTCTTTGATATTGCCTGAAAATTTTTTAAGGGAACAAATATGTAATTATAATGGTATATTAATTGATAATATTGATTTAGAAATTAAAGAATACATTATTAATCCAGATTTTTTATTTGTTTGTAAAAAACATGAAACAAGGGAAAAACTTTTTTCAAATCTTCTTAGAACCAATTGTCCTGTAACAAGTCAACCTGACTGGGCAAGTATAATAATTGAATATTCAGGAAAAAAAATTGATCACAAGGGTCTGCTTAAATATTTGATATCTTTTAGGGAGCATACAGGTTTTCATGAAAATTGCGTAGAAAGGATATTTATGGATATTTTAAGAAAATGCAGTCCTGAAAAGCTTCTTGTATATGCAAGATTTACAAGAAGAGGTGGTATAGATATTAATCCTTATAGGGCAAATTATGATGTAGTTCTTTGTGATATGAGATTTCCAAGGCAATAATAAATTAAAAACTATAACTAGAAAAAGCACTATAACCACGAAAAGCACTAAAATACACGAAAAAATATAAAACTATTTTTGTGTAATTTAATGCTTTTTGTGGTTTATGGTTTAAATTTAAAATACCCTATCTTTTCATTTGAATAACTGTACCCATCATATCATCAACTGTAGTAATTGTTTTTGAATTTGCCTGAAATCCTCTTTGGGTGGTTATCATGCTTACAAATTCTTCTGCAATATCTACATTAGACATTTCTAATTTTTTAGGTGAAATAGTACCAAGCCCATTTTCTCCAGGTTTATTAACAATTGCCTGGCCACTATCCAGTGTTTCCCTAAAAAGATTACCCCCCTCTTTATTTAATCCATTATCATTTACAAATTTTGCAAGTCCCAAACGATAAAGAGGAATAGATTGTCCATTAGAATAAATACCATTTAAAACACCATCAGATGTTACATGTACATCTTGCAGATCACCAACACCATAGCCATCAGAAGCCCTGGAAATTAATGATGATGATTTTGCATACTGGGTTGTTGTCATTGGATCATTAATAAACTTTAAACCATCAAATTTTGTACCTATATCAAACTCTATTTCCATTTCTGTGGAACCTTCAGCACCTCCTAAAAAATCAGTTGTAAATCTAAAATATTCATCTTTATCAAGATCATCTGTTACAAGGGGTTGCCATGAGTTAGAGCCTTGAATGTCAAAATTAATTTCGCTTTTATCTGTATGATTATTTAATGTTAAACCCTTGGCAAGGGGCTCTTTAAATTCAAAGGCTATATGTTTTTCCTTATGCTCTGAATCTATTTTTAAACCATCAATATCTATAAAAACTTCTTTTTCATCACCAAATAAAATAGCATTTTTATAATTAATAGGAGGAGAATCAGGATTTATAGTAAACATAAGTTCTGTTTGTGAGGTAGAGGGTCCACTGCCATCTTCTGATAAAAAATCAAAAGTAACGTCATTATTAAACTGATTTGTAATTTCATTAAAATTAAAATCAAAATTAATTTTGCTTTGTGCAGTGTCTGCTGAACTAGATATTTTTGCATTAGGATATTCAACAGGCGGGCCAGGATTAATGGTCAATTTTATGGTTTGATCTGAATCTGGTAATCTAAATGGATCAAATTCATATCTAATTGTAGTTGTTTTAGCATCAGGGTCAGCACCCTGTTTCATAATCAGATCAAATCCACTAGTTGATAAGTCAGCATCATCAAATGGAACAATATCACATGTAGTGTCAGGAATACTATCAGCAGCATCAACTGCCCAACCACCAACCTCAGTCCAATTCATTTCACAGGTTCCAGCTTTTGCTGTTATTTCTTCATGTCCATCATTATTAATGATATTAACTGTGGGATTTTCATTTCCTGGAATAATAAACTCCGATGAAAAATCTTGTTCTTTTAAAGGCATAGCCCAATTCCATTCAGAAGTTCCATCATATTGCAACTTAATATCTTTTGAAATCATACTAAGATGACTTACATTGTTACTAAAAACAGTATCTATCTTTGTATCTGCTGCTGCTTCATTAAGAAAAATTTTGTCTTGTGATATAAGAGTTTTATTACCTAAGGCACTTTCAGGATTTCCCCAGTGCCATTCTTCTTCTACTGGATACCATACAAGTTTTACATCTTTGGAATTTATTGTCATTAAGTCTGTATTATTTATTTGGATAGCAGTATTTTCATTCTTTGCTTCTCCTGAATAGATTAGTTTTTCCAGACCTTGAACATGTAGAGCTCCTTCATCATTAATATCAAAACCAATTAAATCATTTTGAGCAGGTATCTTATCCAGCTTGATTTTTAAATCAACTTCATCTTTTCTATTTTCATCAACGCCAAAATTTATTTCAATATATTGTGCATCAACAGATAAAATTCTAGCTTGACTATAATAATTTGAATTATAATCCTTAATATCCAGATTATTAATATGTCCATCAGTATTTATATCAAGTACAGGATTTTTACTTGCCCAGACATCTTTTCCATCAATAATAGGATTATCATCTCCATCTAGATCACCATTTTCATTTATAGTAGCAATATTTGCAGGAAGATCTAGAAGGCTCCAGTTTGTACCATCAAATTGAAGTTGAAAACCATATCCATCTCTAGTCATATTATCATGGTTTTCTATGGTATAATGAATATCATTTAAATTATTCACTCCCTTAGATTGCATATTACCAATGCGACCTGTAAATTTACTCATTGTAAAATCAACAAGCTGTCCATCAACTTCACTAAATGTTACTGTTCCCTTTGCTAAAAGTCCTTTAGTATCAGTTTTTTGTACAAGATTTCTTTGATCTTCTAAGGGATCACACGCTAGAACATATTCCCATGTTGAATCTGACATTTTATCATAATAAGCCATAATATCATGACTTGTTCCAAGCGTATCATAGACTTTTACAGCAGTTTGGTATTCATAAAACTTTGAGTCAATCATTCCACTTTTATTAATAGTTCCATCTATATCTCTATTCCAGCGATTAGCAAGTACATGGCTTCTGCTTAAAGCATCTGCATCTAGATTTGTTAACATAGAAGCTCTTGTGGTTTTCTTTGGAGGCGATGCAATAGCTTCAACAATAATATTTTCCATTGAACCAATGCTTTTACCTGTTTCACTGTCAAGCTCCCATCCCTGTGCAATATAGTTTTCAGGATTAACAAGCTTTCCAGTATTATCAAAATGAAAATTTCCTGCTCTGGTGTAAAAATTCATGTCTTGATTTGCTTTGCTTACCATAAAAAAACCATTTCCTGCTATAGCAAGATCAGTCATATTACCAGTAGATTCAAAAGACCCCTGATTAAAAATTTGAGCAACATCACCTACTGCCATACCAGTCCCGATTTGAGCAATACCACCCTGGGTACCAATACTTTGACTAAAAGTATCAGCAAAGGAAATATGTTCTTTTTTATATCCAACAGTGTTTACATTGGAAATATTATTTCCAACTACCTCCATGGCACTGCTCATATTAAGCAGACCACTAGTACCGGTAAATAAAGAACTTGATAATGACATGCCTTGCCTCCTTATGTTTTTTAGAAATTTTATGCTATAAAATTTTTTTTAATTAATATTAAATACTGTTAATTGACATTAGTTAATGATGATAAATCAGACAGAACACCGCTATTTTTTAGAACAAGGTATTGATTACCATTTAAATATTTTATGCCTGATACTTCATCTGAAATTGATGTTTTTACATTTTCTGAATTTGATGTAACTGAATAAGAATATATGCCATCTAAAACTGTATTATTTGAATTATCAGATCCATCCCAGTTAATTTTATTAATTCCCTGTTTTGTATCTTGTGCTGGAATAGTTATTTCCTTAATTTTATTTCCTGCTGGATCAAATATTTTAACTGTTACAGTTTGTTGTTCATTAAGTTCAAATACAAATTCATTTCCAAGCACAGCTCCATTTTCAACAAGTGCAAGAGGTGCGCTGGTGGTTATATCCTTCCCAAGATAATCAACTATTGAACTGGAGGATTCTTCAGTTTTTAATGTGTTTTTAACCTGAGTAAGAGATTCTGGATTAACAAGCAATCCCTTAACCTGAAAATATGGTTTTCCACCACTATAAACAATGCTTTCTACTTTACCTGTTACAGTTATTGGAAGCTCTGCATAACCTGAACCATTATTTGTCATTACACTATATTTATATGAGCCATCTAAGGCTTTATTGCCGTTATTGTCATTACCATCCCAATTAATGCCATGGGATCCTATACTTTTTTGTCCTTCATAAAGAGTACGAACTTCATTTCCCTGAGAGTCAAAAATAGTAACCATAACTTCACAAAGTTCTGAAATATTATAATCGCCTCCAATAAATGCTCCATTTACAATTTCTATTGAATCCACATTAGCTGTTATTTCTTTGCCAACTAATGATGTAACATCAGATTGGGAATTTTCTTCATACGATGTTTTCATGGAATCCATACTGCCATTTAAATTAATGAGCTGTTCAAGTTGTGAAAACTGTGCTAACTGTGCTGAAAAATCCGAACCTTCCATGGGATTAAGGGGATCTTGATTTTCAAGCTGGGCAACCAGCATAGTTAAAAATGCATCTCTACCAAGATAAGCATCCTCTTCTTTTGTATCTTTAACCTGATAAGAATTACTTAAAGCCTCAAGCCCAGTATTTTGTGTTGGTGTAACCGTCATATAGATTCTCCCTTAGCTTTTAAAGAACTTATACTTAACTTAATATTTTTTTATGTTTTGTTGTGAAGCAAACCAGCAAACCAGCAAACCAGTAAATCAGGAAACGAAACCAAATCTGCCTTATGGCAGTTACTAGGCAACAAGATGAAGAGTTCCATCATTATTAATAGATTCTGTTTTGTTTATTTTTTGCATTTCTTTTTCTATATTTAAATTTGTTTTTTTGTTATCTTTATTTTTAGAATTAAAACCTGCTTGTTGGCGGGCATCAGCCATTGATTGTCTAAAATTCTGTCCCATATCCACATCAAGATCCAGGTTAATTCCATTATTTGATAAAACTGATCTTAATTCACTGGAATGGGATAAAAGAATGTCCTTTGCAGCTTGATTTTCTGTTATAATACTGACTTTTATATTATTGTTGGTATTATCAATTTTCATTATAAGGCGACCAAGCTCAGGAGGTTTAAGTTGTAAGCTTAATTCTTTAGTGCCATTGTTTGCTGCTCTTATAAGATTTCTGCCAACTTGTTTTATGACATAAGACGGTAAAGTTTTAACAGAAGACTTTCCCGTAAACACATTGAAATTTTTATCATTAATATTAGTTTCTTTTAAATTGCTATTAGTATTTTCTGCATAATCAAGTGTTTTTATATTTATTTTTTTGTCTGCCTTGGTAAACACAGATTCAATATCTTTTGTATCAGGATTTAAAATTTCAACTTTAGTATTTACTTGATCTAAAAAAGATTCTATTTTTTCAATTTTCTGCATAGAATTTTTTTTAATTACATTTTTTGCTGCATTAACAGGCAAAGAGATATGGTTTTCAGATTCTATTTTAGATGAAAAAAGAGAGTTTAAATTAATTTCTTTGTTGTTTTTTATTTTTTGAAATAAATAGCTATTTTTATTATTTATATTTTGTGGGGTTGTATTTTCCAGCACTATATTTTGCTCTGTTGTTTGATTGTCCTGTTGAACTTTTAAAGTTTGTTTAGGATGATTTTTAAGTAGAGAAAATGCTTTTGATTTATTATCAATATTTTCAGAAATTTCTTTTAACAAATTTGTTTTAATGTCTTTACTATTTGTCTGAGTATTTATTGCTTGTTCAAGACTGTTTATTGTTTTTTTATTTGCCTGAGTATTTATTGCTTGTTCAAGACTGTTTATTGTTTTTTTATTTG
>NBLN01000012.1 GCA_002084425.1 Desulfobacteraceae bacterium 4572_130 | reverse complement strand
ACTTTTTATTTGCATTTAAAAGAATGTGAATTTAAATTTAATAATAGAACACAAAATTTTGTTAAAAATATTTAGAAAAAAACCGCTCAAGTTGTCTTGAACCTAAAAAGATAAAAAAAAATTACAACCCCATCCATCAAAAAATCCCATAAACCTTTGTATTACAATAAGGACACTCCCCTTTTTTTGTAATAAAATTTTCCACATCATAGGAATATCTTTTAACAATAATTTTATTACAAAAATGACAAAATGTATTTTCAGATTCAAGACCTGCAACATTGCCTGTATAAACATATCTAAGTCCTGCATCTTTACCTATTTTATAAGCTTGTTTTAGAGTTTTAACTGGAGTTGGATTAATTTGACTTGATTTATAACAAGGATAAAATCTGCTGATATGCCATGGAGTTTTTTTTCCAAGTGATTTTGCAATAAAATCTGCCATAGCTTTAATTTCATTAATGTCATCATTTAATCCTGGAATAAGCAGAGTTGTTATTTCTACAAGGATTTTTAAAGATTTCATTAATTTTAAATTTTCCTTTACAGGTTCAAGTTTTGCTTTGCACTGTTCTTTGTAAAATTTTTCATTAAATGCTTTTAAATCAACATTTGCTGCATCAAGAAAAGGAGCGATTTTTTTAAGGGCTTTGGATGACATATAACCATTTGTAACAAATATATTAAAAAGCCCCTTGTCTTTGGCAAGTTTAGCTGTTTCAAGGGCAAGCTCAAAATAAATTGTAGGTTCTGTATAAGTAAATGATATTGATTTGCAGTTTTCTTTTACCGCCTGATTTACAATTTCTTTGGGAGTCATTTTAAAGCCCGGAATATGCTTATTATTTAAAGGCATTTGTGCAATATTAAAATTCTGGCAAAATAAGCATTTAAAATTGCATCCAACAGTTGCAACAGAATAGGATAAGGACCCGGGTTTTAAATGAAAAACAGGCTTTTTTTCTATAGGATCAATATTTTTTGCAATAATTTTGTCATATACAAGGGATTTAAGAATACCCTGCTGATTTTCCCGAACATTGCAGATTCCTGATTTTTTATTTTTAATTACGCAAAAATGATTGCACATTTCACATTTTACTTTATTATCATCTAATTTTTTGTAAATAAGAGTTTCCATTATTTTCCTGTTAATTCATATATGATTTATTTTAAATTATAAACTACAACCATGAAATACACGAAATAACACAAAAAAATACAAAACAAATATTTTTGTGATTAAAAAAATGAACACAAAAGCACGAAAAAATATAAAGTCCCTTTTGTACAATTTTATGTTTTTCTAGTTAAAATATAAAATAAAAAGTTCAGATTAATTTAATACATAATAAAATTTTTATACTGATAAGTTATTTATCTTTTGTAATATTACTATTTTTTATAATTGTATCAACATTAATGGCAAGTCCTGTGGCAGGTTTATAACGAGGTTTTGTTTTTATTCTTAGGGAAAGAGGTTTTGTTTTAAATTTTGGAACAGGAGTTATGCTCATTCCTATCATGGTTCCAAAAGGAGATTTTTGTATAAGAAAAAGATTTTCAATATAACAACCAATTTTTCCCCTGACAAATGGGAATTGATAAGTTGTTCTCCATGAAATTGGAACATTTCCAAGTATTGCAAATTGAATTTGTTTTAATTCCCAGATACTGAAAAGCCGTGCTTTAGCAAATGTGTTTGAAATAAAAAAACTTTTAATTTTTCTCATAAAATTCATGGGAGCATATTTATTTAAAACACCTATAAATACTTTGTCTTTGGCAACTCTGCATGCTTCTTCAATTGCCTTGGCAGGCATTTGTGTAAATTCAAGACTTGTCATAAGAGTTGCATATTCAAAGGAATTATCATCAAAAGGAAGATCTTCTGCAAACCCCCTGTAAAGGTCAACTTTATTTTTTAATTTTTTTCTAGCAATATCAAGCATATAAGGGGAAGGATCAATGCCGGTAAGCTGTAAATTATGGTCCAGCAGATATTTAAGGCTGTTTCCTGTGCCGCATCCAATGTCTAAAAGTCGTTGATTGGGGGCAGGACAAAGCATGTTAAGGAACAGTTTAGTTTCCAGTTCAAAGGCATATTTGTTATTTGCCTTTTTAAACCATTCATCATAGGATAAAGCATCTTTAAAATTAAATATATAACTCATAATTTAATTAGTTTATGTAAAATAGGTTTAAGTTTCAAGATGATTTTTAATGGTTAATGATAAATTGTTCTCATCTCCACGCTGGAGCATGGAGATGAGAACAAAATGCTGGAGCATGGAGATGAGAACAAAATGCTGGAGCATGAAAATAAGAACAAAAGCTTATATGAAACCCAAAGCTCAAAAAAGTATTTTTAAAAAAATTACACTGTCTGTCAAACATGGACATGAAAATAATCACCTGAGATTGCTTTAGCATAGACATGCAAACAATAAACTAATATTTTCATGTTTTTTCTAGATTCTAGTTTAATTATAATCCCTTAGCATTAATATTAATTCAGGAGCTTTATGTATATTATAATCTTAATTATTTTATCTACTCTTATCATTGATTTTTCCATTAATGTATTTGCAAATTTTTTAAATTTAAAAAACATGAAAAAAACTGTACCTAAAGAATTTACTGGAATTTACAACCATGACCAATATAAAAAATCTCAGAAATATTTAAAAGCATATACTAAATTTGGTGTTATATCATCAATTTTTGATATTATATTATTTCTTGGTTTTTGGTTTTTAAAGGGTTTTCCTTTTCTTGATAATCTTGTCAGAGCCTGGAATTTTGGAAATATTTCAACTGGAATTTTATACATTGGAATACTTGTTTTATTAAAAACAATTATCTGTCTTCCTTTAGTTATTTATTCAACCTTTATTATTGAACAAAAGTTTGGGTTTAACAAAACAACGCCTTTTCTTTTTGCTGTTGATTTAATTAAAAGTTTTGTAATTTCAGGTATACTAGGGGTAATCTTTCTTGGTGGAATACTCTGTTTTTTTGAATATGCAGGAAATCAAGCATGGCTTATGTGCTGGCTTGGTTCAACAATATTTTTCTTTGCTGTTCAATATATTGTTCCTAACTGGATACTTCCCATTTTTAATAAATTTACACCACTTGAAAATAGTGATTTACGTAATTCCATAATTAAATATGCAAAATCAATTAATTTCTCTTTAGATAATATTTTTGTAATGGATGGATCTAAAAGAAGTACAAAATCAAATGCTTTTTTTGTGGGTTTTGGAAAAAATAAAAGAATAGTTCTGTTTGATACTTTGATAAAAAAACATACTATTGGCGAACTTGTTGCAATTCTTGCCCATGAAATGGGACATTTCAAAAAAAAGCATATTTTAAAAAGACTTGTCATTGGAATTTTTCAAATGGGATTGATATTTTTTCTAATGTCTTTATTTATTTCCTATCAAGGGCTTTTTGATGCTTTTTTTATGGAACAAAAATCAATTTATGCAGGATTAATATTTTTCAGTATAATTTATTCTTCAATAGATTTTTTTATATCCATAATAATGAAAATTATTTCCAGAAAAGATGAATATGAAGCTGATAAATTTGCAGTGCAGACAATAGAAAATAAAAAAGATATAATAAATGCATTAAAAAAACTTTCTGCACATAATCTATCAAATTTATTTCCCCATGATTTTTATGTGTTTTTAAATTATTCACATCCAAGTATTCTAGATAGAATAAAGACTATTAGAACTTTTTAGGTCGGCCATGTTGGCTATATTGGCTAGGTTGGCAGGATATTTGTGAAGAGTTGTTTTTTAAGTTTTTAGTTCTTTTTTCTAAAAAAAGAAGTTCTATCCATTCTTTAAAAAGTTTTTTAAGTTTTCTTTCCATACAGGATTTTTCATTTTTTTTAATTAAAATTTCCAGCCTTTTTATATTATTAAAAAGAGTTTTGTTTTTTTTGTCTTTTTTAAAAACAGCTGAATAACATGTAATTGCCTGTTTAAAATATCCTTGTTTTTCATAGAGCTTTGCAAGCTCAACAGTATAATATTTATTTTTTATTTTAGTCATTTTGTTTTTTTTCTATTTTAGGTCTAATAACTAATTCATCATCTGCTGCCATTCCAAGTTCATGCCTTGCAATATGTTCAATATATTTCATGTCATGTTTAAGTCTTTCTATTTTTCTTGCAAGTTCAATATTTTTTTCCTTGAGTTGATTATTTTTTGTTTCAATTATTTTAATTTCAGATTTTAAATCAAAGAAATCCATTAATCCATTTTCACTCTTTAAAATCAGAAAAAAAAGAAGAATTGACATAACAACAATTACAACAAAGGAAATTTTTTGGGAAAAATCCGCCATTTTCTTATTATTTTAAGCTCCCTATATTCAATAAATTTAACATACTATTAAAAAACATATTATTATAAACCCTGCAAGAATAAATTTTATAGCTTGTTTTTATTCTATTTTTTTTAAAACAAGTCAGTTATCAAACTTTTGTAAAACTAAACAAAATATCCTGAAAATATTAATACCTGGGTCTTCTTATTTTGGAAACCTTTAAAATATACTTATTATACTTATTATACTTATTTTTTATTACTTGACAAATAGAATTACATAAAATAACTATAATAACTAAAATTATACAAACCTTAAATTAAGGGGGTGTTATGGAAGACACACTAACTGTATTCACCGCAAGTAAATATTGTAATGTTTCGTCTAAAACTATTATTAACTGGGTGGAGGCAAATCATATTAAAGCCTATCGGACTGTTGGTGGGCATCGCAGGATAAAAAAGTCTGATCTTGAAGCATTTATGCAAACTCAGGGAATTCCCATTCCCCAAGAAAAAAATAAAGGAGACAAGAAAAAAATTCTAGTTGTAGATGATGATATGATCATTGTTGAGTCAATTGTACAGGCTCTAGAAGAAGATGAATTTGATTATGAAGTTGTTTCAGCCTCAGATGGTTTTGAAGCAGGTCTTCAGGTCAATCATTTTCATCCTGATCTTTTAATTCTTGATATTATGATGCCAGATATTAAAGGATATGAAGTTTGCAAAAAAATTAAGACTAATGAAAAAACAAAGGATATAAAAATTATTGTATTATCTGCATACTTGGATGATGATAAATTTGCACAAATGAAAAAAAATGGTGCAGATATCTGTTTGTCAAAACCATTGCCCCTGCCCCAGCTCAAAGAAGAAGTGGCAAAATTACTCGGACTAAAATAAAAAAGGAGGCAGATTATGAATTTAAAGGAATCTTTGGAAAAAAAGAGATTTGTTGTAACATCTGAAGTACAGGTTCCTCTGGGTGATGAAGAACCAGAGGTACTTGTTAAAAGCCTTAGTAGAGTAAAAGGGCGTGTGGATGGTGTGTCTGTCTCGGAAATGGAACTTGAAGGTGTTGTAAGTGATACTATTAAAACTTGTGATCTTTTAAAACAAAATAATTTAAATGCCATTTATCAAACAACTACAAGGGATAAAAATAGATATCAATTACAAAAAGATCTAACACTTGCCCATGAGACCGGCGTTGAAAATCTTCTTGTATTTACAGAAGATTATAGGATTTCAGGGGATACTCTTCAGGAATCAATGTTCTTTCACGTTGATTCTGGAAAATTGGGATCAGTTTTGGACCACTTAAAACAAGGAGTTACATTAGAAGGAAAAGAACTGGATAAAAAAGTTGAATTTATTCTTGGCTCTGGAGTTGAAACACCCTGGGGGAAAAATATGCCAAAGCGGGGCATGGAAGAAATGGAAGATATGATGAATGTAGGTGCAGGATATTTTTTAACTACACCCATTTTTGATGTTGACCAATTTGCCAGATTTATGAAACAGGTTCAACCTTTTAAAATCCCTGTTATTGCTGAAGTTATGATTTTAAGGACAGCAGGCATGGGCAAATTTTTAAACCGCCATTTTAAATCTGGACTTGTACCTGAATGGGTAATCCAAAAATTAATGAAAGCACCTAATAAAGAAAAGGCAAGTATGGAGCTTTTTGCCGATACTGTAAACAACCTAAAAGATATCTGCCAGGGAGTTCATATTATTACTATTGGGGGTGTTGATAATCTGGTGCAGTATCTGAATGCAGCCAAATTAAGATAAGGGAGAATTTTAAAATGGCAGAGGCAATTAAGATTGATGAACTTGACATTGAATTTAAAGATGAAGTTCTTGCAAAGGTACCAGATGCAAATTTTGATCTTTGCTTGACATGTGGGACATGTACTGGAGGGTGCCCAGCCTCGGAATTACTTGATATGGATCCCAGAAAAATTATTAGAATGTTAAATCTGGGATTAGATGATGAAATATTAAAAAGCGATTGGAAATGGGTTTGCAGTATGTGCGGGCGATGTGTGGCAGCCTGTCCCATGAAAATTAATATACCAGCACTAATTTTTAATTTGCGTGCTAGTATTCCAAGACAAAAAAGACCTAAAGGTATTCTAGGGTCATGTGATCAACATATTAGAACAGGCAGTGCCATGGGAGCTGCAAAAGAGGATTTTAAGTTTACAGTTCTTGATGTTGCAGAAGAAATCAGGGAAGATCATCCTGGGTTTGAAGATTTACAGGTTTCAGTGGATAGAAAAGGTGCTAATATGGTTCTTAATCAAAATTCAAGAGAACCTGTAACTGAACCTGAAGAAATGGGACCTCTATGGAAAATTCTTCATACTGTTGGTGCTGACTGGACATATCCTTCTGTAATGTGGGCAGGTGAAAATTATTGTTTGTTTCTGGCAGATAATGAGGGATGGAAATATATTCTTGAAGAATTTGTTTACCATGTGGATAATAATCTAAAAAGTCCCTATGTTGTCAATACCGAGTGAGGGCACTCATATTTTGCAATCCTGGAAGGATTGCGTAAATTTAATATCTCTCACAAATTTGAAATGATAACAATTATTGAACTTTATGCAAAGTGGATTAAAGAGGGTAAACTAAAGGTTAATTCAGACTGGAATAAAGATCTTAAAACAAAATTTACAATACAGGATCCTTGCAATATTGGAAGAAAAAGCGGAACCAATAAAATTGTTGATGACCTAAGATTTGTTATTAAAACAGTTATAGGAGAAGAAAATTTTATTGATACCATACCTAATAGAGATAATAATTATTGTTGTGGTGGTGGTGGTGGTGCTTTGCAAGCAGGTTTTCCTGACCAGAGAAGAGCCTATGGAAAAATAAAATTAAATCAGATTATGGCAACAGGTGCCAGTTATGTAATTGCTCCTTGTCATAACTGCCATGGACAAATTGAAGACATTGGGCATCATTATGGCAGTAAATACCATGTGGTACATTTATGGACAATTATAGCACTTGCCATGGGTGTGCTTAATGAAACTGAACGAACCTATCTTGGGCCGGATCTGGCTGAAGTAGGACTATAAAAAGGAGGGAGCTAAATGACCAAAAAAGGTAAAGGCTCAGTAATGGTAGTTGGTGCCGGTATTGCAGGTATTCAGTCATCCCTAGATCTAGCAGATTCAGGATATTTTGTATATCTAGTAGATAAAAATACAGCAATTGGTGGAACAATGGCCCAGCTTGATAAAACCTTTCCTACTAATGACTGCTCCATGTGTATTATCTCTCCAAAATTGGTGGAAGCGGGCAGACATCTAAATATAAAACTTTTAACAATGACTCAAATTGAGGAAGTTATCGGCGTTGAAGGGGATTTTACTGTAAAATTAAAGGAACAGCCAAGATTTATTGATATGGAAAAATGTACAGCCTGCGGAGAATGTTCCAATATTTGTCCGGTTGAACTTCCCAATCAGTTTGATGAAAATCTTCAGAACAGAAAAGCTGCATTTAAATTGTATCCTCAAGCTATGCCATCAAGCTATGCTTTAGAAAAAAAAGATAAGGCTCCATGTGGTGTAACATGTCCCGCAGGATTGAATGTTCAGGGATATGTTCAGATGGTTAAGCAGGGTAAGTATAAGGAATCTCTGGAAATTATCATGGAACAACTTCCCTTGCCTGGAGTCCTTGGCAGAGTATGTCCCCATGAATGTGAAAATGCCTGCCAAAGATGCCAGGTGGATGAACCAGTTGCTATTAGAGATTTAAAACGCCTTGCAGCAGATAGTTTTGACCCAAGAAAGGTAAAAATCAAATGTGCAGAAAAGATTGGTAAAAAAGTGGCTATTATCGGCTCTGGTCCAGCTGGTCTTTCAGCTGGGTATCATCTGGCAAAAAAAGGAGTGGACTCAACTATATTTGAAGCATTACCAGAAGCAGGGGGTATGTTAAGAGTTGGTATTCCTGATCATCGTTTGCCGGGAGAAATTCTTGATAAGGATATAGAGGTTATTACTAATCTGGGTGTTGAACTTAAACTAAATTCTTGTCTTGGGAAAAATTTTACTGTGGACAGTCTTATGGCTGATGGTTTTGATGCGGTTTTTCTAGGACTTGGTGCTCATAAAGGTATTAAACTTGGCATTTCTGGAGAAGACCTTAAAGGTGTTCACCAGGGAGTCGATTTCCTGCGAGAACTTAATTTAACAGGTAAAACTAAAGTCGGTAAAAAAGTCGGGATTATTGGTGGTGGAAATGTAGCAATTGATGTAGCAAGGTCTGCTCTTCGACTGGGTGCTAATGAAGTTACTATTTTGTACCGCAGAACTCGAAAAGAAATGCCAGCATGGGAAGAGGAAATATGTGCTGCTGAAGTTGAAGGTACAAATATTGTCTATCTTACTGCCCCGGAAAAAGTGATTGGAGAAAATGGCAGGGTCAAAGCATTAAAACTTATAAAAATGGAGCTTGGTGAACCAGACAAATCTGGAAGAAGACGCCCTGTTCCAATACCAGGAAGTGAATATGATATTGAAATTGATCAGCTTATTCCTGCGATTGGTCAGCGCCCGGATCTTTCATCACTTGAAAAACTTGCAGATATTAAAATTACTAAATGGAATACCACAGAGATTAACCCTGTTACTTTTGCTACTGATAAAAAAGGAGTTTTTGCAGGAGGTGATGTTCAAACAGGTCCAAGTATTGCTATTAGTGCTATTGCTGCAGGTATGGAGGCTGCTGAATCTATTTATCGATATATTCAGGGACTTGATATGGAAAAGGGACGACAAGCCCGAATTATTGAAAATCCAGAATTAAGATCTGTGCCTAAAAATATGATACCAGAAAACAGATATAAAATGCCAGAACTTGCAATAGAAAAAAGAACTGGTAATTTTAATGAAGTAGAATTGGGCTATAAGGAAGACCAAGGTAAAAAAGAAGCTGAAAGATGTCTTAACTGCGGATATTGCTCTGAATGTATGCAATGTATGGATGCCTGCCTTGCCAATGCCATAGACCATTCCATGCAGGCAAAAGAATATGATGTTGAAGTTGGTGCTATTATTCTTTCTCCTGGATTTACTGCCTTTGAACCCTCTAAAATGACAAGTTATTGTTATGGTCACAGCCCTAATGTAATGACTAGTATTGAATTTGAAAGAATTCTGTCTGCATCAGGACCCTATGCCGGACATTTGGTTCGACCATCTGATAATGTTGAACCCAAAAAAATTGCCTGGCTCCAATGTGTAGGTTCAAGAGATATCAATAAAGGAGATCATGCCTATTGTTCTGGTGTTTGCTGTATGTATGCCAATAAACAGGCAGTTATTGCAAAGGAACATAGTGGTAATAATCTGGACACTGCTATCTTTTTTATGGATATGAGAACCCATGGAAAGGAATTTGATAAATATAATATACGAGCCCAAGATGACAATGGAGTTAGGTGTATTCGCTCAAGAATTCATTCTGTTTTTCCTGAACCTGGAGATACATATAGAATTGTTTACTCCAGTGAGGCAGGAAGTATGGTTGAAGAAATTTTTGATATGGTAGTTTTATCTATTGGACTTGCACCTAATAAAGATGCAAAGATTCTTGCAGATAAAATGGGAATTGAACTTAACAATCACGGGTTTGCACAAACTAATAACCTTTCTCCTGTATGTACTACTAAAAAAGGGGTATATGTTTGCGGAACATTTCAGGAACCAAAGGATATTCCTTCTTCTGTTATGGAGGCATCAGCTGCTGCTGCTACAGCATCTATGGCATTAAAAGAAGGCAGATGGACCCAAACAAAAACTAAAGAACTGCCGCCTGAGAGTGATTTTTCAGGTCAAAAACCTAGAATTGGGGTATTTGTTTGTAATTGCGGTATCAATATAGGCGGCATTGCTGATGTACCGGCAGTAAGAGATTATTCGGCAACACTTCCCTTTGTTGTTCATGTGGAAGACAATCTTTTTACCTGTTCACAAGATTCACAAGATCATATGAAAGAGGTGATTAAGGAACAAAAACTTAATCGTGTAGTTGTAGCATCTTGTTCACCGCGAACTCATGAACCTTTATTCCAAGAAACAATAAGGGATGCAGGCTTAAACAAATATTTGTTTGAAATGGCAAATATAAGGGATCAAAATACCTGGGTACATATGCAGGAACCTGAAAAAGCAACTCAAAAAGCAAAAGATCTGGTTCGTATGGCTGTAGCAAAAGCTGCATTTGTGGAACCATTGCATCAAGTTAGTATAAATATTAAAAAATCTGTTCTTGTGGTAGGCGGTGGTGCAGCAGGTATGGAAGCTGCAATCAATGCTGCAAACCAAGGAGTTAATGTTTATTTAATAGAAAAAACTTCAATGCTTGGCGGGATTGCAAGAAAATTAAATACCACATGGAAAGGAGAAGAAATACAAAGTTATCTTGAAAATCTTATTACAGAAATTAATAACAGCAAATTAATTAATTTATACCTTGATTCTCAAGTTAATTTTTTTACAGGCTCCTTGGGTAATTTTGTTACAACTGTTAAACACAATAAAAATGAAAAACAAACAACAATTGAACATGGTGCAGTTATTCTTGCCACAGGAGGAATAGAGTACAAACCTCAGGAATACCTTTATGGAGACCATCCAGATGTATTAACCCATTTGGATATGGATGCTAATTTACGCAACAAAGATGAGCGTATTAAAAATGCAAATACAGTTGTTTTTATCCAATGCGTTGGATCTAGAAACAATGAAAATCCTTTTTGCAGCAAGGTCTGTTGTACCCATAGTCTGAAAAATGCTATTTCCCTTAAAAATATAGATCAACGAAAAAGAGTTTATATACTTTATCGAGATATCAGGTCATATGGATTTAGGGAAGACCTTTATAAAAAAGCACGGGAATTAGGTATTCTTTTTATTCGGTATGATTTGGAAAAAATGCCGACATTAAGGGAAGATTCCAACAAGGAACTTGAGTTGTCTATTACTGACCATGTTCTTCAAATACCAATAACTATTCATCCTGATCTTGTAATATTGGCATCAGGTATTGTTCCGGGAGATAATAAGAATCTTTTTGAAAAATTTAAAGTGCCTACAAATAATGAAGGTTTTCTAGTGGAGGCTCATGCAAAGCTTAGACCTGTAGATTTTGCATCAGATGGATTATTTGTAGCAGGACTTGCACATTATCCTAAGCCTCTGGAAGAAAGTATTGCCCAAGCAAGGGCATCTGTTGCAAGAGCTATGACTATTCTTGCAAGAGATTCTTTAATGGTAGGCGGTGTAGTAGCAGAGGTTACTCCGGAAAAATGTGCGGTGTGCCTGACATGTGTTCGAACTTGTCCCTATGAAATTCCATATATACATTCTGAGGGATATGCACAAATTGATGCATCTGAGTGTCATGGATGTGGTGCTTGCGTTTCAGAATGTCCAGGCAAGGCAATTGCACTTAATCATTTTACAGATAAGCAGATTATGGCAAAAACTGACGCACTTTTTAAAGAAGCATAATATTATTATAACTATAAAATTAAAAATATAGATGGCTGGGTAAAAAACTTTATATACAAACTATAGTATTTTTAAAGATATGGCATTTTTTATAATTTTGTATTTTTCTGTTTATATCTTAATTTTTAAACTTCTAAAATTATAGTATGTCAAAGTTTTGAAATAATACTAAAAAAGTATATGGAAAAATTTTATAATGCCATCAGCTTTGATTAACGGAGGTTAATGATGACCCAAGAATTTGAACCCAGAATAATTGCATTTTGTTGTCAATATTGAGCTTATGCAGCTGGGGACCTGGCAGGTTCCATGAGACTTTCCTATCCTGCTGACATTAAAATAATTCAAGTGCCATGCACGGGAAGGGTGGACATCCTTCATCTATTAAATGCCATAGAAGATGGAGCAGACGGGGTATATGTTGCAGGATGTCTTGAAGGTGAATGCCATTATATAAAAGGTAATATTAAGGCAAAAAAAAAGGTAGAATATGTTAAAAAAACATTAGCAGAAGTTGGCATTGAGCCGGAACGAGTGCAAATGTTTAATCTGTCTTCTGCCCAAGGAGCAAGATTTGCTGAGATTGCCAATGAGATGGTGGACAAAATTAAGGAGTTGGGACCAACTCCTATAAAAAAAAATCATGCAGCATAAAATTAAACTTAAAATAACTAATTGATAATTCTGCAAAAAATCAATTTTAGTGAAAAAGATGGATAGGTTAAAAGCTTTATATACAAGATATAGTATTTTTTCAAGAATAAGGGATGTACATGTACTACTCTAAAGTATTGAAAAAATATTAGATTGAAGTAGATGGAGAGCTTTTACAACACCATCATAATTAGAGAGGTAAATTATGATAGTAGCAGATCAAAAGTCTCTTAAAGAAATATTGGCGATGGTGAAAGACAATAAAAAAATTCTCATCGTTGGATGCAAAGGGTGCGTTACTGTCTGTAATGTCGGAGGGTTAAAGGAAGTTGAAATACTGGCGTCTATAATGAAAATTGCCAGAAAAAAACAAGGAAACGACATTGACATTGATATTAAAGTTTTAGAAAGACAGTGTGATAACGAATATGTGGCAGAAATCAGTGATATTATAAATGATTATGAAGCAGTAATCTCTCTTGCCTGTGGCGTTGGGCCTCAGTTTTTATCTGAAATGTATAAGGAAAAGATAATATATCCGGGTCTTAATACTACTTTTTTTGGTGGTGCTACTGAGCATGGAGTATGGGAAGAACGATGTGCAGGATGTGGGTCATGTGCTATTCATGATTTTGCAGGTTTATGTCCAATTGCAAGATGTGCAAAAAGTCTTATGAATGGTCCATGTGGTGGATCATCTGATGGTGTTTGTGAAATAAATAAAGATACTGTTTGTATCTGGGATACCATTGTTCAAAAGAAAATAAAAGCTGGACAGCTTGAAGATCTCATAGGTGTAAAAGGGCTGAAAAACTGGAGAACAGCAAGAGATGGAGGACCTAGAAGAAGCATTAGGGAAGAATTGGTTCAGGGGAATATATAAAAAATAAAGGAGAGAGCCAAAATGAGTGATCTCAAATCAGGAAGTAATCTTGAAAAGGTTTTAAAAGCTGGTCATTTTGCATTTACAGGAGAATGCGGACCACCAAAGGGTGCTGATGTAGAGCATCTTAAAGAAAAATTTCAATATTTAAAAGGTAATGTAGATGCCGTTAATGTGACAGATAATCAAACCGCTGTTGTAAGAATGTCTTCCCTTGCTGCATCAAAATTAATGATTGATGAAGGACTTGAACCAAATTTTCAAATGGTTACAAGAGATCGAAATCGTCTGGCAATTATGAGTGATATACTTGGTGCCTATGCACTAGGTATTAGAAATATGCTTTGCCTTTCAGGGGATCATCAGACCTTTGGTAATAATCCTCAGGCAAAAAATGTTCATGATATTGATTCCATGCAACTTATTGCTTTGGTAAAAAAAATGCGGGATGAAGAAAAGTTTATGAATGATGAAGATATTGATGTAGCTCCGAAGATGTTTATTGGGGCTGCTTGCAATCCATTTGCAGATCCCTATGAATACAGAGTATATAGGCTTGCTAATAAAATAGAAGCTGGAGCTGATTTTATCCAGACCCAGTGTATTTTTAACATGGATAAATTCCGGGACTTTATGAAAAAAGCTGTAGATATGGGGCTCCATAAAAAATGTTATATTTTAGCAGGCGTGACCCCCATGAAAAACGCAGGAATGGCAAATTTTATGTCAAAATTTGTACCTGGCATGGATATTCCTGCTTCTATAATTAAGCGTCTTAAAGGAGTTGATAAAAAGAATCAAGCAGAAGAAGGCATTAAGTTTGCTCTTGAGCAAGTTGAAGAATTTAAAGAAATGAAAGGAGTAGCAGGTGTTCACATGATGGCAATTGAATGGGAGCATATGGTTCCTGAAATTGCTGAAAGAGCAAAAGTATTGCCAAGGCCAGTTGTTTAAAATATAGAGTCAGGTTGTGAAATAATTATAAAAAAGCAGTTAAAATATAACCATGACTGGGAAATTAATTATTTCACAGTCTGCTTGTATATTATAAGAGCATTATGCAAAACTCTGGGGACATGTTCATTTAACTAACACAGGTTTCAAGGTTTGTATTGACAATAATAATTTTTTACAGTATTTTTTTAGGTCGATGTCTGTGGGTATAACTCAGTTGGTAGAATACAAGCTTCCCAAGCTTGATGTCGCGAGTTCGAACCTCGTTACCCACTCCAAATATTTTTTGGAGAAGATTATACGAGGGATTTTTTATTAATATGATGAAAAAATTTATTTTGTACATCATAGAGCGGGCATTTGCCCGTTTTTTTATTTTAAAAATGATTAAAAAGAAAAAATATAACAAAGATATTATTGCTGAAAAAATTGAAAAAATAGCCATGCCTTTATGTCAATCAGAAAATATTGAGCTTGTTGATACCAAGTGTTTTTTTGATCAAAAAAAGATGATTATAAGAATTTCTATTGATACGCCAAAGGGTGTTACAATAAATGATTGTGTTAATATTAATAGGCAGTTAGGAGATCTTATTGATGTGCAAATGGAGGAATTGGAATCATACAGGCTTGAAATATCTTCTCCAGGGCCTAGCAGACCATTAAAAAAAGAATCAGATTTTGAAAAATTCAAAGGTCATATAGTACAAATTGAAACTTCCAAGTTTGTTAACGGCCAAAAACGATTTAAAGGAATTCTTAATGGGATTAAAAAAGGAGTTGTTGAGCTTGGTATAAACAAAAAGACTTATTCTTTTAAAATGGAACTGATTAATAAGGCAAGGCTTGCTTAACAAGCATAAAAATAAAAAAAATTAATACATTACATATGGAGAATAGTGATGTTTATTACAGATGTAAAAAGAGTTATTGAGCAAATAAGTCGTGACAAAGATATAGATATAGGAGTGCTTATTAATACCCTTAAAGAAGCTGTTGAATTAGCTGCAAAAAAAAAATTAGGAAATAGAGCTGATGTTGAAGTGCACTATAATGAAAAAACAGGAGAAATAGAAGTTTTTCAATTTAAGAAGGTTGTTGAAAAAATTGAAGATCCTCTAATTGAATTAACCATTGAAAAAAGTATGAAATATGATCCTGACTGTGAAATAGGAGACAGTCTTGGAATAAAAATGGATACAGCAGATTTTGGTAGAATTGCTGCTCAATTTGCAAAACAAGTAATTATTCAAAAAATGAAAGAAGCTGAAAGAAATGCAGTCTATGAAAATTTTATACATAGAAAAGGCGAAATTATAAATGGAATAGTCCAAAGAATAGATCGAGGTAATATTATAGTTAGCTTGGGACAAGCTGAAGCCATCCTCACATCTAAAGAACAGCTGCCAAAGGAGAATTACAGAAGAGGAGATCGTATAAAAGCATATATTCTTGATGTTCTTGAAGAAACGCGGGGTGCCCAGATTATTCTTTCCAGAATACATCCTGAATTTGTTGCAAAACTTTTTATTATTGAAGTACCTGAAATCTCTGAGACTATTGTAAGTATTAAAGGCGTTGCAAGGGAACCTGGCATACGCTCAAAAATTGCTGTAAGTTCAAAAGATTCTGATGTAGATCCAGTTGGTGCCTGCGTTGGTATGAAAGGTAATCGCGTCCAAAATATTGTCCAGGAGCTAAAAGGCGAAAAAATTGATATTATTACATGGGATCCTGATATTGCAAAGTTTGTCTGTAACGCTCTTGCTCCTGCCGAAATCTCAAGAGTTATAATTGACGAAGATAACAAAAATATGGAAGTTGTTGTTCCCAATGATTATCTTTCTATTGCTATTGGAAAAAAAGGACAAAATGTACGACTTGCCAGCAAGCTTACAAACTGGGGAACTAAAACAAGGATATGAATCTTTGATGTCCCTGCCAAGTGTTAAACTTGATTTTGCTCAAATCTTGTACCAAAATGGTTTTTGCTCTTTAAAAGATATTTCAGAGGCTGCGTTTGAGGATATTAATTTAATTGCAGATTCTTTTAAAGTAGATGTTGAAAAACTGATACAAGATGCTAGGGATTTCATAAATAATAATCAAGATGCAGTTATTTCAGATAGTTATTTATCTGATGATAAAAAAATAGATGATTTGATATAATTGTAAAAAGTTTAAATTTAAGATATCAGATGGCTATGTAAATAATTTCATATACAAGGGAAAGGGATAGTAGATGAAAAAAATTTGCGATATCATCAAAATTTGGGGGATTTAATGGCAAAGATTAGAGTATATGAGCTGGCTAAAAAGCTGAATTTAACAAATAAAGCCTTTTTAAAAAAGCTTAAGGATATGAAAATAGCAGCAAAAAGCCATATGAGCTCTCTAGAAGAAGATATTGTTGACAAGATTAAACAAAAAATGTTTGGTAAAAAAAATAAACAAGATGAGGTAAAAATTAAATCGAATTAAAGATATTAAAGCTAAAGAGAAAGAGAAAAAAATAGAAATCCAAAAGGATACTAAAAAGGAAATTAAGATAACTTTAGAAACAAATGTTATAGATATTAAAAGCAGTGATGAAAAAATAACAAACCCTTCTTTAAAGAAAAAATCCAGGGGAAAATCAGAAAAAAAACAAGAGGGAAAGGTTGATCAAGAGAAAAAAATAAAAACTAAAAAAACAAGTTCTGATAAAGCTAAAGATAAAAAAGAAAAAACAATACCTGCCAAAATTATTCAGCTTGCAGAGCCTTCTATTGTTCCTTTAAAAAAACAAGAAAAACAATCTCAGAAAAACAAAATTATTAAAAAATCAGAGCTTCCCTCACCAGTTTCTTCTTATAATTCTTCTATAGAAATTCCACTTCAAACGACAGCTTCAAATGATAATGCTAATGATTTTAAAAAAAAGAAAGGAAAAACAGAAAAGAAAAAACAGGAGCGAACAGAACAATCACCTGAAATTACTGTTACAAAAAAGAAAAGAAAGAAAAGAAAATCTGTTGTTGAAGGCAAAGACCTTTATGAAAGAGGTCGTGGAGGTAAAAAAAAGCGTAGAAAAGATTCCAAACTAAAGAAAAAAAATAATATTCAAAAAACTCAGATTACAATTCCCAAGGCAATAAAAAGACGTATAAAAATAGATGAAACTATTGAACTTGCAAAACTTGCTAAAAAAATGGGAATCAAGGCAAATGAAATGCTTCAGAAACTTATGAGCATGGGTGTTATGGTTACAATAAATCAAACAATTGATTTTGATACTGCATTTCTTGTTGCCACAGAATTTGACTATGAGATTGAAAAAGCATCTTCTGAAGAGGATATATTAATTAAAGCTCAAGAAAAAAAAATTGATCCTAACAAACTCAGAACAAGACCTCCTGTTGTTACAATAATGGGACATGTTGATCATGGGAAAACCTCTCTTCTTGATATAATTAGAAAATCAAAAATAACAACGGGTGAGGCAGGAGGGATTACACAACATATTGGAGCGTATAGCGTTGAAACTCCAAATGGTATAATTACATTTCTTGATACTCCAGGCCATGCTGCTTTTACTTCTATGAGGTATAGAGGTGCCCAAATAACAGACATGGTTGTTCTTGTAGTTGCTGCAGATGACGGGGTTATGCCGCAAACAATTGAAGCAATAAATCATTCTAAAGCTGCAAATGTTCCAGTTCTTGTAGCTATAAATAAAATGGATAAGCCCGGGGCAGACCCTGATAAAATTATACGTGAACTTGCAGATCATGATCTTGTTTCCGAAGATTGGGGGGGAGATGTTATTTTTGCAAAAGTTTCAGCAAAAGCTGAAACTGGAATTAATGAACTCCTTGAATCTATACTTCTCCAAGCTGAAGTTCTTGAACTAAAGGCTAATCCTGAAAAATTTGCTTCTGGGCATGTTATTGAATCTCGTCTTGATTCAGGTAGAGGTCCTGTTGCAACTATTCTTGTAAGACAGGGCACTCTTAAGATAGGACAACCTATTGTATGTGGACTTCATTCAGGAAAAATTCGTATGATAATTGATGATATGGGCAAAAATGTTAATAATATTAAACCAGGGTTTCCTGTAGAAATAGTAGGTTTAACTGGAGTGCCAGAAGCTGGGGATGAATTTGTAATACTTGCTTCTGAGAAAAATGCGAAACAGATAAGCGAACATCGAACACAGAAAAGTAGAGCAAAGGAGCTTAGTAAAAAAAGTCGTGCAAACCTTGAAAAACTTTTTGCAAACATGGGGGCTGAGCAAATTGAAGAGCTTAAACTAATTATTAAAGCTGATGTGCATGGCTCTATTGAAGCTATTAATGAATCTTTAATAAAACTTGCCAAGGAAAAAGTTGACATAAAAATTATTCATTCAGGAACAGGTACTATTAATGAATCTGATGTATCTCTTGCTGCTGTATCCAATGCAATAATTATTGGATTTAATGTTCGTCCCTCATTAAAGATTCGTGAAATGGTAAAAAAAGAAAATGTTGATATGCGTTTTTATGATATTATTTATAATTTAATAAATGATATTAAAATAGCAATTAAAGGACTTATTCCTGCTGTATTTCATGAAATTATCATTGGGACTGCGGAAGTTCGTGATATTTTTGTTGTTCCTAATAAGGGGACAATTGCAGGTTCTTTTATATTAGATGGTAAGGTTACAAGGGGCGAGAAAATACGCTTGATTAGAAATGGAGTTATAAAGTGCGATAGTATTTTAATCTCTTTAAGAAGATTTAAAGATGATGTTAAAGAAGTTACACAGAATTATGAGTGCGGCCTAAGTATTCAAAAATATAATGATATTAAAATTGGTGATATTATTGAATGTTATAAAACTGAAGAGATAAAAGAATCTATTATGGAGTAGTCTAAAGAATGAAACCTTATTTAAGGGCAGATAGAGTTGGTATAAAAATTCAAATAGCTCTTACAGATTTATTAATAAAAAAAATTAAAGATCCAAGGATTAAAATGGCTACAATAAGTAGTGTTAAAGTAACTTCAGATCTTAGAGTTGCCTATGTATATTTTTCAATTTTTGGAGATAAACAAAAGCTTGAGGCTGTGAAACATGGATTTGACAGTTCCCATGGATTTATTAAAAAGAGTATTGCTTCAACTTTGGGACTGCGCTATATGCCTGAATTAAAATTTATACATGATACTTCTTTTGAGCATGGGCTAAAAATAGATTCTCTTCTTAAATCAATATCAAAAAATCATGATTAATAATAATGTCAAATCTTTGAATATGTAACATTTAGAAAAGGGCTCAATGTGAAACACGGTTTTATTGCTATTGATAAACCAGAAGGAATATCATCTGCAAAAGTTGTTGATAGAATAAAAAAAAAATGGAATATAAAAAAAATTGGTCATACAGGAACTCTTGACCCATTTGCTACAGGATTACTTTTATGTGGAATAAATAAGGGTACAAAAATATCTAGGTTTTTTCTTGGTGGAACAAAAGAATATACAGCTGTAATACATCTTGGTATTGAGACTGACACACTTGATTTAACAGGTAAAATTGTAAAAAAATCTTCTAAAATTCAAATAAAAAGTGTTTCACAAAAAAAAATTGTTGATACTTTAAATAATTTTATTGGACATCAACTTCAAGAACCTCCTATATATTCTGCTTTAAAACATAATGGACAGCCTCTTTATCGTCTTGCAAGACAAGGCAAAGCAATAAAAAAACCCCCAAGAGATATTCAAATATTTAGTATTAATTTAATTAAGACAAATATGCCTTTTATTAAAATTCATGTTCATTGTTCTTCAGGAACATATATAAGAAGTCTTGCAAAAGATATTGGGAAAAAACTTGGATGCGGAGGCCATTTATCTTCTCTTCGGCGTACTAATTTAAACAATTTTTCCGTTACTAATGCTCTTACACTTAATACCCTTGAAAAAATGAATGCAAAAAAAGCCCGAGAACATATTATTTCCATGACAGATATTCTTAGATTTATGCCAATGGTTTATGCCAATGAAAATCTTGTTGAAAAAATTAAGTTTGGAAGGAAAATAAAATTAAATAATGATATTAAAATCCCTAAAGAAAGTGAAAAATCTTTTATTGGAATAGTTAATATAAAAAAAGAGCTTATTGCTGTACTAGAATTTGATAAGCAGCATGGAAGATTTAATTACTGTTGCGTTTTGCTAGGTTAACTGTTAAAAAACTTAGAAGATTGATTTTCTGAATGGAATATTGGAAAATCATTTTATAAAAAATAATATATATTCCAGAAAAAGGAGCACGAAAATTGGTTTTACAAGCTGAAAATAAACATGAGATGATTGAAAATTTTAAATGCCATGATTCAGATACTGGTTCACCTGAAGTACAAGTAGCTATTTTAACATATCGCATAAATTATCTTACTGCACATGTTAAAATACACAAAAAAGATCATCATTCAAGACGAGGTCTTCTTATCCTTGTAGGAAGAAGGCGCAGTCTTCTTGATTATCTTAAGAAAAAAGATATTAATAGATATCGCTCTTTAATAGAAAAACTTGGATTAAGAAAATAAAAAATAAACATTATTAATTTTAGATAGATTCTGCTAGTTTAATATGCTGCAATAAAAAGATAAAAATCTATTCTTATTTAAAAATATAAATTAGAATCTATTTTTAAAACAAAACAGTTTTTTTAAAAAAAATGTTCTATTCGCGTTTAATTTTTAAAACAAACTCACATATACAATATCAAAAATAATATTGATATTGTATATGTGAGTTTGTTTTTGTGTAATATGCTTTTAGCTTTTTGGTAAAAGCTATATAGGAGTTATTTATGGAAGAACAAGTATTTAAAACAGAGATTAACGGCAAAAAGTTTAGTATTAGGGCTGGGAAAATTGCAAAACAAGCTTCAGGTTCTGTTATTGTACAATATGAAGATACAATAGTTCTTGTTACAGTTGTTTCATCAAAAGAGCCAAAGGAAAATCTTTCTTTTTTACCTCTTACAGTTGAATATCAGGAAAAGATATATGCTGCAGGAAGAATCCCGGGAAACTATTTTAGAAGAGAAATAGGAAGACCCAGTGAAAAAGAGACACTTACATGCCGCCTTATTGATAGATCTATCAGACCGATTTTTGAAAAAGGATATTCCCATGAAGTTCAAGTAATCGCAACAGTACTTTCCAGAGATAAAGAGAATGAGCCTGATATACTTGCAATAGTTGGTGCATCAGCTGCTCTTGAAATATCAGATATCCCGTTTGCAGGTCCTATTTCAGGCATAAGAGTAGGAAGAATAGAAGGTGAATTTATTGCTAATCCAACACTGGAACAAATGGAAAAAAGTGATATTGATTTAATTATTGCTGGCTCAAAAACAGGGGTTACCATGGTTGAGGGTGGAGCTGATGTTGCTTCTGAAAAGGAAATTATTGATGCAATTTTTTTTGGACACAAAGCAATGGAGCCTATTATTGAACTTCAGCAGGAGTTAAAAAAAATCCTGGGAAAACAGAAAAAAAAGTTTGTGCCAAATAAAATTGATGAAGAGCTTTTTAATAAAATCAAAGAACTTGGAAAAGATAAAATTTATAAAGTTATTCAAATAAAAGAAAAAATGGAGCGTGGTAAAGCTCTTGCAAATTTAAAACAAGAATTAATTGATAGCCTGGGAGAAGATTTTATTCAAAAAGAAAAAGAAATAATCTCTTTATTTGATGATCTTGTAAAAAAGATTTCAAGAGAAATAGTTCTTAAAGAAAATAAAAGAATTGATGGAAGAGATTTTGATGAAATCAGGAATATTACATGTGAAACAAAAATTTTACCAAGACCCCATGGAAGTGCTCTTTTTACCAGAGGTGAAACACAAGTATTAAGTATTTTAACTCTAGGTTCAGGGCCTGATAAACAAAGGGTAGAAACCCTAAGCGGAAATGAAGAAAGACAGTTTATGCTTCATTATAATTTCCCACCATTTTCTGTTGGAGAATGCAGACGACTTGGGGGACCAAGCCGTAGAGATATAGGTCATGGTGCACTTGCTACAAGATCTTTGGAAAAAATTTTACCCAGTAATACTGATTTTGAATATACCATACGACTTGTTGGTGAAGTAATGGAGTCCAATGGAAGTTCTTCAATGGCTACAGTATGTTCAAGCACTCTAGCAATGATGGATGGAGGTGTACCAATCAAAGCTCCTGTTTCAGGTATTGCTATGGGGCTTATTCAAGATAAAGACAATACTGTAATTTTATCTGATATTATAGGTGATGAAGATCATTTTGGAGATATGGATTTTAAGGTTGCAGGAACAAGAGAGGGTATTACTGCGCTTCAAATGGATATTAAAATAAAAGAGCTTAACAAAGATATTATGATAAAAGCCCTTGAACAGGCAAAAAAAGGTCGTCTTCATATTCTAGATAAAATGCTTGAAACACTTGATACTCCACGCATGGAAATGTCTCCCTATGCACCTAAAATCACCTCAATTAAAATTAATCCTGATAAGATAAGAGATATTATAGGACCTGGTGGAAAAATGATTAGAGCTATACAGGCAGATACTAATACTAATATTGAAGTTGATGATTCAGGACTTATAAAAATTGCAGCAGAAAATCAGGAAGATTGCAATAAAGCTGTCATAATAGTTTCAGATATCGGGCTTGATCCTGAAATAGGAAAAATTTATAAGGGCAAAGTTGTAAAAACTACTGATTTTGGAGCCTTTGTAAGAATAAAAACAGGAACAGATGGTCTTGTTCATATTTCTGAACTTTCTTCCGGGCGTGTAAAAAAAGTTACTGATGTAGTTAAAGAAGGTGATATTATCAAGGTAAAAGTTCTTGAAATTACTAGGGATGGAAAAATCAGATTAAGCCTTAGAGCTGCTAAAGAACAATGAAAATAAACAGACTTTCAATCTGCCCTCTTGCCAGTGGGAGTCAGGGTAATTCAATTTTTGTTTCTGCCAGAAATACTTCTATTCTTATTGATGCAGGTCTTTCTGGAATTGAACTTGAAAAAAGAATGTCGGCAAAAGGACTTTCTATTAAGCAAATTTCAGCAATAATTATAACCCACGAACATACAGACCATGTAAAAGGTGCAGGAATATTAAGCAGACGATTTAATATTCCTGTTTATATAAATAAAAGAACATGCCAAGCTGCATCAAAAAAACTTGGCAAGCTTGATTTTGTTCAATACTTCAACTGTGGAAAATTATTTAAAATAGGAAATCTAACAATAAATCCATTTTCCATATCCCATGATGCAGCTGATCCAACAGCACTTACCATTAAATATCAGAATATAAAAATAGGTTTTGTTACTGATTTGGGTGTGGCAACAAATTTAGTAAAAGAACATCTCAAAGCATGTTCTCTTCTTTACCTTGAAGCAAACCATGATCCTGAAATGCTCATGCTTAATAATTCATACCCCTGGGCTCTTAAACAGAGAATAAAGGGAAGAAAAGGTCATCTCTCCAATCAAGCTGCTGAAAAACTTATTTCAGAAATAAGTTCTAAAACCCTAGAATATATTATTTTGTCTCATTTAAGTGAACAAAACAATACTCCTGAGAAAGCTCTTCAAACAGTTACCCAGTCATTAAATACTTCTCATGTTAGCTTTAATGTTGCCAGACCTGACAAACCCGGAAACATAATTCACCTATAATTTTCACATATTCGTACGACCTATCGCCCGGCGGATGAGCTTCGCTCAATTGTCCTGACAGCCGAACCGCCTACGGCGCTCCGCCTATCAGGCCAATCGAACCGACTGCGGTGATTAAATAACCATCCTCGCGGCTCATCCGCCGGGCGTTAGCTGTCCAAATACAAAGAGCACAAACATGCAAATATTACAGATACTTATCGCGTGGCCAATGGCTGTAATAATCGGTGCCTTGGTACTAAGAAACCCAATACAAAAGCTAGTAGAAAGGCTTATTAAATCTGAATCTGGTAAAGCAAAGGTAGGTCCAGTTGAAATTGAGCTTGGGAAACTGGCAGAAGAAGGAAAGGAGGCTGTCCAAACTTTGAATAAGTTAAATTTGCTTATGGGAGAGTCAAGATTGCTAGAGTTAGAAATAACTGAAGGGAATTTCGGTGCTGTATTTTCCGATGAGCAAAGAGACAGAATGAATCAGCATATTGAAGAATTGAGGATATTAACAAGTGAAACAGCTAACAAGGCAAATTAACTCGGACAGGTTTCGTCGCTGCGCTCCTCATCATGCCGATTATTTGCGACGTTAATCTTATCTATTAATATTATAATAATATTATAAGATTTTTAGGATTTTTGTTAATCATATATACAGTAATTGCTGATTTTTACCATAATAGATGGATTATTTTATTCACACCTTGTTCATCACCACAAGCTTTGGAGTATAATAATGGAAATAATAGTAACTCATAAAGGTGCTGACTTTGATGCCCTTGCTTCTTTGATTGCTGGAACCATTCTTTATCCAGATGCTGTTGCAGTACTTCCAGGTTCTATAAATCCTAACCTTAAAATGTTTCTTTCCATTCATAAAGATATTTTCAATTTTGCTTGTATTAAAGATATAAAATTTCATGAGGTTAAGACATTAATAGTGGTTGATACAAATTCATGGAATCGCCTTGAGCCTATGCCCATTAAAAAAAATGATATTAAAATAATTTTATGGGACCACCATACAGGAGGTAATATTGATGCTGATTATAAGGTTTATAAAGAAATTGGTGCAAATATTACACTTATGATAAATCAATTAAAAAAACAAAAAAAAGATATAACCCCTATTCAAGCCTCTCTTTTTTTAATGGGTCTTTATGAGGATACAGGAAATCTTTCATTCCCCTCAACTACTGCACAAGATGCCTATGCTGCTGCATATCTTCTTGAAAAAAAAGCAGATCTTCTTATTATCTCTAATTTTTTACGAAACGCTTATGGAAAAAAACAAAAAGAAATATTATTTTTCATGATTCAAAATGCAAAAAGACAGGAAATAGCAAATTTTAATATAAGTATTTCTATAATGGAAATACAAGGACAAATTCAAAATCTTTCAATGGTTGTTCAAATGTATAGAGAAATAGTTAATGTTGATGCAGCATTTGGAATTTTTATAGATAATGCCAGAAATAAATGTATGGTTATTGGCAGGAGTAATATAGAGGAGTTAAATATTGGTCTTATTATGAAAAGTATTGGAGGCGGAGGGCATCCAGGTGCTGGTGCTGCTCTTTTAAACAAAACAAATCCCCATGTAGTTGAAGAAATGATTATAGACAGGATAAAGGGAAATCAACAATCTTCTGTTCTGCTTTCTGATATTATGTCATATCCTGTTCTAACAATTAATCAAGATATAACAATAGAAAAGGCTGGAAAAATTCTTCGTGAAAATGAATATATTGGTGTTCCTGTTGTTAATGAAAATGAAAAAATGGTTGGAATTATTTCAACAAGAGATTTTAAAAAAGTTAAAAAAGCGAATCAAATAAAGTCTCCTGTAAAAGCATTTATGACCAGAAATATAATATCAATTTCTAAGAATAAGAGTATTATGGATGTATCAAAACTAATGATAAAGTATGATATCGGAAGAATCCCTGTTATTGAAAATGAAAAAATTATTGGCATAGTTGCAAGGTCAGATATTATGTTATATTTTTATGATCTTCTGCCTGATTAATTTTAATGGTAGTGCAATCTTTATTTATTTTATTCTATTCTATAGTATTTTTTCAAAACTTTAAAATGAAAGCTTTGTACAATGCTCAATTTTGTTTAAATTTTATGGTTAAGATGTTACCTGTACCTGGAAACCTAAAATTTCGACAAAAAAAAGCAAACTCTGTTTATAAACATTTTTTAGATTAAAAATTTAAAAAAAAATTATATTTTTAAAGTGTTTTTATAAAAAATCAGATTTTTTATATGTATGTTTCCCATATAATTTTTGTATTATGTTTTACAACCGAGGCAAGATGGGAGTCCAGTATAAAATGTTCAACAGTATAAAATATCTTATTGTACTCCAGTATTGTATGAAAAAAGTTACTAGCATTCACAACTTTTATTTTAGATATTCCTTTTAAACCAATGCCGCAGGCTTTTAATACAGCTTCTTTTGCAGTAAAAATCTTAAAAAAAATTAAAGGCATATTTTGATTTTTAAAAATTTCTATCTCAGTTTTTTTACAGATTATATTAAAAAGAGAATTGGAAACAGGTTTTATTCTTTCAATATCAATTCCTGCAATAATATTAGAAACAACACCTGCTACATATTGTGATTTATGTGTGATTGACCAATAAACACCATTGTTAGGAAGTGGCTCGCCATTTTTACCCTTTTCAAATTTTTTAGGATATAATTCACTTCTTTTACTAGAAATTATAAGACTTTGTCTTGCATATTTACTAAGGGCTTGAACTTTATTTTTTCCCCTAAGAATTCTTATTTTTTTAGGTACTTTTAATATAACAGGATACAGTGTTAAAATATTAATTCCTCTTATAGTAACATTGTAAAAAATCTCTATTTACTAGAAACTCTGCTCATGTTTATGTTGCATATAATCACTAGGAGGCACTAGTAGTTGGATGTGGTTTACCTTACCACGAAACATGAAAGTAAATAGCAAGTTTACGATATCATTAATTATAAATTAAAAACCGATACACATTTTTTATAATGAATGAGTACCGGTTTTTTTTAAAAAATTTTTATATATTAATAACAAAATCAATCAAATAATTGTTGAATCTCTGCTATCATAGCTTGTTCATCTATCTTTTGTGCAGTTGAAAGTTCTTGAACAAGTAAATTTTGTGATGTGTCAAGAAGTTTACGTTCACCAAAGGAAAGATCTTTTTCAAGTTTTAGATTAAAAAGATCTCTAAAGACCTCTGCAACATCATAAATAGATCCTGTTTTAATTTTATCCATGTATTCACGATATCTTCTGTTCCATGTCTGATGATCAGTATGGTGTCCCTTTTTTTGTATAACCTTATAAACATCAGGTATTTCTTTTTTGGAAATAACTTCTCTTAGTCCAACAGAGCTTGCATTAGAAATAGGAATCATTATTACCATTCCATTTTCTATAATTTTCATCATATAAAAACTCATGCTTTCGCCATTTATATTTTTATTCTCAATAGAGAATATGCATCCTACCCCATGTGCTGGATAAACGGCTAAATCTCCTTGTATAAACTTTTTTCTCATTATTAACCACCAATTATTTAATACTTGATTAGAAAAATTATACCCTATGTTTTTTAAGTACTAATGTAATTAGATTATAGTAAAATCATAAGATTAGTACAACAATATGATAAATATTCAGTATTATAAGTATCTTTTAAATTTTAGTATATCCTTTCAGCCAAACACAGCATAACCATCAATTCCATGCATCCACATCCCATCACACCTGAAAATTTTGTTTTCGTGTATTACATAGATTCATGGCTATTTCAACTCCATTTTTAATAATTAAAGTACAAGCATAAATTGATTTTTCAATAATAGTTTTAAGTTTTTTATTTTCTTCTTTAGAAAAGTTATCTAGAACATAATTTGTAATATTTGTTTGTTCTCTAGGACGTCCAACACCAACTTTAATTCTTATAAAATTTTTTGAACCAAAAGAATTAATAATAGATTTAATACCATTATGCCCTCCATGCCCACGATTTTTTGCAATTAAAACTCTGCCGAAATCAAGATCAATATCATCATGAATAACAATTATATTGGAAAGATTAATTTTAAAATAAGATGAAATGCGTTGAATTGGAAAACCACTTTTATTCATAAAAGATAAAGGCTTTACAATAATAACTTTTACATTATTAATAAGACCTTTTGAATATTTAGTATTAAATTGAGATTTTTCAAAAAGAAAAGAAAATTTTTTTAGCAATGAATTAACTACTAAAAATCCTATATTATGACGAGTTTGGGCATATCTTTTCCCAGGATTACCTAGGCCTACAATCATAATCATTTGACTGTAAACCATAGAATATTTTCTTTTTTATTTTTTACTATCAGCTTCTGGCTCTTTAGTGTCTTCTTTAACATCTTCTTCAAGTATCTCTTCTTCTTCATCAAGTTCATCTTCTTTTTCTTTTTCTATTGTTGGTGCTAGAACTGTTAAAACTGTGAAATTAACATCATGGGGAATTTCAACATTTTCACCAAGATCTATTTCTTTAACATGAACAGAATCTCCAATATCAAGATTGGTAATGTCAATAGTAATGGTATCTGGTAAATTTTGAGGCGTGCAAATAACATTGAGCTCACGTCTAATAATTGAAACAACCCCACCCTCTTTAATACCTTTTGACTCTCCAGTCGTTTGAACAGGCACACGAATCGTAACTTTTTCCTCAATATCTATTTCTTGAAAATCAATATGCAAATAATTTAAATTAAAGGTATCCATTTGAAGTTCTTTTAGCATAACTGTTCTTGATTCTCTAGTATCATCTTTATCTATAAGATTTAGAAAAACACCTGTCGAACCATTCTCTCTAATAATTTTATCAATATCATAATTTGAGATTGAAAGCATAACAGGTTCTGTGTTGGGGCCATAAAGAATCCCAGGCACAATATTTTTTCTTCTTAAATCACGAGCGTTATTTTTTCCTTTTTTTTGTCTTATTTCAACTTTTAAATCAACTAATTCCAAAAGTTTATCCTCCCAATATCTACATTCTAATGCAGCTTGATATATATTTATATAAAAAGAGAATTTACAGAATCACCTCTGTAAATTCGCTTAATTGCCTCTCCCATAAGTTTTGCTATGGAAAGAATTTGAATTTTATCACATTTCTTGGCCTCTTTAGATAACGGAATTGTGTCTGTTACCAACAAACTACTTATTGAAGAATTTTCTATTCTTTCTAGTGCAAGCCCTGAAAGAACTGGATGAGTACAGCATGCGTGAATCTCTTTGGCACCGTTTAATTTTATAACATCTATAGCTTCTGTAAGAGTACCTGCTGTGTCAATCATATCATCTAAAATAATAGCAATTTTATCTTTAACATCTCCAATTATAGCCATTGCTTTCGCTTTATTTGGAGCACTTCTTCGTTTATCTATAATAGCAAGTTTTGCATTCACGCGTTTGGCATAAGCTCTAGTTCTTTCAACACCACCTGCATCAGGAGAAACAAAAACAAGATTATTGATATTATGGTTTGTTTTTATATAATCAATAATAACAGGCGCCGCATAAAGATTATCAACAGGAATATTAAAAAATCCCTGTATTTGTCCTGCATGAAGATCAATGGTAATAACTCTGTCAACTCCTGATTTAGTAATAAGATCTGCAACAAGCTTAGCACTAATGGGTACTCTAGGGGCTACTTTTTTATCCTGACGCGCATAGCCAAAATAAGGAATTACTGCTGTTATTTTGCGTGCTGATGATCGTTTAAAAGCATCTATCATCAAAAGTAATTCCATGATATGATCATTTACAGGTGCACATGTTGATTGAATAACAAATACCTCGCTCATTCTAACATTTTCATGAATTTCCACCTGAATTTCGCCATCACTAAATCTGTTTACCATTAAATCCCCAAGGGGTATAGAAAGATAATCAGAAACTTCTTGTGCAAGCGCAGAATTTGAGTTACCTGAAAAAATTGATAATCCTTGCATATATCTCACTTTTTTTTAATTTTTATTTATTGATGGCGTTATAAAAAATTTTTATGTACTTTGCTTTATTGAGTCTTTATAAAATTTTGTGTGGGTTAATAAATTGAACAATTTCACAAATATGTAATTTTTCAAAAAAACTGCTTACTTTTATTTTGTCATCAATCATTAGCAATTAGTATTAGAACAATAAAAACATAGAAAGTAAAATACTTTCCAACCTCAAAAAAATATTAGACCTTGTATATAGAATTTATTTTAATACCATCTTTCTTGTTAAAATTGATTTTTTTAAGAGACCATCATTATTGGCTGGGGCGAGAGGAATCGAACCTCTGAATGCAGGAATCAAAATCCTGTGTCTTACCGCTTGACGACGCCCCAGAATTCTAACCACATGCAAAAGAGGTAAAAAAAATACTTTTGCAAGTTCCTTTCCATTTATTAGAAAGTTTTTGAAAATTTTGTTTTGCTTTTTTATAGTCAGAAAAAAGAACAAAAAAAGATGACCCACTTCCTGTCATAAAAACTTCTCTAGACAAAATTTGAGACATCTCTTTTTTTACTAATCTTATATCAGAGTATATTTTACATGCTGCAATTTCAAGGTCATTATGTAAAAAATTTTTTATATCAAAATTAGGGTTTGTATTACCTATATTTAATAAAATATTATTAAATTTGCTCTTTTTTGTCAATCTTAAATCAAAATTTTTAAAAACCTTTGATGTTGATGTATTAATTCCGGGAAAAGCAAGTATAACATGATATGTCATAAGTGGAGCAAATGCTTTAATTCTCTCACCAATACCTTGTACAATTGCAGGAGAACCATGTATAAAAAAAGGAACGTCAGAGCCGATACAAAGACCCATTTCCATAAGTTCTGATAAAGAGAAAGGACTTCCATAATATTTATTTAAAGCCTTTAATATAAAGGCGGCATTACTGCTTCCACCACCAAGACCTGCTCCCACAGGAATTTTTTTTTTAATATTGATGCTAATCCCATTATTTCTTTTAAAAGGAGTTTTAATTGTTGAAAGTCTTTTAAAAAAAAGGAATGCTGCTTTATACGCAAGATTAGATTCATCTTCAGGGATGTCAAAGTCCTTACATGAAACATATATTTTGTTTCCTCCAAATTTTAAATTAATCTCATCATAAAGATTTATAAATGTCATTAAAGTAAAAAGTTCATGATATCCATCATTTCTTTTTGAAGTAACATAAAGAAAGAGATTAATTTTTGCAGGTGATTTTATTGTAATCATTATTTTTTTGTTCTAACATATGCCATTTTAAGTTCATGTATAAGGCTTGTTACGAGATTTTTTTCTTCATTGTTAAGATTATTTTGGGTTTTTTTTTCAAGCATGATTATTATATCAACTGTTTGCTTTGCAATATCAAAATTCTGTTCTTTTTTACCAGTTATTGGATCTGCAATTTCTCCTAGTTGTACTAGAGCTGACGAATAAAGAGAAAGAATAAAAGTAGAAAAATCAATTTTAAGCATTCTTTGTTTAGAAGATGATACTTTTTTATCATTATTCATAATAAAACCATTGCCTCTATGCATTCTATTTATCCTCCTATATTTTCTAATGTTTGATACAATTATAATTAATTTGTCAAGCTGTTAAAAAATCAAATTTCTGTAACAATTTTTAGAATTTCTATAACCCTAAATTTCCTATTTTAAAAAACAAAAAATTTTGTTGTAAGACAAACCATGAATTAAAAACCAGTTCTAGAGTTATTATAAAGTTACAGTTGAGTTAATCATCTTGTCTGTTCAATTAAATAATTTTCCTTAGGAGGATTAAAATATCCATGAATAAGATTTGGAAATAATTTTTTAAGCTCTTTTATTATATACATCATCCCAAGAGTATGACTTTTCCCTCCTACTTTTTCCATAGTTTCAAAGTAGGCTAGGGGATCATAGTTCATGTTTCGCCATTGAATCATTTTTATAGGATATTTATCTAAAAAAAATTTTAAGGCATTAAATTCATATTCAGAATCTGTAATCCCTGGGCAATTAAGATAATTTATTGATATAAATTTATTTTTTTTACCTGCTATTTCAATACTTTTTATTACATCTTGGAATTTATAGGTTTTGGGTCTGAAATATGAAATATAACATGCCTTCCTTACAGAGTTCATGCTTACACGCATGGAATCAAGCCCTGCATCAAAAAGTTTTTCAAGGTAATCAGGCATACTTGCATTAGTGTTGATATTGATTGTTCCAAGGGAAGTCTCTTTTCTTATTGCCTTTATTGCAGGTTCAATAACATGAAATGCAGTTAATGGTTCACCTTCACATCCCTGACCAAAGCTTACAATGCTTTTTTTAACTTTTATAATATGTTCTAGAGAAATTTCAGTTATTTCATGGGAAAGGGGAATAAAAGATATTCTTTCCTGGCAAGCAACAAGATTATTCTTAGTTTGCAAAGAAATACATCCAAGACATTGAGCATTACACACTATTGATGTTGGCAAAGGAGCTTCGTATCTTCCAAGAAAAAAATTTTTTGCAGCAGGACAGCCATGGGTTAAAGCACATTTTTCAAGATGACGCATGAGTCTATTATCAGGATATTTTTTTCTCATTTTTTTAATACCTAAAACAATACCTTTATAGGGCATTAGTCTAATATCTTGACGGTTTTCAATATCAACACATATGCTGGCAGATCTGAATTTACCATTAATCCAAGCCACAGCTCCATAGGAAAAAAGAGGAAGAAGATTATTTTTATTTTTATTTTCATAGGCACAAAAATATCTGTTTACATATCCTGGAGAATTAAATATTGCAACCGGGTAAATCTCTTCATTTTTATCATAAGGATTTTTATGAATAATTTCAAATTTTTGTTTGTAAAAATTAAATACAATGGGTTTTCTATGGGGCAGCAGCATAAGTTCACTGCCATGGGGCATTTTAACTGTTTTATCATATGTCACTAAAACCGGCTTTATTCCTGTCATTGCTGCTGCACCATAATCTTCCAGTTCAAATATTTCTCCTTGTTTATTTGCTACAACAGGGCATAAAGGTATTTGATATTTATTTTTTTTTCTAGATATTTTTTTATTTTTCATATTATTTTGATTTGCATTATTATTTTTTAAAAAATATGATATGCCAGAGCAGATAAAATCTGATGTTATTGTAAAAATTTATTCTAGTATATTTTGAGACATTTGCACAATTATTATTATTTTTATATGAAAAAGCTTATAATTACTTAATATTCTTTTATATTTCGTTGTAAGGCAAACTAAGAACCAGCTGCCTCATAGCAGTTGTTTAAATTTAATTGTGTAAAAGTACAAAAGTCTCATTTTATTAAGACACTTATGAGAAATAGTAAATGGAAATATATCAAGTCATAATACTTGGTGTTCTCCAAGGACTTACAGAGTTTCTTCCAATCAGTAGTTCAGGACATCTTGTGCTGGGACAAAAATTTTTTAATATTACAGAGCCTTCCCTGTCTTTTAATATAAGTCTCCATATTGGCACTCTATTTGCCGTTATAATTGTTTTTTTAAAAGACATTAAAGCAATTTTTCTATCTTTATTAAATTTAGCTAAAAATATTAGTTTAAAGAAAGATTTTCAAAACATAATTAAGCAGGATCAAAATATAAAACTTACTGGTTTTATTATTATAGGTTCTATTCCCACAGCTTTGCTAGGGCTTTTTTTAAAACAGTATTTATATACAATTTGTTCTTCAGCCTTGGTTATAGGATTTATGCTGATTATAACAGGAACATTTCTTTGGTTTACTACAAAAATTAAAATTAATATAAAAGAGCTTAATTTTAAAAAAGTTCTTTTTATAGGATTTTGCCAGGGTATTGCAGTTATTCCTGGTATTTCAAGGTCTGGAATAACCATTGCCGCGGGTCTTTTTACAGGTATTGATAAAAAAACTGCAATAAAATTTTCTTTTCTTCTTTCCATACCTGCAATTATTGGAGCTGAAATTTTAACTTTAAGGGATTCAATAGAAACAGCCTTTTTTATTAATAGTGCAACTTTATATGGCACTTTTGTTTCATTTATAACAGGATATTTTGCCTTAAAATGGTTGCTTAAAATAGTTAAAAAAGGGCATTTGTATTTTTTTGCTCCATACTGTTGGGTAGCAGGATTTATAATTTTTTTGCTGGAAATTATAAAGTTATAAACTTACCATAATATACTAGAATTTTTAAAAATTAGAATAGAAACAAGGCTAAAAATATACAACATTATAAAAAGCAAAAAATTCTTGTTTTTAGAAAAATCAAGATTTAGGGTTGTGAGATAACTAAAAAAATAAAAATAATTCTTAAATGTTTGTTTTTCATTTAATAAGCTGTTAGAAAATTAAAAAAGAATATTTTGAATACAATATGTAGATATTGTTTAATCACAACCCACCATATATCGTAGCTATTTCTGCCTGGTTTTGTGTAATAACTTGTCAATATTGGATATTCAATGTTCATGTTTTCACATTTTTTTATCTTACTTTTTAATTATAAGGAGATTTAATGTATGAATTTTGAAATTTTTAGAGAATATGACATAAGAGGTATTGCAGGAAAAGATATGACTGAAGAAGATGTAATCAACATAGGAAAAGCCTATGGTACATTGCTTCAACCCCATAATAATAAAAAAGTAATAGTTGGAAGAGATTGTAGAAAAACCTCTGATTTTTATTCTGAACTTTTTATTAAAGGTGTTATATCAACTGGATATAATGTTATTGATATTGGTATTTGTCCCACCCCTGTACTTTATTTTTCTATCTATCATCTTAATAAAACAAATGGAGGAGTTATGGTAACAGCAAGTCATAATCCTCCTGAGCATAATGGATTTAAGCTTATGAAAGGTTTTGAATCAATTCACAGCCAAGGACTTCAGGAGCTTAGACAAATAATTGAAAAAAAAGACTATGCAACAAGTAAAAATAAAGGCAAAGTTGAACAAGTTGATGTAATTACTTCTTATATTAAATATATTCAGGAAAACATTTCTATTTCTAAAAAAATAAAAATTGGAGTTGACGCGGGTAATGGCACAGGAGGAATTACTGCTTTACCTGTTTTAAAAGCACTAGGGTGTGAAATACATGATATTTATTGTGATATGGATGGTAATTTCCCAAATCATAGTCCTGATCCTTCTGCAGAAAAAAATATGACTTCTCTTATTAAGCTTGTTAAGGAAAAAAATCTTGATCTTGGTGTTGGTTATGATGGGGATGCTGATCGTATAGGTATTATTGATGAAAATGGTAACTTTATTTATAATGATCGACTTGTTATTATTTTTGCAAGAGAAATACTTTCAAGAAAACCCGGGTCCACATTTATATCAGAAGTAAAATGCTCAAAAGTCATGTATGATGATATAGAAAAACATGGGGGTAGAGCAATTATGTGGCGCACTGGACATTCTTTGATAAAAAAGAAAATGAAACAGGAGAATGCTGAATTAGCTGGTGAGATGAGCGGGCATATGTTTTTTAAGGATAGATATCTTGGCTTTGATGATGCTCTTTATGCCACATGCAGACTTTTGGAGATAATTGCCAGCACAGGAAAATCAGTTTCAGAACTTATTTCAGATCTTCCTGAAACCTATGTTACTCCTGAGATAAGAGCAAATTGTGCTGATAATAAGAAATTTAAAGTTGTAGAGAAAATTACAAAACATTTTAAAAAAATATATAATGTAATTGATATAGATGGAATGCGGGTTTTATATGATGATGGATGGGGACTTGTACGAGCTTCCAACACACAGCCCTGTCTTGTCCTTCGTTTTGAAGCATTAACTCAAAACAGGCTCGATCAAATCAAAGATGAAATTAAAACAGTTCTAGAAAAAATTATAGGGGAAATATAGATATTTTATGAAGTTATCAAAACAACAACAAAACGCTATACACCATACAGGCTCTCCAGCTCTTGTGGTTGCTGGAGCAGGTTCTGGAAAGACAAGAACACTTACTGCAAAAATTTTACATTTAATTGAATCAGGTTATTCTTCCAGCAGAATACTTGCAATAACATTTACAAATAAAGCAGCTGATGAGATGAAATCTCGTCTTTATAAACTAACAGGTATAAATTATGTTAAATTCCCCTGGGTTCGTACATATCATTCAGCATGTTTTTTAATTTTTAAAAAACATTGTCATGTTATTGGGTATTCTTCTCCTATACAAGTATGCACAGGATATCATCAAAAAAAAATGATGGTAGAAGTTCTAGAAGAAAATAAAATTGAAAAAAAATATGCGGCAACTATGATATCCTTTATTTCAAAGGCAAAAAATTCAGGTAATCCTGAAAAATTTATTAGTCAAAGACCACAAATGCTGGGAATAAGAACTATTGATTTATTTAAACAATATGAAGAAAAATTATTTACGGCAAATAGTGTTGATTTTGATAATATTCTTCTTAAAACTCGTAATATTTTAAGAGACAATAAAAATATTAGAGATTATTATAAAAATTTTTTTACGCATATTCTTGTTGATGAATATCAGGATACAAACAACCTTCAAGATGAATTAACAAGACTTCTTTTAAAAGATCATGGAAATCTTTTTTGTGTAGGCGATGATTGGCAATCTGTTTATGGATTTAGGGGGAGCAATGTAAATCTTTTTCTTCAATTTTCCAAGAGATATAAAAATTCAAAGATATTTAGACTAGAACAAAACTACAGATCAACTAATGAAATTGTTCAAACAGCTAATGGTTTAATAGCTTTTAATCATGATAAAATAGATAAAAAATGCTTTTCAAAAAAAAGTGGTGGTACAATTGAAATACATGATTTTTTTTCTGATTCTGAAGAGGCTGCATGGATTGCAAAACAAATTAATTCCTTAAATAGTCATAAACATGAAGTTGACTATGGCAAAATAGCAGTTATTTATCGTACAAAATTTTGTTCTCTTGCCTTTGAAAAGACATTTAGAAATTTTAAAATCCCTTATAAATTAATGGGCTCTCAGGGATTTTTTGAAAGAATGGAAATTCTTGATCTTAACTCTTATTTAAATGCTTGTTTTTTCCCGGAAGATAATATCTCATTTAAAAGAATAATTAATACTCCCAAAAGAGGTATTGGTGCTGCAATGATAAAAAAGATTGAAGGCTTTAAAACAAATGAAATGAGCCTTCAAGATGCTGCAAGAAAAATAGTAAAGGAAAAAATTTTAAAGGAAACACCCCATGAAAAAATTAGAAAACTTCTTGATATTTTGGATTCAATAAAAACTCTCCCACCTTCCAGGGCAATTGAAAAAATTATTTTTGAAACAGAATATTATGCATATCTTGAAAAAAAAACAAAAACCAGGGCAGAGTTTATATCAAAAAAAGAAAATATTGAGCAGCTGATATTTACTGCAAGGGGAAAAGATAATATTCTTGAATACCTTGAAGAAGCAGCATTAATCAGGGAAGACAAAGATGATAATAAAAAAAATTCTAACAAAAAAGTATCTCTTCTTACAATACATTCAGCCAAGGGACTTGAATTTAATACTGTATTTATAGTTGGTTGCGAGGAAAACCTTTTCCCCCATTGGCGATCAATTGAATTGGGAGAAAAAGCACTTCAAGAGGAAAGAAGATTAATGTATGTAGCTATGACAAGAGCCAAAAAATTTCTTTATTTTTCCTATTCAAGCTATAGGAAAGGAAGGCTTGGGAAAAAAAGCAGATTTATTAATCAAATTGAAGAGTGCTTGTAAAAGAATGTTGATGGGGTTATAAAAATTTGTTTTTTAAAAAAAATAACAGACATTATAAAGACCTTTTATAAGAAAAGTTTTTAGGACTCCATCAACATTAAATAATTATTTTGTTCCAAAAATTTTATCCCCTGCATCACCAAGACCCGGAAGAATATATCCTATATCATTTAATCTTTCATCAACTGCTGCTACATAAATATCTACATCCGGATATTTATTCTCAACTTTTTTAAGACCTTCTGGAGCAGCAACTAAAAAAAGACCTTTGATTCTAGTACATCCTGTTTCCTTTAAAAGCTTAATTGTTGCCATTAAAGTACCACCCGTTGCCAACATAGGATCAAGAATAAGAGCAATCCTTTTATTCATGGCATTGGCAGTTTTCACATAATATTGTACAGGTTTCAGGGTTTCTTCATTTCTGTAAAAACCAACAACACTTACCTTTGCTGAAGGTATAAGATCTATTACACCATCCATCATTCCAAGCCCAGCTCTTAGGATAGGTACAATAGTTATTTTTTTCCCTTTTATTTTTTCAACTTGAACAATTCCTGCCCATCCCTCAATAGTTTTAGATTCTGTTTCAATATCTTTTGTTGCTTCATAGGTTAAAAGCCTTGCTACTTCAGAGGAAAGATTCCTAAAATCTTTAGTTGATATGTTTTTTTCTCTCATCAAACCTAATTTATGTCGTATCAAAGGATGTTTTGCAACATGTACTGCCATAATCTTACTCCTTAATAACTGCCATAAGGCAGATCTGGTTTTTATTTCTTAGTTTACCTTACAACGAAACATAAAAAAATATTAAAGTAGTTATAAGTTCTTTCATATAAACTGCCATAAGGCAGATCTGGTTTTTATTTCTTAGTTTACCTTACAACAAAACATAAAAAAATATTAAAATAGTTATAAATTCTTTCATATAAAATTTTGATAAACTCATAAAAATATAACTTTAAAATAATTTTAATGCTATAAAAAACAAAAGTTATGGTCAAGAAGAATGAATTTTCTATATAGTGCACATTTTAATAATTAGTTCCTGTATTAAAACTATAGAATCTCCAGTTGAAGATTTAAACTTAAAATCAAGCTCACTTAAATTTATCAAAGATTGGATAAGTTCATTTAATGAAAAATTGTCAGATCTTTCAAATAGTTTAAATATGGGAAAAGTATTTTTAGGATTTGAGGCAATCAAAAGGTCTGTGAAGGGTTTCTTATTATCTATTTGTTCAAGTTTTTTAATTAAATTTTTATCTGACTTTATTATCTGGGGTATAGTTTTCTGTATAAAACTATTATAATTCTGATTCCTTTGCCAATAATTGGTTCCTTTTTGCTTACTTGTTTCCACAAAAGATTTTACAATAATTAGTTTTCTTATTTGATTTATAAGAGCTGCAAGGATTTGTAAAATATGAAATTCTTTATCTAAAAGTGATTTTAAATAAAATAGAGCCTCATCAGCATTTTTTTTAGCAACAGCATTTGTTAATTCATATATTGCATCTTTTTTTGTACGCTTAACAATTGCCATAACATCATTTAGAGTTATTTTTTGTTGTTTATTTATAAAAATAACAAGTTTTTCAATATTATCAGCAAATGTTGCCGGCTCAAATCCTGTTTTATTTATTAAAAGATTAAAAGCATCCATATCCATTTGCTTTTTTCTTTTTAACAAAATATTGTTCATAATTGTACGCAAAAAAGCTGTTTGTTCTTTTTTGTCTGCCATTCGGGAACCCCTGGGCACAGTACAATTAACAGCAACGCCAGCAAGTTTTATAGTCTTAAAAAGAGATTTTCTTTTATCAACAGACAAACTAGTAAGTATTAAAAAATGATTTTTCGGGAAATCTGTTTTAATAAAATTTTTAAGAGTTAAAATATCTTCTTTAGAAAATTTAAGAGTTTGTTTTTCTCCTGGTTTAGGAAATAAAGGAACATTTTTTACACCAACAACAAACCTGGCACTTGTAAATGAATATGTTGAAATACTTTCAATAATTGAAGAAACACCAGCTTTTTCACCTTCAAGAAGTTCATATCCAAGCTCTTTTTGATTTCCAGATAAAAGAAAATTCAGAATTTTTTCAAAAACTTTTCTTGTAATATATTCTTCTCCAAAAACAAAAAATAATTTGGGAATATTTTTTTCTAGAAGAGAATCAAGATATTGGTTAATTTCTTTGTGGTTAATTTCTGTCATATTTTTACTTTCCAGATATTGTGCACAATCCATAAATCTTACTTTAAGAGACCTTTGCATAAACTCATTTTTTACAAAAATACTTTTTAAAAAACAAAATATCTTTTTCTAATTTTTAATCTAATAAATATTTGTAAATGCCTATAAATAAGGCTTGATCTTTTTAAGTAATGGGAAGCTTTAAAATGCACAGTCATTTTTTGTTTTTGGAAAGAAAAAAAAGCATACATACAGCAGATAAAACCATTAATATTCCAATGGTTTGTGAAGTTGAAAGGAAATCAAGTAAATGTCCTCTTGGATCACCTCTAAATATTTCAATAAAAAACCGAAAAATTCCATATAGCATTATATAAAACCAGAAAACCATGCCATTAAATCTTTTTCTTTTTTCAATCCATAAAAGGATAAAAAATATAAAAAGGTTGGACAAAACACTATAAATTTGAGTTGGATGAAGATAAATTCCAATGGGTGCCAGTGAATCGGAATTTTTAAAAATAACTGCCCAGGGAAGATTAGATTCTTTTCCATAACAGCACCCTGCAAAAAAACATCCAATACGACCTATACTATGACTTATAGCAATTGAAGGAGCAAGAATATCTGCTATCTGTCCTAGTAAAATCCTTTTTTTTCTAATATAAATAAATGAGGCTATTACAGCAAAAATAAATCCTCCATAAAATACAAATCCCCCATTCCAAATTTTAAATATAGATAAATAATCCCTGGTAAAATCTGAAAAATTCAGAAAAACATAGAAAAATCTTGCGCCAACAATTGAAGAGATAAGAATAACAAAAACTATGTCTGTTATTTCTTCTGAGGAAATATTATATTTTTTTGCCTGTCTGGTTGCAAAAAATAATCCTACAATAAAACTAATACCAAAAAAAACACCATATGTATAAATAGTAAAAAAACTTATTTTAAATAAAACAGGATGCAAATTTTATATACCTTTCTAAAATTTTATAGATCAGGAACTTTATTAAAAACAACATGATAAATAAAAACTACCATACCAATAGTTATGGCACTATCAGCAATATTAAATGCAGGCCAATGATAATTCCCAATATAAAAATCAAGAAAATCAATAACTTTGCCAAGCCTGAATCTGTCAATGAGATTTCCCACGGCACCACCAAAAATAGCTGCAAGACTTAGAGAAAACAACAAATTTTTTCCAGCTGTTTTTTTATATAACCAAAGAATTATAAAAGCTATAATAGATGACAGGAAAATAAAAAAAAATTTTCTAATTTCCAGGGATTGATTTGCAAAAATTCCAAAAGCTCCGCCTTTATTCATAATATAAGTGATATTAAAAAAACCATCTATAACAGGGATTATTTTATATAAAGGAACAAGCTTTGAAATAAAAAATTTTGTTGTTTGATCAAAAATTATAATAAAACCACTAATCAAACAAAGCCTAAGTATAATATTATTTTTCATAAGGTTTTTACAGCACCATCACAATATTTTTTCCAGAATTTCTACACATCGTAAACATACATCAGCATATTTTTCATTATCACCAACACTTACATCATATTTCCAACATCTTTCACATTTTTTACCTTTTGCCCTTTTTACTAAAATTTCAACACCATCAATATCATTACTTTTATAGGATTTTTCATTTATTTCATCTGTTAAATATGCTGATGAAACAATGAAAATATCCTTTAAATCATCATTAAATCCCTTTAAAATATCTTTATAATCATTATTTGATATGGAAAATATAAGTTCTGCATCAAGGGGATGACCTATTATTTTAGCTGTTCTTGCCTCTTCTAATGCCTTTGTAACCTCGGATCTGATATTAATAATTTGTTCCCATTTTGCTGCAAGTTCATTATTTTCCCAGAATTTGTCTGGTGTAGGAAGTAAAGTCATATGAATACTTTTTTGCTTTTCTTTAAATTCAGGCATATGTTCCCATATTTCCTCTGCTGTAAAGGGAAGAATAGGTGCCATAATTTTAGTTATAGAATCAAGAAGTATATACATTACAGTTTGTGCATCTTTCCTTGAATTATCACTTACAGGTAAAATGTAGAGCCTGTCTTTTATTATATCAAGATAAAATGAGGACAAATCAATAATGCAAAAATTATATAAAGCATGATATATTGTATGAAATTCATATTTATCATAGGCTTTTAAAACTTTTTTAAGTAAAACAAAAAGCTTATGAAGAATAAATCTGTCAATCTCTGCCATGTGCTCTATTTTTTGCATATCTTGAAGAAAATCAAATCCTGAAAGATTTCCCAGCATAAATCTGCATGTATTTCTAATACGCCTGTAAGCATCTGAAAGTTGTTTTATAATATTATCTGATATTTTTATATCATCCTTGTAATCTGCCGAAGCAACCCACAACCGTAAAATATCAGCACCATGTCTTTTAATAATTTTTTTAGGAGAAACAACATTACCAACAGATTTTGACATTTTTTTCCCCTTGGAATCTACAACAAATCCATGGGTAAGTACTGATTTATAAGGAGCTTTTCCTGTTGCTCCAACACTTGTTAAAAGTGAACTATGAAACCATCCCCTGTGCTGGTCACTTCCTTCCAGATAAAGATCAGCAGGAATATTTAAATTTTCTCTTTCTCCAAGTACAGCTGCATGACTGACCCCGGAATCAAACCATACATCAAGTATATTTTTATCTTTTTCAAATTTCTTGCAACCACAATTTTCACAAAAAACATTTTCAGGTAAAAGCTCTTCTTCATTTTTATCAAACCAGATATCTGAGGTATGTTCTTTAAAAAGATTATAGATTTTATTTATAGATTCCTTTGTTATATAAACTTTACCGCAGTCTTTACAGTAAAAAATTGGGATTGGCACACCCCAGGAACGCTGTCTTGAAATACACCAGTCAGGTCTGTTTTCAATCATGGAATAAATTCTTGCCTTTCCCCATTCTGGTATCCATTGAACATTATCAATTTCTTTAAGGCTTTTCTCCCTTAACTCATTTTTGTCCATAGATATAAACCACTGGGGGGTTGCTCTAAATATCACAGGTTTTTTACAACGCCAGCAATGGGGATAGGAATGAACAATTTCTTTATTTTTTAAAAGAAGACCCAGGCTGTCAATTTTTTCAATTATTTCCTTATTTGCCTTTAATATAAATTGACCATTAAAAAACTCAACATCTTCTGTAAAACAGCCATTACCCTTTACAGGAGAATAGGGTTTAAGATTATATTTTAATCCAACAATATAATCATCAGCACCATGACCAGGAGCGGTATGAACACATCCTGTTCCAGTTTCAAGAGTTACATGGTTTCCTAAAATAACCAGAGATTCTTTATTATATATAGGATGAAAACATTTTTTATTTTCCAATTTTAAAGCATCAAAAACTCCAATAATAGAAAAATCTTTAATTTCAAAATTTTTCATAACTTCATTAACAAGCTCTTTTGCCAGAATTAGTATTCCGTGATTTTTAGTTTGAACAGCACAATATTTAAAATCAGGATGAAGACATACACCAAGATTTGCTGGTATTGTCCAGGGAGTTGTTGTCCAAATAACAAAGAAAACTTTTTTCTCTTTTAAAACAGGAAGAATGTCTGACAAATCATCTTTTACAGGAAATTTCACAAAAATTGAAGGGGAGCTTTGATCTTTATATTCAATTTCAGCTTCAGCAAGGGCTGTTTTACAATTATAGCACCAATATATTGGTTTTTCTCCGAGAAACATATTTCCATTTAAAGCAAATTTACCACATTCTTTTGCTATTCTTGCTTCATAGCTACTTGCCATAGTAAGATATGGATTATTCCATTCACCTAGTATCCCAAATCGTTTAAACTCATTTCTTTGAATATCAACAAATTTTAAAGCATAGTTACGACATGTCTGTCTTTGCTCAATAAATGTCATATTCTTTTTTCTAGAACCAAGTTTTTTATCTACATTATGCTCTATTGGAAGACCATGGCAGTCCCAACCCGGAACATAGGGAGCATTAAATCCTGCCATTTGTTTTGAACGAATAATAATATCTTTTAATATTTTATTAATTGCATGGCCAATGTGAAGATGACCATTGGCATAAGGAGGACCATCATGGAGAATAAATGGTTTTTTTTTCTTTGAAGATGCTCTTAATTTTTTATAAAGTTCTGATTTATCCCATTCTTTTAATCTTTCAGGTTCATTTTTTGTAAGATTTGCCTTCATGGAAAATTTTGTCAAAGGCAGGTTAAGTGTTTTTTTATAATCCATTTTTTCTCCATTATATTTATATGTAAAAATCAAAAATTTTATATATTATAAGACTTTATATTTTTTCGTGTTCTTTTATGTTTTCGTAGTTATAATTTAATAGGAAATTTTTATAAAGCCATTATTTTTCAATTCCATTTCTTGCCATAACTCCCTTTGTATAATAATGCTTTATCTCCTTCATTTCAGTTACAAGATCAGCAGCATCAATAAATTCCTGGGGAGCTTTTCTTCCGGTTAAAACAAGTTCTATTTCAATGGGTTTATTTTTAATAATTTCCAGTACATCATTAATTGTCACAAGTTCAAACCAGAGAGTAACACATATTTCATCCATAATAATAATTTGATATTTTTCTGATTTCATCGCCTTGCAAATTCTGGCAATACCTTTTTTTGCATCTTTTATATGAGAAGAAGTAACCTGGTTTTTATGAATGCACACCTTATCACCGAATTGCTCAATATCTATTTCGGGAATAAGTTTTAATGTGGAAAGCTCACCATAATATTGTCCTTTCATAAACTGACCAATAAAAACATTTTTCCCACGCCCTGCACAACGAATGGCAAGTCCTATTGCTGCTGTAGTTTTTCCCTTGCCATCACCAGTATAAATATGTGTATAGCCTTTATTTTTAATCATAATAAAAATCCTTTATAAAGGGTCAAGTCTATTTTTGACACTTACCAACTTGTTTTTTAATAAATTCAATTCTTTTTTTATTAAATGTTTCATTCTTGAAATTACACTGCTTACTGTATAGTATTTTTTGATATTAAATGATTCTCCAATAATTTTCAAACTATCTCATGGATTAAAGTTCTAAATAGATAAAAGGATGATAAAAAGCAATTCTTTAGTAATTATTTTTATACTTTCTAATATGGATAGTTCTTGATATATTTCCAACTGATTGGTTAGTATGCCTCATATAGAATTTTTCTATTACCTCATATATTCTATCCTTGCAAATTTTGTTTCAAATAATTTTGATACCATTTTAAATAGATATCAATGAGACAATTAAAATAATTATCACTAGGTAAAAATTTTATATGCTTTGATTTAAGATTATTTTCCAATAATCTTACCTGCTTTTTTACTAAGGCTGAGCTTTATAAAAAAATAATTTTTTTTTTACTCTAATACTAATAAATTATAATAAATATTAAAACCTTAAAAAAATGTTACATTGAACTATATAAAGAATTTTTACAACGCCATTATTTGGGGAACATACCCTTAATATTACAAATTTTTAAACTAGGGAGAAAAAGTATATGGAAAAAATAACCTGGGATAACAAACTTAGTGTAAAAATTAAAGAAATTGATGAGCTTCAAAAAAAAATGTTTGCACTTTTTAATGTGTTAATAGATTTAAAAAATAAAAATACTGGAGGAAAAGAGTGTTCTAATATGATAAGCGAGATAAATGAATATGCTAAATATTTTTTTGGTAAAGAAGAAGAATATTTAAAAAAAGTCAAATATCCTGATTTTGATATCCATGCAAAAGAACATCGTAAGTTTATTAAAATAATAATTATCCTGCGAAGAGAAGTATCAGATGATAAAGAAAATCTTTCTAATGATGCTATTAAATCTTTAAGGGATTGGCTTATAGAGCATATTCTTAACCAAGACCTTTTATATGTTCCTTTTTTAAGAATAAATAATTATATAGAAAGTTGTAAGAATTAGGAAATAAACGGGTTATCATTATTTGCATGCAACATAATTTTTATGGTATTTATTTTTGTTATGAAACAATATTTTATAGATGGGCTAGACCCTAGGGATTATTTAAAACTTAAAAGATTTTTTAAAAAACATTTTGGGGATCCAGCCCTTGGCAGTATTTACTGGATTGAACTGGATAAAAACATTCTTTCCCCATTACAAAAAGAGCATAAAAGTTGTAGCCCGCATGTTTTTGCCATTGACCTTAATAAAAATTCTCTTTCTTGTGAATTTCTAGTTAGAATAAAAAGCAATATAAAGTGTGATTGTATGAGCTACGCAGATACTAAACAGCGAGAATGGCTTATGACAAAAATTGATGGGATACTTGATAAACTTGAAATCAGTATTTGATATAATTGTAAAAAATTAAAGATGTTCTGGGTTAAATAAATGAAAGGCCTTTGCACAATCAGTATTTAAATTTTGGAGAATTATACTAATGCTTAAAATAATACCCCTAGGAGGACTTGGTGAAATTGGTCTTAACATGACAGTTGTTGAGTATAAAGAGACTATTTTTATTATTGATGCAGGGATTATGTTTCCTGAAAACCATATGCTTGGAATTGATGTTGTAATTCCTGAAATGAATTATATAGAAAAAAATAAACATAAAATCAAAGGTATAATTCTTACCCATGCCCATGAAGATCATATTGGAGCACTTCCCTATCTTTTAAAAAAAATTTCTATTCCTGTTTATGCTACCAGCTTTACTTTAAGCATTATAAAAAATAAACTTAAAGAATTTGATTTATTAAATAATGTTATTTTAAATCAAGTTTTTTTTACAGAGAAAATTTTTATAATGCCCTTTGAAATTGAATTTATTCGCGTAAGTCATAGTACTGTGGATGGTGCAGGACTTGCCATTACAACCCCGGAAGGTCTGATTGTTCATACAGGTGATTTTAGAATAAATAATAGTATTGAAGAATTAAACAGTACAGATATTTTAAAATTTGCAAAATGCGGTGAAAAAAGAGTATTAGCACTTTTTTCAGACTCTACTAATGTGGAAAAAAAAGGATATACAATCCCAGATGAAAAAATTATAAAAAATCTAGGTAAAATAGTTGCAAAAAGTAAAGGTAGAGCAATAATTACTCTTTTTTCTTCCAATGTTTTAAGAATTCAGCAGATTATTGATATTGCCATTAAAAATAAGCGTAAAATTGTATTTAACGGGAGAAGTATTGAACAAACTGTGCTGGCTGCAAGAGAAATTGGTTATATCAAATATTCTGATGATATGTGCGTAAATGTAAAAAAAGTAAATTCCTACCCTGATAATAAGATTGTAATTATTACAACCGGAAGTCAAGGGGAACCTATGTCTGCTCTGTTACGTATGGCAACTGGATTTCACAAACAAATTGACATAAAAAAAGGTGATACTGTTATTCTTTCTTCCAGATTTATTCCGGGTAATGAAAAGGCAGTGGCAAATATTATTAATAAATTATATGAGCGGGGAGCCTATGTTATCTATAACAAAATCGCTCAGGTACATGCTTCAGGCCATGCCTATAGAGAAGAACTAAAGCTCATGATTAGATTAACAAAGCCCAGGTATTTTATTCCCATTCATGGTGAATACCGCCATTTAGTTATTCATGCAAAACTTGCTGAAGAAATGGGAGTTTTACATGATAATGTTTTACTTGCAGGAAATGGTGATGTTATATGCTTTCATGAAAATAAAGCTGAAATATCAGATAAAGTTAATACAGGAAGAGTTCTTATAGATGGTAAGGGAATTGGAGATGTTGGAACAACTGTTTTAAAGGAAAGGCACAATCTTTCAGAAGATGGTCTTGTTATTGTTTCCATGATAATTGACAGGGAAACAGGTATTGTACTTTATGGCCCTGACATTGTTTCCAAGGGTTTTGTTTTTGGTGCAGCAACTGGTCATCTTGTTGATGATGCACAATGTGTAATTCTAGAAATTGTTGAGGATATAGAAATAGGAACACAAAACAGGGTGGACATAATAAGGAACAAATTGCAAAAAGATTTAAAAAAATATTTCTTTTTTACCATAAGACGCAGACCAGTTATTATGCCAATAATAATTGAATTATAAATGGCGTTGTAAAAAAGCTTAATCTACTTTGTTATAGTATTTTTTCAAGACTTCAATTAGCTTGACCTCATAGCCTAGCCTATCCAAGCCGCAATGAAATATTAAACGAAAATAATCTGTTAGAAAGACCCATTGCACCATTTGCAAAAAAAATTATTTCTATTTTGCAGGGAAAATATTATCACAAAAAGAATAAAGTTCATGGCAAGAAATTTCTATGAGCAATAAAAAAGGGCCTTTCGGCCCCGATGGCTGGTTGCCATCCACCTCCACTTAAGTGGATTAAATTTACAATAATCAAAATATATTTTCATATCAAGAATTTAGTTGTCTGATATATAAATAACTTTTTACCTATCCCTTTTATCCTTATAAATTTAAATTTTTTACGATTATATAAAATTATGAAAAAAGAAATTATCGGAATAATTCTTTTCTTTCTTGTTATTTTAACAAGTATCAGCCTTTTCTCCTATACCTCTGATGACCCCTGCATAACCAACCATTTTTTTTCAACATCCCCAAATATTGGAAATTTTTTTGGGTTGCTGGGTGCCAATGTTGCAGGCATTATGATGTGGCTTTTTGGCTTTGGTGCCTTTTGGATTCCAATATTGCTGTTATTATGTGCTATTCGTTATATTAAAGGACGCTCTAACAAAAACATGGTATTTATACTTGCAGGTATTTTTTTAATAATTTCCACATCCTGTATAATAGCTCTTTTGCATACACAATATGGTTTTTGGGAAACAAGTTTTGCCTGTGGGGGAATAATAGGATTTCCCATTACTTTTTTTCTTTTAAAATATACCAATTTTATAGGAAGTATAATTATTATACTTTTTTTCTTTGTTATTGGCTTTGTTGTTTTAACAAGACTTTCAATGATTACTTTTTTCCTGAATTTTAAAAAATATCTTTTAAATTTATTTTTATTTCTGACAAATAAAATCAAACAATTTTTTCTTTTCTTAAAAACTTTTTTTCAATCTTTATATGACAACCATAAAAATGCTTTTTATAAAAATAGTAATTCTCAAAATGTTCTTTCAGAAGCCTATCTTCCTGCTGATACCCTATCCCAACAATTAAAAGGTAAGGAACAACAACCTGTTATTACAGAAAGAAAAGATAAAAATTTAAAAATGGGATGTATTGAAAGCCTTAAGATTAAAGAGGATAAGGGGTTTACTCTTCCTTCTGTTTCCCTTTTAGATGACAAAAAAAATGTAAAAACAAGTGTTAATACTGAAAAACTTAAAAAAAATGGAGAATTGCTTGAAAAAAAATTACATGATTTTGGTATTTCAGGTGAAGTAGTGGAAATAATGCCAGGACCTGTAATTACAACCTTTGAATATAGACCTGCTACTGGAATAAAAATAAGTAAAATTGTAAATTTAACTGATGATCTTGCCTTGGCATTAAAGGCATTAAGCATTAGAATAATTGCTCCCATTCCCGGAAAAGATGTTGTTGGAGTAGAAATTCCCAATGATAAAAGAGAAATAGTTAATATAAAGGAACTTTTGTCAGCAGATATATTTATTAAAGCTAAATCAATGCTTACTTTAGGGCTTGGAAAGGATATTTCTGGTGCCCCAGTTATTACAAAAATGGATTCTATGCCCCATTTGCTCATAGCAGGAGCAACTGGAACTGGAAAAAGTGTTGGATTAAACTCCATGATTATCAGTCTTCTTTATAAGGCAAGTCCTGATCAGGTTAAATTTATTATGATTGATCCTAAAAGAATTGAACTTTCAGTATATGATGGAATTCCTCATCTTATATCCCCTGTTGTAACAGACATGAAAAAAGCTACAAATGCACTTTTCTGGGCTGTCCATGAAATGGAAAAACGATATACACTTTTTGCAGAAACTGGAGTAAGAAATATATTGCAGTATAATAATATGATTGAAAAATCTGGAAATTATAAAATAAAAAAACTAAGTGCTAAAACGCAAGATTCAAATATTGAAAATAAAGAGACAGAAAAAGTTCTAGAAAAAATTCCATATATAGTTATTATTGTTGATGAGTTTGCAGATCTTATGATGGTTGCCTCAAGAGATGTGGAACATGCACTTATTCGTCTTGCTCAAATGGCAAGAGCTGCTGGTCTTCATTTGATTTTAGCTACACAAAGACCTTCTGTTGATGTTTTAACTGGGATTATTAAGGCAAATTTTCCAACAAGAATTTCCTTTCAGGTTTCTTCAAAAATAGATTCTAGAACTATTCTTGATACTAATGGTTCTGAAAAACTTCTTGGTAATGGTGATATGCTTTTTCTTCCTCCAAGCACAGGCAGACTTCAAAGAATTCAAGGAGCATATATTTCAGAAGAAGAAATATCCCGTGTAACAGAATATTTAAAAAATCAGCGTTCTCCTGAATATGTTAATGATATTACTGCAAAAACTAAAGAAGAAGATAAAAAAAATGATGATATAGAATATGATGAAAAATATGACGAAGCAGTAGCTCTTGTAACAAGGACAAGACAGGCTTCTATATCCAGTGTGCAGCGTTATTTGCGTGTTGGATATAACAGAGCAGCAAGAATGATAGAAACTATGGAAAAAGAAGGAGTAATAGGACCACAAGAAGGGTCAAAACCAAGGGAGGTGCTTGTTAAAAGTCATGAAGATTAATTTTGATTTTGCAGATACCATAAAAGGATTTTTGGAAAAAGATGAGGCAATAAGGCTTTATAAAATAACTCTTAAAGCAGCCAGGCTTGGACCTTGTCTAGAAATAGGAAGTTATTGTGGAAAATCTGCATATTTTATAGGAACTGCATGTAAGGAAAGAAATAGTATTCTCTTTTCTATTGATCATCATCATGGCTCTTTGGAACAGCAACCAGGACAGGAATATTTTGATAAAGAACTTTTTGATGAAAAACAGGGTATAATAGATACATTTAGATTTTTTAAAAATACTCTTAAAAAAGCATGTCTTCTAGATACAGTTGTACCAATTGTTGCAGAATCCAAAATTGCGGCAAAAAAATGGTCAACTTTAATTTCAATGCTTTTTATAGATGGAGAGCATATATTTGAAACAGCATTAAATGATTATTTAATGTGGTCAAAACATATTATGCCAGGCGGATTTCTGGTAATACACGATATATTTATGGATCCTGGACAAGGTGGGCAAGCACCAAGAAAAATCTATGAAAAAGCCCTTGAATCAGGAAAATACAAAAAACTTGAAATAACAAATACATTAGGTGTACTTAAACGATTTTAAAATAATTCTTAAGCAACCGCCATAAGGCAGATCTAGTTTTTAGTTCTTGGTTTGCCCCGCAACAAATCATAAAAAAATATTAAGCTGCCCCTGGCATCAAGCTAATCTCCATCTCTATTATATTTTTCTTTGTCATCAAAAAGATATGGGGAGGAATGCCGTGGTAGTAGAAAAAATAATTTTATTGATAATCCTATTATTTTTATCTGCTATAATAAGAGCCATTATATCTTGAATTGATATTAATTTACCCAAAATTCTTTCAAAGCTTAAATTTGTTATATTCTCATTAATCTCATCTGTTAGTATAAATAGCTTGTTATTTTTTTTGTGTTTGTTCCTAATACGCCAAACAAGAATTTCAATATTTCTAGCACTATTATAAAGTTTTTGCTCATCAAGCTGATTCAATAAAAAAAACTCACATCTATTACCGTATGAATTAAGAATCATTGAGTATAATCCTGATATAAGTGCAAAAATCCTATCTCCTTTAAAATCTTGGTCAAAACATAATTTTATTGCTTCAATCCTTTGTTTAAAATTAATTTCTTTAAAACTCTTATTTACAGGACAGGTAAAAATCTGTTTTATTCTTAGTTGTGGGGTCATACCTGATTTTAGTTCACAAGGATTTCGTTTATAAAGTTTAATTGTTAATTGTTTTATAAGCTCAATACTTTTAGATAAATGTATATCTGCAACCATATCAACATCTGATTTAGCAAGTTTTTTAAAATCAAATGTTTTAGAAATACATCCTATTTGAAAAGAAAAAAGAATTAATAAGAAAATTGTTATTTTTTTTATGTATCTCAATTTTAATTCCTGATGAACAATGAGAAATTTAAAATTACTGAATTAGCGGTTATGTTTGCATATGCCCCCAGGAACTGGACAAAAATTATTTTTATTTAATCATTGGTACTGTTAATCCTCCATCCATTAAAAAAAGTATTTTTGCTTTTTCACCTTTTTCTTTAATTGCTTTATCAAGGGCATTTTGCATGGAAGTAAAGGGTTTAATAAAAAGTTTTGATATGATTTCAGGTTCAACATCTGTTACAGCCCACATTTGTGCCCATAATCCTATTTCAGCCATTTTAGCAGCTTTATGATAACCAAGAACATACCCCTTTTTTATTGTACCAAGGGCATCTTGAGAACTAGTGCTGTTGCCAAGTAAATCTGCAAAAGCTTTACCTCCAATGCCACATCTGCATTTTGCAACAAGAATCATGATTCCATTTTCTTTTAACGCAAGTTTAGCATTATCTATTCCCTTTTGTGCCTGGTAAAGATCAATATCCTGGGGGAATTTAACAATTGAGACAACTATATCTGCTTTTTCTTTTAAGGAAACTGCAAAAACTTCATTTGCCCTGTCAATGGCTGCATCAAAAGAATCATGAATGTCTCCTGCAGTTGCAGCATAAATTCCATGATTTTTATCCAGAACAGTCATAATGGAAAAAATTTCTTTTTTTATAGTTTTAATAGCATCTTCCATATCTTCATGTACTGGATTTCCTCTAAGGGCAAGGGCTTTTGCTTCAGGAGCAAGAGCTAATTTATGATTTTGCTCAATTGTTTTATATCCTGCAATACCCGGTAAAAATGATTTTCTTCCCCCGGTATATCCTGCAAAATAATGAGGCTCTACTGAGCTAATAATCATAATCTTATGACAATCAACTCCTGCTTTATTTACAAACATTTCTGTACCATTGGAAGATTTTCCCAGAAATACCATATCCTCATCTTTTTTAGCATCATGCACAATAATTTGATGTTTAATTTTTTCATAATATTTACCAAAAATTTGAAGATACTCTTCCTTTGAGGGACCCCTATGAACACCAGTTGCAATAATAAATTTTACAGGAATTTTTATTATATCATTAAAAATAACATCTAGAACTTCCTTTGTGGGAGTAGGTCTGGTTGCATCATTAACAATAACTAAAAGATCCTTTGCATCATAGAGAAATTCAGAAAGGTTTTTACTGTTCATAGGATTTTTTACAGCATTTTGAATGATTTTATTGGACTCACCAATAACAACATCATTTGCCTCAAGAAAACTTACTTTTATATTATCATTTATTTTAGCTTGAAGTTCCCCATCTTTTCCATATGGTACTTTTATCTCCATTTTTTATTCCTTTTTTAACTATTAGGGAATATGTCAAAAATAGGCATTATATTGATGTATTTTATAAAAAAAACGCTAGTATACTTTCAATGGTACATTTAACTTCCAAAATAAAACTAGAACTTAAACACCTACCCTTTGACAAATCCTTATATTATTTTAATGGTCCAAGCTTATTTATTTTTTCCATGAAATTATTTATTTCAGTTTGAAATCTTGGTTTATCACCATGGGCAATTTGAACTATTTGAAGCCTTTCTGGATCAACCTCAATATCTTTAAGAAGAGATTGAAGAGCTTTAACATGTAATTTTGCCTTTAAATTACCGCCATGCTCACATTCTCCATCAGGGCAGCAGGCAACAAGAACTCCCCAGGCTTTTTCAAGAAAAAGTTCAAGTAAAAGTTGTCTTTCAATCCTGCCCCCACACATATTTATCAAAATTTTATATTCTAGATCTTCAGCACCTTGGATTGATGATGACTGAAGATCAGGATAATAGGACCAATTGCAGCCCAATATAATTGCCTTTGAATTTTCTTTCTTAAGAAACTCTGAAGCTTTATTATTCAAATCTTCACGATTAGTGCCATATCCCATTGCTATTTGAACGGAATTATTAGGACATATTTCAACGCAGATTCCACAGCTCTGACATTTGACTATATCTGTAATAATTTTACTATTTTTAAAGGATCGTGCCTCATGGGGACATCCTCTAACACAAGACAAACAAAGTGCACACCCGGGATCTGTAGTAGAAGTAGTCCCTGGCATTTCAAATTCAGTTCCTGCAAACATCTTTCTAGCATCTGTAAAAATTTCAAGTATTGGAACTCCACTGGAACATGCTCAAGCATTCCAAATAACATAATAAGTTTTGCCCTGGGTGAATCAGATTCCCATCCTGTATGTTTAACCAAAGGACAATGTTCATAACAATATCCGCATCTAATACAGTTATTTAGTGCAGTCTCCCATTTTTCAAAGGGTTTTAATTCAAAAGATTTATTTCCCATTGTTTTTACTCCATTAAATTGAGTGTCAATTTTTTTTATTTTTAATTATCTAATAATATACCTTAAATCTGTTGCTGTTACCCAATCATCAGAAGCTTGCATTAATTTTCCAGGATTAAGAATATTGTTTGGATCAAATACTTTTTTAATATTCTTCATTAAATTTAGAGAATTTTCTTTTTCAAGTTTAAAGGCAAACCCCTTGGAAATACCAATTCCATGCTCAGCAGATGTTGTTCCTTTAACAGAACGAACATATTCATAAATTTCAGATACTGCTTTTTTTGCTGACTCCCATTGATTTTTTTCCGATGGTTTCATAAGTATTTTTGTGTGCATACACCCTGAACCACAATGTCCATAAGCAGTCATTATAATATCATTTCTCTTTGCAATTTCATGAATTTTTTTTGCTGTTTCAGCCATTTTTGAGTAAGGAACTGCCATATCATCAGCAAGTGAAGTGCTTGATAAAACATCGCTAAATTTAGATAAAGCAGGAAAAAGTTTTTTTCTTCCTAGAAATATTTTAGTTCGTTCTTTAGGATCATAACTGCTTTTTATATCAGTACCATTATTTTTTTTACAAATTTCTTTCATAGTGTTTATTTCATAATCAACAGCTTCTTTTACCATTCCATCTGCTTCATAAAGCAATATTGCTGCCACATCTGGAAGACCAAGATCCATTGTTTGATTAACAGCTTTTATTGCTACATTATCCATAAGTTCAAGCATTGAGGGAGAAGCACCCTCAGCCATTATATTAGCAATTGCATTGCCAGCATCTTCAAGTTCAGCAAAATTAGCCATACCAAGACATCTAAATTTTGGAATTGGTACAAAACTTAAAGTAGCTTCTACAACTATACCAAGAGTTCCCTCAGAACCAATTATAAGTTTATGAAGTTGATAGCCTGTTGCTTCAACCTTTGTATGAGCTCCAAGTGTTACTAAATCACCATTTGCCAGCACAACTTTCATACCTAGAACAGAATCTCTTGTTGCTCCATATTTTACAGATCTAACACCACTTGCATTATTGCCTATTTCGCCCCCAATAGTTGCAATTCGGCTTGAAGCAGGTGTTGGTGGGAAAAATACACCATATGGTTTTAAAGCCATATTTAAATCATCATCAATAACTCCAGGTTCAACTCTGCAATAAACATCAGATGGATTTATTTCAAGGATTCTATTCATTCCTTTCATGTCTAACACAATTCCGCCATGAGCTGGAACTGCCTGACCAGACATCCCAGATCCTCCACCTCTAGTTGTTACAGGTACCTTATCTTTATTTGCCAGCTTTAAAATTTTTTGAACTTGTTCTGTATTATCAGGTCTTACAACAATCCATGAAGAATTAGAATGTACAGATGAATCTGAACCATAGATATAAAGGTCTGCAGGATTATCTTTTACATTTTGTTCTCCAACAATCTGTTTTAACATGGGTATATTAATTTTTTCCATTACCCTTCCCCTTTTACAAAAAAATTAAAATTTTATTATTTATATTAATTAAATTTTTGATGATTTTTTTTTAAAAAAATAAATTTAGAATAGTATCAAAGCAAGCTTTATATACAAAATCTAATTTTTTTTACATAATTTATAATTCAATAATAGTATGTTAAAATCTTAAAAAAAATGGCAGAACAAAACAAAGTAGATAAGAGATTTTATTAGGATACCATCAATTTTAATTTTAAAATATTCTTTCATATACAAAGAAAAAATTCAATATTAAGAAATAATTAATTTCCATAAAATAATGGGTATTATTTTCTAAATTACAATCGTTAAAATAGGTTTTTAAAATTAAATAATGTATTATAAGACACGTAATAAATTTTGTTAAAAAGCATTATAACTTATTTGCAAAAAGGCTTTGATATTACCAGCAGGATTCATCAAATTAATTAAAAAATATCAATTCTTTGACTTTTTTGGGATTTCTTGCCAACTGTATATAATAAGGATGTGGACTTTATATTAAAGCCTTTAAAAATTTTCTTTATTTCTGGGTGATCGTTAATACTCAGAATAAACTTGCCTTTAATATTCTTTAAGATTTTAGCCAGCTCAATGTATAGTCCTCCAGAACGAGGTCGTGCTTATAAAAGCACTTTCTCGTTCATTTTTTCATCCATTTACGACCTCTCTTTAGTTCTGGATATATTTTTGGTTTCTTCTATTATAAAATTTTGCTATCTATCTTTAAAAACTACTGTCTCTTTTATTTATATATGGCGATATTTTTTAATGAATTTTAATAAAAAGTTTAAAAAAATTAGAAAAGCAAAAGGTTGCACCTAAAAACAATTTGATAAAATGCTTGGTTTAAATAAACAAAGCATTTCAAAATTGAAAAGCAAAAAAAAAATAGAAGGGCAGCCAATGACGACTGATAAAATATACAAACAAATTAAAAATATTGTATTTATGAATTTTCAACAGGATTAAGGGAAACCAAAGATAATGAGTGACTATAGCCATGTGTCAAATTTCACAGATTATATGAAAATAGTTTTTCAATTAGCGATTGAAAATCAGAATCATTTGAAAATATTAGATATTCCTGCCGGGAATGGTCGCCTTGCAAAAAGGTTGAAGTCTGAAGGACATAAAGTGATTTCTGTTGATATTAATAAAGAAAGAAATGATTTTTTGTATGCGGATATGGAAAGTACATTACCTTTCCAAATATTCAAAACTGTTATTCAAGAATAGTATTTTTATTTACTGGACATTTTTTTCAGTTTAGACCTGAAAATTGTCATTATCAAACCAAAGGAAATAAAATAGATCAAGGTCATATTTCTCCATCAGCCTATTTTCAACTTTATTATTTATTTAAAATCCATAAAATGAAATTAAAACAAATATCAGGTGATAGATATAAAAGAAAAATATTTATGCAGATATATTTTATTATAATATTTATTGGTTATGTTTTTGAATCAATCTTTTTTCTTAAAAGTAAAAAAAACAAGCGTTTTCAAATATTATGAAGGATATGTTTTCCAAGCCGGTTTTATTTAGCAGATCCTTAATAATGGTTTTTAAAAAAACTAAAGGTTTAATGTAAAGCAGATATTGTTTTTAATAGTTATAACATCATTAAATACTAGATTATGAGATGGATTTATACAAAGCTAAAAATGGGGAGCGTTAACTTAACTGTGTCTATTTTTTAAAATTTTATTGTTATTAATACGAATTTTCAGAAAAGATTTTAAATTATTTTCAGACTTAAAACCATCTAAAT
>NBLN01000011.1:184461-192292 GCA_002084425.1 Desulfobacteraceae bacterium 4572_130 | reverse complement strand
GTTTTTTTTCCTTTTCATCATGACACCACATTAAACCTTTGGAAAACTGCTTGTCAACTGACATTGTGTCCTCTTCCAGACACAGTTAAGTTAACGCTCCCATATTTTAATATTTGTTGTCTTTTTTTTATTAAATTCTATTTTCCAACCCTTTAGTTTAAATAAATCCTGAACTTCTTGATTAACAATTTCAAAATAATCTTTTTTTTCAATTTTTGCTTTTTTAAAAAGTTGTTTTTGAGCTTTATATTTTTCCTCTAGTAATTCATTTGTGTACATTGTTTTTACTTTATAATCTTCTAATACTTTTATTAAGTTCATAATCGCTTTGCTTTAAGCATTCATTTTGTCATACTCAATATCATAATATTATAATCGAAAATTACCAAATAATGACTCTTGAATGGGTTTAAGTAAACTTACTTCAAAACCCATCCCTAACCATTCTCTTATTTCAGAAAATTTAAGAACTTTATCATTTAAAAGTCTTGCAGAGCAGAAAAATGGATGAGCTTCACCATCATATTTTGCTATCATTTTTTCTTGAAATTTTTCCTTATCCTGATCAGACATTGTTTTGCCTGCTAGTTTTGCTTTTCGTTCTTCAATAGATAAAAGAACTCCTCCAGCACTTTTCCCGCTCATAACAGAAGTTCTTGCTCTCATAGTAGAAAAAAGAAAATTAGGTCTATAACCTCTGCCGCACATTCCATAATTTGCAGCTCCATTATCCGGCCCAATTACAAGTTGAATTCTTGGAACTTGAGAACAGGAAACAGCCCTTACAAGACCTGCTCCATATTTTCCAATTCCAGAATGTTCTGAATCAGAGCCAACCATAAAACCTGGAGCATTTTGAATAAAAAGAAGAGGTAATTTTTCATTAGAGCATCTAATAATCCATTCTGTTGCTTTTTTTGCAGATTCATGAAAAATAATTCCAACTTGATTTGACGCTATAACACCAATAGGAATTCCTTTTATTATAATTTTCCCAGTTAAAATATTTGTGCCTCTTCCTGGAACATAATTTTTTTTATATTCATAAAATTTGCTTTGATCTGCAAGAGATTCAAGTACTTTTCTTGTGTGAATGCCTTGATAAGGAGTTATAGGCATGTGATCATATATTGCATCTTTATCACATAAAGGCTTTTGTTCCTGATATTTATGGCCATAAAATTTTTGAGGTTTTTCTAAAGCTAGAAGTTCTCTTACTGTTTCAACTGCATGAGTTTGATTTTCACATAAATGATCTGCTCCACCAGAAATTGTTGTATGAACCTTTGCTCCACCAAGATTTTCTGCTGAAATTTCTTCTCCTGTTGCCATTTTTACTAATGGTGGTCCACCAAGAAAAGAAAAAGACTGCTTATCAATCATTATAGATTGACATGCCATAAATACAATATATGCACCTCCTGCAGTATTTCCTCCTGTACTCATGGTAATCTGCTTTAATCCCTTAGCAGACATTCTTGCCATATTATAAAAAATAGAACCAAAATGCTGATCATCTGGAAAAACATCAGCCTGCATAGGTAAAAATACTCCTCCAGAATCTGCAATATAAACACAATTAAGACCACATTTTTCAGCAATAGCCTGAGCTCTCATGTGTTTTTTTAAGGTTATGGGAAAATATGTTCCAGCTTTAACCCTTGAATCATTTGCAACAATCATTGTCCAATTATTATGGATTTTCCCAAGTCCTATAACAATACCACCACAAGGAACATCCTTAACTCCGGGATAATCCATGCCAAAGCCTGCAAGCATTGAAAGTTCAAAAAATTTAGTATTAGGATCAATAATATCATTAATAAGATCTCTGCAAGGCCGTTTGTTTTTTTTTGTAAGTTTGTCCACAGCAGCCTGACCTCCGGGCCATACTGCCTTATATTGCAATTCTTCTAATTTTAATTCTTCATTTTCCCAAAATGTTTTGTTTTCACTCATATTAATTCACCTATTCTCCTTTATACACAGGCTTTCTTTTTTCTTTAAAAGCTTGCAATCCTTCAATTCTATCTTTAGTTGGTATAGTAACTTGATAGGCATTGGATTCAATTGCAAGACCAGTATTAAGATCTGTTTCAATTCCATAATTAATTGCATATTTTGCTTGTTCAACAGCAATTGGACCAGTTTGCTTAATCATATCAACCATTTTCATGCACTCATCCATTAAATCTTCAGACTCGCAAATTTTATTAACAAGATTTATATTAAAAGCTTCTTTTGCATTAATTCTTTTTCCTGTAAAAATAAGCTCTTTTGCTTTTGCAATACCAATAATTCTAGGAAGCCGCTGAGTTCCTCCACCTCCTGGAATTATTGCAAGTCTTGTTTCTGTAAGACCCATTGTAGCATTATTAGATGCAATTCTAATATCTGAAGCAAGAGCAATCTCAGTACCTCCACCTAATGCTATTCCATTTATAGCAGAAATAACAGGCTTATTAAGATTTTGAACCATTGTAAGAAGATTTCTAATTGTTAAAATAAATTTTTTTACTTTATCAGGTGATAAAGTACTTCTTTCCTTTAAATCTGCTCCTGCACAAAAGGATTTTTCTCCTGCTCCTGTAATAATAACAGCTCTAATATCAGGTCTGTACCAAAGTTTTTCAATTTCATTTTTTATGGCATTTAAAAGAGCAAAATTAATTGAATTCATTACTTTAGGACGATTAAGAGTAAGAATTATTGCATTGTTCTGCTCTTTTGTCAGAAGAACATTTTCCTGTGTAGTCATAAATTACTCCTGTTTATTTTAATTTGCTATCACTCTGTTTTTTATCAACATATCATATACAAATACAAACCAGCTTGATCTTAAAATATTGAGATCAAAAAAGTTTGTTTCTTATAAAGAAAAAAATAAAATTTATAATCATTAACATGTTTAGCTTTGTTAAAAATAATAACCTTATTATTTGAAATTATTTGATTCTTTTTTATTATCTAACATCCAATATGCCTTGAAATAACCAGTCTTTGAACTTCAGATGTTCCTTCGCCTATATCAAGAAGTTTTTGATCACGGTAAAATCTTTCAACACTATATTCCTTCATAAGTCCATAACCACCATGAATTTGAACTGCATGGTTAGCAACTCTTCCCATAAGCTCTGAACAATATAATTTTGCCATTGCTGCATGTTTTTCAAAGGGTTTTTTCTTGTCTTTAAGCCAGCATGCTTTATACATTAAATTTCTGGCACATTCGATTTCCATAGCACAATCTGCAAGTTTAAAAGCAATTGCCTGAAATTTTGATATTGGTTGATTAAACTGCTCTCTTTGTTTTGCATATTTTAAGGCTTGTTCATATGCGCCCTGAGCACCACCAAGCCCCATAGAACCAATGGAAAGTCTGCCGCCATCAAGTGTTTTTAACATTTGATGAAAACCATCGCCTTGTTTTCCCAGCATATTTGCATTAGGCACTCTTACATTATCAAAATAAAGTTCTGCTGTATTAGATGCTCTCCACATCATTTTTTTGTGCATTGGAACAGCCTTAAATCCCTTAGTTCCTGCTTCAACAAGAAAGCATGAATATTCAGGTCTGTTATTTTCTTTTATACCTGTTTTTGCCTGTACAGTAACTCCCATTGTCATATCACAGGCTGCATTTGTAATAAAAATTTTAGAGCCATTTATTATCCAGTCATCACCATCTTTTACAGCAGTTGTTTTACTGCCGCCAGCATCAGACCCTGCTGTAGGTTCTGTAAGACCAAAACCCCAAAGTTTTTCTCCTGCACATAATTTAGGTAGATATTTTTTTTTCTGATTTTTTGTTCCAAAATAATAAATAGGACCAATTCCCAGAGAATTTCCAGCAGCAATAGTTGCAGCCTGGGATCCATCAACTCTGGCTATTTCTTCAACAGCAATTATGTATGAAATATAATCCATAGCCTGACCTTTATATTCTTCAGATACAAACATGCCCAAAAGACCTATTTCTCCCATTTTTTTTGTAAGTTCAGAGGAAAACTCTTCTTTTTCATCCAGTTCTCCTGCAATGGGTGCAATTTCTTTTTCAGCAAATCTTCTTACTTCCTTACGAATCATTTTTTGTTCTATAGTAAGGTCAAAATCCACCATGAACCTCCTTATTATATTAATAAATATTGCAAAAAAGAACTTTATGTTTTTTTGTATTTTCTAATATTTTTGATTTTTCATAAAAACCTGTGCTTATATAAAAAATCAACTTTAATGAAAAAAATTTCATTATGGCAAAGTTTATATACAAGATATGGTATTTTATTAAAATAAAATTATACATATAGTATTTAAACTTTTAAAAAAATTATGGGAAAAATAAGTGAACGAACGCTCAGTTTTTTTTATTATGGATACTATATTTTTAAACTTAATATTGTCAAATTTTAAATTACAAGATATGGAGACATTATTTTTTCAAGGGATTTTCTTTTTTCTTCAAAATCTTTACTATTATTTATTGAATCTGTTTTTATCATATTTCCAAATTTTATAATTACTTTGGAAAATGGTTTTGGAATCATGAAATTATCCCAGGAATTTAAATGCCAGCTGGATTCTGCAATAACAAAAAATGGCACAATAAAGGCTCCGGATTTCTGGGCAATTCTTATTGCTCCTGGTTTAACTTTTCCAATGGGACCCCTTGGTCCATCAACTAAATTTAAACCAATAAAACTTTTGCCTTTAGATAAAGCATTAATTATTTCTTCCATTGCCTGTTTCCCGCCAAAAGAAGATGATCCCCTTGCAACCTGCCAACCAGTGTAATGAGCAAATGGTGCAACTCTATCGCCATCATTGCTTTTGCTGACCATTGCAATTGGTTTAAATTTTTTATATTTTTTAAAATATCTAAAAATTGAAAAAAAATGCTGGTGAAAACCACAAAGTAATACTAATCCACCATTTTTTACATGTTTAAGCCATTTTTTTTCATTTTCAATTTTTACATGTAAAAGCAATATATAAGATTTTACAATTATAAAAATAAAATAAATAACCCAGTTTAATTTAAGTAGTTTGTTTAATTTATATTTAAGTGATCTTATTATTTTTTTCATTTTTTGTTGTCCAGCTTTAAAATAAATTTTTTTTTAAAATTCATCATATTTAAAACTCATCTTATTTTTATGCTTTATTTAAGACTTATCATATTCTTATGCTCCAGCAAAATTCATCTCTTATTCTTACGCTCCAGCGTGAGAATAAAATATTATTATGCTTAAGCGTTACAGTATGCATTTCTACGCTGGAGCGTAGAAATGAGATGTAAAAATGAGATAACACTATGTTCTATTATTTGATGTTAGAGCGTAGAAATGAGATAAATTAGGATTATAATCTATTTGTTATAGTATTTTTTGCTAATAATGCAATTAATCCTTTGCCTGATCTTCCACGATGCAAAGCATTATTCAACATTTATAATTCATCATTTAAAAAATCTGTTATCCCAGAACTGCGCTTAACAGGAATTAAAACAGCTTTTTTAATTACATCTATTTTACCTAGAATAGTAACACTTTTTTTTGCCCTTGTTACGCTTGTATAAAGAAGTTCTCTTGTTAAAACAGGGGAAAGCTTATCTGGAATTACAACAAGTACATTATCAAATTCTGATCCTTGACTTTTATGAACTGTAATTGCAAAGGCATTATCAAAATCTGGAAGTTGTGAAAACTTAAAATATTTTAAATTTTCCATATTGTTATTATTATTTTCATCATTAAAAACAACTCTGATTTTATTATTTTTAAGTTTAAGGCAGACTCCTATATCACCATTAAAAAGTCCTTTGTTATAATCATTAGTTTTAATCATTACAGGTATTTTAAAAAATTTGTTTTTTATATTTAATTTTTGTAAATGCTGAGACAAAACTTTTTCTGCAATTAAATTAAAATGTTCAACTCCAAAAACTCCTTTTTTATGAGCACATAAAATTTTAAAGTCATTAAAACTTTTTAGCACTTTTTTAGGTTCTATTTCCTTTAAAAAAGGTAAATAACCAGAAATAATCTGATGTTTAATTTTTTCACTAAAGTTAGATTTATCTTTTATTTCTATAAAGGAAATATCATTATAATCTTTTTGTATTGGTTGTGTTTTTTTTGTTAACAGTTTTTCAAGTGTTTGAAAATCACCATTATTAATTGATTGTGCAAGTTTATCAATTCCAGTTTTTCCCTTTGATCTAAAATTATAATTAAGATTAGTTATAATATCAGATATTTTATCTGCTCTGCAGATATCTCCAAAAACAGCACCTGTTTCAACAGATGCAAGCTGGTTCTTGTCTCCTAACATAATAAGTTTAGCATTTAAAGGAACAGCTTCTAAAAGCCTTGTCATAAGAGCAATATCTATCATTGATGCTTCATCAACAATTACAACATCACAAACAAGCTGATTTGATAAATTATATTTAAATCCTGTGGTATTTTTTAAGGCACCTAAAGCTCTATGGATTGTAAATCCGTTTTCAAGCTTTGAAGCAGCTTTGCCAGTAGGTGCCATACTTATTATAACAGGATTTGGAACTGATAAAAAATCAGCTTGTTTATTTAATAATTTAATAATTTTTTTTGTAATAAATGTTTTACCAGTACCAGGGCCTCCTGAAATTATTGAAATTTTTTTTAAAATAGCATTTTTAATAGCATTGTTTTGGTTTATTATGCCTTTTGAAATTTCGTTGTTTTTATTTTTTTCATTAAAAAATAAATCATGATTTTTAAAAATTTCCTTATTTTTAAACATGTTATCAGTATTAAGATTAATTCTTTTAATAATATTTTTTATAAGTCTTTGTTGAAAATCATAATATTTTGCAAGGTAAAGTCTTGATTTTAAATCATAAACAAGGGGAAAATCACATCTATTTCCTGCAATTTTACTTTTTTTAAGAGCTTTTATCCAATCATGAAATTGGGGCAGAATTATATCTTGTTCTAATCCTGTTTCATTAATAGATTTGCCTGCATATTCTTTAATATCAAAACATACATGACCTTTTGAAACAGCTCTTGAAGTTAAAGCAAGGGATAAAAAAATAATTGGATTATTTTCCTTTGCAATTTTACTAATAGTTTTTGCAAAATAAAAATCAAGGTTCGAAAAAAAACCTGATTTAAAAAGAATATCAAATACCATGATTATTTTTCCAATGCTTTAATTATTTCTAAAATCTCATCAACTGTTTCCTTTATTTCAGCACCCATTCTTTTATATTCTTTAGGATATTCATCTTTCATTAAATACATTAAAGCATAATAAACAGGTTTGATTTTTTCCTTTAACTGATATTTTTCTTTTTTAAACAAATTAAAAGCAAGATAATATTGTTTTTTTGAAATTAACAATATAAAAAAATCAGTAATATAATTTTGAAATTTATTTATATTATCAATCAAATCTAGAAAAAGACTAAAATATTTAATACCTTCTTTATATTTTTTATTATGTTCCAGATAAAGCCAACCTAAATTAAACATGGCTTTAACATGTTTATTTTCAATTGCCATTAGATAGTATTTTTCTGCTTTTTTGAAATCTTTTAATTCACCAGCATAAAGCGAACCTAAATTAAACATGGCAGCAACATGTTTATTTTCAATTGCCATTAAATAATATTTCTCTGCTTTTTTGAAATCTTTAAATTCAACAGCATAAAGCAAACCTAAATTAAACATGGCATTAACATGTTTATTTTTAATTGCCATTAGATAATATTTCTCAGCTTTTTTAAAATCTTTTAATTCATTTTTATAAAGCAAACCTAAATTATTCATGGCATCAACATTTTTAT
>NBLN01000011.1:0-184452 GCA_002084425.1 Desulfobacteraceae bacterium 4572_130 | reverse complement strand
AGATAATATTTCTCAGCTTTTTTAAAATCTTTTAATTCATTTTTATAAAGCAAACCTAAATTATTCATGGCATCAACATTTTTATTTTTAATTGCCATTAGATAGTATTCTTTTGCTTTTTTAAAATCTTTTAATTCAACATGATAAATCCCAGCTAAATAAAATATGCTATCAACATGTTTATTTTTAATTGCCATTAGATAATATTTCTCAGCTTTTTTAAAATCTTTTAATTCAACATGATAAAGCCCAGCTAAACAAAATATGCTATCAACATTTTTATTTTTAATTGCCATTAGATAATATTTCTCAGCTTTTTTAAAATCTTTTAATTCAACATGATAAATCCCACCTAAAAGAAACATGGCATCAACATTTTTATTTTTAATTACCTTTAAAAGATATTTTTCAGCTTTTTTAAAATCTTTATCTTTATAGGCTTTTTTTACAGTTTCAAAAATTATTTCGCCAGTATTAGACATACTCTTAGCAAGTTTTTGGTTAGTTTTTGAAATATATTTTTTTGTGCTTGTTAATATCTCATATTGAAGTTCAGGCTCGTCAACAACTTGAGATAAAGCCTCTGCCATATAATATCCACCTCTTTGGTTTAAGCCCCCTTTTTTTGCAAGACTAATATGATTTTGTGCTTTTTTTATTAACTCATCCTGAGTACACCACTCCTTTAAAAAACTGACAAGCCATATAACCGGCTGTTTTTTCTTTTTTATACCATACCTCATTAAATACCAGATATTAAAAAACCGTTCATCAAGCATATATAATTTATTTTTTTTATTTATTTTTTTTGAAATTATAAATCCATTTTTTTCTAATATTTTAAGTTGGGCTGAAATTTTTTTTGTTTCAATTTTTGTTTTTTCTGAAATTTCCCTCGGCATTATTCCATCCCAATTTAATGCAATTACATCAACTATAACTTGCTGCTGAGTTGGAAGATCATCCATTTTATGTTTATAAAGAGGTGTTATTTTATCTAATATTCCTTCTAAATCCTCAAAAACAGTTGCACTGTCATCTAAAATTATCTCATATAAAAGAATTATTGTTCTTGGAACTCCACCTGTTAATCTTCTAATTGTTTCAATTCGTGGTTTCTGGTTTTTTATAACTTCAAAAGCTTTGTTATCATTATATTGTTTATTAAGATTTTCTAAAAGAATTTCAACATCTTGTTTTGTTAAAGGTTTTAAATAAATTATTTTAAAAGATTCAAAAAATGGTTTGTCGTGTTTATAAGATATTTCTAAGGTTCTTGTAGAGCCTGCAATGATTTGCAAATCTGATTCATGGAGAATGTCTCTTAGTTTTTTATGGTCTTTTTTTCTTAATTTGTCGAGAATATCACCAAAATTATCAATTAAAAGAACAAGCTTTTTTCTGTTTTTTTTTAAATATTTTTTAAGCAAAAAATAAAAATCTTCATTATCATCAGATTCTTCCATTTGTGTTGCAATTTTTTCAAATCCTTTTGTTTCCTCTAAAATATCAGCAACATTTTCCCATAATCTGTTTAATGAAAAAATATTATATTGTTCTTCTTTAAATTGAATACAAAGTAAATGAGAAAGGTTTTTTGAATCTTCAATTTTATATCTTAATTTTGCAAGAAGTGTGGTTTTTCCAGTTCCTCTTTGTCCTTGAATAAGAAAATTCTGAGATGTCTGGTTTAATTTGCTGTTTTTTAAATCATTAAATATATTATTAAACTCTTTTTGCCTTACAACAAAATTTTTAAGTAAAGTTTCTTTATCTTGATTTAAGGGATTATATATATTTGCAATAAGTCTGCTGTCATTATGTTGCAACATTAATATACCACCATTCCTTTAATATAATTGAATTAAACATATATATTTTCTCTTTATTTTTATTTATATATCCGTCATATTCTAAAATATTTGTAATATCTTTTAAATCATCAATATTATGTTTTATAGATAAATTATGTATTAAATCATAATCCATTGATCCATTCATAGAAATATAATTTAAAATTTCAAGACTGCATTTATATTCTTTTTTATCAAACGCTTGTTTTAATCTTGTTTTCCAGTTATCAAAATATTCCTGATATTGATATCTATCATGTATTATTTTTTTAATAATTTCATCAATTGTTGTTTTTGTTATTGTTTTTTTTGTATTGCAAAATTCTTCAAATAATTCATCAACAATAATTTGTATATAATAAGGAATAAGCCAGCTTTCTTTTCTAAGAATATATTGTTTTATTTTATTGCTGATTTCAAAGTTTTTTTCTTGTTTTTTAAAACCAAGCACAAGTCTTGATATTAATTGTTCTGCCTCAATATTATTTAAAGGAGGAACTTCAATGTTTATAATATCATTTATTAAATCAAGTCTATTTAGTTTTTTTACAACATTTCCAAGACCAATAGACCCTGAATAAATAAATTGAATATTTGCATAATTAAAATCCTGTCTTAAGTCTCTGTTTAATTGTAAAAAATGAATTCCATTTTCTTTATCATTATTGTTTGAAATATTTTTTACAGCATCTGGAAATTCATCAATTAATAACAATAATGTATTAAAATTTTTAGGAAGTGTTTTTAACAAAATTTTACATTCATTATAATAATCAATATGCTCATTTGGATCTATTGTAATGCCTTGTGTTGAAAACCCTTTAATTCTTGAAATAAATCTTTTTAAAGCATCTTTTACTTTTTTATAATGTTTTTTGTAAAAACCAAATATTGTATCATCTTCTATTAATAATTTATAAATCTGCTTAAAATATTCATTTATACTGTCAACACTTTGAACAGCTTTGTATTTTATTAAATATCCTTTTTCAGGGTTTTGTTCTAAGTTTTTTAAAATAGAACTTTTTCCTGTTCTTCTAGGTGCTGCAAGTAATAAATTTTCGTTTTGTTTTATTTTTGACCATATTTTTGCTTCAATTTTTTCTCGTTTAAAATATTTGTCTTTTCCATGTGCTGGATTTCCAATGCTTGTTGTTAAAGGTTTCATTTTTTTGCTCCTGTTTGCTTTGTTTAACAAAAATTTTATTGTCAAAATATCTGACAAAAAATAATTTGTCAACATATTTAACAAAAAATTTATTGTCAGATAAAACAAAAAAAATAAGCCAAACAACTTTTATAAAAAAATTGAATGGCTTATTTAAAAATGCTTAATATGCTTAAAAGTTAATTATTATATGTATATAAAGTTTTTTAGTAATTGACTTGAATTAAATGATTTTCAATATTAACTTTGTTTTTTATTTGTTTTTCTTTAAGCATAATATTTTGAGTTTGTTTCCAGGCATTAATATTAATGGTTCCGATTTTAACTGATGCAAATGGTTTTATAAGTTTTCTTGTAGCAGTTAATTGCTTTTTTCGTATTTTATCATTATCTGCTTTATCTAATTTTTTAATAATATCAAGAGTAACTTTTTCATTTGCAGGATCCATTGCTGCTTCCCAGCCTTTAAGCAAACTAGTTAAAAATTTTTTAACAATATCAGGTTTGTTTTTTACCATTTCCATTGAAGTAATTACTGAATTAGCAACAAAATTTATTCCAAAATCTGCTGGATTAAAAAAAAAGACATGTTCATTTTGCTTTGCAAGTTTTTCCTTTAATATAACCCCTTGAGTATTTCTATACACAGGCCAGATATCTACTTTTTTCATTAAAAAAGGTGTAAAGTCAAATCTCACTCCTGTAATGTTTACATCATTTTTACTAATCCCTGCTTTTGCAAAAACAGTGTTCATTATGGTTTCATCATTTCCTCCAAAGGTAATACCAATATTGCGGCCTTTAAGATCATTAAGCACTTTAATTTTGGGCTTATCTGCTCTGTATATCCATTGCATAGGATTAATCTGAAGAAGCTGGGCAATCACAACTATTTTTGCTTTTTTGTCAAGTGCTCGAATTACTTGATCAGCAGATGCTACACCAAACTGAGCACGCCCAAGTTCAATTTCATTAATAGCATTTTTTTCAGGGCTTCCTTGTTTTACATTAACATTAAGTCCTGCATCATCAAAAAAACCTTTGGCATCTGCATAAATATCTCCTGCTACACTGGTGTTAAAAAGCCATTTCAGTCTATAGTTTAATTCAATTTTTTCTGCATATACAGTTGCTGCTCCAGATATTAACAATAATAATGTTAATAAAAATAAAAAAATTCTTATATTTAGCACATTATTATTTGATTTATTTTTATTCATAGAATTGTTCCTTTTTTTGAAATAGACCATTTACTTTTGATTTGTTCGCCTATTACTTCTAAAATTCCCTGATATACTGAAATAATGATACCAATTAAAAATAAAGCAATTAAAATCTTTGCAAGATTACTTTGATAAAGTGCAATTCTAATGCTATAGCCGATTCCAGCATTTGCAGCAATAAATTCTGCTACAATAGTTCCTGCCATTGCTAAAGTAGCACTTCCTGATATTACAGTAGTTAACTTTGATAAGTTTTCAAATATTCTTATTTTAACCTCTAAATGCCATTTCATTTGACCTGTAATAATATAAAAGTGTTCTATATCTTTCACAGGAGTTGCCATTATTCCCAATACAGATAAAAGAAGTGGAAAATAACAAATCATGGATGCAATTAAAAGTCTTGAGATAAATCCATCACCAATAAGAATAAAAATAATAGGTGCGAGAGCAACAATAGGATATGCTTGGATATTATATGCTGTTACCTTAATAAAAGAACCAATCCAGGAGGATTTTCTGCCTGAAATACCAACAAAAAAAGCCATGCAAATAGATATACACTGTCCTAGAATAGTAACTGAAAGTGTATTTATAACATCAAAAAAATACTCTTTAAAAACCTGAGCTGCTGTTTCAATTATCAATAAAATATTTGGAATTACATAATCAGAAAGTGAAAATATAAATTTGATTATTAACAAAAATAAAATCCCAAAAATATATACAATCAAAAACTGGAAGATTCGTCTATAAAGCATTCATAATCTCCAGCATGGTAATATTAAGTTTTTTTTTATCTAAAAAGCATTTTTTTTTGTAATTTTGTCCATTTATTATAAAACAGGGTTTGTTTTGAGAAGGATTACCAAGAACAAGTATTTTATGGCAGAATTTTGATACTTCCATAAGATTATGGGAAATATATAAGAACATTTTATCAGGAAACAATTCTTTTATGGCAAGAATAATGGTTCCTTTAAGTTTTTCATCAACATTAGCAAGACTTTCATCCATAATTAAAACATCAAAATCCTGCAATAAATATCTAATAAGATTAATGCGGTTCTGCTGCCCCATAGAAAGGTTTGAAAATCTTGAGTCTAGAACATTATTTAATTCAAAAATTTTAATTAATGTTTTTTTTAGGTGAAGTTTTTCAGGTGAAATTACTTTGTTTATATGTTTTCCTAAGTTTAACCATCCAGGCAGTCTTTCTAAATTATATGAATAAAGAATTATATTAATATTTTTTGTTATAATATTTTCATTAAAACAATTATTTTTGTTAACAATAATTTTTGCAAGAGATGTTTTCCCAACTCCAGATGGTCCAAAAATAGCATTAAACCCAGGATTTTTCATAGAAAAAGAAAGGTTATTAATAACAGCAGATTTACTGTCTGGATATAAAAAATTCAAATTTTTACACTTAAGATGCATGAACAACCTCTAAGTACTTTCAGACTTTTACACAATGCTTGATTTTGTTCAAAGTTCTTACTAAGTATAAATAAGTTTTTAATCTTTATAAATTATATATTGTCCATTATTAATTTTTCTAAAACAGCTTTATGCATGTGCATTTTATTTTCTGCTTGATCCCAGAAAATACCCTTAGGATCATCCAAGATATCTTGTGAAATTTCCTCTCCTCTATGTGCAGGAAGACAATGCATTATAATAACATCATTTTTTGCCTTGGAAACTAATTCTTTATTAATCTGAAATCCTTTAAAGTCTTTAATTCTCTGCTTTTGTTCAGATTTCTGCCCCATACTTGCCCATACATCAGTATAAATAACATCAGCATTTTTTACAGCTTCCTTGGGATTATTTGTAAAAATAACATTTTTACTATTTTTGCTATTTTTGCTAAGTGCATTTTTCTTAATTTCATTAGAAATAGAATATTTATCAGGACAGGCAACAATAAGATTAAGATCAAGCACTGCTGCTGCATTTACCCAGGAATTTAAAACATTGTTTCCATCTCCAACCCAGGCAATTTTAATGTTTTTATATGTATTTTTATTTTCAATAATAGTCATTAAATCACTTAAAACCTGACATGGATGAAATAAATCTGTTAAGGCATTTATTACAGGCACATGAGAATATTTAGCAAATTCTTCAATATTAGTATGTAAAGATGTTCTAATAGCAACTGCATCAACATATCTTGAAATTACCTTGGAAGTATCTTTTATAGGTTCATTTCTTGCCATTTGTGTGTCTTGAGTACTTATATAAATAGGTGTACCACCCAGTTGAATCATAGCAGTTTCAAAGGATAATCTGGTTCTTGTTGATTTTTTTTCAAAAATTAATCCCAGGCTTTTTCCTAGAAGTAATCTATCGGGAATTCCTTGTTTAAATCTTTTTTTAAGGTCCAGACTTCTTTTAAAGAAATATAAAAAATCATCTTTTGTAAGATCAAGAAGTGATAATATGTTTTTGTTCAATGTTTTTTTTCTCCTTATTAAAATAGGATTATAGAAACTTAGTGATATTATGCATTCATTGCCACGCTGGAGCATGGCAATGAGAAAAGGATGGAGCATAGTAATAAGAAAAACTTAGTTATATCATAATATATTCATTGCCACGCTGGAGCATAGCAATGAGAAAAGGATGGAGCATAGTAATAAGAAAAACTTAGTTATATCATAATATATTCATTGCCACGCTGGAGCATAGCAATGAGAAAAGGATGGAGCATGGCAATAAGAAAATGAGAAAGATATTATGCATTTATTGCCACTATAGAGCATAGAAATGAGAAAAGAGTGTTCTTTACTGGATTTGTTCAAGTTCAAAGTCCCCAAGTAAATCATCTAAAACTTTAATAAGCATATCAATTTCCTGTTTTTTAATTATTAAAGCAGGAGCAAATCGAATAATTTTATCTTGAATTAAATTAATAATAAAACCTTTTTCCATACATTTTAAAACAAGGTTTGAAACATTTTGTTTCATTTCCATACCAATAAGAAGACCTTGACCTCTAACTTGTTTTATAATGGAATGTTTATTCTTTAAAAGATTTAATTGTTTTTTAAAATATTCACCTTTTTCCCTGCATTTTTCTAAAAATGAAATATCAGATATAATTTTTAAGACTTCAATACCAGCTTTTGTTACAACAGGAGAACCTCCAAATGTTGTTGCATGACTTCCTAAAGCAAATCCCTTTGAAGCCTCATAAGTTGCAAGCATTGCTCCCAGGGGCAGCCCATTTCCCAAGGCTTTGGCAAGGGTCATAATATCAGGTTTAACATTATAAATTTCATGGGCAAAAAGCCTGCCGCATCTTCCCATACCTGTTTGCACTTCATCAAAAATAAGAAAAATTCCATTTTTATCGCAAAGTTGTCTTACTTTTTTTAAGTAATCAGATTCTGCTGGAATAACACCTCCTTCACCTTGAATGGGCTCCAGCATAACAGCACAAATTGAAGAATCAATTTTTTGTTTTAACACATTAATATCATTAAAGGGAACATGGATAAATCCATCAACTAAAGGAAAAAATCCATTTTTTATTTTTTCCTGACCTGTGGCAGAAAGAGTTGCCATTGTTCTTCCATGAAAAGATTTTTTCATAGTAATAATTTTAAATCTTTGCTTTTCATTTTTTTCTTGAAAATATCTTTTTACAAGCTTTATAGCAGCTTCATTTGCTTCAGCTCCTGAATTAGTAAAAAAAACTTTATCTGCAAAACTTTTTTTAACAAGCATGGAGGCAAGCTCTGTTTGTGGAACTGTATAATAAAGATTAGACACATGTATAAGCTCTTTTGCTTGATCACAAATAGCTCTAGTAACAGCAGGATGACAATGTCCAAGGCTGCAAACAGCAATGCCTGCAACAAAATCAAGATAAGCGTTGCCTTTATCATCAAAAAGAGTTGAGCCTTTACCTTTTACAAAAGTTTTTTGAATTCTAGCATATGTATTAAAAATGTATTTGTCATTATTTTCTATTGTATTCATATTTTTATGATTCCTGATTCATTTGTGTACCTATTCCTGAGTTTGTAAAAAGTTCCAGTAAAAGTGCATGGGGTTTTGTACCATTTATTATGTGTGTTTTTTCAACACCATTTAAAAGAGCTTCAATGCAGCATTCCATTTTAGGAATCATGCCTCCTTTTATTTCATGGTTTGCAATCATTTTTTTTATTTGCTTTGAATTAATACCAGAAATAAGATTTTTATTTAAATCAAGTAAACCATCAACATCTGTAAGAAATATAAGTCTTGCAGCTTTAATGGCCGAAGCAATTTTTGAGGCTGCAAGATCAGCATTAATATTATATGTATTACCATTTTTATCTACACCAACAGGTGCAATAACAGGAATAAAATCTTTTTCTGCAAGAGTATAAATAATAGAAGAATCAATTTTTGATATAGTTCCAACCATTCCAGGATCAATTATTTTAGGAGGTTTGTTATCTTGTGATTCCAGACAAATAGTCATTTTTTCAGCCATAATTAAACCACCATCTTTTCCTGTAAGGCCTACAGCCTTTCCCCCCGCCCTGTTTATACTGTTAACAATTTCCTTGTTTACCTGTCCTCCTAGAACCATTTCAACAACATCCATAGTTTTATTATCAGTATATCTCATTCCCCTGATAAATTTTGATGTTATTCCCATAGAATCAAGAACTTTATTAATCTGGGGTCCTCCACCATGAACAACAACTGGATTAATCCCAATATATTTTAATAATGTAATATTACTGGCAAATTTTTTTTTAAGATCCTTATCAACCATTGCATTTCCACCATATTTAATAACAATGGTTTTTCTGGAAAATTTTCTAATATAAGGAAGTGCTTCTATAAGAATGTCTGCAATATTCATAATTTATAGTTCCATTATAATTACAATATATACCTGCTTAAATCTTCATTTTTAACAATATCCATAAGTTGTTCATCAACAAAATTAGAATCTATAATTATTTTTTTCTCATCTATATCAGGAGCTAGAAAAAGAATTTTTTCCAGAAGTTTTTCCATTAATGTATGAAGTCTTCTTGCTCCAATATTTTCTGTCATTTCATTAACTTCAACAGCAATGGAGGCAATTTTTTCAATTGCATCATCAGTAAAAATAATATCAACTTTTTCTGTTCTTAAAAGTGCTATATATTGAAGCACCAGAGCATTTTTAGGTTCTGTAAGAATTCTTGCAAATTCATTTTTTCCAAGGGAGTCAAGCTCAACTCTTATAGGAAAACGTCCTTGAAATTCAGGAATTAAATCAGATGGTTTTGAAACATGGAAAGCCCCAGATGCAATAAAAAGAATATGATCAGTTTTTACTGTGCCGTATCTTGTTGGAACAGAACTTCCCTCTACAATTGGAAGAAGATCACGTTGAACACCTTCCTTTGAAACTTCAGGACCTTGAGAATGTCCCTTTCCAACTATTTTATCTATTTCATCAAGAAATATAATGCCTGATTGCTCAACCATCTCAATGGCATCAGACACAACTTTTTCCATATCAACAAGATTTGCAATCTCTTCCTGGGTAATTATTTTAACAGCCTCAGAAACTTTAATTTTACGCTTTTTTGTATTTTTAGGCATAAAATTATCCAGCATATCCTTCATATATAAACCCATATCTTCCATGCCTGTATTTGAAAAAACTTCAATCATTGGCATGGATTTATCAGGAATATTAATATCAACAAATCTGGAATCAAGCTTGGAAGCTCTAAGCATTTTTCTAAGTTTTTCCCTTGTGGATAATTTTGTTTGGGAAGAACCAACAATTTCAAGGTGAGGCTCTTTTTCCTGATTTTCTTCTACCTTTTTGGGTAAAAGAAGATCAAGAATTCTTTCCTCTGCAATTATTGCTGCTTTGTCCTGAACATAATTTTGCTGGCGGGACTTTAAATTATTTATTGTTAATTCAACAAGATCTCTAATCATAGATTCAACATCTCTTCCCACATATCCCACTTCTGTAAATTTAGATGCTTCAACCTTATAAAAGGGAGAATCTGTTAATTTAGCAAGCCGCCTTGCAATTTCAGTTTTTCCAATACCTGTAGGACCAATAAGAATAATGTTTTTAGGAGCAATTTCATCCTTTAAATCTTCTGGAACTTGTCGTCTTCTCCATCTGTTTCTTAAAGCAATTGCCACAGATTTTTTTGCGTTTGTCTGACCAATTATATATCTGTCTAGTTCTTTGACTATTTCCTTTGGTTTTAAATCACTCATTTTTTTATCTCTTCAATTGTAATATTATGGTTAGTATAAATACATAAAGATGCTGCTATCTCCATTGCCTGCTCTACAATTTTTCTAGGTTTAAGTTTTGTATTATTAATTAAAGCACTAGCTGCGGCTTGAGCAGCTGTGCTTCCTGAACCAATACTTATAACTCCATGGTCAGGTTCAATAATGTCACCATTTCCAGAAATAAGATATGTATTGGTTTCATCTGCTGCAATCATCATAGCTTCCAGGCGTCGAAGATATTTATCAGTTCGCCAGTCCCTGGCAAGTTCTACAGCACTTCTTGTAAGATTTCCATTAAATCTTTCTAATTTTTGCTCCAGCTTTTCAGCAAGGTGAAGTGCATCTGCTGTAGCCCCAGCAAATCCTGTTATAATTTTATCATTATATATTCTTCTTACTTTTTTTGCTTTATGTTTTGTAATTATACTGCCTAGAGTTACTTGACCATCCCCTGCTAGTACAACTCCTTTTTTATGGCGTAGAGCCAAAATTGTAGTGCCATGAAAAATATTATTCATTTTTTCACCTTTGATAAACTTAAAAAATATAGATTTAAAATTTTGAAAAAGACTATAATAAAGTAGATAGAGATTTTTTTAGATACCATTAGCTTCTTGGGTGTGCTTTATCATATACCTGCATAAGCTTGTCAATGGTTACGTGGGTATAGATCTGAGTAGTTGAAAGGCTTGTGTGTCCCAGCATTTCCTGTATTCCCCTTAAATCAGCCCCAGAATCAAGCATATGGGTTGCAAAGGAATGTCTTAGGGTATGGGGAGAAACAGGAACATTTAATCCGCATTCACACACAATTTTTAAAAGAATCCTTTGTATTGATCTAGCAGAAAGGCGTGTAAAATTCTTATTTAAAAAAAGAGCTTTATATTCTTTTTTAAGCATTTTTCTATATTGCATTAAAGCTTTTAATGCTCTTTTTCCAATAGGAACAATTCTTTGTTTTGCTCCCTTGCCAAGAACTTTAACAACTTGTTTTTTAAAATCAATATCTTGTATATTAAGCCCTATAATCTCAGAAACTCTTGTTCCTGTTGAATAAAATGTTTCAAAAATAGCAAGGTTTCGTTTTTCAAGCAAGGAATCAGATTTTATTGAATCAAGAAGTCTAAAAAGGTCATCAATACTTAGAAAATTTGGTATTTTCATCTCAATTTTGGGATAGGGAATATAATCAGCAGGATTTAAATCAATTTGTCCTATTTTTACAAGATATCTAAAAAAAGATCTTAATGCAGATAATTTTCTTGAGCTTGAATTTTTACTTAATCCGCTTTGTTGAATTTTTGCCATATACTTTCTTATAATAATTTTTATTTCTTTTTTTGTAAATTTTGAAAGCATATCATTTGTAATAAAATCTATATTTTTTTCTGGAAGGAAAAATTTAAGAAAATCTTTTATATCACAATAATATGCCCTGCATGTATGTTTAGAATAACCTTTTTCTGCATAAAGAGTATTTATAAATTCATCTAACACCATTATTATGTCAGTTCCCTTATTATAATTTTTATGTCCGTCCATACATCTCTTTTTTTTAAAGGCTCTTTAATAAAAGAATCAGGATGAAATGTTGCCATAACTTTTATATCTTTATAATTATGAAATCTGCCTCGTAAATTATAAAGAGGTTTGTTTGTTTCAAGAAAAATTTTTGTTATAAAATCACCAAAAAGTAAAATTATTTTTGGTTTAACAAGATTTATCTGTTCTTTAATATAATTAATACATGAATTTATGTTTTTACATGTAGAATCAATACTTAAAATATAAACATCATTTTTTGTTAAATTCATTGCTTGTAATATTTTTACTATAATTTTTCCAGCATATCCATCATAAGGAGTATTAATAATTTCATTTGGAGAAAGTAAATGATCCTTAATAATAAAAAGTTTTGCATTATATAAACCTTGTTCAATCAAAGAACAATCATCTATATGTATAATTAGTTTTTTTATCTTGTTTATACTTTGGGGTGAGATATCAAGATAATTTACTCCTAGAGTTTTTTGATATTTAAAATATCCTGATATCCTATTAATCAGATTTAAGAATTCAAGTTTTAAGGACTCTTGTGTATTAGTTTGTTCCATGAATATTTATTCAACAAGCTGTTACAAAATGCTATTTTCCCTAATTTTTGCGTTATAAATAAATTTTAATCCTTGAAATACTTACCTGTATGTCTGTGATTAAAATTTATTTATGCCTTGAACTTAAAAAAAATATCTATTCTATAACAATCTGTCGCTACCTTTTACATTACAATTATATTTTTTATAAAAAATATATAAGTAGATAAAGTTTTTATACTAGCCTCAGTATTTCATTAAAAAGCTTGTCTGCTATTTCTCTTTTTTCCATAATTGGAATATCTTTTATTGTACCATCTTTAAAAAAGAATTTTACTTTATTAGTATTTGATTTAAAGCCGGATTCAGGAATACCAACAATATTTCCTACAATCATATCTAGATTTTTTTTTTTCATTTTTCCCAGGGCATTTTTTTCAAGATTTTCTGTTTCTGCAGCAAATCCAACAAGAAATTGATTTTTTTTTCTTTTTCCAACTTGTTTTAAGATATCTATATTTTCTTTAAGGGTCAGGGAAAGAATATTGCTATAGCTATTTTTTTTTATTTTATTTGTTTTAGGATTATCTGGACTAAAATCAGCAACTGCAGCAACTTTTATAATGATATCAAAATTTTCCATTCTATTAAGAATTTCTTCTGCCATTTCCTGTGCTGTTTCTATTTTTATAAGGTTTACCCCAAAGGGTGGAGAGATACTAACAGGACCTGATATAAGTGTGACTTCAGCTCCTCTTTTTTCAGCAGCATCACAAATTGCATAACCCATTTTGCCTGAAGAATGATTACTTATATATCGTACAGGATCAATAGGTTCTCTTGTGGGTCCTGCTGATACAAGGACTCTTTTTTTTTTCATATCCTTGGTTGTAAGCAAATATTGAAGCCTGTCAAAAATTAATGCTGGCTGGGGAAGGCGACCAGGCCCAAAAGATTTACATGCAAGTTCTCCTGGTTCAGGTTCTAGAATATATGCTCCATCTTTTTCAAGAACATCCAGATTTCTTTGAAAAGCTTGATTTTCATACATAGCGGAATTCATTGAAGGGCAAATCATTACAGGAGATTTTACAGCAAGCATTATTGTTGTAAGAGCATTATCTGCTAAACCATTTGCTATTTTTGAAATAATATTTGCAGTTGCAGGAGCAATAACAACACAATCTATGGAATCAGCCCATTCAATATGCCTTACTGAAGATTCTTTTGAATTAAAAAGCCCTGTGCATACATCATTTTCAGAAAGTATTCTAAATGTGGTTTCATGAACAAATTTGCGTGCTGCTCTGGTCATTACAACCTTTACATCAGCTCCTGCTTTTTTCATAAGTCTTAATAATTCAACAGCTTTATAAGCAGCAATACCACCTGTTACACCAAGAAGAATTGTTTTGTTTTTTAAAAACATAATAGTTATTCGCTATAAATTTCAGTTGTTTCTGTCTCAATATTATCATCATTATTTGAAGTAGGAGCAACTCCAATTTCTACATATGTATAATATTCTTTTTCTCTGATTTTTATCACAGCCCATCTTAAAGGTTTTTTAAAAATCATAATAGTTGTTATAGATGATTTGATCTGACTTACATCTTCCCAATTGTCATTTAACATATTGCTCATAAAAAAAGCATAAAGAGAATTTTTTTCAACTCTTCCTTTTAAAGTAATTATACCAGAAGTATATCCTGGAGTACTTACAAACATAGTCTCGGCATCAATAGTTTTAAGTTCTTTAGGAATAAGAATATCATCAAAGGGATAATATACAGATGTTGGTTTTTCAGTAAATTGTGTTGTTAATTTTTGATTTTGATTTTGAAATATACTACTTGTACAACCTGAAATTATTAAACATAAAAGTAAAAACAAACTAATTTTTAAATTATCTATAAATTTTTTATTCATTTGTAATTAATCTCCCTATTTCTAATTCTATTATACTTAAAAACATATTCTTTTAATTTTTAAAACTATTTATTCCAAAAGTCAAACTTGTATTGTACAGTAAGCAATCTATAAAAATTAATTATTATACATTCTATTTAAAAGCATTGTGCAAAGATCTCTACTTGTATATGAAATTTGGCATGATATTATCTATATCTTAAATTTAGACTTTCTACTAATTTATCAATTTGGGTTGACATTTAAATTAATATTGTTTATCTATATTGACGGACATACAATATATTGATAATTCTTTAAAAAATTCTACAATATATTGACTGCTTAACCAACTCATATTTATGACTAATCTTGATGGTGTCTAAATTTTTTTTTCAAGACTTTAACATACTTATATCTTAATAATTAGAGTATAGAATAATTTTGCCATACTAGACATACTATATGTATGCCATAATCTTTGAAAAAATAATTAGCTCTTATATAGCTCTTTGCACAATGCTTGATTTTGTTCAAATTTTATGGTGAAGATATATTGTAATATTTGTGAACCTAAAATTTCGAAAAAAAAGAGCAAGTCCTATTTATAGGCATTTAAATTTGTAACATTGCTATTTTATATTTAAAATTTAGTCTTTTTATGATTGCATCAATTTTAATAAAAATAATATGAGATTATTCTAATTTCAAGGGGAAAAATAAATGTTTGAAAAAATAAAAAAACGAGATGGAAGGATTACTAATTTTGATGCTTCAAAAATCACTAATGCTATTATGTTTGCTGGAAAAGCAACATCTGAATTTCAAAAAAATGATGCAAAAAGACTTACTTTAAAAGTTATTACACTTGCAAAAGATATGAACATAGGCCCATGCCCTGAAGTAGAAGAAGTTCAAGATATTGTTGAAAGAGTTCTTCTTGATTCTCCATTCCATAAAACAGCTAAAGCCTATATTATATATAGAGAACAGCATAACCAAATAAGAAAGATTACCATTAAAAAGAATGTAGCCCTTATGAATAGCTATATTAAAAAAATAGATTGGAAAGTTAAGGAAAATAGTAATATGAGCTATTCCCTTCAAGGGCTTAACAATTTTATTTCTTCTGATATTACTAATGAATACTGGCTTAATTCTATTTATCCTCCTGAAGTAAGAGAGGCACATACTAATGGAGATATTCATATTCATGATTTAAGTCTTCTTTCTGTGTATTGTGTTGGATGGGATTTGCAGGATCTTTTAATGGAAGGCTTTAAAGGTGTTGTAGGAAAAGTTGAAAGCTCACCACCAAAACACTTTAGAACAGCCCTTGGGCAGATGGTTAATTTTTTTTATACTCTTCAAGGAGAAGCAGCAGGAGCCCAGGCAATATCAAATTTTGACACACTTCTCGCTCCCTTTATATGGGAAGATAATCTTAATTACAAAGAAGTTAAACAAGCACTTCAAGAATTTATATTTAATATTAATATTCCAACCAGAGTAGGCTTTCAAACTCCTTTTACAAATATTACTATGGATCTTAATGTGCCCTCTACATTAAAAGATTCTTCTATAATAATAGGAGGAAAATATCAAAATAATACCTATTCTGAATTTCAAAACGAAATGGATTTAATTAATAGTGCTTTTGCAGAAATAATGATGGAAGGAGATGCCCAGGGAAGAGTATTTACCTTTCCTATTCCCACTTATAATATTACAAAAGAGTTTGATTGGGATAACCCTAATTTTGAAAATATTTGGAAAATGACAGGAAAGTATGGAATCCCTTACTTTTCAAACTTTGTTAATTCAGATATGTCCCCTGATGATGCAAGATCCATGTGCTGCCGTTTAAGACTTGATAATAGAAAACTGCAAAAAAAAGGTGGAGGGCTTTTTGGAGCAAATCCACTTACTGGATCAATTGGAGTTGTAACTTTAAATCTTCCAAGAATTGGATATCTTACTAGAAAGGTTGAAGATTTTTTAAAGCGTCTTGATAGTCTTATTAAAATTGCCGGAGATTCTTTAAGAATAAAAAGAAAGATCCTTGAAAAATTTACAACAAATAATCTTTATCCCTACTCAAAATTTTACTTAAGAAAAATAAAAGAAAGCACTGGTTTTTTTTGGAAAAATCATTTTTCCACAATTGGAGTTCTTGGAATGAATGAAGCATGTATTAATTTTCTAGGACAAGATATTGGTTCAGATGAGGGGCAGGAATTTTCTGTTCTAGTAATGGAGCATATACGCACACAAATTGAAAATATACAAAAAGATACAGATGAAATGTTTAATCTTGAGGCAACCCCTGCTGAAGGTACAACATACCGATTTGCCATGATAGACAAATCAAAATTTCCTGACATAGTATGTGCAAATGAAAGTCAATATAAAAAAGAATGTGCTCCATTTTATACTAATTCAACCCAGCTTCCTGTAAATTATACAAATGATTTGTTTGAAGCTATAGAACTTCAAGATAATCTCCAGGAAAAATATACAGGTGGAACTGTTCTTCATCTTTTTCTAGGCGAAGAAGTTACAGATATTAACATCATAAAAAATTTGATAAAAAAAGTTTCTAATAATTTTAAACTACCATACTTTACCTTAACACCAACATTTAGCGTGTGCCCATCCCATGGATATATTTCCGGAGAACATGAAAAATGTGAAAAATGCGGAGCTGAAACAGAAGTTTATTCAAGAGTTGTTGGTTATTTAAGACCTATTAATCAATGGAACAATGGTAAACAGGTAGAATTTAAAATGCGTCAACCTTTTAAAATTGCATCATAAAAATAAAAATTTAATAAAAAAATGAAAATAGGAGGCTTTCAAAAAAATTCTTTAATTGATTTTCCTGAAACTATAGCCTGTGTTGTATTTACAGTAGGCTGTAATTTTATATGTCCCTATTGCCATAATCCAGAGCTTGTTTCCACCACTGAAATTAAAAAAAATGCTATTCAAATTAAAGAAGAAGAAATATTCTTCTTTCTTGAAAAAAGAAAAAAACTTGTGGATGGAGTAGTAATTACAGGAGGAGAGCCAACACTTCATAAAGATCTTGAAAATTTTTGTTTTAAAATAAAAAATATGGGATATTTAGTAAAGCTTGATACTAATGGAACTAATCCTTTGGTTTTAAAAAATTTAATTCAAAAACAACTTTTAGATTTTATAGCTATGGATATTAAAACTAGTCTTAAGGCATATTTTCTTGTTGCAGGGAAAAAAATCAATACAGAATTAATTAAAGAAAGTATAGAACTTATTATTGAAAAAGCTCCTTTATACGAATTTAGAACTACATGTGTAAGACCTTATATTAATAAAAAAATTATTTTTGATATTGGAGAAATGATAAAAGGTGCTTCTAATTATATTCTTCAGCAATGTTCAACAAATGTAAAAGTATTAAATCCTGAATTTTTAAAAAATCAAAAAAGATTTTTTTCAAATAAAGAAATGATTGAATTAAAAATACTAGTACAAAAAAATGTTAAAAAATGTTTAATACGATGAACTTTAAATTTTTTAAATAGAAAATATAGATATTTCAATCTTATATTTTGTTATATCTTCTCTTCCCAGACTTTATAGTCTTGATTTTTTATAAAGACTTTGCACAAAGGTATTTTTTATAAAAACACTTTTAAAAAAACAAAATATTTTTTTAATTTTTAATCTAAAAAATATTTGTAAATGCTTATAAACAGGGCTTGTTCTTTTTTATCTAAATTTCAGGTTTAAGGTATTATAATACATTTTCATCATGAAATTTGAACAAAATAAAAACCCCTCCATTAAAAAATCAACAAGCAGGAATAAAATGCTTAAACATCCCCTTGTTTGGGCACAAATTAATATAGATGCAATAACCCATAATATAATTGCACTTAAAAAAATCATAAACCCAAACAGTAAATTTATGGCTGTTGTTAAAGCTGATGCCTATGGACATGGAGCTTTAAAAGTTGCCCCAAAAGCTATAGAGACAGGTGCATGCTTTCTTGGTGTTGCAAGGTTTTCTGAAGGATATAAACTTAGAAAATCTGGTATAAATGCACCCATTCTTATTTTTGGATTTACCCATCCAATTGATGCAGAAAAACTTTTCTATTTTGATCTTACAGCAAGTGTTTATAACTTTGAAATGGCTGAACAACTTTCAAAGTATGCCTGTCAAAAAAAAATTAAAATAAAAACCCATATTAAAATTGATACAGGGATGGGAAGAGTTGGTATGCTTTGTGGTCTAGAAAAAGGTTGTTCTTTGTTTAATGAAAAAGCTGTTTTTGAAGTAAAGAAAATTTTAAAACTTAAAGGACTTGATATTAAAGGAATATATACACATTTTGCGACTGCTGACAGTATTGATAAATCCTATTCGCAATACCAAATTAATGTTTTTACATGTTTTCTTAATTCTCTTAAAAAAGAAAAAATTGAATTTGAAATCTGTCATGCTGCAAACAGTGCAGCAATTATTAATTTTCCTGAATCTCATTTTGATATGGTCAGGGCAGGAATCTCTATGTATGGACTTTATACTTCTCCCAGTATAGATAGATCAAAAGTTAATTTAAAACCAGCAATGGAATTAAAATCTATAATTACATCAACAAAAAAAGTTCCCAAGGGATTTAAAATAAGCTATGACATGACCTATGAAACAAATAAAAAAACAATAATAGCTTCTGTACCAATAGGATATGCTGATGGATTTTCAAGGGCTTTGTCCTCAAAGGGTTTTATGCTGGTAAAAGGAATAAAAGCTCCAATACTTGGAAGAATATGTATGGATCAAACTATTATTGATGTTGGAAATATACCTGAAATAAAAACAGGTGATGAAGTTGTTATTATGGGCAACCAAAAAGATAAAACAATAACTGCTGATGATATAGCATTTGCGGCAAATACAATAAATTATGATGTTGTATCTTCTCTTACTTCCAGGGTTGCAAAATTATATTAAAAAAAATTTTCTGGCCTGCTTTTAATTTTATATGAAACACTATATTTTTTTCTAATTCCAGTTATAAATTATAAAAAATTTATGATTTATTATATTCCAATTAATTTTTGTATAGAAAATTAGATAACATAAAATTTGATGGCATCATAAAAGTTTTTCATCTACTTGAGCTAGTATTTTTGAAGACTCTAATATACCATATGTATGTTTTTGTTCTTGAAAAAATACTACATTTTGTATATTAAGTTTTTTTAATTACCTAAGGTACAATGGCAGACACAACTTCCTATAAATATTTGAATAAACAATTGGGAATTATTGTAAAAGGATGTGGAAGTATTTATAGAGAAATGATTAACGAGGCTTTATTAAAAGTAAAGGAAAATGGAAAATATAATAGTATATATAACAGGTGGTTTTCAGAAAATTCAGAAGGCCCTGAATAGTTTTTTTGTTTGCTGTCCTAATATGAAAGCTTTACATAATACTTGTTTTTAATTTTTATAAGAGTTTCATTCCAGATACTAATGATTTTGGTCTAGTCATTCCAGTTATTGAGAAGCTGTATAAACTAGAACCTAAGAAAAACAATAAAAAACATAAAGGCGAATTTTTTATAATATATCAAGAATTTTTAGTAATATCTGCTCTATAGTCAGTAAATCACATTTAATTTTTATATCAGCATACTTGCGATAAAGAGGTGTTCTTTCAAGGTAAAGACTTTTAATACTCTGGTTAGATGCTTTTACAACTCCTCTTTTATCAAGATCAAGGCAGGAAAGTCTTTCTGCTAAATAATTAAAGGCAATTTCAAGGTAAACAATAATAGAATTATTAGAAAGATGTTTCATGCCTTTTTCACTATAAATAACACTTCCCCCTGTTGCAATTATATGATTTGTATATTTAATAGAAAGTAAATATTTTTCCTCAAGAAGTAAAAAATTTTTTACACCAATTTGGGAAATTATTCTAGGAATAGATTTTTTTTCTTTATTTTTAATTAAAGTATCTGTATCAATAAAATCCAATCCAATTTTTTGGGAAAGCAAGGTTCCAATAGTAGTTTTTCCAACTGCCGGCATTCCAATAAGCACAATATTTTTATCCATTATTTATTTATCCGTTTTTTTTTATATGAATCACTAGAGTCTTTTTTGATTTTTATAATAATACTTATATAATACCATATCTTAATAATAATCATAATATCTTTTTTAAAGATATATTTATAAGTATATTATATTTAAAAAAGTTGACAACTATTTTGTTGTCATATAGTTATGCCAACCATGCGGTTGTTGTATGTTTTGGCAAAATTGCTTTGAACAAGGCTGTTGCATGATAATTTTCTTTACAAAGATGAAAACAAAATAATAAGAGAATTTAATTCTTTTTTATTAAGAAATTAATGGAAAAATTATGTTAGAAAAAACAAATAATGAAAATATTCCTTTTATAATTTACAATACTCAAACAATTTCAAAACAAGAAATTAATAATAATTTTGTTCTAAGAAAAGAACTTTATAATTTAATATGGGATGATTTAAATTCATTTAAAATAAATTTTAAAGACCAGCATTTTCTTATTCAAGGAGTTAGAGGAAGTGGTAAAACATTTTTTTTAATGAAACTTTTTTATGATATTCAAGATAGCAATAAACTTAAAAATTCTATTCCCATTTTATTAAAAGAAGAAGAATATTTTATATCTTGTCTTGGTAATTTATGGATTCTTATATGTGAAGAACTTAAATATAGAGATTCTATATTTGATGATTTATTTATAAAAATGAATATTCTTTTTAAAAATCAGGTTAAAAATGAAGAAAAAAAACTTTTTAAAATTTTAGAAAAAACCTTAAAAAAATATAATAAAAAAATTATTTTATTAATTGATAATATTGGAGATATTTTTAATATTATTGGAGAAAAACATACAAAAATATTTAAACAAATTTTATCTAGTTCAAATATCATTCGTATAATTGCTACAAACAATGTTGTTCCCGGAACAAATTCTGATTATGAAAAACTTTTTTTAACTTTTTTTAAAAAAATTCATCTTAAAGAACTTGATTTAAAGGAAATAAAAAAATTAATTTTATATTGTGCTAATATTTCTAAAAATGAGCAAATAAACATAATTGTTGAAAAACACCAGGGTAAAATTGAAGCATTAACACGTTTAACAGGAAGAAGTTTAAGAACTATTATTTTGCTTTTTGAAATATTTTCAAAAACAAAAAATATAACAACTTATAATTATCTTGAGAAAATTATTGATGGAACAACTCCATTATATAAGCCTATAATGGATAATACTATACCTTCCCAAAAACCAATTATAGATATAATTGCAAGAAATTGGGATGGAATTACTGCAAAAAAAATTTCAAAAAAAACAAGGCAGAAAACAAGCTTAGTTTCAGCACATCTGGCAAAACTTGAAAAAAACAATATTGTATTAAAACAAAAAACAAGCACAAAAAATAATATTTATTTTTTAAAGGAAAGATTTTTTAATATTTGGTATTTGTTGCGGTTGGGAAGAAATAAAGAACGAGAAAAAGTAATGTGGCTTACAAGATTTCTAGAGTTATGGTGTTCACAAAAAAAAATATTAGATAAAACTGAAATATTTAAAACATCATTAAAAAGCAAAAATTTTACTTTGAAAAACGCTGTTTTTTTTGATTTGCCAATACTTTTTATTGATAATTTAATGGAAAAGGAAGATTTACATTTTGCAATAAAAAATTATCTTGAAAAAATAGAAAGTAAAAAAAATTTAAAAGAACTCTCTAATGTAGAAATAAGGGAAGTTTTTGAAAAAATTTCAAGGGATGTAAAAAATAAAAGTGATGATAAATTAACAGGATTTGAGCTTTTTTTAAAAGCAAATATTTTTCATGTAAATAAAGATTATGAAGATAGTGAAAGATACTATAAAAAAGCTATTAAAAAAGGGCACATAGGTGCTTTAAACAGCCTTGGTTTTTTATATAAAAATTCTTATTTTAATAAATATGATAAAGCTGAAAAATATTATAAACAAGGTATTAATAAAGGAAATATAAGTGCTTTATACAATCTTGCTATTTTTTATTTTCAACAAAATATAAAAAAAAATCAGGCAATGGAATTAATTTTAAAGGCTATAAAAAATAATAATACAAACTTTGATTATCTTTTTGCCTATGTTTTTATGCTAATATGGCATAATAAAGTAAAACAAGCCCTTTTAATCATTAAAAAAATTTTAAAGAATAAAGAATTTTTTAAAAAATATGAACAAGAGTGCATTGAAATACTTATTTTCTTAATTTCTAAAAATCAATTAAATATCGCTTTAGAATTAATTAATTCCTTTAATCTAGAGAAAAAATTAAAGCCTGTTTATTATGCTTTAATGATATTAATGAAAGATCAATATAAAGATGAATATTTAAAAATGGGACCTGAACTTAAAACAACTGTTAATGAAATTCTGGAAAATATTCATGTCCTTAGAAAAAAATACAGTGTTAAATTATAAATTCCAATTTCTTCCCTTTTTCTTTCCTTTAAAAAAACATCTTGTTTTTTAATTATCTGCCTTTAGGCAGATCTGGTTTTTATTTCTTTGTTTGTCTTACAACCAAACTTAAAAGAATATTAAAGCAGTTATAAGTTCTTTCATATAAACTGCCTTAAGGTAGTGGTCATTTGACCATTATTTTTATTGACAATTAATATTGTCATGTTTATTATTTTAGTCAAATGCTCAAATCAAAAATTAAATTCTAACTTAGAACTCAAAAAAAACACTAAAAAGCAGGAAAAAACATAAATCTTTTTTTATGTGATTTCATGTCTTTTGTGATTAAAATATAAAATAAATAAAGCAGTTATAAGTTCTTTTTATAGAAAAATTTTTATACTATTAAGGTAACATCATGCCAAGACCTAAACGACCGAGATTTATCTCTGCTAGACCTAATATAAAAACATTTGCACCCAAAGATTCTTATGAAACAGGAGAAATTATATTATCCTTAGAAGAATTTGAAGCAATCAGGCTCATAGATTATAAGGGTTTTGATCAATCACAAGCATGTTTAATGATGAATGTATCAAGACAAACCTTTGGAAGAATACTTAAACAAGCAAGATATAATTTTTCCAAAGCTCTTATAACATCCCAAAAGCTTATTGTTAAAGGTGGTTGTTATAAGATGAAAAAAAACAGAAAAAGGCATGGAAATAATAAAATGGAGGTGAATATAATGCCAATGCAAAATAATAATAAACAAGATCAAGGTAGAGGACGAGGTCAAGGTGGGGGTCAGGGAAGTGGTCAAGGCAGAGGACAAGGACAAGGAAGAGGTCAAGGCAGAGGTCAAGGCGGCAGAAGTCAAGGTGAGGGTCAAGGCAAAGGTTATAGAGATGGTACCTGCCAAAGAATTAAAAAATAATATACAAAGGAGTTTTTATTATGCCGGGCTTTAATCAAAAAGGACCATCAAATCAAGGTCCAATGACAGGCAGAAAAATGGGAAAATGTGTAAATAATGAAAATTTAACAGAATTTACAGAAACACAAACAAGCTATAACATGGGGCTTGGTTTAAGACGATGCAGAGGAAGAAATTTACGACAGGGTTTTGGAATGGGTAGACAAAGAAATTCACAAACAGATTTTAACCAAAAGACAAATCTTAAACAAAGAGCTGAAATTCTTGAATCTGAACTTAATGCAATTAAACAAGAATTGATAAACTCGTAAAAAAAATTATGTAAAATAACTTATAACTACTTAATATTCTTTCATGTTTGGTTGAGATTTTTGAGATTATGGCAGTTGGTGATAAAGCAAACCATAAATCATTTAAAGTAAAAGAATATTTACAATACCAATACCATTAGTATATTCAGCCTGTTAACCCTAGCAGGCTGTTTATTATTTTCGTCATTTCATGCACAAATCACCTGTTTTTACAGCTTTATTAATTCCATTTAATAACCATTTGAAAAATCTGGTAAAAAATCCATTTTTTTGTATTTTTATTTTATTTTGATTTAATTTATTATTCATAATTTTTTTTCTTTATATTAAAGAATTTATAACTATTTAATATTCTTTTATGTTTCATTGTAAGGCAGACAAGGAAAAGGAACCAAAAACTAGATTTGCCTTATCCCAGTTATTCTTATTTAAATATGATTGACTTAGAATATGTTCAATGCTATGTTTCTCAAGTTTTTTTGGCGATGTAGCTCAGATGGTTAGAGCATACGGCTCATATCCGTAGTGTCCGGGGTTCAATTCCCTGCATCGCTACCAAAAAAATATAAAACCAGCTTACTTAAATATTTGAATATTTTATGTAAGCTGGTTTTTTTTATGGTTTTCTATAAAAGAACTTATCACTACTTAATATCCTTTTATATTTTGCTCTAATACAAATAAAAGAAATAAAAACCAAATCTGCTTTATGGGAGAGTAAAATCCAAGTTAAAAGCTTTAAATGCTAGCCTTTTAAAAAGGATATTACTTCTTTTTTACTAGGAACTTTTCCTGTAAATTTAATTTTTCCATCAATTATTATTGAAGGTGTATTAAAAACACCATATCCAGCTATTTCCATTAAATCTGTAATTTTTTCAATTTTTGCATTGGAACCTGTTTCAGCAACAGCCTGCTTTACAATTTTTTCAACTTTTTTACATTTACTACACCCAGGTCCAAGTACCTTAATTTCCATTTTTATTCCTTTTTGTATTTTTCCTTGTCCTAAAGCTGATAGCTTAAGATAGTATTTAAAAATTAAAAAAAAATATTGGAGCAAAGAAAATAAAGAATTTTTAAGACACCATTAAATATAAATTAAATATAAATCCTATTAAAAATATTCCGCAGGTAACTATAATGACAAATATTGTAATTAATTTTGGTTTAAGAACTTTTCGTAAAATAATCATTTCAGGCAAGGACAAAGCAATAACACTCATCATAAAAGCTAATACTGTTCCAAGGGCTGCTCCCTTGCCAAGTAATGCCTCAACAACTGGAATAATTCCAGCAGCATTAGAATACATTGGAACACCAACAAGAACAGCAACTGGAACTGACCACCAAGAATTACTGCCCATAATAAATGACATGAATTTTTCAGGTACAAATCCATGAATACAAGCACCAATACCTATTCCAATAATAACAAAAATCCAAACTTTGGCAATAATTTCCTTAACTGCATCCCAGCCATAAATAATACGATCCTGAAATCTAAGTTTTGTTTTATGTATTAAATTTTCAGGCGCATTAATATTAGAAACCCAGTCTTCAATATGATTTTCCAGATGAAGTCTTCCAATAATCCACCCTGCAATAATTGCAAAAAATAATCCTGTTCCCATGTAAATTGCAGCAACTTTCCAACCTAGAAGTCCATAAAGAAGTCCCACTGCAATTTCATTTACCATGGGAGCTGATATTAAAAAGGAAAATGTAACACCAAGGGGAACGCCTGCACTAACAAAACCAATAAATAATGGAACAGCAGAGCATGAGCAAAAAGGTGTTACTATACCAAGTAAAGCTGCTAATACATTACCTGTAAACTCACCTTTTTTTGAAAGTATTGCCCTGGTATTTTCAGGAGTAAAAAAACTTCGTATTATTCCTACAAAAAAAACAACAATAAAAAGAAGCATAAATACTTTAGGAGTGTCATAAAAAAAAAATTTAACAGCATCTCCCAAATGTGATGTTTGATTTATTTTAAATAAATCATAGGTTATCCAGGAAGAAAATAATAAAAGATTTTTATAGATAAACCACCATATAAATATGATTGATAAAGTGGAAAATAAAAAAATATACTTAAAATAATTTTTATGTTTAACTTTTAATTGTTCATTAGCATATGTTTTTTCATTATCAGGTTTCATTTTCCAGCCTTAAAAATTTTATAAAATGGTTTGCCAAATTTTCTATTCTCAAATCTTAATATAATAATAAATAAAAATTAAAAACCCAAACATGCTTAAGGTTGCTTAATAAAAAATAAATGTTATTTTATTTGTTTAAGCTGTCAGATATCTTTAACAAAGTATCAACATAATAGTTGCTGTGATTATATTTATACAAAATTTTATGTTGCTTCTGTCTTGTAATGGATGGTTCCCAACCAAAATGTTTTAAATAATTTGCAACACTATAAATTGCATCAGTATGATTAAACAAAGTAATATTTCCATCTTTATTTCCATCTTTTGCCAGAGCAAGGCAGTTACTTGGCATAAATTGAGGAATACCTATAGCTCCTGCATAGGAACCCTTTATTTTAGCAGGATTAATATGTTCCCTTGCTGCATATTTAAGCAAAGCCTTTAATTCTGTATAACCCCAATTTGATTTTTTGTTAGCTTTTTTTTCAAATTCTTTTCTTTCTATTTTTTTTGAATCTTTAATGGAATCCCATAATTTTTCCCTTTGTTTTTTTTCAGATAAAACAGCCATTGTTGATAAGGTATTTATTACTGATCTTTTTCCAAGATATGTTCCAAGCCTTGTTTCAACAAGCAATATTGCTGTTATTATTGTTTTATCAACTCCATATTTTACTTCAACTTTTTTAAAATCAACTTTATGTTTTTTTATGTATTCAAATGCTTTTTCCAGGGATTTTTTTGAAAGAAACTGGTTATAATCAAGTTTTGCTTCAGAATAAATAAAAAAATCAGAAACTCCTGTAACATCAAAAAACACTTTGGGATTTGCAAATATTTTCTCAATATTTTTTTCTGTAAAACCATCTAAAACAAGCCGTTTTTTTAAATTTTTAAATTCTAGTTTTTCCTTATTTTCATATCCTGAAACCAAATTTATGGAAAAAATAGAAACAAATGAAATAAAAAAAATTGTTAGTATAAAAAATGATTTAGTATGCTTATAAAATAATTTTTTTTTCATATTTAACACCTTTTCCTTGAATTTGAACAAAATTCAATATTATTGAAATTTTTTATATTATGTAACAATTTGTTAATTTGTAATTTATATGTAACTGCCATAAGGCAGAAAGGCAGATTTAATTTTTGGTTTGCCTTACAATAAAACATGAAAAAATATTAAGTAAATATAAATTTTATATATCCCATTTTATATTAGATTGCACTAAAAAAAATATCTCAAAAAAACACGATTCTTGTTACTAAAAATACTTCATGGTATAATTTAGACTAATATTTTTAAACTATGATTTTTGATTTATAAAAGATGAAAATAAAGAAATTGGAATATTATTTTGACTAAAAAAGAAAAAATAACATTTAAATGTCAATCATGTGATAATCAAACTTTACAATGGATGGGCAGATGTCCTAATTGCGGAGATTGGGATTCTTTAATTAAAGAAAAAATACATAAAACCAGCAATAAATTTACAAATGAAAAACCAGAACCTGTACTTATGAATTCCATTAAATTTGAACAAACTCCACGTATTTATACAGGTATTAAAGAATTTGATCGTGTTCTAGGGGGTGGAATTGTAAATGGGAGTCTTGTTCTTATTGGAGGAGATCCCGGCATTGGTAAATCAACTCTTATGCTTCAAGTTTTTTCTAATCTGGCAAATTCAGGAAAAAAAGCTTTATATATTTCTGGAGAAGAATCTATTATACAGATAAAAATGAGGGGTAAAAGACTTGCTTCAGATTCCTGCACCATGCTTGTAGCTGCTGAAACAAATATTGATTCTATACTTGGTATGGCTGAAAAGGAAAAACCAGATGTCATGGTGATAGATTCTATACAAACTACCTATAATCCTAATATTTCTTCAACTCCTGGAAGTGTAACCCAAATAAGAGAAGCTTGTATCCAACTTATGAACATGGCAAAACAAACAAATATTTCTATTTTTCTTGTTGGACATGTAACAAAGGTTGGAGCCATTGCAGGCCCCAGAATAATGGAACATATGGTTGATACTGTTCTTTATTTTGAAGGTGATAAAAGCCATATGTTTAAAATTTTAAGGGCTGTAAAAAATAGATTTGGTTCAACAAATGAAATTGGAGTATTTGAAATGAAGACAAAAGGTCTTGTGGAAATATCTAATCCTTCTGCTTTTTTTCTCTCAGAAAGATCAATTAATACTCCAGGTTCTGTTGTAAGTTCAAGTATGGAAGGAACACGCCCTATTCTTGTGGAAATTCAAGGTCTTGTAAGCAATTCAGGATTTGGAACACCAAGAAGAACTGTTTTAGGACTGGATCAAAACAGAGTTGCTCTTATTGCTGCTGTAATGGAAAAAAGACTTGGAATTAATCTTTCAGGTTTAGATATATTTATGAATGTAACAGGAGGAGTTAAAGTTATAGAACCTGCTGTAGATATTGGAATTGCCCTTGCATTAGCTTCAAGTTTTTTTGATAAACCTGTTTTTGAAAGAACTGCTTTAATTGGCGAAATAGGGCTTACAGGAGAAATAAGAACTGTAAGTCATGCAGACCAGCGAATTAAAGAAGCTGAAAAAATGGGATTTACAACATGTATTGTTCCTAAAAACACTCAACTTTTAAATTTTAAAAAAATTAAAATAAAACAAGCAAGTTCTTTAAAACAGATTATAGATATGCTGTTTTAATAATACTATAATATATATATTTAATTTATATTTTAAAACCACAAAAAGCGTGAAAAAGTACGAAAAAATATAAAGTCCTTTTTTCATTGTTTAATTGTTCTCATTTCCACGCTGGAGCGTGGAAATGAGACTGTGTAATAATTCAAAAATATTTTTTTAAGGCTTTTAATTAAAATTTAAAAATTAGTATTATCTTTATTTTTATAATTTATCCTCATTTCCATGCTCCAGTGTGAAAAAAATGCATGATAGGAATTTAAGAACCAAATATTATCCTCATTTCCATGCTCCAGCGTGGAAATGAATGAATAGGAATTAAAAAATAATGCCAGATATTTCTTGGATAACAATTTGGGAATTTTTAAAAACTCATTGGGAAACCTCTACATTAAAAAATGAAAATATGAAAAAACAAAATAATAAAAACAATTGGGCACAATAATAAAGTGCTTGATCTTGGTTGTGCACCAGGATCATGGCTTATTTATGCTGCAAAAATTTCAGGAATTAATGGAAAAGCATATGGTCTTGATATTAATGAAATAAATATAAAACTTCCTAAAAATGCAGTTTCATATAAAGAAAATATATTAAATATTAATAAAACACCTTTAGGAATTATAAAATATAATGTTGTGTTGAGTGATATGGCTCCTTTAACTAGTGGAAGAAAAGATGTTGATGCAGCAAGATCTTTTAAATTATGTGAAATAGCACTTGAAAAAGCATGTGATTTGCTTGTTTTAAATGGAAATTTTTTATGTAAAATTTTTCAAGGAAAAGAATTTAAGCAATTTGAATTAAATGTAAAATCAAATTTTAAAAAAACAATAATTTTCAAACCAAAAAGTTCTAGAAAATCAAGTAAGGAAATATTTATAATAGGACTAGGCAAAACAAGGGGGAATTAATTAATGTCAGGACATAGTAAATGGTCAACAATAAAACATAAAAAAGGTGCTGCTGATGCTAAACGAGGTAAGATTTTTACAAAACTTATAAGGGAAATTACTGTAGCAGCTAGAATGAGTGGAGGAGATATTAATACAAATCCAAGACTTAGAACAGCAGTTTCTGCTGCTAAAGCCCAAAATATGCCCAAAGATAATCTTGAAAGAGCTATAAAAAAAGGAACAGGCGAACTTGAAGGTATAAATTATGAAGAAATATCCTATGAAGGTTATGGGCCCGGAGGAGTTGCTGTACTTGTTAAATGTTTAACAGATAATAAAAATAGAACAATTGCTGATGTAAGATATATTTTTAGTAAAGCAGGAGGAAATATTGGAACAGATGGATGTGTTTCCTGGATGTTTGACAGCAAAGGATTAATTTCCATTAATAAAAATGAAAGTGATGAAAATACTTTAATGGAAATTGCACTTGAAGCAGGTGCAGAAGATGTAAAAGATGAACAAGATTGTTTTGAGATTATAACTGAGCCTGATGATTTTGAAAATGTAAAGCAGACAATAGAAAAAGCATCAATAAAATATGATCTTGCAGAAATTACAATGCTTCCCCAAAATATGACAAAGCTTGAAAAAAAAGAAGGTGAACAAATGGTTAAATTTATGGAAGCTTTAGATGATTGTGATGATATTCAAACTTTTTATTCTAATGCTGATATACCTGATGAAGTATTAATGGGGTCCTAGGAATTTTTATCAGGACTTAAACTGCTTTTTTGAAATAAAATAAATAATACAGGATTCTCTAAATTTACAATAAATATCTGGATCATGGCATTTTAAACATTTTTCACAAACATAATAATCATGTTTCATACATTTATAGCTTGTTTTTTTATTAGGATGATTAATGCAATTGCCCATTTTATTATATTTACTATTTTAAAGTGTTATAAATCATTATAATTTGTCATATGAAAAATATTTACATATAAAAAAATAAAAAAAAAATGTCCAGATAAAATTTTTTAATTTTAATAGGAAAAAATAAATAAGGTATTTATTCAATGATTATAGGACTTGATGTTGGAGGCACACATACTGATGCAGTTCTTTTAAGTGATTTTAAAGTTAAAGAAAAGGTAAAAGTAACAACTGATGTTTCTGACCTTTTTACAACTATTGTTTCCTGCCTTGAAAAACTTCTTAAAGATAATAAACCTGAACATATTAAAAGAATTGTTTTAAGTACAACTCTTACAACAAATGCCATTGTCCAGCAAAATATTGAAAAAATAGGTATTATAGTTTCTGCAGGACCTGGTATTGATCCTGAGTTTTTTCGTACACATAAAGATTTTTATTGTGTTGCAGGTTCTATTGATCACAGGGGAAGGCAACGAGAACCTATTAATGAAAATGAAATAAAACAGGTTGGGGAAAAATTAAAGAAAAATGGGATTAAAAATATAGGTGTTATTGGAAAATTTTGTGTTAAAAATCCAACCCATGAAATTTTAATTAAAAATATTTTAAAAAATGATTTTAAAAAAATATTTCTAGGGCACAACATATCAGGTAATCTTAATTTTCCACGAAGAATATCAACAACTTATCTTAATGCCCTGGTTTATAATGTCCATAAAAAATTTTTTAATGGTGTAAAAAAATCTTTAAAGGAAAAAGGATTAAAATCTCCTATAAAAATTCTTAAGGCAGATGGTGGAACAATGAGCCTTGAATCTTCAATGCTTTTTCCCAGCCAAAGTATTCTTTCAGGGCCCAGTGCAAGTGTTATAGGTTCAACTATTTATGCTCCTGAAAATAAAGATACTCTAGTCCTTGATATTGGCGGCACTACTACTGATATTGCAATCCTTGTAAATAAAACCCCTCTTCTAGAACCTATTGGAATAAAAACAGGAAATTATAAAACTCTTATAAGATCTTTAAAAACATATTCAATCGGCATTGGTGGTGACAGCCATGTAAGAGTTGAAAATAATAATATTATAATTGGACCTAAAAGACTTGGAAATGCAATGGCATTTAATGGTCCTTGTCCAACACCTACAGATGCACTAGTGGCTTTGGGGTTAATGAAACATGGAAATAAAGAAAAAGCTTTAAAAGCAATAAAGGATATTGCAGAAAAACTTGATATGCCCCAAGATAAAACTGCAAAAAAAATCTTTAAACAAACATGTTCAACAATTTTAAAGCACGCATTTAATATGGTTAAAACTATTAATAAACAACCTGTTTATACTGTTCATGAATTTCTTGAAGGATATCAAGTTAATATAAAAAAAATTCTTTTACTTGGAGGTCCTGCAAAATATTTTACAGATGAAATTCAAAAAATATCTAAAATTAAAACAAAAGCAGTAAAATTTAGTTCTGTTGCAAATGCAATGGGAGCAGGTCTTGCAAGAACAACATGTTCAGTATCTCTTTTAGTTGATACTGAACAAGGTATAGCAACAGCGTTTGAGGAAAATTTTGCTGAATCTGTAGCAAAAAATTATATAAAAGAAGATGTTTTAAAAACAGCTTATAATCTTTTAAAGAAAAAAGCTTTAAAATTAGGTGCAGATATAGAAAATATGGAATTTGAAACAACTGAATTTCAAGAATTTAATATTGTAAGAAATTTTTCATTTAAGGGAAAAATATTTAAAACAAAAGTTCAAATAAAACCAGGACTTATTAAAGGTTATAAAGATATTTAATATATAATAACTGCCATAATAATGGAGAATTTTTAAAAATATCATTAAATATAGAGGATAAAATGTTTAAAGCAGGTAAAAAAACAGGTCTTGTATTCTTTCCAGCTTTTGATTGGGCAATAGACCCAACTCATCCTGAAAGAGAGGAAAGACTTCTTTATACACAGGATCAAGTAATGGAAGAAGGAATTTTTGATATTAATGGTATAAAAGAATATAAGCCGGACATTGTTACCTTAGAAGATATAAGACGAGTTCATTTTTGTGTTCCAGATGAAAACACAGTGACAACAAAATCCCATTTAATAAGTGCTGGAGGTGCAACTGCTATTGCAAGAGCTGTAATGGAAAAAAAAGTTGAAAAAGGCTTTGCTTTGGTTCGTCCTCCTGGACACCATGCAATGCGTATTACTCATGGTTGCAGAGGTTTTTGTCATATTAATATAGAAGCTATAATGATAGAATATATCAGGCAGAAATATAAAATAAAAAAAGTTGCTGTTGTTGATACAGACTGTCATCATGGAGATGGAACAAATGATATTTATTGGCATGATCCTGATACACTTTTTATTTCCATTCATCAAGATGGAAGAACAATGTATCCGGGTTCTGGTTTTCCTAATGAACTTGGAGGACCAAATGCTAAATGCACCAACCTTAATATTCCATTACCTCCTGGAACATCTAGTAAAGGTTATCTTTATATTCTTAAAAATTCAATTTTACCTGCTCTTAATGATTTTAAACCTGAAATAATTATAAATTCTGCTGGACAGGATAATCATTATACTGACCCTTTAACAAATATGAAATTTTCAGCCCAAGGATATGCTTTACTTACTAAATTATTAAAACCTGATATTGCAGTGCTGGAAGGTGGATATTCCATTGAAGGCGCCCTTCCCTATGTTAATCTTGGAATAATTCTAGCTATGGCAGAACTTGATTATTCAAAAGTTATTGAACCTGATTATAATGCTGAAAAACTTAAACAAGATGTTTCTGTTACAGATAAGATTAAAAAAACTTCAGATATTATTAATAAATATTGGGAACAAAGACATGAAATAACGGAAAAACAAGCAGAAAATCATGGGAAATTTGCAGAAACACATAAAGAAGTATTTTATGATACAGATAATATTTTTGAACGCCAAAAAGAAAGAATAAGAATTTGCAGAGATTGTGCAGGAGTTCTTGAAATTGACTCAAGTGCAAGTACAAATCCACGAATATCAGCAATTCATATACCATTTAATGCCTGCAATACATGTATTGAAACAGGGTATAAAATATTTGAAAAAGCAGATTTGCAAAAATATAAAAAAGTCTTTCTTCAAGACAGACCTAAAGATGTTTATAAAATAAAAGAAATTTAATGAAAAATTTTAAGTGATAAATAGTTTATATGAAATTTGCCTTATGTTAGTTATTTAAAATATAAAAACCCTTGGTTTTTAAAGCCAAGGGTTTTTTAATTACTTGTTAAATAAAATGTAGTTAATTTGCTATTTTTTTAATTTTACTTTTTATGGACAATTAACCTAATAATCATACCAGAGATTTTTTCTATATTCAGGATTATCAAGTCTTTCAGAAACATTAACATTAAAAAATTCTGCTAAAGGTTCAAATATTTCTGGATTTTCATTTTGAACTTTTTTTGCTGCATTAACAATAATATTAAGTCCATTTTTTGTTATTTTACCAAGTGGTTTTCTAGGCGCACCTGAAGGAAGTCCAAGAATCTGCATTAAAGTTTTTAAAGGTAAAGGATTTCTTGCTCTTAATTGAACTTTGCCAAAGGGAGTTTGTTCTTCTGTAATTACTGTAACAAGCTCAAGAAGTGGTTTAAGTGCATTATTAAGTTTTTCTGCTTGATTGATTTCTCCCTTTTTAAGAAACATAACCATATCAGTTAATGCTTTTGGTGCAATATTAGATATTACTGAAATTACTCCTAAAGCTTTAATTTCAGGATCTGTCATCATTTGAAAAACAAGACCATCATCTCCTGACATTATTGTAAAATCTTTACCACAGCATTTTCTTGTATGACGCATATTATCAAGATCTCCTGTTGCCTCTTTTACCCATGTAATATTTTTATATTGTTGTGCAAGAATTGCAAGGTCTTGTGGCAAAAGTTTTGCACCTGTTCGACCCGGAATAATATATGGAATAATGTTTATATTTGGAAATTTTTCTGCAATAGGTTCATAATATTCTCGTCTTATTTCAAGAGAACTTGGACCATTATAATAGGGATCAACTAGAAGAACTGCATCAGCTCCAGCACTTGCTGCATGTTTTACTGCTAATATAGATTCCTTTGTATTATTGCTTCCTGCTCCTGCAATACAAAAGCACTTGTTCCTTGTTTTCTGAACAACATCTTCAACAACCTTATTATGTTCGTCCCATTTAAGAGTTGGGCTTTCTCCGGTTGTTCCAACAGCAAGTATTCCTGTGATATTGTTTTTAATTTGAAAGCTGATTAATTGGTCAAGTCCTTTAATATCAAGCTCTCCATTACTATCAAATGGTGTTATTAAAGCTGTATAACATCCTGTTTTCATATAAAGCTCCTATGTAAAACATGTTAAAAAATTATTAAAAATGCTGATTTGTTTTTGTAATTGCCTGTATTTATATATTGTTTATTGCAACATTTTATATTTATGATTTATTTTGTTTATATATTATGCCTTATAAATAAAATAATTATCTATTCTATTATGTAAAAAGCTCTTGTAAACAATTTACTATCTTAATTCTAGCATTTTGGGAAATTGAACCAATTTTTTGAATTAACCGGGATTTATCAACTGCTCTTATTTGGTCTAATAATATTAAACCTTTTTTACCTTGAAAAGTGAATTGAATTCGAGTTGGAAAAATAAATCCTTTAGATGTCATGGGAGCAATAATAGAAGTTTTTAGTAAAGACATTTCATCTGGTGAAATAATAACACATGGTCTTTTTTTCTTAATCTCTGATCCTTGAGTTGGATCTAATTGAACTAACCAAATGTCAAATCTATGAATATCTGGTTTTACCATTCCCAATCCTCATAATCTATGAGCGGAGCATCTAACCATTCCTGATCAATCTGATCAGCTCCTTTTGTTTTTAAAACTCTGGCAAATTCTTTTTCCCACCCTTGTCTTGGTTTTTGCAAAGGCTTAATTAAAAGTCCGTCACCATGAATTTTAAAAACCAATTCTTTATTTTTCAAGTGAGCTTGTTCAATAATTGCTTTTGGAATCCTTACCCCTTGCGAGTTTCCAATTTTTATTAAAAAAGCCATACTTATCTCCATTTATAATTAATGTAACTACAATATAATCACTTATAGTAAATATTGTCAAATTTAATGATTTAAATTTAGCAATTAAAAGAAATTGTTTTAAGCTCTTTAAATAAAGTTTTAAAACTAGTTAAAATAATTTATCAGTTTATTTGTGGTTGAGATCGTAAATACCTATATAAAAAGTTTTATATACAAGATATAGTATTTAAAAATACTAGAAAAACATATGAAAAGTTTTTACAATTCTATTAATTTTTAAAGATTTTTTTATTTTTCATGCTTGAAAGGTAAAATTTCTTGTGTCATATTATGTTGTATTTATTTTTTTTTTCTTGTTAAAGAATATAAATATAAACATAAAATTTTACCTTGTTGATGATAGTTTTTTTTTATAGAAATATTCTATCTGCTTAAAATTTTAAGCACAACAAGGTTTTTTGTTTTTGTATAGAATTAAGATTATTTTATAAAATTAAAAAAATATTAAAGGAGTAAACTTATAATGTTATTAAATCCCAAAAAAGAAAAATTTGAGCATCTGGATCCAAAATCCAGAGAAATCATGTTAAAAACAATTGAATTTTTTGAATCTAAAGGTAAAAACAAATTAAAAGAAAACAGCCATGCCCATGTTTGGTATGATGACTTTCTTGAATTTATCAAAGAAAATAAAATTTTTGCAACTCTGCTTACTCCTGATAAATATGCAGATGGTGATAAAGACACAAGATGGGACACATTTAGAAATTGTGATTTTAATGAGATTTTAGGTTTTTACAATCTTTCTCATTGGTATGCATGGCAGGTTTCTATTTTGGGTTTAGGCCCTATTTTTATGGGAAAAAATGAAGAAGTTAAAGAACAAACTGCAAAATTGCTTAAAGATGGTAATATTTTTGCCTTTGGCTTGTCTGAAAAAGCTCATGGTGCAGATTTGTATTCTACAGAAATGGCTTTAACTCCTTTAGGAGAAAATAAATTTGTTGCTGATGGCGGGAAATATTATATTGGAAATGCTAATAAAGCAGGTTTTGTATCTACTTTTGCAAAGAATTCTGAAACTGATGAATATGTTTTTTTTGTTGTTAAGCCTGAACATGAAAATTATGAGCTTTTAAAAAATGTTGTTGAATGGGAAGGGTATGTTGCAGAATATGCTTTAAATGGATATCCCATTACAAATGATGATATTCTAGCAACTGGTCAGGATGCCTGGGATTGTGCATTAAATACTATTAATGTTGGAAAATTTAATCTTGGCTGGGGAGCTTTAGGTATTGCAACTCATACTTTTTACGAGGCAATAAATCATGCATCACATAGAAATCTGTATGGAAAATTTGTAACTGATTTTCCCCATATTAAAGAATTATTTACTGATGCTTATACCCGTCTTGTTGCTATGAAACTATTTGCACAACGCGCAACTGATTATCTTAGATCAGCATCTTCTGATGACCGGAGATATCTGCTTTATAATCCAATGGTTAAAATGAAAGTTACAACTCAGGGTGAAGAAGTTATTAATCTGCTTTGGGATGTTATTGCAGCACGAGGTTTTGAAAAAGACATGTATTTTGAAATGGCAGTTAAAGATATTCGCTCTTTACCTAAATTAGAAGGTACTGTTCATGTTAATATGGCTTTAATTATTAAATTTATGGCAAATTATTTTTTTAATCCCGGCAAATTTTCAGAAATTCCTTTATGTAATAATCCTAAAAATGATGATTTTTTGTTTAATCAAGGTGCAACAAAAGGACTTGGAAAAATTCAATTTCATGATTATAATTTGGCATATAAAGATGTTGATTTAAAAAATGTTAAAATATTTTATGAGCAGATTAAAGTTTTAAAAGAATTTTTAATGACAGCTACTCCTAATGAAAAACAAGCAAAAAACATTGATTTTCTTTTATCCCTTGGTGAATTATTTACATTAGTTGCTTATGGTCAACTAATTCTTGAAAAATATAAAATGGAAAATCTTGAAAATGATCTTATTGAACAAATTTTTGATTTTATGATTAGAGATTTTTCAAAATATGCCCTTGAATTATATTCCAAACGCGATACTAATGAAAAACAAATGGCTCTTTGTATGAAAATGGTTAAAAAACCAGTTGTTGATATAAAAAGATTTCAAAGAATTTGGGATACACATATTTTTGTGCTTAAAGACAGCTATGAGATGAATGAATAAGTTTTATAAGTATAATTTTTTTCTTGACAGACTTTATGATGATATATACTTTTAAGTATAAACCTATAATATTAATTTTTTCTTATAACAGTAACTTAGATAAAATCATTCATAAAAATTTTATGATCATTAGTGCAGCAAATGATTAATAAAGGAGGCAATCATGCAAACTGCTAAATTATTTATAAATGGACGAAGTCAAGCAGTTCGCCTGCCTAAAGCCTATAGATTTCATGGAAATGAAGTTTATATAAAAAAAGAGATAAATGGGGTATTATTAATTCCTAAAAATCAATCTGCCTGGGATTTTTGGGAGGAAAATTTAATGAAATATAATGAACCATTTATGACTCAGAGAAATCAACCCAACATGGAACAAAAAAGAGATAATCTTGATTAAATATTTAATTGATACAAATATTTGTATTTATATAATGAATAAACGCCCTATATATAAAAAACTTATTCATAAGTTTAAGCTTTTTAAGGTGGGTGAAATTGGTGTGTCAATAATTACAGTTTCAAAATTACAATATGGAGCTAGTAAAAGTAAAAATTACAAATTAAATAAACAGCGCATTAAAGAGTTTCTTTTTCCCCTTGAAATTCTTTCCTATGATGAGAGAGCCGCCAGTGTTTATGGAGATATTCGTGTTCAATTAGAAAAAATTGGAAAACTTATAGGCCCTTTAGATATGCTTATTGCAGCCCATGCTTTAAGCCAAGATTTAGTTTTAATTACAAATAATGAAAAGGAATTTAAACAAGTTAAAGATTTAAAAGTTGAAAATTGGATTAATATATAATGTTTTTTAAATAATTTGTAATATAATATTTTCTCTGTTTTTTCATAGCATAATCCCATTTTATAGTCCTTTAATGGAAATAAGTTCTAACCATTAACTATAAACATTTCCATTATCTAATTTATTTATTCTATTCTGTTTTAATAAATTGGACAAGGCAAAGGGAAATAATACTGAGAAATGCCCCAAAGAAAAAAGGAATTTTATAATTAATGATCCATAAAAGTCCTCCAATAAAAGGAAGAACTACTGCTGCAATATGGTTAATGGTAAATCCTACAGCAGCACTGGGTGCAATATCTTGTGGATCAGCTATTTTTTGAAAATAAGTGCTAATACCAGTGGAAAAATTAAAAAAAATGTGGTCAAGGACATATAAAATACCAACTATAATTTTTGACTCAACAAAGGCATATGCAATAAAAATTAAAACAAGGAAAAAATATTCAATTGAAAGAAGTTTTCTTTCACCATATTTTATAATAAATTTTCCAATAAATGGATTTATAAAATAGTTGATAAGATTGTTTATAAGAAAAAGGATAGTAATATTTTGAATGGAAAATCCGAATTTTTTTACCAGCAAAAATACAGCAAACGCAACAAAAATCTGCCTTCGTGCCCCTGCCATAAATGTTAAAAAATAAAAAAGCCAATATTTTTTTTTCAATACCAGGTGTTTTTTCTGTGGAATGCTATTTTTTTTTACTGGATTTTTTGTGATTGCCCATAAACCACAAAAGCAGATAAGAAAGCCAAAAAGAATATATATGGCTTTATAGCTTAAAATTGAAGCAATCAAAAATATAATAATGCCAAATACAATATTGGCTGCGGCAGCATAACTTCTTTGTGCACTGAAAACAAGAGGTGAGGTCTGTTTGTCAAAATATTGAAGCGTTAGAGACTGCTTAGTTGTTTCATAGTAGTGGAACCCAAAACTCATAATAATGGTTGTAAAAATAAGGCCTGAAAAACTTGGTAAAAATCCTGTTGCAAAAATACCTATTCCCAGAATAACAATAGAGAGAGCAGAGAGTTTATGTTCTTTAATAATTAAAATTACATAGGTTACCAAAAGTGCCAGAAAGCCTGGAATTTCGCGTACAGACTGTAATATACCAATATGATTGCCATCAAGCCCAATAATATTAACACTGAAATTATCAAAAAGAATTCGCCAGCACTGAAGTCCTGCTGAAGAACAGATGGTCAGAACTATAAGATAGGAATACATCAATTCTTTTTTATAGTAAGGCTTGAGACAATTATTTTTTTTGTTAAACATTTTTATAAATTTTTTTTATAGTTCAAATTTAAGATATATAGTTTTATGCTATCAACACTTTAATACCTGAGGTTCTTTTTGATAATTTGTAATATAATATTTTCCCTGTTGTTCAAAAAAAATAACACTTTCAAGAAATTCCACATCTCCTGATTTTTCATGGGTTAATCCTAGTTTATATTCCTTTAATGGAATCAAATTCCAATCATGAGAAACACATAATGCAATATTTCCATTATCTATTTCATTAAGTTTAGTTATAAGAAAATTACATATAATGTTTACAGTTTTTTCAGGATTTTTCATAATATTTTCTGGAATAGATTTTTCAAGCCATTTACGCAAAAATATTGAACTTCCCAATTCAGTAAACATTGCAATTGCCTTTTTTATATCATTTAAATAAAAAGCAGATAATTCATTAGCTATAATATTATGATTATTAAATATATTATGTTTTTGAATATAACCTTTTTGAATTAAATATGATGTTTCTATGCATCTTCCAAAATAACTGGAAAAAAATTTAGGGTAAGGGTTTAAAGGTAAATTTTCACCTAAATTAAAAGCATAATCTTTGCCTTTTTCAGTTAATCCCATATAGGGTTCCATTAAGGGTTCAGTATGATAATGTCTTTCAGAATGGCGTATAATAACAACAAATTTTTTAATTCCCTTATTAAGAAGTTTTATCATAGTATTTAATGTTTCTTTATCATGAATTTTTTTTTGCTCCATTTAAATATTTTCCTTTTTTAAATAAAATTAATATTTCCTGAATTTTAAAGATAAATCCAAATCCTATAAAAAATAATAAAAATAAAATTCCTGTTATAATACATATATACCAGCAGCCAGACATAGTTGAAGAATTAAATATATTTCGCAGAAAATCTGTAATTTTTAAAAGAATAAGCCCAATAATAAGACTTATCCCTAGCATTTTCATGAAAAAAATATAAACTGTTTTTCCTTTAATATTATTTTTTTTTCTATTCCATAATTCAAATAAAAATAAAATTTGTACAATTGTTGTAATAAAAAGAGCAAGACCAACTCCTTTTATGTCCATTAATTTCATTAAAATGTAAAATATTGGAAAACTTAATAAAACTGTACCAGTACTGACTAATGCTGGAATCCATGTGTTTTGCACAGCATACCAGCCTCTGGTTACAACTGTTTGACCTGCAAAAGCAAAAGTTCCTGCAAGAAAAAAAGGTAATACTCCAGCTGTTAATATAACAGCGTTTATATCAAATTTTCCTCTTTTAAACAGAATAAAAACAATTTCATGGCTTAATACCATTAAAAGAACAGAAAATGGAATAACAAGTAAAAGTAATTTAAGAGTTTGATTAAGAAGATTATTAAGGGAATTCATATTATTTTCAGCTGCAAATTTTGCCATAAAAGGATAAGAAGCAACTCCAACTGCCTGACCAAAAAGTCCAACTAGAATAAGCATAATTCTAAAGGCATAATTCATTGCTGCAATACTTCCCTTTCCAAGAAATGAACCAAAAAATTTAAAAAGTATTTCTATGGAAAAGGTCATGGTAAGACCAAGCATAAGCGGTAATGTTAAAAGTAAATATTTTATAAATTCAGGATGTTTTATATTAAAAAGAGGATATATTTTCATTCCAATTTTTTTTGCTCCAAAATACTGTAAAACAAAATTTCCAAAAAATGAACCTAGTAAAACTCCCCAGGCAAATCCTTGTATTCCCAGATATTTATTTAAAAAAATTCCTCCAGCAATAATTCCAAGATTATACAAAACAGGAGCAAACGCAGGAATTAGAAATTTTTCCTTTGCAAATTGAACAGCCATAAAAAGCCCTCCTGCAAAAAAGAAAAATTGAGCTGGTATTATAATTCTAGTCATTTTTACAGCTTTTTGAAAAAGAACTGGGTCTTTAAATCCAGGGGCAAAAATTTTAACAATTTCCGGAGCAAAATAAAAAGATATTAAAATAAATATTAAAAGGAAAAAACCAAAAGTATTAAAAATAATAGAAAAGATTTTCCAGGAATGTTCTTCTTTTTTTCTTACAAGATAGGCTGTAAATATTGGGATAAAAGTAATAGATAAAAAACCACTTGCAACAATATGATTTAATATTTCAGGTATAATAAAGGAAATCTGATATGCATCAACATCTCCCCCTGTCCCTCCAGTAAAAGCAATTATCATTTCCCTTGCAAGCCCTGTAATACGACTTGCAAAAACAGATGCCATCATTATTAAAGATGCAAATCCAACTTTTTTAAATATTGAGGATTGTTTTGCCATATATGCCTTAGGGCAGTTATGATGAAGAATTTTTAGGATGCCAGCACTAAATATTAACAAGATTCCCCTGGCCCGTTGCTTCTTGTACTGAGAGCCATAATTTTCCCTTTGGATCTACTTTTTTTCTTTTTCCTGCTGAGGCTTTCATAGGGATATGAACATAATGATTATTCCAATAGCTTATAAGAAGTTTTGTTTTTCCTGCCATACCTGCATGAACTGCATCTCTTCCAAGTAAGGCACAATATACACTGTCATTGGCATTTGCAGGAAGGCTTCTAATAATATAGCTTGGATCAATATATTTAAGAGATAAGGGAATATTTTTTTTTGCAAACCAGTTAGATATATTTTGTTTTAAAAATATTCCTATGTCATTGAGTTTAATATTTCCAGAAGCATCATGCTTATTTTTTGTGTTCTTAAAAAATTTTTGTCCTGCACCTTCTGCAACGATTATTACTGCATGTTTTCTTTTTTTAAGTCTTGTTTCAATGGCATTAAGTAATCCATTATCACCATTTAAATCAAAATCTACTTCAGGAATAAGTACAAAATTTGCATCTTGTTGAGCAAGAGCTGCCTTTATTGCAAGAAATCCTGAATGTCTTCCCATAAGTTTAATTAATCCAATTCCATTTGGGTAACCTAAAGCTTCATTATGTGCACTTTTTATTGCATTTGTTGCAATATCAACAGCTGTATCAAATCCAAACGATTTTGAAACAAGATATATATCATTGTCTATGGTTTTAGGTATTGAAATAACACTTATTTTAAGATTTCTTTTATTAATCTCTTCTGCAATTTTTTCTGAAGCCATCAGGGTTCCATCACCACCAACCATAAAAAGTATTCCTATATTTTCCCTTTCAAGGCAATCAACAATTAATTCTATTTTTTGTTCTCCTCTGGAAGAACCCAGTATGGTTCCGCCCATATCAAGAATTTTTAATACAGATTTTGGGGTAAGTGTTTTTATTTCATGTTTATATTTAGGAATAAATCCCTGAAGTCCATATTTAATGCCATAAATATTTGACACTCCATAACAATGATATAATTCAAGACATATTGCTCTTATTACATCATTAAGCCCTGGACATAACCCCCCACATGTTACAATGGCACATTTAACTTTACTTGGATCAAAATATATTTTTTTTCTTGGACCTGCTTGCTCAAAACTTGGAAAATCTTTTTTTTCCTGAATAAATTTTACAAGTTTTTCTTTTTTTATACTAATAAGAATTCTATCATCATCACATACAAATCTTTTTAAATCAGAATCTTTATATCTATTTTCAAGAGGAGAAATAATATTTGCCTTTCCCAAAGTTTCAATTTTAGTAATGATATTATTTATATCCATTTTATATTTGTCCTTTTAAACAATGATTATTCCTGCATAATTTACAATTCAATAGGGATACAATTTCACATAGCATAAAATTTTACTATGCCATTAGGCATTAAATTTAAAAGCTCCTTTACCCAGTATATCATGAAGATGAAGAATGCCTTGAAGTATATTATTTTTATCAATAACAGGTAATACAGTAATTTGATGTTTTTCCATTATATTCAGTGCATCATATAAAAAAGATTTCGCATATATTGTGTGTGGATTTTTTGTCATTATTTTTTCAGCAGTTATTTCATTAAAATTAAATATTTTTTCAGCAATAAAATGTCGTATATCACCATCAGTAATAACACCTATTAATTTTGATTTTTTTTCTAGAACAAGAATAATTCCAAGTTTAAATTTATCCATTTGAGTAATAGCTTCAGTCATTAAAGTCCCGGACAAAACACTTGGAATTAGAGAATAATTTTTCAACATTATTTCACTTACTTTACAGGATAATCTCTGTCCTAAAGCTCCTCCGGGATGAGATTTTTGAAAATCTTTTTTTTGAAAATCTTTTTTTTTAATTAAAACAACAGCAAGAGCATCACCCATGGCAAGTTGAGCTGTGGTACTGGAAGTTGGAGCAAGCCCTAAAGGACATGCTTCTTCTTTTACTCCTGTGTCAATTATAATACTGCAATAATCTGCCATACTTGAATTTATATTTCCTGTAAACGCAATCATTTTACAGCCAATTTCTTTAATTGAAGGAAGAAGAATATTAAGTTCCTGAGTTTCACCACTATTTGAAATACCAATAAAAACATCATTATTTGAAACCATTCCAAGATCTCCATGCATTGCTTCTACTGGATGAAGAAAAATTGCACTGGTTCCTGTACTTGTTAAGGTTGCAACAATTTTTCTGCCAATAAGTCCTGATTTTCCAATTCCAGAAATAATAACTTTACCAGTTGAAGAACATATTAAATTAACCATTTTTTCAAAATCATGATTTATTTTTTTAGTTAAATTTAAAATACTTTTTCCTTCAATTTCTAATACTTTAACAGCTTCTTGTATAATCATATTCATATATTTATCTTTTTTAATGGTTCGTTAAAATCTATCTATTTTAAGATTTTAACCACGAAAAACACGAAATTACACTAAAAGAACTTTATATTCTTTTGACAACCTTACTCTTATTTTTTGTCAACCTTATGTTAAAATATCTATGTAATTACAAGTTGTTATGTACAGTTAATTTTTTATAAAAAAAGATAGTAAATAAAAAAATTTTATGACCTAATCATATGTTTTTCTATTTTTTCACATATTCTTTTACAATATTCTTTTGTTTTTTCAATATCTTGTGCTTCAACCATAACCCGTAGCAATGGTTCTGTTCCTGAATATCTTATAAATACTCTTCCATTACCATTAAGTTCATTTTCTATGGATTGTATTTCATTTTTTATTTCACTTATTTTCATAAAATCAGGTTTTGATTTATCAACCTTAATATTCTTAAGAATTTGTGGGTATATATTTATAATAGATGCAAGTTCTGAAACAGATTTTGATGTGTTTACCATGATTTTTAAAAATTCTAATGCTGTAATAATTCCATCACCTGTTGTATGATATTTTGAAAATATTATATGACCTGAATCTTCTCCTCCAATTATACTGCCTGTTTCCATCATTTTTTTAAAAACTTTTCTGTCTCCTACCTGAGTTTTAATATGTTTAACATTAATTTTTTTAAAAAAATTTGAAAGTCCAATATTACTCATTACAGTACTTACAACTATATTGTTTTGTAACATTTTTTTATTTTTTGCATAATTTGCACATATGCTAAGAATTTTATCTCCTAAAAGTTGATTTCCTTTTTCATCAATTATAATGAGCCTGTCTGCATCACCATCAAAGGCAAAGCCAATATCTGCTTTGTTTTTAACAACCATTTCAGAAATTTTTTGTGTGTGCTGGGAACCGCATTTTTTATTAATATTTTTTCCATCAGGTTTGTTAAATATAAATTCTGCTTTAAAAAAATCAGAAAAAACTAAAGGAGCAACTTTATATGCAGCACCATTTGAGCAATCAATAATTATTTTAATTTTTTGTTTTTTTTGTTTTTTTAAATCCAGAGAAAACAATTTTCCAGTAAAAAGATTTTTTAAAAAACTTGCATACTTATTTGTTGCATCATAAATATTTGATATTTTTCCAATATCATTGGAAAAAACTAATTTTTTATTATTGTCTATAATATTTATAATATTTTTTTCTATTTTTTCCTGTTCAAGATCTAAAAGTTTATATCCTTTTGAGTTAAATATTTTAATTCCATTATCATAATAGGGATTATGTGATGCTGAAATAACAATGCCTGCTCCAATTTTATTATTATTAATTTCTTTATTAATTGATGATACAAGAAAAGCAACTCCAGAAGTAGGAATAATCCCAGCATTAAGGACATTAACCCCTAGAGATGTAATGCCAGCTGAAAGAGAAGATTCCAGCATATTTCCTGAAATTCGTGTATCCCTGCCAATAAGTATTGTTTTAAAGCCTTGTTTTTTTACTAAATCAGCTATTCCCATTCCTATTTTTAAGGCAATTTCACATGTCATTGGATATTGATTAGCAATACCTCTTATGCCATCTGTACCAAATAATTTATTCATATTTGATAATCCTATAAAAAATTAATTTTAATAAAAAATGAAAATAAGAAATTTTTATAATGCTGTGCTGTTCATTAGATTATTACTTTTTCCATGATTTGATTTTTTATATTTTTAAGCCAAAGACTTCCAATATCTGCATAAACAGAATCAAGATTTTTTATTACTTTAATATAATCTTTTCCATTATTTTTGATGCTTTGTTTTATATGTTTTAAAAATTCATTATTATTGATATTACTGGAATTTTCACATTGTGTTTCTATAATAAAAGTCTCTTTAACATAGTTCCATTTTTCAATAATACTATTATATTGAATAATAATATTACTTTGTTCATTTTTAGATTTTGATAAAAAGTAATTCCTTGATTTTTTAAGTTTAAAACAAAAGTCTTCAAGTTTTTTTATTCTTTCATTAATTGCCATTTGTAATATATCTTTTATGCCTTTATAAAGTTCTTTAGAAAAAAAATCTGATACAAACAAAGAACGCACATATTTGTACCAGTTCATTAAAGCAATAAGTTGGGCAATATAATTACAATTATTTATATATTTTCTTTTTATATCTAAAGGAAAATTGTTTTTTCTTTTAATTGAACCTTGTTTTAAACTTCCACCAAATATTAATCTATCAGGTCTTTTTTCATCTTTTCTATAAATTGTTCCAGCAGCTTGCAAAGTTCCAAAGGCAAATTTACAGGGACCAACTATTCCTCCCTGACCTCCTAAAAAAATAGGTTTATTATTAAGCATTACACCTTGATAAATATTTCCAAATATTGAAGGAGTTGCCTTGTCTTGATAAGGAGTATAATTAAAATGAATAAATGAACTTCCAACTTCACTATGATTTTTACGGCTTGTTCCCCCTGCCATAAGACAATCACAAAAATTAATAAGGCTTCCAAGTTGAACAAAGGGAAAAAGAATTGTATGTTTTAATCCAACACAATGACCAGCTCCTGCTTGTTCTTCTAAAATACTTCCCTGTCTTACATGAGCTCCTGACCCAAATGAATTTTCTCCTAAAAATACAGAATTTTCAAAAAAACCTCCTTTAAGATTAGTTTCACTACCAATAAACATATTATCAATAGTTACAGGAGCTTCAAAACCAAGTTTTGCCCCATTCATTATAAGTGTTTTTTTTCCATAAATTCTTGTTCCAGGATATATTATAACATTGCTGCCTGATATTCTTGCAACATCAACTTCATCACCAATAAATACTGAATCAGGATTTTTAAATTCAACCCCTTTTTTAATTAAAATTTTTATTTTATTTTTCATGCTAGAATATCTTTTATTAAAAAAACATAATAATTAAATAGTATAGGAATTTTTATTTTTATATTAAAATCACTTAGCATTATTAATTTTGTATAGATTCAAATGTTTTTTTGTGCGTTTTCGTGTTTTTCGTGGTTATAATTTTTTTTATTAAAATCTATATATAATTCCGCCCCAGGTAAGTCCTGCACCAAATGCCACAAATAAAACTGTATCTCCTTTTTTCCCAACAAGATTTTGCTTTAAAGCTTCATTAAGAGCAATTGGAATACTTGCAGCTGTTGTATTGCCATATTTTTGAATATTATTAAAAATTTTATTTTTATCAATTTTCATAATTTCTCGATAAAATTCATTAATTCTTAAATTTGCTTGATGGGGAAATATCATATCAATATCATCAAGTGTTAATCCTGCTTTTTTAAGAGTTTCTTTTGTAACTTGGGGAAGTTTTTTTACAGCCATTTTAAATACTTTTTGACCATTCATACTTGGAAAATGACGAGCATCATTTTTAAGCATATCTAGAGGAAGTCTTTGAGGAAGTCTTGAAGCAGGAAGTTCAACCATTAAAGCATCTGCACCACTTCCATCAGCATGTAATACTGATGTAATAACTCCAATATCTTCATTAGTTTCAACACCTTCAACACATACTGCTCCTGCACCATCACCAAAAAGAACAGTAATATCTCTGCCTTTTGTAGTTTTATCAAGACCTGTACTATGGACTTCTGCTCCAACAATTAAAATTTTTTTGGCAAGACCTGATTTTATATAGGAATCTGCTGTTGCAAGGCTATAAAGAAATCCAGTACATTGCTGACGAATATCAAGTGCCGGGGTTGATGTAAGTCCTAATTTATGTTGAAGAAGACAACCAGAACCAGGGAAAAATATATCAGGGCTTAGGGTTGCAAATATTATAAAATCAATATCTTTAGGTTCCCATTTTGCTTCTTTCATTGCTTTAAGAGATGCTTCAAGCCCAAGATCTGAAGCTCCTATTTCTTCTCCTTTAGGTATCCAATATCTTTGTTTTATTCCAGTTCTCTTTTGTATCCATTCATCTGTTGTATCCATTATTTCTGTAAGATCTTCATTAGTTACAAGTTGTGATGGAATGGCTTTTCCTGTTCCTTTAATAATAGTTTTTTTCATATTATTCCTTTATATTTATAAAAAAAAGAAGATTCTCTTAAGACTTTGTTATTAAAGAATTTTTACGATTCCATTAAAAATTTTTCTCAATTGCCTGAATCCATTGTCTAGGATAGGGAACTTTAAATGCTACACATTCTTTTTTATTATCACTATTTTTAAAATCAATTTTAACTAGAGACTGATTTAAATTAACACCTTTATGTTTAGTATCATGATAAACTCTTATAATATTTTTCCCTGAAATATTAACTTTTATTTTTTTCCTTTGATTATAAAAAAAAACTCTATCTGGTAAAAGAAGTAAAAAACCACGAATTTGTTTAGGTTTTTTCATATCTTTTGTACTTCCAAAATAACTGACCCCAAAACTCATAACACGAACCTTATTAATACCAAATCGCTTTTCTATCCATTTTTTATCTTTTTTTCTAATATATGAAATATAAAAAATTATTATTAAAAAGATAAAACCAATAATAAACCATTGTTGTTTAATTAAAAAATCTACCATAATTAATATTTTTTTTAAAATTTCCTATTTATATTAAGTTTTATGAAAAAACTTATAACTAGTTAATATTTTTTCATGTTTTATTGTAAGGTAAATTAAAAATTAAAAGCCAAATCTGCCTTATGGCATTTATTTAAATTCTGATAAAACAATCATTAATTTTTTTTTAGCAATATTATAGGTATAACCAGAACTTTTACCCATTGCTTGAAGAATAGAATCAGCAATGTAATTATCTGTTTTTCCATTTTTTCGTAAATATCTAATCTTATCCTTATTAATTTCCAGTAAATTTTTAAAATTTGTTTGATCTTTTAAATAAAATACTAAAAATCCAAGGATAAAAATTATAAAAGATGAAATAAAAGCTATATAAATATCTATATTAGGATTTGGAAAAACTATTCTTATTAAACTTTCAGGATTGCCAGCATTAAAAATGGAATATATAGCAATAAATCCAATTAATGCCATAAATATATAAATAATTATTTTTATCATATTTTTTTTATTTTGTTATTGAAGTTTTAGCTATTTTGATTAACGATAATAAAGCTTCATTTACTGCTTCTTCTGTAGGAAATGCCTTTGCAACTTCTGGTTTGAGAAACACAAAATTATGAGATTTTTTGTAAGCTTTATAATATTTTCCACGAACTCCAGTGCCTAAATCTTCTTTTTTATATTCAGTCCTCATTTTATTATCTTTTAAATATAATTAGATATATGGCAAAAACTCAAAAAACAGATAAGCTTGAAAAAACAAGTTTTTCCAAGCTTATTATTTTTTGAAATCAATCTTAACAACTAACAAGTTGTTAAAAATATAAAGTCCTTTTCGTGAATTTTCGTGGTTAAAATATAAAAACCAATTTTTACCACGCCATCAAATTATTATACTGCTCGCATTTCACCTTCTTTAATACTTGCCCATTCTTTTTCAGCTTTTTCCCAAGCTTCATCAGTTGCTTCTTTTTCCCAGACTTCAAGACCTCTTTCAGCTCTTGTAGCTCCAGGCAGTAAATTATCAAGAATAATTCCAACAATAGCTGTTACTCCCATTCCTGTAGTTAAAGTAGCTTGTAAAATATTGCCTAGAATATTTGCAAAATCACCATAAGCTGCAAAATTAATGGGAACTGCATTAGCAGAAAGCATGGGATTAAAATGATAAGGTACAGAAAGACCTGCAAAAAAGGAAAGACCAATAATAAATAAATTTCGTGAATTATTTAAATTTACTAGTTGTAAATTAGAAAGACCAACTGATGCAATCATTCCAAAAAGTCCTACAAACATAGAACCAACAACAGGTTTAGGGAATGTTGCTAAAATTGCTCCAAATTTTCCAATAATGGGAATAAAAAGCATTAAAAATGCACCACAAATAATAACTCTGCGACTTGCAACTCTTGTTAATCCAATTGCTCCAATATTTTCTGAATAAGTGGTTGTGCCAGTACAAGTTTGCATAATACCTGCAATAAAACAGCCCAATCCCTCTGCTCCAATACCTTTGGAAATCATTTTTCCGGTTGGTACAGGTGCTTCTGATATTCTTGCACAAGCATAATAATCACCAATGGATTCAATAATTGAAGCAAGATAACCAGCTAACATTCCAAATACTCCTGCCCATAATGTCTGACTGCTGAAATCAGGAACTCCCCATTTAAAGGGCATCATTGGTTTAAAACTAAACCAGCTTGCAGAAGAAATAAGATCCATTTTTAAATAAGCTGCATTATCAGGAGATATTATTCCAGTAACAGTTCCAATTAAAGATAAAATCCAGCCTGTTGCAATAGCAAGTAAAACTGGAAACAACATAAATATTTTAGATTTATGAGAAAAAACCTGAGAGTAAATAATTAAAGCAAATAATGTAATTAAAGAAATTATCCAGTTTGTAGCCATCCAAGGAGCACCAATATTAAATAATGCAAGTCCAATCATCGCAATGGTAGGACCTATAACAATAGGGCTTATAATTTTTCTAATATGTCCAATAATTCCAGTATAACCAAGAACAATTTCAACAACAGATGCTATCATAATTGCCCCGGATATTTCCTGAATTTGAATTTGCCATAAAGGTTCAGTACCTGTTAGTTTTTTTGCAGCAACCATACCAATAATTGCAAAAGTAGGTCCTAGAAAAGCAAAACTTCCAGCTTGAATAACAGGCAGACGATTGCCAAGTGCTGACTGCTGGATTAAGGTACATAATCCAGAAGTAAAAAAAATAGTGGAAATAAGTAAAGCCATTTGATCACCTGGTAAATTTATTGCTCCACCAACAATAAATGGAATTAAAACTGTGGCACCAAACATAGTTAAATACTGCTGAATTCCCAGTAAAATAGCCATAGGTATTTTGGGTTTACTTCCTATTGGATAAACTATCCATTTTTCTTTTGCTTGAGACATAATTTTATTCTCCTTTATTCTAGTTCTTAAATATCAGGATAATTATTGTTCTTTAATGAATTTAATAAAAACTCTGAATTTAAAAAATAAATGACTATATAAAAAATTTTTAATATACTATCTTTTTTTAGGGAAGATGCTGGCATATTTCTGTGTACATTTCTGGTCTTCTGTCCCTGAAAAACTGCCATCCATCCCTTACTTCTCTAATTAATTCAAGATCAAGATCTGCTGTAATAAGTTCATCTTTATCTTCACTTGCTTTTACTATGATTTTACCAAAAGGATCTACAAAATAGCTTGAACCATAAAAGCGACCAAATTTCCAGGGCTCTTCTGTTCCAATTCTATTATTTGCACCAATAAAAACACCATTAGCAGCTGCTTGGGCAGGTTGTTCAAGTTCCCATAAATATTGAGATTTTCCATCTGTAGTTGCTGAAGGATTAAATAAAATTTCTGCACCTTTTAATGCAAGAACTCTTGCACATTCTGGAAAATGACGGTCATAGCATATAAAAATACCAATTTTTGCATATTGAGTCTCAAATACTGGAAATCCTAAGTTTCCGGGTTTAAAATAAAATTTTTCAAAAAATCCAGGCCAAGTATGAGGAATTTGTATTTTCCTGAATTTTCCCACATAAGAACCATCAGCATCAATTACAGCAGCTGTATTATAATAAACACCCGGCAAAGCTTCTTCATACACAGGAACAATCATTACCATTTTATATTTTTTTGCATATTCAGCCATTTGGTCAGTAATGGGACCTGGAACTTTTTCAGCAGTGGAATACCATTTTATATCCTGCTCACAACAAAAATAGGGACCATGAAAAATTTCCTGTAAACATAAAATCTGAACTCCTTGTTTGCCTGCTTTTTCAATATAAGGCAAATGCTTATCAATCATTGCTTTTTTGATTTCACTAGTTGTGCCGTTGCTTAAAGCATTAGACATTTGAATATGAGCACATTTTACAATTCTTTTTGACATTTACAAATACTCCTTTTTATTTTTGATAAGATCTAAACTTTTCATCTATTACTTCATTGGTTCTCTTTTAATAAATTTACCTTTGCCAAGTGTGCCAGTAAACTCCATTTGTGTTCCATTCCATTTAGAAACTAGACTTCCTCTTGAATAAACAAGTTCAGGCATTCCAGTTATTTCCAATCCTTCAAAAGGTGTATAATCAACATTCATATGAAGTTTAGATTGAGTAATGGTAAATTTTTGATTTGGATTAAAAATTACAATATCTGCATCTTTACCAGGTGCAATCTGACCTTTATTATTCATCCCAAAAATTTCAGCTGTATTTGTTGATAAAACTGCAACCATTTTTTCAAGAGTAATATTTCCCTTAACAACCCCTTCAGAATGAATAAGCATTAATAAAGTTTCAATGCCTGGAGCTCCATTTGGTATTTTTTTATAATCATCTTTTCCATTCATATCTTTTATCCCTTTAAAATCAAAGGGACAATGATCTGTTGCAACAACGCTTATATGTCCATTTTTTAAATTTGCTCCATTAAAATCAGGCTCATTATAGTGTTGTTCATTTAAAAGAAGATATTGAGGACAAGTTTCAGCAAAAATATTAACATCATCTGCCTGGGCTTGTTTTATAACTTCAAGACCTTGTTTTGATGAAAGATGAACAACATACAAACTTGAATTACTTAATTCCACCATTTTACAGGCTCTATAAATTGCTTCCTGCTCTGCAATATTGGGTCTGCTTTTGGCATGGTAAAAAGGTGCTAGTTTTCCCTGTTTTTCAAGTTTTGCATTTAAATAATTAATAATATGAACATTTTCTGCATGAACCTGAACCAGACCTCCATATTTTTTAGTTTGTTCCAAAAGTTTCAGCATAGTTGCATCATCAACTCTAAAATCATAAACCATGAAAATTTTAAAACTAGGTGTACCATAATCTTTTATTGCTTTTTCTATTTCAAGAATTACATCAGGTCTTGGGTCAGTAATGGCAGGATGTAATGAATAATCAATAACCACTTTATCCTTTGCCATTTTTTGTTTTCTTTCAATGGTTTGAAGTAAAGTTTCACCTTTTTGCTGCACATCAAAATCAATAAAAGAAGTTACACCGCCACAAGCTGCTGCAATTGATCCTGTTTCATAGTCATCCTGAGCATAAGTTCCCATAAAAGGTAATGATATATGTGTGTGTGGATCAATAGCACCGGGTAAAACATATTTGCCATAAGCATCAATTACTGTATCTGCTTTTTTATTTAAATTAATACCAATACATTGAATTTTACCTTTTTTAACATAAACATCAGCTTTGTAACGATGAGTTGAAGAAACAATAATTCCATTTTTAATAAGCAAACTCATAAAATTTCTCCTTAATTGATATAAAAGAACTTATAATTACTTAATATTCTTTTATGTTTGGTTACAAAAAGGCTTATATTTTAAATCTTTAGCAAAAATTTTTCCCATAACAGGAGCTTGTTTACGATTCCAAGTTAAAGGCATTTTATTATAAGTAATAAGATCTTCAACAGGACAGATAAAACTACAAATCATACAACTTAAACATTTATCTTTATCAAGTATTGGTCTTCTTTTTTCCTTATCCCATGAAATTGCCTGACCTGCTGCATCATGGCAGACAACATAACATTGACCGCACCCAACACATTTTTTCAGATCATAATTAGTATTTCCCTGATGTTTAAAATCAAAGTTATCAGTAGATTTTATATTTGGTAATGCTTTACCAACTAAATCCTGGATTTTATTAATATTTTTTAAAGCCATAAAATCCTGCAATCCTTCAATTATATCCTGTATTATTCCATAACCATAATTAATAATACTAGTAGTAACTTGAATTGTAGAAGCACCAACAAGAATAAATTCTAAGGCATCAACCCATGTTTCTATGCCGCCAATTCCAGAAAGAGGCAAGGAAAGCTCTTTGCATTGTCCCATTTCAGAAATAAAACGCAGACCTATTGGTTTGACAATTGATCCTGACATTCCACTTACTGAACTTAAACCAGAAATATTGGGTTTAGGAACAAAATCATTAATTCCTATCTCTGATATGCCGCTTACAGTATTAATTGCACTAATAGCATCTGCCCCGCCTTGTTTAGCACAAAGAGCAGGTTCAATCATTTCAGTAACATTTGGTGTCATTTTCGCAATAACAGGAATTGAAACTGTTTTTTTAACAGTTGCAGTAAATTTTTCAATTAAGTCAAAAGCTTTACCAACATGATGTCCAGTACCTTCAACACTCATATGTGGACAGGAAAAATTAAGCTCCAGCATATCTGCACCATTATCTTCAGAAGCTTTTGCAAGATATGCCCATTCATCATTGGAAAAACCCATAATACTTGAAATAAGTACTTTATTAGGATAATTTTTTTTTAAATAAAGAAAATCAAGAAGATTGTCCTTTAAGTTTCTATCTGAAATCATTTCTACATTTTGAAGACCTATATTTTTTTTGCTGCCATAGTTATAAGTATTCATTCTAGGGGAAGGATGAATTATTGGAACTTGATCTGCATGAAGGGTTTTAAAAACAACTCCTCCCCAGCCAGCATCAAAAGAACGAGCCACCATTTCTCCAGTGTTAGATACTGGAGAAGAGGAAAGTAAAAAAGGATTTTCAAATTTTACACCACAAAATTTTATAGACAAATCAATATTATTACTCACAACAACTCCTTTTTTAACTTAAATAATTAATTATATCTAATGCTGCATTTTTACCATCTTGAACTGCTTTTACAACTAGGGAAGGACCCTGAACAATATCACCACCTGCAAAAATACCTTTAACTGATGTCATAGTATTTTTTTCATTAATAATTAATTTTTTATCATTAAGCTTAACACTTGGATAAAGTTTGTAACTATTAGAATCTGGCTTATTACCAATAGCTTCAATAACAATATCAGCTTTAAGATTCCATTTTGCTTTAGGAATTAATTCTGGATTTTGTCGTCCTGTTTTATCAACTTTTCCAAGTAAAGTTCTATTTAATTGTAATCCTTGAATTTTTTTATTTTGTCCAATTAAATAATCAATAGGTTGATTTAAAAGAATAAAATGAACTCCTGCATCTAGTATTCTAATTTTTTCTTTTTTTTCAGCAGGCATTTGTAAATAAGACCTTCTATAAACTAGATAAACATCTTTTGCCCCTAGATTAACAGATGCTTCAGCACATTCCATAGCAACTGCACCACCACCAATAACAGCTACTGTTTTATCTTTTATTTGTTGTTCAATAGTTTTAAATCTTTGATCACAAATTCCAGATAAATAATCAACTGAAGGATATAAACCTGAAATTTCTTTATCAAATTTTTCATGGAAACTCTTTGATTGCCAAAGTCCAATCCCTATAAATACAGATGAAAAGCCTTGTTTCAGAAGTTTTTCAATGCCTTTATGTTCTTTTATGGGAGTATTACATTTTATTTTAACACCTAGTTCTTTAATATCTTCCAGTTCTTTATCCAAAAAAGATTTATTAAAACGATAAGGCATAATTCCATAGTAAAGAACTCCACCTGGTTTTGCTCTAGCTTCAAAAATAGTTACTTTAAATCCATGTTGAGCCAAAGTTGCTGCACAGCTTAATCCTGCAGGCCCAGAACCAATAACTGCTATTTTTTCTTTTCTAGGCTTGCCTGGTTTTAAAGGCTTAAATCCTGTTTCCCAGCCATGCTCAACTAGAAAACGCTGAATTTTACCAATTGCAATAGCATTATCAGACCCTAGAATATTGAATTCAGATTTCAATTTAGCTGTACATGCTTTTTCACATAAATTTTCAGAAGGGCATAAAATCCCACATGTTCCTCCAAGAACATTATTTTTCTTAATTGTGCGAATTGCACCTGTAATATTTTTAAAGCGTAATTTACGAATAAATGTTCCAGGGTCTGTATCACCAGGACATGCCTTAGAACAAGGGGCATCATAGCAAAGTAAACAGCGATCAGCTTCAGCCACAGCTTTGCTTAAATCAAATCCTAATTCCATTTCATGAAAATTTTTTGAACACTGCAAAATATTTTCTCCTTAAAATTAAAAACAACTCTTAAAATATAAAAATTTATATAAAAGAACTTATAACTATTTTAATATTCTTTTATGTTTTGTTGTGAGAGCTTTGTACAATTTTTTTTTTTATAAAAATTTTTTAAAAACATAATTTTTTTCCTAATGTTTCTAATTTTTATCTAAAAAATATTTGTAAATGTCTATAAATAAACCATTGTGCAAAGCTCTCATTCTGAGGGAAATTAGAAAATAAAGACCAAATCTACATATCTGCTTATCTACTTTAAGGCAGTTATTTAAAAAAAATTATTTTTTTGTAAAATCAGAAGTTCTGGAAGCTGCAACAGAAGTTGATTCAACTTCTTTATCACCAATTTCCAAGGCTTTATCTAAAACACTAATTGCTTTATCAACTTCTTGTTCAGTAATAATCAAAGGAGGAGCAATAACTAATGTATCAATCCAGGGATTTAAAAATACACCATTAGCCATAGCTTCACCTGCAATTTTCGCAGTCATTAAAGATGCGCCAGTTATTTTATCTGGCTTAGTATTAAATGGTTCTTTAGTTTTACGATTTTTTACAATTTCAAGACCCCAAAAATGTCCAACTCCTCTAACATCACCAATACATTCATGTTTATCTGATAACTTATAAAGCTCTTGTTCTAAATATTTACTTACTTTTTGAGGTAACCCAGAATCCATTAATTTCTTATATTCTGAAACAGCTGCTGGAACAGCTGCTGATGCAAGAGCATGGTAGGCATAGGTCTGACCATGACAAAACATTTCCTCATCAAAAAATTCAGCCACTTTATTAGAAACAGCAGTAATTCCAAGAGGAGTATATGCAGCAGTAGCACCTTTGGCAGTAGTCATTATATCAGGTTGTATATCCCAGGCATCCATGGCAAAGCAAGGACCTGTTCTATACCATCCACTCATAACTTCATCAGCAAAAAGTAAAATATTATTTTCATTACAAATTTTTCTAACTAAAGGGAAATATTCAGGAGGTGGGACAATTCTACCATTAGTACCAACTACAGGTTCTACAATAAATGCAGCAACATTGCCTTCTTCCTTAAACATATAATCAAGATATTGAGCACATTGAATATTACATTCTGGATAAGTTTTATCAAAAGGACAACGATAGCAATAGCAATCAGGAGCAAATCTTACACCTTGAACTGTACATCTTGCCTGCTCTGAAGGCCAACGCCTTGGATCACCAGTAAAAGACATTGCACCCACAGTTGCCCCATGATAGGAATGATAACGGGAAACTATTTTATAGGCTGGAGCCATGGATTGTCTGATAAATTTTAGAGCAGCTTCATTAGCAGCAGCTCCACTGCTGGAAAAGAAAAATTTAGATAAACCCTTTGGCATAACTGTTTGTAAAGCTTTAACAGCCTGTATTGAGGTTTCAGTAACAAAACCTGGAGCAATATAAGGCATTTTTTCAGCTTGTTTTATAATTGCTTCAATAACAGCTTTATTTTTATGCCCCAGATTAGAGCACATAAGTTGGGAAGTAAAATCAAGGTAGGATTTACCTTGGTCATCATACATATAAACGCCCTGGGCATCAACAATCATCTTGGGAAGTGACCAAGCTTTTTGCCTTGCCCATGTTCCAAAGGTATGATCAGTTAATTCTTTAATTCTATTCTCTATTTTACTCATTTATAATTACTCCTTATAATGACATAATATAATGAACACGCATGTGTATTTTTAATTAAGAACATAAAAAAATTAGAACAAGGTAGATTTTTACGCAGCCATTAGTTTTTTAATGGATTTTGAACGCTTCTTAGCAGCCTGTTTTAAACCACGGGAAACTTCAAGTTGAGCCTTAATTTTTTCAGCAGCTTTTAAATAATAATTTTTAGCTCTGTTTTCTATTTTAAGTGCATTTTCAATAACTACATTATCACCTGTTTTAAGCTTAAGTTCAAATTCAGAAGAATTTAAACCATTTACAGGCTCTAAAATCATTTCTGTAATATTTTCCCTTCTAATACGCAAAATCAATTTTTTATTTTTTTCACATACTTTGGCACAATCTTCAAATATTTCCTTATATTGACTATATTTTGAATCCAGTGCCTGAGTTTTATAAAATTCATTATCATGAATTTCCATTTCTTCGGCAAATTTAAGAATACTTCCAAAATTGGTTAATGCCATATGTTTTTCCTCCTTTTTTTTTAAGAATTTTAGCATATTACATGGCTAATTTTATCCAGCAAAAAATCATTGAAACAATACCAATGCATATATTTATAAAAATTGTTATTGAAACCAATATTTTATAAGTATTAGTAGTGGATTTTTTCTTATAAGAATTTTTATCCTCATCTTCTTTATCATTTTTGTCCTTATATCCTTTACCATTTTCGTCTTCACATTCTTTATTAAGTTCAGGATAGTCATACTTTTGAATAAATTCCCATAATTTTTGATTTTTTATTAATTCTAAACGCAATTTGCAATTTATTTTATGATAATTATTTCTGATTTTATAAAGTCTTCCAAAAAATTCACAAACAGTAAATCCAATGCAAACTATTACCAAGGATATAATTAAAATAATTATAGATTTTATTTCAATTTTTGGATCAAAGCATATGAATCCCATATATCCATAAACTGCTATTAACATTGTACAATACCATTTGAAAATATTATCTCTGACCATCTGTTGATGACGAATCATTTCATAGGATTGCTTGAATTGTTCCACATACATTTCCATTCTTGTTCCTAATTTTTCTTCTTTGTCTTTGAAATTCATATATGACTTTTTATGTTTTTATTAGATAATAGGAAATGAATTTTTGTGAGAAAATATATATGATATCGTGGTAAACTCCATCTACAAAGCTTAATATTTTTTCAAGTATAAAAACATTTTTCTGCTTTTTATATTCTATATTTTTCTTATGTTCTTGCTTTATTAAGGCTGATAGTATTTTAAAATCTTAAAAAAATACTAGAACAAAGTAGATGGAGAATTTTTACAATGCCATTATTTAGAACTAGAACCAGCGTTCAATAACAACTTTAGTATCAGTAAAGAAATGAAAAATTTCCTGACCATGTCCCTTAATATCTCCAAAAAAGGAATTGCCTGAACCACCAAAGGGAAAAAAGCTCATTGGAGCTGCAATTCCAATATTAATACCAACCATACTTGGTTTAACTCTATATTTAAACTCCCTTACAACTGATCCATTTTGTGTATAAATTGAAGTTGCATTAGCAAAGTCTCTGGTATTAATCAGATTAATGACTTCATCTAGATCTTTACAACGAATAATACTTACTACAGGCCCAAATATTTCATCTGTTGCAATAGCCATATCTGGAGTAACATTATCAAAAATAGTTGGTCCTACATAATAGCCATCTGGATAACCTTCTACTTTACAATTTCTTCCATCAAGAATAAGTTTTGCACCTTCAGCAATACCCTTTTCTATATAATCAAGAATTCTTTCCTGATGTACTTTTCCTGCAACAGGTCCCATTCCTGTATTTTCATCTAGTCCATTACCAACTTTTATCTTTTTTGCAGCATTAAGAAATTGTTTAACAACTTCATCTGCTATATCACCAACAGGGGCAAGAATTGATCCAGCCAGACAACGCTGTCCTGAACAACCATAAAATGAAGCAACAGCATTAGAAATAGTTTCAGATAAAAAAGCATCCGGCATAACTCCTACAACATTTTTAGCTCCACCTAAAGCTTGACATCTTTTACCAGTTGCACCACACCGCTCATAAATATATTTTGCAGTTGGAGTTGCTCCAACAAAAGATATGCCCTCAATATCTTTATGATCCAATAAAGCATTAACAACATCTCTTGACCCATGAACCATATTAATAACACCTTTTGGAAAACCAACTTCTTCAATAATTTCAAATATTTTAGTTTGAGTCATAGGAACTTGTTCAGAAGGTTTTACAACATAGGTATTACCAGTAACTAGAGCATAGGGCAGGAACCACCATGGCACCATAGCAGGAAAATTAAAGGGAACTATTGCTGCAAAAACACCTATGGGCTGACGATATCCAACACAATCAATTTTTGTTGCAATATCTTCAAAACTATAACCACACCCCAGGGTTGTTATACCAGTTGCATGTTCCACATTTTCAATCATGCGTCTTACTTCACCCCTTGCTTCATCTATAATTTTGCCTTGTTCACTTGTTAAGGTGCGTGCAATATCTTCAAAATTTTCCTCAAAAGCTTCCTTTAAACGAAATAAATATCTTGCTCTGGTAAGTGCTGGAGTTTCCCGCCATTCTGGAAAGGCAGCCTTTGCTGCTTGAACTGCTGTATTTACATCTTGGTTAGTTCCAAAAGCAACCTCAGCAATTTTTTCACCTTTTGCTGGATTAAAAACATCACCAAAAACTTTAGAATTAGATTGAACCCATTCATCATTGATATAATTTTTCATAATTGGCACTGACATAAAAAAATCTCCTTATTAAATTATATTAATATATTTATTTTAATTATTTTCTTATCCTTTTTAAAAAAATAAGACTTTTAATCTCTTTTTCTAGATGACATGGAATAAATGATTCAAGAAGTTTTTCACCTTCTTTAATAGCAAAATCTGGAAACTTTATTATTTCAGATTTTTTAATATTTTTATTATTAATCCAAAAAAGCTGCTTTAGTGTTCCCTTAGAAACAATTATTCCATTTTTTTTATTTTTTTTGCATTTATCACAAACAAGTTTTCCTTCAATCAAATCAAATAATATGTTTTGCTGCATTATTTTATCAAGGGGAGTTAAACATTTACCACAACAAATAATATTAGGAGTAAATCCTGAAATACTCATAAATTTAATTTGAAATAAAAGACTTAAAACCTCTTTTTTAATTATGCCTGAATTAAGTGCATCAAGAACATACAAAAGAAGATTATAAACATCTATTTGTTTTTTGCCCTGTTTCATCCATGAATTAATAAGTTCAACCCAATAACTTGCATACCCTGTTTTAATAGTATTAGTTCTTATTTTTGTAAAAGAATTATCAAGGTCAACATTAAAAAGAACTGGAAAAGAATTTTTTCTTTTTGGTATAACACACTGAATATTCATAACAGAAAACAAATCAAGGGAACCTGCAAAACGCTTTACACTTTTTTTTGCGTTTTTTGCAATAACAATAATTTTACCCATAGAGCGTGTAAAATAAGTGATTATAAAATCATAATCACCATATTCTATTTTTCTTAATAAAATACCATCAGTTGAAAAATTAAACATTTATTTTACCTTAACAAAGGAACTTAGATTTCAAGGCTTTATTAGAACACAATCTAAAATTTAAAGCAGAACTAAAAATTGTTGAATTTTAAAGCTTTGAAAAAATAAATTGCAGGGTGTGTGTGTATAAAATTAAAGCCCAATAAGAAGTTTTGCTATTAAAAAATAGCAGTAAACACTTACAATATCTACAGATGTGGTAACAAATGGACCTGTTGCAACAGCAGGATCAATATTCATTTTTTTAAAAAGCATGGGAGTAAGTGCTCCTACCAGTGCTGCAACAGACATGGAAGATATTACTGCAAGTCCAACAGAAAATGAAAGTGCCAGGGAAAATGGTTCAGAAAAAAATCTTAATTTAGCAACAATACCAATAAAAACTCCATATATAACCCCAAGTATCATACCAATTAAAAGCTCTTTAAAAACAACGGACCAGAGATCTCTTATATTTATTTTGCCTGTGGCAATACCGCGTACAACAATTGTGGAAGACTGAATACCAATGTTTCCTCCCATACCCATAATAACAGGTATAAATGCTGCTAAACATGTAAATTTTGCAAGACTTTCCTGAAACCCGCCTATTATAAAAAAAGCTGCAACTCCTCCAAGAAAACTTGTAAAAAGCCATGGAAGGCGTATTTTGGTTCCACGCAAAACTGTTTGAGTTTCAATATAATCTTCTCCCACACCTGCCATTTTTAACATATCTTCCGTTGCAACATCACTAATAATATCTATTACATCATCTACAGTAACAATACCCACAATACAATTGTCATCATCTACCACAGGAATAGCAAGATAATCATATCTTGAAACAAGTTTTGCAACATTTTCCTGATCAGTATATGTATTTACTGATATTATATCTGTTGCCATAAACTCTTTTAATGGCATTTTTGACTGCACAACAACAAGCTGCCTTAATGATATTACCCCAACAAGTTTTCCATATTCATTAATTACATATATATAAAATGGCATTTCCACATCAAGGTATTCATTTTGAAGAGCTTCAATAACCTGTTGTGCCTGCATATCTTCTTTTAGAGCAATAAAATCAGGTACCATAATACTTCCTGCAGTATCTTCAATATAACTCATAAGATGCTCAACTTCTTGTGAGTCTTCTTTTTTCATATTTTCTAAAATCTGAGTAGAATAATCTTCATCAAGACAATTAAGAAGTTCTGCTGCATCATCAGCAGGCATTTTACCAAAAACTTCAACAACATCTTTTAATTCAAGTAATTTAATAAATTCAATAAATGTAGTTTCATCAAGCTCTGAAAAAAGAACAACTTTTTTTTCTAAATCATCAATTAAATTAAAAAGTTTGCATCTGTTATCTAAAGAAATCTCACGAAATACAATTGATAAATCAGCTGCATGAGCTTTTTTAACAATATTTTGCAAATATTTATTTGCTCCGCGTCTTAGAAATCTTTTAATACTTTCAACAAGTACTTCAGTACGATCCTTGTGCATTAAACTTCCTTTTTTAACAAATTTGTTTTTATAACATAATTAAAGCATAATTTTAATATATGATTTTTTTCGCAGTAAATCTAGCCATGAATCGAATTTTTCTTCCAGTATTTCATTATAGAGTTTTTTTGATATTTCCTCTGAAACCTGCTCAAGGCTTTTCCCTTTTATTTTATGAATATTCTCAAGATAGAAAATCTGATATCCTTGATCTGTCATTATTGCACCAGTATATTCACCTTTATTAAGTTGTGATATTGCTTTTCTAACATTTATATCAAGAGTTTCTAATCTTAAAATCCCTAGATTTCCGCCCTCAAATGCATTTTTAGATTCTGAAAAATTCTGTGCTAGTATTTTAAAATCTTCACCATTTTCCAGCATTTTTATTATCTGGTTAATCTTATTTAATTTTTCTGCTTTTAATGCATCTGAAGCATAAGGAGGCACAGCAAAAAATATATTAAAAACATGATATTCATTTATACCGGCAAATTCTTCTTTATGATTATTATAATATTTTTCTATGTCTTTATCAGTTATTACCACTCTAGATTTCACACTAAAATTTACTAGTTTGGGTCTTAAAAGATTTTTTCGAATTCTTTCACGATAGTCTTTAAAACTTATACCTTCTTTTTTTAATATTTTTTCTATATCTTCCTGGGACATAAACTTGGATTTTTTCAATCTTTCAATGGCATTATTAAGTTCTTCATCTGAAATTTTTAAAGACAACCTTGCAATTTCTTGATCAGTAAGTTTTCTATCAATTAATCTATTAAGCATATCTTTTTTTATTTTAAGAAGAGCTTGTTCTTTTTTTTCACCAGAATATCCTAAAGAATTAATTTTTTTTATATATGGAACAATAACTTTGTTAAGCTCTATAGAAGTTATAACATCATTATTTACAATAGCTATAATTCTATCCACAACTTCGCCATATGAAATTTGAGGGACAAAACAAAAAACTAGAAATACTATTAAAATTGTTTTGCTTTTCATAATACTCACTTATTATTCCTTTTTCTCTATAATTTAAGTTTTTACCTGATTATTTATATGAAAGAATAACTACTTAATATTATATTCTTTTATGTTTTATTGTAAGGCAAACCAGGAATTAAAAACCAGATATCTGCATTTTGCCTTAAGGCAGTTTTATAAAAAAATTTAAAAGTTTATTTTGATTAATCTTAACAGGATTGTTTTCTATAATATCTTTAATCCATAACAAATATTTTTTTTCAGTTTTTTCTCTACGAAGATGTGCTATAAGCTCCTTTTCATTTATCTTTTCTTTCTTTCTCCCTTTTTTTTCATTTTTATATTGATCATAATATATAGTTATTTCATGGGGAGTTATCTGGATTTTTTTTTGGATCTCTTCTTTTATTAAACGATTAATAAGAAGTTTTATAATAAATTGTTTTTTCCAGAATGAATATGTAATTCCATTTTTAATGAGCATTTTTTTAAATGAATCTTCAGGATAATCTTTTTTAAAATTTATTTCAGCTTCCTGAAAATCTTTTTTAGATATTAAAATAGATTTTTTATCAGCATAATTTCTTAGGGACAGTTCTTCAGATAATTGATTTACAAGTTCTATAACAAACATATTATATTCATTTGGATTGTCTTTTAAAGTAGAATGATAAGCAGATTTTTTAAGTTCAAGTGCTTTCTCAAATTCATCAACTGTTATTATTACATTTCCAGATTTAAGCAGATATTCCCTAGGAATATCAATGTTTTCCCTAGATTCTCTTATCTCTGAAAAAAATAAATATGCAAATATTATAAATACAAAAATAATTGCTATTAGAGTTGTTTTATAGAAAAATTTCAAATTGCACCTGTAAAAAATAATGGGGTTATTATAAAACAAAATAAAAAAGTTATATACATGGATTTATTTTGATATTCTTTTATTTTTCCTTAAAATTGATATTGATTATTTTCTTGTTTTTCAAATTTAAGTGGTTCTAATAAAACTAGTACACAGTATTTTTTTTAATATATGACCTTTTTCTTAAAATTTCTTTTTCAAAATACTCAGTAAATTTAATATTTTTTATATACATTATTTCTTATAAAATTTCTAGATAACTAAAGATATATTAACCTTTATGGATTAACATAACAGGCTATATGTTTCAATATTTTTTTAGTATTTACAAGGGATTGGGAAATATTTTTTGTTTTTTCTTTAAAAAAGAATTTAATAATATTTTCTGCTGTAAACTCATAATTTTTTAAAGGAACAGGAAAACTTTTATCAAAACAAAAAAAACGTTTTTGATGAACAGGTGAAAACACCAGACTTAAAGAATTATCTGAAAGATCAAGTTTTTTAATCCCAGCTTTAACAGATAATATTCTAAACATAATTTTTAAAAGCATATTACCTGCTTCACCAGGAAGTTTTCCAAACCTGTCAATAAGTTCTTTTTGCATTGCTGTAACCTGAGAAAGTTCTATCATTTGAGAAAGTCTGCGATATATAGTAAGTCGTTGTTCAATTGATTGAATATAATCATCTGAAATATAAGATGACATTGCTACATTTATTTCAGGTTCAAGGGACTTGACACATGGTTTGCCCTTAAAGTCAGATACAGCTTCATCCAAAAGTTTTAAAAACATATCATAACCTACAGTTGCAATATGACCGGACTGAGACACTCCAAGGGCAGAGCCTGCACCTCTAATTTGAAGATCTTTCATGGCAATTTGAAATCCAGATCCCAAATCTTTATGCTCCATAAGTGCTGCAAGGCGTTTTTTAGCATTTCTAGTAAGTTTTACTTCCTCTGGAACAAAAAGATAGGCATAAGCTTGTTCATCACCTCTGCCAATCCTGCCTCTTAACTGGTATATCTGGGAAAGCCCAAGCCTGTCTACCCTGTTTATTATCATTGTATTAACAGATGGAATATCAAGACCTGCTTCTACAATTGTAGTACATACCAAAAGATCAATGTCTTTATTGATAAACTGAAACATTATTTTTTCAAGATTTGCAGGCGACAGCCTGCCATGAGCAACTCCCAGTCTTATTTCAGGAACAAGTTTTTGAAGATTTTCTGCTATTTTAAAAATAGTTTTAATATTATTATGAACAAAAAATATCTGCCCTCCCCTTGCAAGTTCTTTTCTAATTGCCTCTGCTGCAATTAAATCATCATATTCTGAAACATAGGAAATAATTGCCTGACGATCCTTTGGTGGTGTAGAAATTATACTTATATCTCTTATTCCAATAAGTGACATATGCAGACTTCGCGGTATGGGAGTTGCTGTAAGGGAAAGAACATCAATCATACTTCTTTTTTTTCTTAAAGCTTCTTTGTCTTTTACACCAAAGCGTTGTTCTTCATCAATCACAAGAAGTCCAAGGGATTTAAAATTTATATCTTTTTGAAGTAATCTATGAGTGCCAATAATAATATCAATTTTACCTAGAACAAGATTTTTTAATATTGCTGTTTGTTCTTTTTTTGTTTTAAACCGTGAAATAGCTTCAATTTTTGTTGAATAAGACTTAAATCTTTCCTTAAATGTTTTTAAATGCTGCTCTGCAAGAATAGTTGTGGGTACAACAATTGCTGTTTGTTTTCCATCATTAAAAGATTTAAATGCAGCTCGTATAGCAACTTCTGTTTTTCCATATCCAACATCTCCACAAACAAGCCTGTCCATTGGAGTTTTATCTTCCATATCAAATAAAACATCATCAATTGCTTTTAATTGATCAGGAGTTTCTTCATAGGGAAATGACATTTCAAAATCATTAAAAAAACTATCAGAGCAACTAAATGCAAAACCATTTTTTACTTTTCTTTCAGCATATAAATTTAAAAGTTCCCCTGCAATTTTTTCAGCTTCTTTTTTAGCTTTAGCTTTTGATTTTATCCAAACCTTTCCACCAATTTTATCAAGCAAAGGAGAATAACCATCAATTCCTATATATTTTTCCAACATCTCCATGCGGTCAACTGGAAGATAGAGTTTATCATTATCTTTATATAAAATAAGAATAAAATCCCCTGAAATTCTATTAACAGTTATAGTAAAAAGACCTTTATATTTTCCAAGACCATGTTCATAATGAACAACAATATCATTTTTTTTAAGCTCTTCCGGGGTAATAAACTTTGTTTTTGCTCTTTTTCTTCTTCTTGTACTCTGTTTTCTTATACCAAAAATATCTTGATAAGTTACAATGACAAAAAATTCTTCTGGTAAAGAAAAACCTGATACAAGATTTCCCATTGTATAAAATATTCTAGCTTTAGCTCTGGTTTTTGTTATTTCCTTAAATGTTTCAATATATTCAGGTTCAATACCATAGGGACGAAGAAGAGAAATAAGCCTTTGACCTTGAACATCGCTATTGCATACAATAACTACTGCCATATCTGCTTCTTGTTTTTTAAAAACAAAATCAGCAAAAGGCTTTAAAAAATTTTGTTCCCTTACCTTATTTTTTAAGGCTGCTAAAAGAGTTGCATTACTTTTAAAAGCAGAATTTAATTCAATATATTTACAATGTTTTTTCTTTTTATGAACATTTAAATGCCTGAATAATACAGGATTTGTTTTATCTATAAATTCTTTTATATTTTTCCAGTCAAGATATATTGAATCTGGATCCACGCAAAGTTTATTTTTACTTTTTGCATTTTTATAATTTTCCAAAACACTTTTTTTAAATTCCTGTGCTTTTAATTGAAGTTCCCCAGGTTCATCAATAATTAATAAAGCTTTTAAAGCATAATCAAAAAAAGAATCAAGTTTAGGATATACAATGGACAACATGCTTTCCATACCTTCAAATCTGCCATGTTCCTTAATTTTTTCAATATATTCCTGAATTTTTTCAGAATTAAGCTCAGAATCAGACCCTGCAAGTCTAAGCCTTGTTAAAATACTGGGAAGATTCTTTTTTTCAATAACAACTTCATTAGCTGGAATAACAACTGTTTGTTCAATTTCAGAAATACCTCTTTGAGTTACAGGGGAAAAATAGCGTAAAGATTCAATTAAATCTCCAAACATTTCTATTCTAACAGGATTTTTATTTTCAGGAGAAAATATATCTAAAATTCCACCACGAACAGAATAATCTCCTGTTTCTTCAACAATAGAAACTCTATTATAGCCTTGTGAATCAAGCTTTGATATTAAAAGGTCTCTATCAATTTCATCTCCATTAACTATAACTTCAACAGAATCAACAAGTTTTTGCTTTGGAATTATTTTTTGTAATAAAGTATCTATATAAGTAATAATAATGTATTTTTTAGTAGTACAAGCTATTTTATATAAAGCAGAAATTCTTCTTGATGCAGTTTCACTATTATATGATAAAGACTTAAATGGAAGGATATTGTATCCTGGAAAATATATTACTGAAGAATTTTTTTCTGATAAAAAAAAATCAAGTTCTTGTTTAAATTTTAAAGCATGTTTTGAACTTGCAACAGCAATAACAAGAGAACAATTAATTTCAGAAAATAATTTTGCTGCAACATATGCTTTTTCAGAACCATAAACTCCTGTAATATTTATATTTTTATCTCGTGTCTTAACAATCTTACAAAGGTTTTTAATCATTTTTTTTTCTTGATTTTAAAGGATGTTATTATAAATAAATATAATAAAAATGTTTATAAAATGCCGAAGTAACTCAGTTGGTAGAGCAACTGATTCGTAATCACCAAGCCAGCGGTTCAATTCCGCTCTTCGGCTCCACAAATACCATGCATTATTATAAAAAAAGCTGTTCTAGTCTTTATAGACTTTTACAGCTTTTTAAATTAAATATATATCTAATATACTGGATAAACTTATAAAAAACAAAATTTCAAATATAGATAAAGACTTTTTCACAAAGCTTGATTTTATTTAAACTTTATAGTGAAGATATATTGTAATATTTTGAACCTGAAATTTAAACAAAAGAAAAAATCAGTATTTACATATATTTTATGCTTGTTTTATGAAAAAAAGATAATCCTAACATCCTAAAAAACTGAAAAATTGAAAAACTGAAAAAATAAAACCATCAATTATTCAAAAGGCTTATTATATAAATCAAAATGACCAAGCCCATACACTGTTTTTTTGCCAACACCTGTAAGAAATCCCGCCTTTATTAAAGGTAAAAATGGTTTAATATCTCCCTTTAAAATCAGGGTTCCTTTAAGACCTCCCATTTTAATATTTTTTTTCTGGGAATAGGAATATCTAATCAACTCAATATTTTTTAAATTTTTAAAAATAGTTATATTTTCTATTTTTGAATAAAAATTTTTAGAAAAATCTCCCATATCATTATCAATATGATAAATCCGTTTTAAATCCCTAATTCTTGAAATAATAGACTGCATAAATGCAGTAAATGTAAATTTACTAGCAGCTCTTGCAAGTTGAAATGGTGTTTTAAATACTATTTCAAGCATTGAAACCCCATTATTGTCATAAGTAATTTCAGGTTTAGGAAGTGCATTAATCCATTGTTCAAGTGTATTATATAAAACATTATCTGTAATATATTTATCATTTTTAACAATTATCTGCATTTTATCATCTTTTTTTTCCGGCACAATAGTTTCCCAGAAAAATGGAGTTAAAGGATAAAAAACATTAATATTATTATGTGCAATATTATTGTCTGCAACAAGATTTAATTTTGAAACATGAATTGATGTTAAAGCATGAATAATAGATTCAAGCATAGGTCTTTGATATTGAATTGCTTTTTTTCCAAACAAAGTAAGTTCAATTTGTGCATTTTCTTTTGGTTTAGTTTTTTGGGGTTCATTTTCTTGGGGCACAGTTTTGGGGGGCATTATTTTATTAGTGTTATTCTTAAAAATAACATTTAAACAATAAGGTCTTGGAGGATTTAAATGACACCTGCCCTGCCCTTTAAATTCAGGTTTAATTGATTCTTTGCTAGGAGAAAAAAGAATAATATAAAGGCAGGTTAAAGCATTTTTGCAAGCTTTACATGAAATTTTTTCATAATTTTGAAAAGGACAAAACCTTTTTTTAAGAATAAATCCAAACCTGCTTCTTAAAACAGGTGCAAGTCCTTTAATGCTAATAGGTACTTTTGTGGAAAATGATAATCTGTATTTTGCTATTTCAAGCTTAAAAAGCGGATTTGCATCATATAAATCTTTGTTCGGTTTAATGTTTTTCATTATGTTTTATTTCTTTTTTTCTAAAAAAAACTATAACCACGAAAAGCACGAAAAAACACAAAAAAATACAACTCTGTTTTTGTATAATTGCGTGCTTTTTGTGCTTAAAATATAAAATTAAGTGGTAAGGAACAAAAATTTTTGTTCCCTACTTCACCTGCATAAACGGTGCATCAATCCATTTCGACAGGCTCAATGACCGATCTTCTAATGACTGGTCTTGTTCAGCTCTATAAACGGTGCATTAATTTATTTTTATTGGATAATAAAAATTTGAATCTATACAAGATTAACAACCCCATTAATATTCAACAACCTTGCCCAGCATATCTGTAACACATTGATTAAGACTTTTTGCATCACCTGCTGCTTTTGCTGCTATTTTGGCATGTAGTTTTGGAGGAACCCTTAAATTAAATTTACCTGAATATTTTTTTTGTGGATTAATGCCCTCTTGTTTACACATATCAAGAAATACTTTAAGGGAAAGTCTGCCTTGTTTTCTAAGTTCATCAATATTTGTTCCATAAAAATCAGCTCCTCCATTTAAACCAACAAATTCACCACGAAATTTATCAAGCACAGGATCATATTTAAGAATTGCATTATAACCATCTATTTTCATAATGTTCATCATGATTTTACTCCATTTTTTTCCAGCAATTTTCTAATGCTTATAACTGCTCCCTTATCTGTGTCTGGTGATGGATGAGGTCTGTGAAATATTTGAATTTCTCCAAAAAGTACAATACCAATTCTGGAACCTTCTCGCTCACTTATTTTTGCTCCTAATTCTCTAAAAAGTGATTCAATATTTGCCCATTTAATATTACCACTAACAAGATGCGTAAAAATTAATTCCAATGTTTTTTTATATTTTCGTTTCATAACTTATATTTTGATTTTACAAAATGTAATAGTACCAATTTTTAGTACCAAGTCAATAAAAAATAAAAACATCTATATAAAATCCAACATAAGCAAATAATGACGCTGGAGCGTCTATTATAATATTGCCACGCTGGAGCATGGCAATCAGACAAGAATGTAAGGAACAAAAATTTTTGTTCCCTAGCTTTCACCTGCATAAACGGTGCATCAATCAAACACTACCCACCTGCTCCAATGTTGAGCTGCAAAGAGTCTTAATCACCTACATAAACGGTGCATGAATCAAACGGAACAACAAAAGAATTGGTGGCCGCTCTGGTGGGTCTTAATCACCTACATAAACGGTGCATCAATCAAACCTTAAAAAATATCAGAACTGTTTACAACCAAGAGTCTTAATCACCTACATAAACGGTGCATCAATCAAACATTTTCTCTTATGGCTATACAGGTTGTATTGTAGTGTCTTAATCACCTACATAAACGGTGCATCAATCAAACTTATATTTTTTAAAAGTGTCATTGCCAGCTTGCGTCTTAATCACCTACATAAACGGTGCATCAATCAAACCTTCATCATTCGACTCCAAACAGATCATAAAGATGGTCTTAATCACCTACATAAACGGTGCATCAATCAAACAGGAAATTTTGTTGAAATAAATATTCCAGAATTGTCTTAATCACCTACATAAACGGTGCATCAATCAAACTGCAAGCCCTTAGAAAAAAGTTTAGTAAAACCAATATGTTAAACCCATGTTTTTTTAGCCTGATTTTCCAAAAAACAAGTTAGGTTTTTTTTGCTAGAAAAATGAGTTTTTGGCATAATCATTGCTTTAACCATCTAACTCCTTGATAATAATCAAAATTATACTCATTTTTGTTACTTTAAAAATTTAAAAAAAATGCCATTTTTTAAACTTTTTTCAAACCCTTCAAAAATTAGGTTACTTATTCCCTTTGACAAGATCAGGGAACATGGAACACCTCCGACAAGTTCAGGGAACAAACACGGTCATTAAGCTTGTCGAAATGTCGAAATATCAAAATACTAACTAATAAATTAACATTTTTATTATTTTTCTATAAATTTAGATAAACCACAAAAAAGCAGGAAATTCAGAATCAACACATATAAAAAATAAAAACATCTATATAAAATCCAACATAGGCAGATAATGACGCTGGAGCGTCTATTATAATATTGCCACGCTGGAGCATGGCAATCAGACAAGAATACTTTCCTATATTAACTACTTATTATTTCATTTAACCCTTGTATTATCATATTTATTTATTCTGGTTTAGCTTCACCAATTTTTTTTATAAGACGCTTTATTGATAATGTACGAATTTGACTGATTTTAACCCAAGAGCGTTTAGGAAGATTTGATTCTTCAAGCTCAAGACTAAGAGGAAACAAAGCTTTTTGAGCCTGACTTGTAATTGCTAAGGCAATTACTGTTTTAGAGCGTTTATTAAAAACTTCATGACTTAAAATCAAAACAGGCCTTTTACCTGCTTGCTCATGCCCAATGGTTGCATTTAGATCAGCCCAGAAAATATCTCCTCTTAATATTCTGGTTAATATTGGGGCCATTTATCTATCTCCCCTGCAAAACTTTCTTCAGCCATTTTTTCTTCAAATTCTGGATCTAATTTTGCACATTCCTGTGCTAATCTTTTTTTTTCCATTCTTTTTAATTTTTCTGCAACTGCTTCTTGAATTGCCTTACTGCGATTTGCAAACTTTTTTGATTTAACTAAAAAATCTAAACCATGTAATAAATTCTCATCCATTGTAATTGCAATTTTTGCTCTAGCCATAATTTCACCTCCAGTATTACATTATATCATACTGAAAATAACTGCAAAAATAAATACTAGGAACAAAAATTTTTGTTCCATCTTAATCACCTACATAAACGGTGCATCAATCAAACCCAAGAAAATCTACCTGGATGTAATTGCGGAGTGAGTCTTAATCACCTACATAAACGGTGCATCAATTAAACTGCAAGCCCTTGGAAAAAAGTTCATAAAAACCAATATATTAAACTCATGTTTTTTTATTTACATATTTTCTTCTAGAATCCTTTTGATTTTTTTTACTCTTTCACTCTGTTTTTTTTTAGGTTTTTTCCATTTATTCTTATTTTCAAAGCATTCTTTTATAAATAAAGCTGCTTTTTTCTGATCTTTTCCTTTAAAATTATCTATTTTATTATAAAATCTTGATACATCATTTTCATTGGAACCATCCTTTTTTATTGTAAAGATTTCTCTATCCACTTCACTCATATTAGCAAGTTTTTTTTCTTTTTTTTCAAGTTCTTGTTTTTTTCTTTTTATGTTTTCTGCTTTTTCAAATTCAAATCTGTCAAACTTCCCATACCCAACATTTGTTTTTGCTCCAATACCAAAATCGAGAAGAATAGCAGAAAAAAGTTCACGCTTTATATCTTTTGTGAATATTTTTTTATCTTTTATTAAGATTTCACTGTCCTTTAAATCAAAGTTAAATTGAAAGGTAACTTCAGGAGCTACCTTTAAAAACTTTAAAGGAATTGGATTTTTTAATGGATTATCGCCATGAGGTGCTAAAAAATCATCCTTAAAAAGCCCATCTTTGTCAACAGCAATGGGAAAAGCATCATAGAAAATATCCCGCTTATAAAGGGGCAGATATTTGTCCTTTATCTTTGTGGCATTTTTATCTTTAATTCCTTCAAAAATTTCATCTTCTAAATCTGCTATAATTTGTAACGCTTTTTTATCATCTTCCAGATCATCTATTATATAATTATCCAAAATTTTCCTAGTAGATTCTTTAAGTATTTCTTTTATATACTCTTTTCTTTCTTTTTTATACAATTTACCTCTTCCTGGAAATGCACTTCTTATCAGCCCCTTAACAGATGAACCAGGAATTACAGGAAGACCTGTTGTATAATCAAAATAAAAACCAATTTTAAATTCTCCTTCTACACCTGTTTCATGATGATAACCAGTGCCAAGAACAAGTCCTGGATATGTTGTTTTAAGTTTAATAGATTCTGTTTTAAATAGAAGAAATTTTTTTTTCTCTTTTTTTTCAATTTCTTCAATTATTTTAATTTTTAAAATTTTATTATTGATTTCTTTTATATGGTTTTGGGTTTTTTCAAATAACTCTATATCTGAAGATTTCTTTTTAGTTATTATTTCTTTCCAATCTTTATTTTGATATTTATCATAAAATTCATTATAAAATAAAAATCCTGCATTACCATTCATATCTTTATCCTCTTATAACCTTTATAAAACAAAAACATTCATATTTTATTCACTTATTTTAGTTCAAAGGTTCTAATAGCAAGCTTTAAAGCTATTGCTGCATCAATAATCTTATGTTTTATTTTAGATTCTTTTTTAGGATGCTCAAGAATATAATTAAGAAGCTTTGCATCTTTTTCTGGTTCTTGTTCTGTAATAAGCTCTAAAATTGCCTGCATTAAAGGGATTTTATTTTTTGCAGAACTAGAACTTGCACTTTCATTAAACGCAACAGCAGGCTTTAATCCAGACTGAAGAATACTAGCACCAAATGAAGAAATATAACCATTATATTCTTTAAAAATTTTTTTATTATCTGCAATATGAGTTTTGGCAGCTTTGATTGCTTTTGGAATTAATTTATCAACTCTTCTATCCATTATTGCCTCCATTTGCAGTATTAATTTCTTCAATTTTTGTAAATCCATATCCAATGGAGGCATTCCCGCCAATTTGAACATTTCCTGCTTCTAATTTCTTTTTAAATTCATCTTCATATTTTTGACCAAACCCAACTATAAAATAAAATCTTGATTCTCTTGGAACAATTTCTTCATACCAAAGGTTTGTGCTTTTACCATTTTCAAGATTGTTTCTTGCAATAACAGGCAGAGATTTTATAAATTCTTTAAAATTATCTTGTGAAAAAAGTGCGATATTTGATCCAAGAAATTCAATTTTTTCAGGTATATCTTGATTTTCTTTTGAATCCCATTCTTCAATTTTTGTTTCAATATTTTCTTTAATTAAAACCTTTGTTTTATCAGGAGAAATCTCTGATAATTTTTTAATTTTTTGTAAATCAACATTATTATTTTCATTATCTTTATTTATAATTTTTAAATTTTTAAGAGTATTTAAAAAATCTTTTAAAAGATTTGGTGTTGTTGCCATAAAATATGGTTTTTTATTACTTCTAACAGGTATTGCAAGAAGATTTGCAGCAAAAAAACGATAGTTTCCGGGACTGGTTGATCCTTTGTCATTTTCTTTTCCACCAAAAACATATTGTACAAATTTTTCATATTTTCTTTCATCTTTATCTTTGAATAATTCTTTATCTTTTAATTCCTTATCTTTGAATTCTTGTTTTTCATAATATTCTCTTAAAGCTCCTTTTAAACTTGATGAGTAAATTATGGGATATTCTGTGATTGGGTCCCTTTGAACAAGTTTGTCCACAACGCCAAAGGTGGTATCTCCTGTGCCAACATGCATATTTGTAATATTTCTAATTGAAAATGCTTTATATTTCATAGCTGTGTCCTTTCTTTGTTTAATCATGGCAGTTATTTGAAAATATTATAACCGATTTTTTGAAAATTATTATTTCTTATTTTGTTTTTAAGCTTTGCAATCTTTTTGTCATCTGTAAAAAAAACCGACCCTCGTTTTAACATTGTATATTTTTTTTTCTTATCAAAATTATTATTTTCTATTTTAATTGTTCTAAAATCCATTGTTTCAGTAATGGCAAAATCGCAAAATTCATAAATATCTTCATCAACAAGAGCATCACTTAAAAGCGTGGTTTTATTATTTCGATGATGTCCATTTATAAATATTTGATGAAAATTTTTCTCAGTTTTTCGAATTTCCATTTTAAATGATGAATTGTCACCACCCATATAAACTATGAAATTTGAATCTTGAAACTCAAAATCAATTTCAGCAAAAAAGGCAAAGGAAAAATCTTTTTTCATTGTATAAAAAAGCTGTTTAAAAAACTTTTCTTCATCTCCCTCAGATTTATCTTTGGCATTTCCAATTTTTATAAATTCCTTAAAAATATTATCAAATTCAACAGTTTCCTGTTTATCAGATGAGATAAAACTATTTGGCAATTCTTTTTTTGCGTTATAATTATTTCCATTATAATCTTCAATCAAAGGAATAAAATTCTTTGCTGTTTTTAAATTTAAATTGGTTCTACCTGATTTTTCTTTTTTAAATTTTAATTTATTATCTTTTGGCGTTGAGATAAAATATTGATTGGTTTTATTGAGAGTTCTATTAATAAAAACAGGAGAAATGCTTTCAATTCTGCCAAAATTATTATTGTGATTGTTTACTTTAAAACCTCCTTTACCAATAAGCTTTTTTATTTTATTTTTATCGTCCTCAGAATAATTCCAATATTCTCTGTAAATGCCCTTTTGAATTAAAAGCTCCTTTCTAAGCATTCCAAGAATTGTTGTTTGCTGAGGAAAAAGATTTGATTTTGCAAAATAATTTGTCTCTTCGCCCTTGGCACCCCCAAAATTCTTTTCACCTGCAAAGAAAAAAGGTGAAAGAGGCGTTAATTTTATAAAATAATTATTCATCTTTCACCCCCAATAAATTTTTTAAGGCGTAAGCTTGCATAGATAAGCTCTGTTTTTTCCTGTTCATTTCGGCAGGTACAATAAATCCTGTTTATAAGCTGTGCTGTTAAATCAATTAAATCTTTAAACTCTTTATGCTCCTGCTCATTAAAAAAGTTTGCAAAATAATTATTGAGCTTTGTTGCATCGGTTCCAATCTCTTTTATAATTGCATTGTGAAAATTTAATTTGTGAATAAGGGAGGTAAGCATTTTATCTTCAGTATTACATTGAATTAATTGTTTGAATTTTAAGTATTCATTTGTATCTTTGTTAAAAACTCCAGAAAAACTTTGACCACTATGCTTTTGAACTTCAAATGCCACAGCATTTTTATCTTTAAAATTCTTTGCTTTAAAAAGAAGATTTGTTGCATTTTCAAGAGCTTCGCCCATAGGATATTTATAATAAGTTATGGAAATACCTGCTGAAAGTGTAGGCTTTTTATCAAACTCTTTAAATTTATCTTTAAACAGTTTTCCAAGATCATACACAAGCTCAAAAACAGATTTATTATCTGAAACAATAGGAGCAAAAAAAAGAAGATCATCTCCACCTGCATAAATGGTTACACCGCCAAATTCTTTAATTTTTTTATGAGCATTTTTTGAAAAATCAAATAATGCCTTGGAAAGATCAGTAAAATCTTGATTTTTTTCTAATGCTTTAATTGTCTTGCCAAGATTATCACCATCTGCTTGAACAATTGCTATATATTTATGATATTGTTTAAATTTATCTTTGTTGGCTGCTTTTAGATCTCCATAAATGGTTGTGTCATCGGTATCATAGGTTTCAATTTCTTTCCCATTTTTCTTTTTTACCTTTCGTGGTAATTTTATTTCATCTCCATTGGCATCTTTCCAAAGAAGATCATCTCTTCCCTTTAATGCTGCAATTTCTGGAATTGAAGGAAATGAATGAGATTTTGTCTTACCAAAAGCGTCCTTAATAAGAAAAGATGAATTGATTTTATCAAAAAAATCAAAAAGATAGTTCATTGATATTTGCGGAATAAATTTTGACTGAAGTTCCAAGACATCAAGATGATTATTTATTTCTTTATTTACTTCCTTATAATCTCCCTTTATTTCTTTTTCACAAAAATAAATCTGAAAGTATTTTTTAAGAAACTCATAAATTTTATTTTGTTCTTTTTCTCTAACTACATTTGTCATTTCTTCTGCAATTTCTTCTAAAACTTTATTCTTTATCTTTTCAACTTCTTCAAGATCACCTTCAGAATCATCTGATTCTGCTTTAAAAATAAACCTGTCATGGAAAAGTCCTACTTCTTGACCATGTTCAAACATTTTAGAATCATTAGAATCATCTGTGTATGGAATTATAAATTCTTTTCCACTCTTTTTAAGCTTTTTAATAATTTTTTTCATAATATAAGAAAATATATAACTTGCACCCCAAATCTCTCTTGTTGCCTTGACACTGGTGAGTGTTTTATAAATAGGTCCAATTGTGAGTCCAATATATTTATTTGTCATTTTGCACCTCGTAAATTTTTATTTATATCATCATATATAACTTTTATTGATTTAAATTCTTTGGTGCTATGAAAATTAGTGTCAACATTTTCAACATGACTATAAAGGTCAACCTTTAATGCAAAAGCAAGAAACTCATCAAAATCAAATTTTTCAGGAACTTGAAGTTTTAAATCATTACGACTGTTGTTCTTGATAACGAAACATTGACCAAGAAAATCAGGATTTATTTTTTTTGCATAAAAATAAACATCAAAACCATTATTTTTATTCAATAATGGCTTAAAAATGATAGGAGATTTGAATCTATCAATTTCCTTGTTTTTATGTTCTTTTTTTATAGTCTCGTTATAACTTTTCCATGATTCAGTTGCTGAAAGACCAAGTAAATCTTTCATTAATTTTTTATTTTTTTCAGGTTTTTTGTGTTTTACATTTTGGGCAGTTAAACCCTTAGTGAAATATGCCTCTTTTATACTTTTTTTATCCCATTGAATTCCTATATGTTTAGCATAAAGAAACATCATTGATTTAAAATAAAAAATGGTTGTTTTAGACTTAAAATTAACTCTATTTATTCCACTTCTTAAAGTTTTATAAAAAAGCTCAATTTTATAAAAAAGTTCTTTTATCTTTGTTGAGTCAACAGTAAATTTATACTTTAAATTTGGCTTTTTGTAGTTTTCTTCATCAGGATGAATATAAAAGGAGCCAAATCCCTTTGATTGCCTTGTTCCAAAATTTGTTTTTAATATAAATTCTGTAAAATTTTCCTTAATAGCTTTTTTTATTTCTTTTTCAAAAGAAAAAAATTCTAAATTAATTATACTTCTCGTAAATGATGTTTTTTTATAATTTCCATTATTACTTCCAATATTTCCAAAAAAATTAGGATATGCTTCTCGTTGTATTTCTCCTTTTGAATTTGTTTTTATATTACCATTTTCATCTTGTTTAGGAGGTGTTATATCCTTAAACTCTATATTGCTTGTAATAATTTTTACCTTATAATCCAAATTTCCTTTTTCTCCAAAAGGCAAATAAGGACATTTCTTTTTTAAAAACTTATCAAGCTTTGGCTTAAGCTCTGTAGCTCTTAGACTAGCACCTGTTTGAGCATGTTGAAAATGTATCATTGGGGTGTGTTGTTTAAGTTTTATTTCAAATTTAAACTTTGATTCTGCCCCAGCCTCTTTTTTTTCTTGCATCAGCTTTTCTCCCTGCATAAAAAATTTTTTTAACTAATTTTTTTACATAAACTTTTACAGATATCCTTGGTTTTGCTCCTTACATACTTGCAGCACCTCTTGATTTTAGTACATGAACCTAGAAAATCTAAATATAAAAACATACAAATGATTATAAAACCTAAAACTAAGGCAGTCATACCTTCATGCTCTTTTATAAACATGACTATTTGTTGAACAGATGAAAAATTCTCACCTTTTTTATTATCAAGATAAAAAACATTCATGCCCAAAAATCCAGTTATAAATGTTGGTAATAATAAAACCGCTCCGAGTATTGATAAAAAAGTAAGTTTTTTATTAGATATTTTTTTTGTCTCTAATTCTACAAAATCATGTAATTCTCTTATTTGTGTATTAAGATTTTTTATATTTTCCTTTATTCTCATGTGATTAAGCATTATATCGTAAATCTCAATTCCTTGTTCCTGAGCTGTAATTTCATTAAAATACATTTTATTAATAAATCCAATATAATCTTTATGCAGCGTTGATATTTCATCAGACATATCAGGCATATTATAATTACCATTTAAAATATCAGTAATTCTTTTGGAAAAATTTAAAATAGAAGCTCTTTGGGCAAGGGTTAAAACTGCTATTTGATGATACATGGTTTTGAGATGTTTTAATAATACATCTTCAGAGAACTTTCCTTCAGTAGTAAGCAGCATAAAAGAATATCTTGTTATACCATAAATAGTTCCATAATCTGCCCATCTGTTATAGGTATGCTTTTTTAAAAGTTCTGGTAGCATAGTTTTGGATTTACAGGTTGCATCTTTTCCATCAATAAAAACAAATTCATGCCAGAAAGGATCCTGTGCATAGGTATATTGATTATGTTTATTTTCAAATTGTGTAAGTCTGTGAGATAGACGATTATTCCCATACCAGCAAATTGTGAACATTCTATCATCAATAATCGGGTTAACAAATACTTTGTTTTTTTCTTTTTGGGTTGAAAAATTTTCTCCAAAGAGCTTTTTAATAAATTCTGGTAATTTTACTGGGCTTTGGTTTTTGGAAATATCAAAATTTATATTTTCATAAGACTTAAAATCTTCCTTTAAATTTTTAGATTTTAAATTATCACCTGTAATTTCAATATACTCAGATAAAAAACTTTCTTTAACTTTTTCAAGAGGCAAAAACTGTGGATAAATTCTTCTGCCAAAATCATTAATTATTTTAATATCTTCTTTACATGCGTATTTTTTGTTTTCCATGTTAAAACAAAGAATTGCCACACCTGTTTCATAAATCTTTAATGATATTGATTCAATATTAAGTTCATAGGGATTTTCTTTATTTTTAATCTTTATTTTATATTTTCCATTACAAATATTGTATTCAAAATTATAAGTTGTTTGATTGTTTTTAAAGTTTTTATCAGTATTATAAATTGCATCTCTTGCATATTCATAAAAATATATGAATTGATTGTAATCTTTTTCATTTTCAATGGTAAAGGGAGGATATTCCCACCCTGATTTTTTAAGATACTCTTTAATTTTTTTTATATTAATTTTTTGATTTATTTCCCATGTAAATGGAAATAAAAAAGCATGATAACTGTAGAGTTGTTCTGTCACGATCTACTCCTTTTTTTTAAAAAAAATGACATAATAAATTTAATATAAAATTAAGAATTTTTGAAATTTATATCATAAAAAATAGCGTTTTTTTTGATTTTTATGGCGGCATGACATTAAACTTTTTAAAAACTGCTTGTCAACTGATATTGTGTCCTTAATTTAAAAGGTTACTAATAGCATAGCAAGCAGTTTAATTCTGGTCTTTGGGTTTATTCCAATTCTGCAAAATTTTTTAATATTGATAATTTAGTAAAAAAAGGCTGATGAATATTGATATTCTTGACTATATATAATACATAATGGTATTAAATTTTTTATATTAATCAAAGACTTACAAGCTTAAAAAAAGCCTAGTGTTTTATAATAAAAGGGGAGCTGTCATGGAGATTTTAGGAATAGATGTAGGATTTGGATTTACTAAAGCCTATAATGGTACTAATTCCGTTAGTTTTATGTCTCTTATAGGAGATTTTACAAATATCCAATTTAAATCCTTAATTGGTGAAGATACATCAGCATCAAATCTTCATATAACTATAGATGATAAAGCTTATTTCATAGGAAATTTTGCAGAGCTGCAATCTAATATAAGAAAATTTACTTTAAACCAAGAAAAACTACTTAGCGATTTTGTTAAAATTCTTGCTGTTACTGCTGCTGGATTATGCTGCAAAAATAATACTTCTTTTAATGTTGTTTCAGGACTGCCAGTAGAATTTTTTAAAAGAGATAATCTTGATGGAAAAGATATTAAGAAAAAATTATATATAAATAAAGTACATATGATTCCCCAACCCATTGGAAGTATATTTAACTTAATAATGGATGATAATGGCAAAATATCTGATATGGAGCTTTCCAGACAAAAAATTGGGGTTATAGACATTGGATTTAAAACAACTGATTATAGTATATTTGATCGTCTTCAATATGTGGAAAGAAGCTCAACAACTATGGACACAGGAATATCAAAATGTTTTTCAGTTATTGCCAATAAGCTGAAACAGGAAAGTGGTGTTAATATTGAACTTTATCGTATGTTTAAATTTATTAAATCAGGTAAAATTAAAATTAAGGGCAAGGAATATAATATTTCCAATCTGAAAAAAAGAGTTTATACCCATGTAGCATCCGGCATAGCAGCAGATTTAAATAGATTATGGGAAAATGATTGGGATCTTGATTCAATAATTCTATCTGGCGGAGGAAGTTCTGAATTAGCAAAATATCTTCAACCCTTAATAGAAGGAAATATTATTCCAATATCAGAAACTTCAGATATTAGATTTAATAATGTTCAAGGATATTTAAAATTTGGCAGATATAAATGGGGATATTCACCATCACCAGAATTTTCAGAAATTAATGAGACTGATAAAAAAGTAAAGGGAAAAAAGTAAAGGGAAAAAATTTAAATTATAAAAACTTATAATCGTAAAAAAACACTAGAAGACACGAAAAAACATAAAATACTTTTCGTGTCTTTCTTACTTTTTATGGTTTAATAAAATACTTAACATTTGATTATAAGTTTTCAATGTTTTTGCAATAAGTCTTTTTTTGTACTTCTCATGATTTAAAATATATAAATATTTCAAACTAGGAAATCTTAAAGCAAATGAACTTAAAAAATCTTTCAAAGATTCTTGAACAAGTAGAAAAAGGATTAATATCTGCAAATCATGCAAAAAAAAGTTTAAAACATATTTTTTTTGAAGATATAAATTATGCTCACATAGATCATCATCGCTCTATTAGGAAAGGCTTTCCTGAAGTTATCTATGGACAAGGCAAAACAGCATTTCAAATAATTAATATTATAAAATCTATAGAAAAATATGAAAATATTATTTTAACAACCAGAGTTAATCCTGAAAAAGCCTTGGAAATACAAAAAAGTATAAAAAATATAAAATATCATAAAGATGCAAAAGTTCTTGTTTTAAAAAAATCCCCTCCTAAAATCCTGGCAAAAGGAGAAATCCTTATAATTTCAGCAGGAACTTCAGATATTCCTGTGGCAAAAGAAGCATATATAACTGCACAAGTTATGGGAAATAAGGTAAAATCTTTATTTGATGTTGGTGTTGCAGGAATTCACAGGCTTTTTGCTCATAAGGATCTTATTGAAAAAGCCTCAGTTATTGTTGTTGCTGCTGGAATGGAAGGTGCGCTTCCAAGTGTTGTTGCAGGTCTTGTTAAAGCTCCTGTAATTGCAGTTCCCACAAGCATTGGGTATGGTGCAAGCTTTAAAGGAGTTACTGCCCTTCTTGGTATGCTTAATTCATGCAGCCCTAATATTGCAGTAGTAAATATTGATAATGGGTTTGGTGCAGGTTATATGGCATCAACTATTAATCAGAATAATATTTGAATACTCAAGTTTCGTACCCATAAACAGTTCATTTAAATATTTATGTACATAAACTAAACTTTAATTTTTTTCAAATTTAGTTCTATCTTAACAAATACTTGCTAAGGGTACGAAAACTTGAAATATATCTAATATAGATTTTTAATGATCTAATCAAAAAACCTTCCTTTTAATAAAAAATTTGTAAATTTATTAAAAATTTTTCGTATTAATCTATCCAGTTGATTAGGCGGCTTACTAATAATTTCTATTGACTGGTCTCTTATCACTCCAGTCTGCTTGTTTTCTATTTTTTTAGATATCTTTACAGTAAAATTAGAGGAATCTATTTCCTCTAATATCTCTTTTGCTTCTTTGCTATCAGTTATCATTTTATTCCTCCCATATAAAAAAATATTGAATTTTTAACAATAAATAAATTTGTCTATTAATAATACCTGATTTAAATATTAAAAAATCAACTTTTTTAATAAATAATATTAAAAATAATATCAAAAATTACTTAATGAAATGAATCAAAGAATTAAAGGAAAAATAAGTACTGTTAAAAATGAAACTCACAGACTTTTATGGGATAATCTTTAGGTCAAAAAAGACTATAATTCTCGGATGGATTGATACTAATGCAAAACTTTATAAATATTGAAAATAATATCTGGAAGTAGATATTTGAGGCGGGTATTTAATTAAATTGTTTATATAATCTATTTTCAAAAAAAACCTGTCTATCTCACCTGCAAATCCTGCAATTTTTGCAATTAATCATGGGGCAGTCAGGGCTTTGTTTTTCATTTTTTGCAAGATTATATTGTTTTAGAAAAAAATCTTTTTTAATTCCCATATTAATAATATCCCAAGGCAAAGGGTCATCAGGATTTCTCTCAGAATAAAGCTTAAAATCACAATAATTTTGATTTTGCTTTATTGCAAAACTTAAGCCTTTTTCCAAAGCAAGTTCTATTATATCAGAAGTTCTTCTATCTCCCCTTGATAATAAGGCATTTATTTTTGCCATTTTAAATGATTCACATTTAATTTTAATATCTGGATTTTTCTTTAAACCATTTTTAATTATATTTAATTTTTTCTTTAATATAGAAACTGTTGCCATACAAGCATATTGAAATGGAGTAAATGGTTTGGGAATAAAAGGATTAATGCTTAGAGTAATTCTGCCTATTTTTTTATTATTTCTACTTTGTTTAAGAAAAACCTGCTTGATTTTTTCCGTTAATAAAACAATTTCTCTTACATCATCATTAGTTTCAAAAGGAAGTCCAATCATAAAATATAATTTAATATTTATTATTCCAGAATTTACAAGGTTTTCAACTGCATCAAGTATTTGTTTTTCTGTTATTTTTTTATTAATGATTTTCCACATTCTTTTGGAACCTGCTTCTGGAGCAATTGCAACACTTTTAGAACCTGAATTTTTAATTGTTTTTAATAAATCCTTTGTAAGGCCATCTAAACGAAGGGAACTAAAGGAAATTGTACAATTGTTTTTAATTGCATAATTACATATTTCATTAATTTTAGGATGGTCAGATACAGCAGCACTTACAAGCCCTATTTTTTTTGTAAATTCTTCTGAATCATTAATTGCGGAAATTATAATATCTTTGGAATAAAAACGCACAGGTCTATAAATAAATCCTGCACTGCAAAATCTGCATCCATGAGGACAACCTCTTCCAATTTCAATTAAAAATGTATTTTTAAATACTGTTTTTAATGTAAAAATTTTTGTTATAGTTTTTATTTTTGATAAATCTTTAACATGTGTTTTTACAATTTTTTTTGGAGCATATTTTTTTATGGGAAAAGTTCCTGCAAATCTTCCTTTTTCTGTATATTTTGATTTATAAAAACATGGAACATAAATACTTTTAATTTTCCTGGTAAGTTTTTTTTTATTTTCATGCTTGGAAATTTTTAAATCATAAATATCAAAAAATTCCTTAATTAAAAATTCTGCCTCTCCAAGCAAAAAACAATCTATAAAACAGGCAATGGGTTCTGGATTAAGAAAACACGCAACTCCCCCTGCAATTATTAAAGGATGGAATTTATTACGATTAAATGATTTTAAAGGAATGCCTGCATTTTTAAGCATTAAAGCTAAATTTAGATAATCATTTTCAAATGAGATTGAAAAGGCAATAATATCAAATTTAGCAATATTAGTGCCTGTTTCATAGGTTATTATTTTATTGGATTTGGTTTTATCAGATTTAACTTCGGGGGTGGGAAGAAAAACACGCTCACACAAAACATTGTCAAGTTCATTAATAAGACTATATATTTTTTGAAATCCCAGATTTGACATTCCTGTTTCATAGGTATTGGGATATGCAAGCGCTATTTTAATTAATTCTTTATTTTTTTTTGCTGTTTGACCTTGTTTAAATTGTAATTGATTATATTGTTCTTCTTTAAAAAAAGTTTTATGTCTTTTAAATGATTGTTTTTTTATATTCATATACTAGACTATTGTTCATAAAGATGTACTGAGTGCCGCCCTTTGACAAGCTCAGGGAACAACACATATAAAAAAAGAATTAATAAAAATATCTATATAAAACCTAACATAGGCAAATGATGACGCTTGAGCTTCTATTATAATATTGCCACGCTGGAGCATGGCAATCAGAGAAATATTATTAATTATGGCAATCAGAGAAATATTATTAATTATGGCAATAAGAGAAATATTATTAATTAATGCTGGAATATTATAACATTGCCACGCTGGAGCATGGCAATGAGACAAATATGAACTTATTCAATATAATTAAGTATTATAACCATGAAAAAATTTAATAAGTAAATAATTAAGCATAATTCATTCAAAAATCAAAAATTTTATTTTATTAATCTGCTTTTCGTCTTAAAAATGTAGGTATATCTAAATTTTCATTATCTATTGTTCCTCTATAACTATTTCTAGCATCCTGCCCAACAATTTGTTTGTGTGTTAATATATCAAATTCTTCTTTGGCTTCTTCAAATTTTTCAATATCTTCATTACTTGCATCTCTTATTCTGCCCCTTGTGATATCTTTAGTTTCAACTGGAGTATTATATTTCTGATTTGAATTTACTGTATTAAAATTTTTATTTTTTGATTTTAGCTTTGATTTTATTGTATTAAAACGATGGATATTTTCCTGTTGAATATTTTCTTGTTGTCCAATACCTGTAGCAATAACAGTTACTCTCATTTCCTCACCAAGATTTTCATCAATTGACTGTCCCCAGATAATTTCAGCATCATCTCCTGCCTCTTGGTGAATACGATCTGAAGCTTCAGCCATTTCATCTAAAGTAAGCGCACTGCTTGATGTAATATTTATCAAAACACCTCTAGCGCCTGAAATGGGAATATCTTCTAGTAAAGGATGGGAAATTGCCCTTTCAGCAGCTTCTGTTGCTCTATTATCTCCAGAAGCAATACCAATACCCATAAGTGCCATTCCAGCCTTTGACATTACTGTACGAACATCTGCAAAATCAAGGTTTACAAGCCCTGGAACCATTATAAGATCTGTTATTCCCTTTACTGAATGATGTAATATTTCATCAGCTTTTATAAACATATCAATCATTCTTGCATCTTTACTTGCTATGCTTCTTAATCTATCATTGGGAATTGTAATAACTGTATCTGTAATACTTCTAAGATCATCAATACCAGCTTCTGCCTGTTGAAATCTTTTTCTGCCTTCAAAAGAAAATGGTTTTGATACAACAGCAACTGTAAGTATTCCAAGCTCTCTGCATACTTCTGCAATTACAGGAGCAGCACCTGTTCCTGTTCCACCGCCAAACCCTGCTGTAATAAATACCATATGGCTGCCACTTATAGCTGTTCTTATTTCTTCTATATTTTCATAAGCTGCATCTTTTCCTACTTCTGGATTAGCCCCAGCACCAAGACCTTGAGTTAAATGACTTCCCAACTGAATTTTATGCTCTGCCCTGGAAATATCAAGAGCCTGGGCATCAGTATTAGCAACAATAAATTTAACACCCTGTAGATTTGCATCAATCATATTATTAACAGCATTTCCACCAGCTCCACCAACTCCAATTACTTTGATTTTTGCAATTTTTTCATTTTCAATATATGAAAAACTCATAATCTTATCCTTTATAATAATTAATTTATATTTTAAATTTGCTGGTGACAGCTTTTAATATAGTAATAACAACTATCAACAGGTATCATCATATTTTAAAGAAGTATGACAAAAAATATTATCTTTTTTTATTTAAATCACATCTTTGAACCATTGTTTCATTCTTTTAAGTAATCTTGAAAAAAGTCCATTTTCATTACTATCAATTTGCTCTTTAGTATTAATATTTTTACTGCCAAAAATTACAAGTCCAACTCCAGTTGCAAAGGCTGGTGTTTTAACAACATCTTTAAGTCCACCTATATTTCTTGGTTCTCCTAAGCGCACAGGAGCTAGAAACACAGATTCAACTACATCTGATATCCCATCTAAAAGCGCACTTCCACCTGTAAGTACAATTCCGGATGGAAAAGAATTTTCAAGTCCATTAATATAAATTTCATTTTTAAGAATAGAAAACATTTCTTCGATTCTAGGTTCTATAATTTCAGATAAAATATCTTTGGAAAGTTTTTTTATTTTTTTTTCACCCACACTTGGAACTTTAATTAACTCCTGATTATTATTATTTTTAAGGCATGTCCCATGTGTAAGCTTTATCTCTTCAGCAGCAGCTAAGGGAGTTCTAAGACCTATGGAAATATCATTTGTAATATTATATCCTCCAAGGGCAAGCTCAAAAATATGTTTTATATGATTACCTTTAAAAAGTGCTAAATCTGTTGTGCCTCCACCAATATCTGCTAGAGCACATCCCATTTCTTTTTCTTCCTCTGTTAAAACTGCTTCACCTGATGCAAGAGATTCTAAGACAATATCACACACATTAAGCCCTGCTTTATCACAGCATTTTACAATATTTCGTGCTGAGGAAACTGCTCCTGTAACAATATGAATTTTTGCTTCAAGCCTTACTCCTGACATACCCAAAGGATTTTGAATAGCATCTTGCTCATCAACAATAAATTCCTGGGGTATTACATGAAGAACTTCTCTATCCATTGGAATAGCAACTGCACTTGCAGCTTCTATAACTCTTTCCACATCATTTTGTGTTACTTCAGCTCCTTTAATGGCTATAATTCCATGACTGTTAAACCCTTTAATATGCCCTCCAGCAATTCCAACATATACAGATGAAATTTGACAACCAGCCATTATTTCAGCATCTTGAACTGCTTTTTTAATAGATTGAACTGTAGATTCAATATTAATTACAGCACCTTTTCTCAGCCCAGTAGAGGAATGAGACCCAACACCAATTATGTTTATTCCAAAATCTGAAATTTCACCAACAACAGTACATATTTTGGTTGTTCCAATATCAAGACCAACAATAATTTTCTCCTTTTCATTCAAGTTAAACACCTCCTTTAATAATATCAGCTATAATATTTGATTGAATTTTACAGTTACATTTTTAAGATCAAATAAATCAATACAAGTTACTATATCTCCAGTTTTTTCCCTTTTCATATAATTAAAAATCTGCTCAGCTTTTTTTAATTTAGGTTGAAAATTATTAAACCCAAGTTTTAACCTTAAAGGTTTGCTAACATAATTATTCATAAAAACAATAGAGGCTTCCATATCAATCCCATTATCAACATCAACACTTATATATTTTTTTCCCCAATTATTTTTTATTTCCAAAAGATTAATAACAAAATTACTAATATTATTTTCAAAAGAATATTGATTATCTTTTTTTATAAGTTTAAGACCAGAAATAACAGGCAGATTAAGATTTCTATTATTTATATTATAATTATATTCCACAAAGGGATTTCCATGTTTATCTATTAGAAAACTATTTATATTTCCTATTTTAACTAGACCAACAGGATTTATTTCTTTAACTATTATTACTATTTTACCAGGTAAGTCTCTTTTTATTAGAGCATCTTTAATCCATGCATGTGAAATTAATTTTTTTCTTTTTTCAAATAAATTAATAGAAAAAATATTATCTCCTTTAGATATATTAATTTGATTAAGAATTTCTTGTTTTGATAGTTGATTATTCCCTGAAATTAATATTTTTTTAATGGGGAAATAATCTGACTGAGTTATGACATCATAGGCAAATATGAAAAACAAACTGGCAAAACTGATAAAAACAATAACCATAATAATTTTAATGGATAAACTAAAATTTTGCATAAAATCAGCATTAGATGAAGTTGATTTACCAATATCACTAGACAATTTATTTTGTTTGTTTTTTTTATTCACCTTTAATTTTTACCTCAGTTTCAAGATTAATAGAGAACAATTGAAACACTTTTTTTTGAATATATGCTTTAAGTTCTAGAATATCTTTTGCAGTTGAATTTCCTAAATTAACAATAAAATTAGCATGTTTTTCAGATACCATGGCATTTCCAATTCTTTTTCCTTTTAATCCAGCTTTTTCAATTAATTTCCCTGCTTTTTCTCCTGAAACAGGGTTTTTAAAAAAACATCCAGCACTTAATGCTAGAATAGGCTGGGTTAAATTCCTTTTATTTAAAAGTTTATTAATTTTAAGTCTTATATGTTCTTTATTTCCTTTTTTTAAAACAAATGATGCTTTAAGAATTACAGGGATAATATTCTTTAAATCCAAACATGAATTAAAACTAAATGCTTTTTCTGAAAAAATAATTTCATTTTTTTTAATTTTTGTGATTTTTCCATTTTTTTCAATAATATCCATACATAATAAAACATCAGAAATACTTCCAAGATTTGTTCCTGCATTCATCATAACAGCACCTCCCAAGGTACCTGGAATTCCCGTTGCAAACTCAAATCCCTTAAGTCCATTTTCCATTGCAAACTTACAAACAGATGCCAAAAGTGTTCCTGCAAATGCTTCTATAAAAATGTTTTTTGAATCTATTTGTTTAATTGTTATTCCAGTGTTTATTTTTGTAACACAAATAATAAGACCTCTTATTCCTTTATCTTTAACTAGAAGATTTGTTCCACTTCCAATAATTGTAACAGGAATATTATATTTTTCTGCTGTTATTATTAGATTTGTCAGCTCATCCACAGATTTAGGCAGGGCAAAAAGATCAGCAGAACCCCCAATTTTAAATGAAGTATGATTTTTCATGGACTCATTTTTTTTTAAATAAAATTGGCGATTAAATTTTTTATAATTTGTTTTCATTTTTAAAATAATATAATTTCCTAACTTCTAATCTGTATTTTAAAATTAATGTCTATAGAAATAGTTGAAATATTTTTAATACAATATATAGATACCACTTGACAAAAACATACCATATATTGTATATATGTTAAAATTTGGATAACTATGTATAGAGCTTTGCCCAATTGTTCTATTTTGTTCAAATTTTATTATAATACTTTAAACCTAAAATTTGGATAAAAGATAGCAAGCTTTATTTATAGGCATTTATAAACATTTTTAGAAAATTTTTATTTATTTTCTCAAGAATAACTGCCATAAGGCAGATCTGATTTTTAATTTCTGGTTTGTCTCATAACAAAACATAAAAAAATATTATGTAGTTATAAGTTACAAAACATAAAAAAATATTATGTAGTTATAAGTTATTTCATATAAACTGCCATAAGGCAGATCTGATTTTTAATTCCTGGTTTGTCTCATAACAAAACATAAAAGAATATTATCTAGTTATAAGTTATTTCATATAAAAACATACATATAAGTAAAGAATTTTTATGATTCCATTAAAATTTTTTCCCCTAATGAATACACATCACCTGCACCAAGAGTAAGAAGAATATCTCCTTTTTGAAGCTTATTTAAAAGCGATTCTAGGCAATTATCAAACCCACTTGTAAAAAAAACTTTTTTATAACCATTATTCTTTATTGCTTCACATAAATTTTCACTATTAATCCCTTTGATTTTTTCCTCACTTGCTGCATAAATAGGAAGAATTATTAAAATATCAGAATTATCAAAACAAGTTAAAAATTCATTAAATAAAGCTTTCGTTCTTGAATATCTATGAGGTTGAAAAACTACAACAAGCCTTTTTTCAGGAAAACTCATACAAAGAGCTTCAAGGGTTGTTTTTATTTCTGTTGGATGATGACCATAATCATCTATAACCACAACATCATGTTTTTCTCCTTTAAATTCCATGCGGCGTTTTACCCCATTAATGTTTTTAAAAGTCTTTTTTATTATTTTAAAAGAAATATTAAGTTTAAGAGCCAGAGCAATACCAGCTAAAGCATTGGAAATATTATGCCTTCCTAAAAGATTAAGTTTTATTTCATCTAAATATTGCCCTTTATAAAATACTTTAAAAATTGTTTTTGTTCCTTGAAACAATATTTCCTGAGCTTGAACATCTGCACCAATATTTTCTCCAAAAGTTATATACGGCACTTTTATATTTAAAAGAATATCTTGCATATATTCATTATCAAAGGGAATTATAGCCATGCCATAAAATGGAACAGAATTAATAAATTTTATAAAATTTTCTTTTATATCTTTAATATCTTTATAAAAATTTAAATGCTCCATATCAATATTTGTAATCACTGCAATGCAAGGTGAATATTTAAGAAATGAACCATCACTCTCATCTGCTTCTACTAGAATGTAATCACCTTTACCATAAATGGCGTTTGTATTATAATTCTTTAAAATTCCTCCAATTATAACTGTAGGATCAAGATTAGCAGAATTTAAAATTTGAGATATTATAGATGTTGTAGATGTTTTTCCATGAGCTCCTGAAACAGCAATGGAATATTTTCTACGCATAATTTCTCCCAGCATTTCTGCCCTTTGAATAACTGGAATAGATTTATTTTTTGCAAAAATAACTTCTGGGTTATTGTTTGAGACTGCACTGGATATTACAACCACATCAGCATTTCCAATATGTATTCCTTTATGTCCCTGATAAATTACAGCACCAAACAATTTTTCAAGTCTTTTAGTTATGGAAGAAAGTGCTATATCAGAGCCTGAAACTTTATATCCATAATTTAATAAAAGTTCAGCTATACCACTCATTCCAATTCCACCAATTCCAACAAAATGTATATGATAATCTTTTTGATACATTAATTAGTTTGCCTTTTTAATCATTTTCAAAATTGTATCTGCTATTTTTTCATCAGCATTATCCATACTTAGATTTTTTGCAGCTTTTCCCATATTTAAAAGCTTATCTGGATTATTTTTTCCAAATTCAATTTTTTCTTTTAAAACTTCACCTGAAAGTTCTTTATCAAGAATCATCCATGCACCACCTTTTTTAACTAAAGCATTTGCATTAAATTTTTGATGATCATCTGCTGCATAGGGATAGGGAATAAGAATACAAGGCTTTCCTCTTAATGTTATTTCTGAAATAGTTAATGCTCCAGCTCTTGAAATAATAAGGTCTGCCATATTTTGTAAGGTCGGCATATTATAAAAAAAAGCTTTTGCATGCCAATTTATTTTTGTTTTTTTATATTTTGAAATAACGATTTTTTCATCTAGTTTTCCTGTTTGATGAATAACATTATATTGTTCAGGTTTATCAATTAATTTTATTGCATTTAAAAAAGCTTTATTAATACTTTCAGCACCTTGACTGCCGCCAATAATAAGAATTGTAAAATTTTCAGGATTTAATTTAAAATCTGTAATATCAGTATTTGTACTTTTCCGTAGGGGATTGCCTGTAAAGATCTGATTTTTCTTTTTAGAAAATCCCCTTGTGTCTTTAAATGATGTAAATATAACATTAACAAACCTTGCAAGTATTTTGTTTGTTAATCCTGGAATACTATTTTGTTCTTGAATTGCAGTAGTAATTCCTAGAAGTTTAGCAGCTAGAACAACACTTCCTGATGAATACCCACCAACGCCAATTACAAAATCAGATTTAAAATGTTTAATAATTTTAATTGCTTGAAAAATCGAAATAGGAATATTTAATATGGATTTAAATTTTTTCTTAAAACTTTTTCCTTTAATACCTTTTGCAGAAATTTTTTTATGATTAAAACCATATTTGTTAAATATTTTTGTTTCAAATAATTCTCCTGTTCCAACAAAAAGAATTTTAATATTTTTATCTTTTTTTATTAAAGCCTGAGCAATGGCAATACCAGGAAAAATATGACCCCCAGTTTTGCCCCCGCAAATTATTATTTTTTTTTGATTTATCATTTTAAATCTAATTTTTTATTTTCTGTTTTATGCACCATATTTTTGGCAGATGTCCCAATATTCATTAAAATTCCCATTGCCATCATATTTATAAAAAGAGAAGTCCCGCCATAGCTTAAAAAAGGAAGTGTAAGTCCCTTTGTTGGCAATACACCAAGAGTTACTCCTATATTAATAATTACTTGTATTCCAAGATTTAAGGTTAATCCAAAGGCTAGAAGAGTTGCAAAAAAACTTCTAGAATTACTAGCTATTTTTATTCCTCTCCATAATATTATGGAATAAAGCATTAAAATCAAAAAAACACCTACAAGCCCCAGTTCTTCACCTATTACAGAAAATATAAAATCTGTATGAGGCTCTGGAAGATAATAAAGTTTTTGCATACTAAGCCCAATGCCCTTACCAAATATTCCTCCTGAGCCAAAGGCTTTAAGTGAATGAGTTATTTGATATCCTGTATTAAGAGGATCTGCCCAGGGATTTAAAAAGGCAAAAATACGCTCCATGCGGTAACCAACTTTAAATAAAAAGAAATAACAAAAAGGTATTAAACAAGGAAGGGGAATAAGTAAATGAATTATGGGAACTCCTGCTATAAACATCATGCCCCATGTAATCAAACCAAGTATTACAACACTTCCAAAATCAGGCTGCATCATTATAAGTATTGCAAGTATAATAAAAATTATTACATGGGGAATAAATCCAACAGAAAAATCTCTAATCATATTTTGTTTTTTATCAAGGGAATATGCAAGAAATATTATAAAGGCAAATTTTGTAAACTCAGAAGGCTGAAATGTAAAAATACCAAACCGTAACCATCTATATGCACCACCTGCTTTAACTCCAATTGATGGAATTTGAACAATTATAAGAAGAATAATGGAAAGAAAAACGAAAAAATAAGATAAAAACTTAAAATATCTATAAGGAAAAAAAGAAATTAAAAGCATTGATAAAAGACTAATTAAAAAAAATAAAGACTGCTTTTGCAAATAAAAAATATTATTCCCAAACTTTGTTATGCTTATGGCAGAGCTTGCACTATAAACCATTATAACACCAATACTTGATAGTAAAAGAACTGGAAACAGTATTGCTGCTTCATTAAAAAATGGATATATTTTGTCTTTTTTCATACTATTTTCTCTTAAGAGCTTTGATATGTTTAACAAAATCGTGCCCTCTTTGTGCATAGTTTTCATACATATCAAAACTTGCACAAGCAGGTGACAGCAATACTATGTCTTTTTTAATTCCCAATTGAAACGCCTTATTAACTGCGTGTTTCATGGAATCTGCAAAGAATATTTCACAGACCAAGGAAAGGCTTTTTGCAATTTTTTGCTTTGCTTCTCCAATAACAATTATTTTTTTAACTTTTTTTTTAACAATATCTCTAATATAAGAAAAATCTGTATTTTTTTCTTTTCCTCCCATAATAAGAATGATGTTATCTTTAAAAGATTCCAATGCTCTTAATACAGCATCTGGATTAGTTGCCTTGGAATCATTATAATATTCAACACCATTAATTGTTTTTACATATTCTATTCTATGGGATAACCCAGAAAAATTTTCTAAACCTTTTTTTATTCCTTTTATAGTCCCGCCCACAGCAAGAACAGCCAGGCATGATGCAGCAATATTTTCCCTGTTATGCATTCCTTTAAGATGAAAATTGGAAATATCTAAAATTTCCTCTTTATCTTGATTAAAAGTTTTGTCATATATTCTAATTTTGTCAGATTCAATTATACAGCCTTTAAAACCATTTTTTTTTGTTTTTTTACCAAAAAAAACACATTTTGATTTTAATTTGCTGATTTCCTTTTCACACATATATATATCATTATTAATAATGGCTGTGTCTTTATGAGTTTGATTTTTAAATATACTCCATTTTGAACCTGCATATGCCTTTAAATCAGTATATCTATCTAAATGATCCCTGGTTATGTTTAAAAGTAAAGCTACCTTAGGAGCAAATTTAAAAACAGTGTCCAATTGAAAACTGCTTACTTCTGCAACAATAATATCTTTTTTTTCTTTTTCATTAAAATATTCTAAAAGAGGTATTCCAATATTCCCCCCTGTAAAAACCTTAAATCCTGAAGCTTTAAGCATTTCAGTTATCATACATGTAACAGTAGTTTTCCCATTAGTTCCAGTTATTGCAATAATTGGTTGTTTTATATATTCAGCAACTAAATCAAGCTCTCCAATTATTGGAACTTTTTTTTCCAATGCTCTTTTAAAATATTTAAAATTTAATGGTATTCCAGGACTTGTTACTATTTTTTCAGCATTTTCAAATGTCTCAAGTTTATGAAAACCAATTTCAGTTTTAATGCCTTGTTTTTCAAGTTGTTGTGCTTTTTTTTTTTTTGATGAATCAATATCTGTTACTAGAACATTAAAACCCCTGGTATTTAAAAATTGAGCAATGGAAAAACCTGATTTCCCAAGACCTGCTACAAGAATATATTTATTTTTTTGAGATTTTAAATCTGTATTTGGAAATTTGTTTTGTTTAGCTTTCATTTTTTTAATTTTATATAATCCTGAAAAATATCAATTTAAAAATAACTGCCTTAAAGTAGAAAGGCAGGTTTAATTTTTATTTCCTGATTTTTTGTATAATGAAACATGAAAAAAATATTAAAGTAATTATAAGTTCTTTTATAGAAATAGCTAGATAAAAAAAAATTACAAAATTATTTTTATCTTATTTTTAAAGTACTTAATGATATTAGCGCAAAAGCAATGGAAATAATCCAAAACCTTATAATAACCTTTGATTCATGCCATCCTTTAAGTTCAAAATGATGATGTAATGGTGCCATGCGAAATGCTCTTTTTCCATTGGTAATTTTATAATAAGCAACCTGAATAATTACAGATAAAGTTTCTAGAACAAAAACACCTCCAACTCCAATTAAAAGTATCTCCTGTTTTGTAATAACTGCAATAGTACCAATAATTGCTCCTAGGGGAATAGACCCAGTATCCCCCATAAAAATTTGTGCTGGATAAGCATTAAACCATAAAAAACCAATGCCTGCTCCTGCAAGAACAGCACATACAATTGCAATTTCACCACAGGAGGCTATATATTTTATCTGTAAATAATCAGCCATTGTTATATGACCTGCTAAATAGGCAAAAAACATGTATGCAACTCCTGCTATTATTATAGGACCTATAGCAAGACCATCTAAACCATCAGTTAAGTTTACAGCATTTGAAGTAGCAACAATAACAAAGGTTGAGAACAGAACATACCCAATCCCTAGATCAAGAGTTATGTTTTTAAAAAAGGGAATAGTAAGTACTGGATCAAAATCAGGGGCTATATATATAAGCGAGCTTATACACAAACCAGCGATTATTTGAATTAAAAATTTTATTTTTGCACTAAGACCTTTGTTATTTTTTTTTATTTGAGTAAGATAATCATCAATAAAACCAATAGAACCAAATAATAAAATACAAACAAAGATGATAGATACATAATGATTTAAAAGATCTGTCCATAAAAAAATAGAAATAACCAAGGAAAAAAGGATAAGAATACCTCCCATAGTAGGAGTTCCTTTTTTAATATGATGAGTTATAGGGCCATCATCCTGGATAAATTGGCCTATCTGCATTTTTGAAAGTCTTTTTATTACCCAGGGCCCCATTATAAAACATATAAGGAATGCTGTAATACTGGCATATATAGCTCTAAACGTAATATAACGAAATATATTAAAAAATGATATCTCAGTATATAAAGGATAAAGTAAGTGATATAGCATTAATTCTGTCCTTTTAACCTAGAAATAATATCCTCCATTTTCATTCCCCTTGAACCTTTAACAAGGACCCATGTTCTAGAATTAACTTTTTTCATAATATTATCTGCTATTTTTTTTTGAGTACCCATCATTACCTTATCTTTATCAAGTCCTTTATATAGAGCACCATTAATTATATGTTCTGCCATATCGCCATAGGCATAAAGTCTTGAAACACCTAAAGCCCCAGCTTTTTTTCCTATTTGATAATGAAAATATTTTGCCATACTCCCAAGCTCAAGCATATCTCCTAAAACAGCAATACTATTATCTTTTCCTGAAAGATTTTTTAAAGTTTTAAGAGCTGATTCAACAGATTCTGGGTTAGCATTATATGTATCATCAATAATTTTAATGTATTTTAATTCTTTAAGAATATTTATTCTGCCTGGAACAGGAACAAATGCCTCCAAGCCTTTTTTAATATCATTAAGGGAAATTCCTGCTTGAAAACCTGCGGCAGCTGCTGCAAGCCCATTTTCCACCATAAATAAACCTGGAGTATTAATACAAACATCAATTAGTTTATTTTTAGTTGATTTGTTTTTTCCTATAAAAAGTTTAAAATATATTTTCTCCTGATAAATTTTTACAGTTTTTGCTTTTATATGAGCATTTTCTGATACACCAAAAAAAATTAAATCTTTAATATTTTTGTTTTTCTCTGCTTTTTTAATAAAAATTTTTTTTTGAGAATCAGAATAATTAAGTATTAGTGAGCCCTGGTTCTGGATAAATTCAACAAGTTCTGCCTTTGCATTTGCAACATCAAAAATACTTCCAAGACCTTTAAGGTGAGCATTACAAATATTTGTAATAATTCCAATGTCAGGCATGGAAATATCAGAAAGTCTTGCAATTTCTCCAAAATGATTCATACCCATTTCAACAACTGCCCATTCATGTTCATTAGAAAGTTTTAAAAGTGTAAGAGGCAAACCAATTTCATTATTAAAATTTCCTTTTGTAACTAATGTATTAAATTTGGTTTCAAAGATTCTTCCCACCATTTCTTTGGTAGAAGTTTTTCCATTAGAACCTGTAATTGCAACCACTTTTACTTTGGAACGAATACGTTGAAATTTAGCAAGCCTGCCAAGTGCTTTAAGAGTATTTTCAACAAAAAACAAAATACAATTATTTGTTTTAAAAAAAATATTTTGATCTTTTGTTAAACTTTTTAAAAATTTTTTTTCTAGGACAAAACCTTTTATTCCTTTTTTAACAAGATTATAAACAAATGAATGACCATCAAATATCTCTCCTTTTAATGCTACAAAAAGCTCATTTGATTTAATAAAACGTGAATCAATTGAAATCCCTGAAAAAACAAAATTATAGTTAATTTTGCCAGGGAAAGTTTTAATATTTAAAGCCCTAGTAATATCAATAATTTTCCAAGGAATAGGTATTAATTCATTCATTATTTTATTCCTGTATCTAATTCATAATTAACCACAGCATTTTCAAGTACTTTTCTATCATCAAAATAAATTGTATTATTTTTTAATATTTGTTCAGTTTCATGCCCCTTGCCTGCTGCTATAACTATATCATTGGGCAAAGAAATTTTTATTGCAGTTTTAAGTGCTTTTTTCCTGTCAGGTTCAATAAAAATTCCTTTTTTTATAAATTCATTTTTAAAATTTTTAATTCTATATTTTGCTAGTGAGTCTTTTAAATCTTTTAAAATATCATTAATAATTACATTAGGATCTTCTGTTCTTGGATTGTCAGAGGTAATAATTGCAATATCACTATATTTAAAAGCAATTTTTCCCATTATTGAACGTTTAGCTCTATCTCTATCTCCACCGCAGCCAAAAATTAATATAATTCTTGCTAAAGCTCTTTTTTTTAAAGTTTTTAACACTGCTTCCAAAGCATTTGGAGTATGGGCATAATCTACAAATATAAATTTATTACTTATATTTTTTATTCGTTCAAGCCTTCCGGGAATAGATTTGCATCTCTTTATTCCTTTTTTAATATTTTCAATGGAAATCCCAAGTACATGACAAGCACCTGTTGCTGAAAGAATATTTTCAAGATTAAACTTTCCTGTAAGTTCTGATTGAAAAGAAAAATTTTTTTCCTTAATTCTTATCCTTCCGGATAATCCCAGGATATCATCTTGAACATCATAACTTTTAATATCAGCTGTATTATTTTTTGTGCTGGTTGTTATAGTTTTTGATAAAACAGATCCTAGAAGAAGTTTTCCTTTTTGATCATCTATATTAATTATAGCCCGTGCAAATGATTTTTTTGTGCCTTTTACCAAGTATTTTGTAAAAAATCTTTTTTTACATAGAAAATATTGTTTCATATTTTTATGATAATCAAGATGATCCTGACTTAAATTAGTAAAAATCCCTATATCAAATGAAATATTATTTATTCTGCCAAGATCAATGCCATGTGATGAAACCTCTAAAATAACATGAGTTACTCCAGCCTGTTTCATCTGAAATAATATTTTTTGTAACTCCATAGACTCTGGAGTTGTATTTAAATTATCAAATATATGATCTTTATATCTCCAATTAATAGTGCCAATCACTCCTGGCACATATCCTGCCGCATTAAGAATACTTTCCAAAATCCAAGTTATTGTTGTTTTTCCATTTGTTCCTGTTACACCAATTAAAATCATTTTCTCACTGGGATTATGATAAAATACAGAAGAAATACATGCCATTGCTTTTCTAGTATTTTTTACTTGAACTGTTCTTATTTCGGGAAACTCAAGTCTTTTTTCTGCAACAATTGCAACAGCACCTTTTTTAAGAGCTTCATCAATATAGTCATGACCATCAGATTTAAAACCCTTAACAGCGATAAAAAGCCCACCTGGTTTTACTTGTTGCGCTCTAAAATGAATGGAAGATATTTCAGGATCTTTTTCAGAATCAGAAGCAGAAATAAAAGTTCTTTCCCACAAAGGCGTACATTCTTTTAAAAGATATGAAAATTTCAAACTTTATATTCCTTAATCTGATATTTTAGCTAAAATTATGTCCTGATTCATGTCAGGTGAGATCTTAAGATAATTAAATGATTCTGTCATAATTTTTTTAAAGACTGGAGCTGCAACAACTCCTCCAAAATGATTTTTTCGTGGTTCATCTATAACAACAAGAATTACAAGTTCTGGTTTTGATTCAGGTGCAAACCCTACAAACAATGCAAGATAATCTTTTTGAGAATATCCATTACCAGATTTATTGACTTTTTGTGCTGTTCCTGTTTTTCCACATACAGAATATCCTTGTATAGCAGCATTTATACCTGTGCCTTGATCTTCAACAACTAAACGCATCATTTGCTTGATATTTTTTGCTGTATTTGCTGATACAACTCTTCTTACAGCCCTGGACTTAAATGTTTTTTTAACTTGCCCCTGGCTTGAAATTATTTTTTTAATAACCAATGGTTTCATTAAAATTCCTTGATTTGCAATAGCAGATATTCCAGAAATAAGTTGTATTGCAGAGACAGATATACCTTGACCAAAAGCAATGGAGCCTGTGTCAATATCTGACCAATTACTATAAGGCATAAGAATTCCAGAGCTTTCCGCAGGACAGCCCAAATTTGTCTGTTCACCAAACCCAAACAAAGATAAATAATTATGCATGACTTTTTTTCCAGTAACTTCAGCTATTTTTACAATACCAATATTACTAGAAAATTTTACGATATCACCTAGGTCAAGCCAGCCATATGAATGGGTATCATGAATTGTAAATCTTCCAACTTTGTATTTTCCATTCTCACAAAAAAAAATGGAATTTTTTGTACAGTATTGTTTTTCCAAGGCACTAGCTATAACAAAAACCTTCATAATAGAACCTGGTTCAAATGGATCTGTTACAGCTCTATTTCTCCAACTTTCTTTGTTAAACTTAGAAAATGAATTAGGATTAAATTCAGGATAATGAGCAATTGCCATGATTTCACCAGTATCTGGTTTCATAACAAGAGCCATCCCAGAGGTTGCTTTGTTATCTTCAACTCCCTGTTTTAAAGCAGTTTCAGAAATATATTGAATTGTTCTATCAATGGTTAAAATTAAAGAATTACCAGCATAACGCTGGGTTAATATTTTTTCACTGTTAAGATGCCTTCCTTTTGCATCCTTTGTTATTTTAATTTTTTTTCTTTCTCCCTCTAGGAGAGAATTGTACTGATACTCAAGACCTTCAAGCCCTGTATTATCAATACCTGTAAATCCCATTATCTGAGCTGCAAGGTTTCTATTAGGATAAAAACGAATAACATCATTTTTAAAAAACAAACCTTTTATTTTAAGTTGTCTTATTTGATCAGCTTCATAAGGAGAAACTCTTCTTTTAATCCATACAAATTTTTTTTTAGTTTTAATTTTTTGTTCAAGATCTTTTTGATTAATATTTAATATTTTTGAAACTTTGTTTAAATTTTTTAAAGAATCAATTATTTTTCCAGGTGATGCTGCAAGAGAAAGTGTATCAATTGTTACACCCAGCTGGTTCATGTTCCTGTCAAATATCTCTCCTCTTTTTCCTTGTATATCAATATGTCCTGTATATTCAGTTTCTGCTATCTTTGTAAGATAATCTGCTTTTAATATTTGAATTTGAAAAGCTCTTGCACCAAGTATAAAAAGAAAAAGAAAAAGAAAAAATTGAACAATTATTATTCTAACCTGTATTGATTTTTTCTTTTTATCTGCCATTATTCCTCTTTTTAATACATATAAATTATCTGATTATGTTTAGGTACAGACAAGTTAAGTCTTGTAGTGGCTATTTTATGTATTCTTTCAGGAGAACCAAGTCTTTCTTTTTCAAGAATCAATGTTTTTTTATATGACTCAAGCTTTTTTTGAATTTGTTTTGCCTTTGAAATTTTATATTTTATATGCATACATTCAACCCTGATACCTGCATAAACAAAAAATTCACCCATAAAAATAAAAAATAAAATAAAAATTTTTATAGTATTTTTTTTCTTAGATTTTTTTTTAATTCTCTTTTTATTATTATTTCCCATAACCATCTGTTTACATTTTTGGGTTAAATTCGCTGGGCAACTCTAAATTTTGCACTTCTTGCCATTGGATTTAATTGAATTTCTTTTTTTAAAGGTATTAAAGGTTTTTTAAAAATTGATTTTAACTTGGGCTGAAATTTGCACACACATTTTGGAAAATCACTAGGGCATGTACATCCTTGTTCAAAGGATTTTATACTTTGTTTAACAATTCTGTCTTCCAGAGAATGAAATGAAATAACACATAATCTTCCACCTTTATTAAGAAAATCAGGCACATTTTTCATAAATTTCCTAAGATGATAAAGTTCTTTATTAACAGCAATTCTTAAAGCTTGAAACACTCTTGTTGCGGGATGTATCTTTTGTTTTACAGCTATTTTAATAGGTATTGTTTTTTGAACAATATCTACAAAGTTTTTTGTGGTTTTAATAAAATTTTTTTTTCTTGCTCTTATAATATTTCTAGCAATTTTTCTAGACATAGATTCTTCACCATATTTAAAAAAAATATTTGCCAATTCATTTTCACTATAATTATTTATAATATCTAGTGCAGTTATGCTAGAATTTGTATTCATACGCATATCCAAAGGTTCATTTTTTTGAAAACTAAACCCTCTTTTGCTTTTTTTTAACTGGTGAAGAGATAATCCTAAATCAAGAAAAATCCCATTAACCCCAGTAATTTTTAAAGATTCTAATATAGAAGGCAGAGCAGAAAAATTATCATGAAAAATCAAAACATCTAATGGAAAGTGTGCTAGAACTTTTTTTGCGTTTTTCACAGCATCAATATCCTGGTCAATGCCAATAAATTTACCCTTGGGTAGTATTTTTTGAATAATTGCTGCTGCATGGCTTGAACCACCCAGAGTACAATCAACACAAATATCCCCTGGTTTTAAATTTAAATATTCCTGTGTCTGCTCTAGCATAACTGGAGTATGTTTAAATGTCATAAATACCTAGCATGGCCTATTAAAAATTTCTAATCTACTTCAGTTTACTTTTCATTATCCCATCTTTCTCGAGACCATATTTCAAAATGATCTAGAACACCTACAAGAACAATTTTTTTTTCAAGCCCTGCATAGGATTTCAAACTTTGAGGAATAAGTATACGATCTTGTTTGTCACACATACATTCACAAGCATTTCCAAGAAAAAATCTTTTAAATTGACGCATATATCTGCTTTTCGCTGATAGTATTTTTTTTTCTATCTTCATCCACTCATCAAGTACATAAGCATAGAGACAACCATCCATATTTGAAATCATAACCCCATTACCAAAAGCCTTAATATGAGCTCGAAATCTTGATGGAATTATTACTCGACTCTTTGGATCAATTGTATGAAATGAACTTGATTTAAACATAATATTATATCTAATTTGCAATTAATCTACTTTACTCCAAAATTAAACACAATATTACGAGGATTCCTATTTAAGTCAAGAAAAATATTTTGTTTATTAAAATGATATTCTTATTTAATAAGAAAGAATATGATAGGGAATTTTGTGGAGTGATTATAAAAATTAACTATAAAATTTAATTAAATCGAAAAAAAATTAAAACTATAAAAATATAATTAATTTCTATACTAGTTTGGTTTTATTTGACTTTTATAGATAATAAGAATATTGGTTTAACTAATGCAATTATTAATATAAGGCAGAAAGTTTTTGGGTTTGTCTCACAATAAAACATAAAAAAATATTAAGTAGTTATAAATTTTTTCATATAAACAAAGGAAAGAATGATGGAAGCTATGGTTGAAGAAAAAATTGGATATCTTGAGTCTGTTCTTGGCCAATTTATTGTTTCAACAAATACAGGTCTTAATCGCCTTGAACAAAACATAGCAACTCTTTCAAATGAAATGCAGAATTTTAAAAATGAAATGCAGGACTTTAAAGATGAAATGAATGTTTTTAAAAGAAATTCAGAAAAAGAAAGAAAAAGTATGAATAAAAAATGGGGTGAACTTGCTAATAAAATGGGAACTATTGTTGAAGATATTGTTGCACCTGCAATTGGGGGAATTGCTCGTAAACATTTTCAAGTAGATGTATTTGATTTTTTTGCCATTCGACTTAAAACAAAGAATTTTAATAAATCCAGCATACGCGAATTTGATGTTATAGCAACAACTGATAAATTATTTTTTATTGTTGAAACTAAAGCCAGCCCAAGAACTGAATATATTCAAAAATTTATAGAACTTATTCCAGATTTAGAAACATGGTTTCCAGAATCTAAAAATAAAAAACTGATTCCTATTTTTGCATCTTTATATATACCAGAAGATGCTGTTAAATATTTAACAAATAATAATATTTTTGCAATAGCAATGAAAGATGATTCCATGGATATTCTTAACTCTCAATTATTGACAACATCATAAAAACTTTTCACTAAAATTTAAATCTTTCCATAGTGAATAAAATTTGAAAGGACAATCCAAGTTTTTACATCAAATTTTATATCACGAGTTTTAAGCAATTTAACTGCATCATCACAAGAAAGAAAAATCACCTCAATATCTTCAGAATCTTCATTTAATTTTGTTGTAGGATTTCCTTTACATTCTACATAAATAAGGGACACAGTTTCATCTGTAATTCCAGAAGATGAATATAGTGAAGGACTTTTCTTTATAACTTTAACAAAATCAAGCCCTGTTTCTTCCTTTAATTCTCTTTTCCCTGCTTGTTCAGCAGTTTCGCCTTTATCAATAAGTCCTGCAGGAAATCCATATTGATATCCGCAAATAGGAACCCTGAATTCTTTTATAATCACAAGTTTATTCTCTTCCCTATGCCAAGGAATCACAACAACAGCATCAGAACAAGGAACTTTATTTTTCAGTGTAACTTGTTTTTTAGACCTTGAAGCAAAAATCCAAAATTTTTCATTATTTTTTTTGTCTTTATATTTTACTGAAAAAAGATTTAAGTGTTTAAAATCAGTCTTTTTTTCTATTTTAAGTATATCCATAAAATTTACCTTTAAAATAATTTTTAAAATATTTCTAAGTTTGCCACAGATTCTATATGAAAAGTATGTGGAAACATATCAATGGGCTGTATCTCAAGTATTTTATATTTTGATTTTAATACTTTAATATCTCTTGCAAGTGTTGCAGGATTACATGATACATATACAATTTTCTGAGGGCTGAAACTCATTATCTGGCTTAGTACATCTTTATGCATTCCTGCCCTTGGAGGATCAATTATCATAACATCACATTTTTTTTTAAGACCAGGCAAAACATGTTTTATATCTCCTGAATAAAAACAACAGTTTTTAATATTATTTATATCAGCATTTCTTTTAGCATCTTGTACTGCACTTTCTATAAGCTCAATGCCAATTACCTTTTTTGCTTTTTGTGAAAGCCATATAGAAATAGTGCCTGTACCTGAATAAAGATCTATTACATTTTCTATCCCTGTTAGAGCTGCATAATGGGAAACCAGAGAATAGAGTTTTTCAGCTTGCCTGGTATTTGTTTGAAAAAAAGAATTTGCTGAAATTTCAAATATATATTTTCCAAGTTTTTCCTTAATAAAACTATTTCCTGACAAAAGTATTTCATATTCACCAATTGCAACCCCAGACTTTCCTGCACTAACATTATTTACAACTGATATAATATTTTTATATTTTTTTATAAGCATTTCTGCCATAGGAATAAGAAGTTCATTATTCTCATTTTTTGTAACAATATTAACCATCCATGTATTAAATGCCAAGGAATTTTTTAATACTAAAAAACGCCAAAAACCTTTATGAGTTTTAAAACAATATGCCAAAAGTCCAGATTGTTTTATATATTCTTTTGCATCACAAAGAATTTTATTTCCTAATTCAGGTTGAATATAACATTTTTCAATATCAATAATTTTATCAAACGCTCCAGGTACATGTAATCCCAGCCCAAAATCCTTTTTTATATCTGAGTTTTCAAGTTCTTCAGACAAAAGCCAACGTCTATTAGTACACGAAAATTCCATTTTATTTCTAAAACCATGAATATTTTCACAAGGAATAATATCCTTTACAATAATATCTTGTAAATCAGCAATATGGTCCAAACATTCTATAACATGTTTTTTTTTATATTCCAGCTGGGTTTTATATAAAATAGATTGCCATTTACATCCTCCACAATAATTTGAATATTTACATGGGCTATGATTTCTTAAACTGGAAGGTTCAATTAAATTTACTAGTACTCCCTTAGCATAATTCTTTTTTTTTCTAGTAATTTTTACAACACATTTATCCCCGGGAAAAACTTTGTCAACAAAAACAGGGAATCCATCAGGTTTAGCAAGACCCATTCCTCCGTATGCCAGATCAATTATTTCCAATTCAACAAGTTTTCTTTTTTTTATAATCATAATATTCTGTTACACCTTTGAATAATTAAATTTTTATAAAAAAATAATTTAAAATTAATTGTTGTGTAACCACCTTACAAGTTCTTGATTACACTTATTATTTATGTAATAAAAATGAAAATGAAAACCTATATCAAAAAAATTGAATTTATATCAAAAAACAAAATCATTAAAGGAGTTCTTCACCTTCCTCAAACAAAAAATCCACCTCTTGTAATTGGTTCTCATGGACTTGAAGGCTCAAAAAATTCAGCCAAACAAATTACTCTGGCAAATCTGCTTCCCAAATCCAATATTGCCTTTTTCCGATTTGACCATACAGGATGTGGAGAAAGTGATGGTGATTTTGAGACACATACATCTCTTAATATAAGAGTTAATGATCTAATAAATTGTATTGATCATATTTTATCTCTTAATCTAACAAACAATAAAATTGCCCTTTTTGGAAATAGTTTTGGCGGTACTGTGTGCATTCAAGCATGGCAAAAACTTATTTTAAAAAAAATAAAACCCCAAGGAATTGTTCTAGGTGCCGCACCAATAAAAAGCAGTACAATTAAAAAACTATGTTTAAAAGAAAATAAAAATAATATTTTATTTTCATCAGTTTTTTTTCTACAAAATCTTTATTTTGATGTTACTCATAAAATATCTCCCCTTAAAAATATTCTAATATTTCATGGAGATAAGGATGAAATAGTTTCTGTTAAAAATGCCTATGATATTTATAATAATGCCCAGAAACCCAAAAAAATCATTATCCATAAAAATGAAATTCATAAAATGAATTCTTTAAAAAGCCAACAACAATTTAATGAACAAGCTGTTTTATGGTTTAAAAAATGTCTTTTTTAACATATTTTTCTTTTTAAAATCTCTCTTCTTAAAAGCTCTAAAGCTGTAACAGCAAATATTTTTTTATTCATAAATCTTTCTTTAAATGGAAAATTATATTTTTTCCCCCATGAAAAATTTTTCTTCATAGAAATAGAATAACCTGCAATACCTATACAAACCGTTCCAACTGGTTTTTCATCAGTCCCGCCTTTTGGACCTGCAATTCCTGATGTAGATATTCCATAATCTGCTTTTGTAATATTTTTTACTCCTTCTGCCATTTCTTTTGCAGTTTCTCCATGAACAGCACCATATTTAATAATTGTATTTTTATTTACATTTAAAATATTTATCTTTGCATCATTAAAATAAGTTATTCCAGAAAAAATAAAGCATTCAGAACTTCCGGAAACATTAGTAAGCATATGGGAAATAAGCCCTCCTGTACAACTTTCCGCCACAGCAATCTTTAAATTATTTTTAATTAAAAGTCTGATAACTTCCTGTTCCATTGAAAGCCCTTGAAAAGATATTATTTTATTGCCAAGTTTTGATGCTATCCAATTCCCTGCTTGTTTAACAACATTATTTGTACTTTGAGCTGCATCTGTATATTTATTGTTATAATCATAGGAAAACTTAACTTCTATTAATGGAAAATTTGCTCTAAACCCAAGTTTTATTTTAGGGAAATTTTTACTAAAATCTTTAAGTCTGGAATTTATTTCTGCTTCTGCCAAACCAAAAACTGTAAATTTCTTTAGAAAAATCTGAGTTTTTTGATTAATTTTTTTTTTAATTATGGGAAGAACATCTGCTTTAAACATTTTTTTCATTTCAAAGGGAACTCCAGGCATAAAAAAGAAATAAGGTTTTCTAATTTTAAGATAAAATCCTGGAGCTGTACCATAACTATTTTCAATAATTAAAGCCTTTAAAGGAAATTCAGCCTGTTTTTTATTTGTTTCAGGCATATCCAAGCCCTTTTGTTTAAAATAATTTTCTATAGATAACAAAGCTTTTTTATTTAAAACAAGTTTATCTTTTGTAGCCAGTGCTACTGCTTTTGAAGTTATATCATCACTGGTAGGTCCAAGCCCTCCTGTAACAATAACAATATCAGCTCTTTTTGATGTTTTTTGAATAAAAGATATAATATTTTTAAGATTATCCCCTATACATGTTTGTCTTGTTATTGTAATTCCATTATCTAGAAGTTTTGCTGCAAGCCATGAAAAATTTGTATCTTTAACACCTCCCAAAAGTATTTCATCTCCTATTGATAAAATTTCTATTTTCATAAATATCCTTTTAATCTTATATAAAAATTCAAATACTATGTAGCATCGACTTGTTTAAAAACAAAGTCTTTAAGCCTATCAATAGGTTTATCAAATATTACTTTTTTAAATTTAAAACGCAAAATTCTTCAACTCTATTTAAAAAACATGAATATTTTTATCTTAAATCAAACAAAACATTGTTTTTTTTTAAGATTAAAATAAAAAAAATCGACAAAATACTATTATTAATTATGATTAGAGTATTATAAAAATCCTGAACCTAGATTTAAAAATTTAACAGTATGCCATCTTAATTAAGTAGTGTCATTATTTTGAAGATACAAAGGGATTAGATATTGAACTTAGATATTTTAGAGATACAGATAAAAGAGAGGTATATTTTGTTATTATTAAAAATAAAGTTTTAATTCATTTTATAGAATATAAAAAATTACAAAAAAAGCTGCGTCTTTGCCCTTAAAATATTTTAGAAAACAATTTCCAAAAATTTTTCAACATAAATTATACTGAAAAAAACATTGATTTTATGGACAAACATGGAATTTGCATACAATCAGCTTCAGATTTTTTTGCAAATCTTATTTAAGATAGTGTGGTAAAAACTCTTTAGCAATAAAACCTATGTATTGTATATAAGACTTAGCACTTGGCATGATGACATTTATTTCATAAAAATTAATTAGATATATTTATTTTTAATAAAAGCAAAGGATTCATTAATAGCATTTAAAGCAGCATCTAAATCTTTTTGAGTATGTCTGTAGCTGATATAAGCATGGTGAAATGGAGTAAAAAAGAATCCTTTGCGAATAAGCTGGGTGTAAAAATCTTTTCGTTTGTTTTTGTATGTGCCTGTTTCATCTTTTTTAAAGGTAATGTAAAACATGGGCCCAACTCCTGTAAGCTCAGCACCAACATTATGTTTATCAATCATTTTTTGAATGCTTTTCATGAACTTTTCACCTTTTTCCCAGATATTTTTAAGCACATTTTCCCGCTCAAGAATTTCTATTGTTTTAAGTGCTGCAATAAAAGCTTCACTATTTGGAAAAAAAGTAGAAGATATAAAAAGTTTATGTTCAGCTGCCATCATAATATCTTTTTTGCCTGTTACAACAGAAATAGGATATCCATTTGCCATAGCTTTGCCTAAAACTGTTAAATCAGGGGTAACTCCATAAAATTTTTGAGCACCACCCATTGAAAGTCTAAACCCAGTACGAATTTCATCATAAATAAGAACTGCACCATATTTATCTGCAATTTTTCTTACTCCTTTAAGAAATCCAGACACAGGTATCTGCATGTTTTTATGATTGGGATGGCCAAAAGGTGTCATGATTATAGCAGCAGTTTCATTTCCATGAACTGCCATAAGGTCTTGTAATTGCTCAAAATTATTATATTGAAATTCAAAAACATCTTCATAAAATTTTGATGGAATACCACCTTTCATTTCAACACACCAGTCATGCCAGCCATGATAACCACAGCGCATAACCTTTAATTTATTGGTATGGGCTCTTGCAATGCGAATACTTGCTGTTGTGGCATCAGAACCTGTTTTTAAAAAAATACTCATTTCAGAAGAAGGTACTATTTCAGTTAATTTTTTTGCTAAAATATTTTGATATTTTTGTGTAAGAGTAAAACAAAATCCTTTTTCATTTATTTGTTTATAAACTGCGTCATCTACTTCTTTTTCACGATAACCAAGAATAATAGGACCGTACCCACAAAGAAAATCAATAAATTCATTGCCATCAACATCAATTAAACGACATCCTTTACCTTTATCAAGGAAAATAGGATATTCACCATTAATAAAATCAGTTGGTTTTCTAGCACCTAACACTCCTCCTGGAACAAGAGATAGTGCATCTTTATATAATTTTTGACTTTTTGTAATATTAAGTTTTTTTGTTTCTTTCATAAAAAATCTCCTGGGCTTTAAACTTCAAACATAGATGAAATTGTTTCTGTTTGATGAATTCTTGCTCCTCTTTTTAAAAATGCGTTAAGAAATTTAACAGGATCAATACAGCCTTCAGGAGCTATAACACCTTTTACTGTTACATCACCTGCATTCATCATAAGAGATGCTATAGATGCAGGAAGTCCTGTTCCAGGTGCCATCCTGCCTACCATATCAGCTGTATAAGTAACTTTTTTGCCATTTCTTTGTCCCTTAACAATAACTTTAAGACCTGAAGATTGCGGGCCATTATCTCTTTTTTTAGGAATATTTTCCCAAAGTTTAAGTGCTATGTCATAGGGTTTTACTTTTGTTCCTTTTATATCAATTGGTTCTGTATTTAAAAGACCTGTATTTTTTTGTTCATGTATTAGTTCATCCACCCATAATGGAATAAGAGCACCCTTAATAATTACATTTTTAACTCCTTTAATATATTTTGGAAGAGTTAAAGGCTGGGGATGACCTACATAACGGACATGGCAAATTCCAAGGGGTTCAAGAAATTGTTCTGCAACTTTTCCTGTTCCACCTTCTACATAAACAAGTTTTCCATCAATATATTGGGGAATTTTTCCAAGAGTCATATGAAGACTGTGATCCCAGGCAGCACCTGCAAGTTCAGCAATACTTACAACCCAATAAAGATAAATGTCATCAACTTTATCTAATTTATCTGCATACCATTTAACCAAAATATTGTTAGTTCCAGGATCTGATCCCATGCCTGTAAGAACAGTAATACCTGCATCTTTTGCCATTTTGTCAATATTAGAATTAAAAAGAATTTCAGTGCCTTCATAATCATCACAAATATCAATATAATTTACTTTAGCTTCAACAGCTGCCATTGCAACTGGTACAGCAGTTTTATAAAAGGGGCCTGCAGTGTTAATAACAACATTAACTTTTTTAAATGCATTAACCATAGTTTGATGGTCATTAACATCCATTTTCATTAAACTTGATTTTTCGCTTTCACGTAATTTTTTTGATAATCTTTCAGGATCAGGATAAAGGTCAGCCAAAATAACATCTGTAACCTGTTTTTGTTTTATCAGATCTCTTGCAACTCCCTGGCCCATACCACCAACACCACCTATTATTAATGCACGCATGTTTTTATCTCCTGTAAGTTTCTTAATTTAACTAAACCTTATTTTTTTCATATTAATCCATTTTTCCAGCTTCTCAAAGAGCATTTACGCTCCCCAAACCATAATTTTTTTTCCATTATATTCTTTTTTAAGTTTAAAGATTTTTTCTTTCCATGTTTTTTGGGGATCTTTATCAAAAATTATAAGATGCCCTTCATTTGTAAGGCATTTATCCATATATTCAAAAGTTTGCTTTAAACCCTGTTCTAAAGTTGCTTTAAAGCTTTTATATAAAAGTTTTAATTCTATTATTATTTTTTGTTTTTCCTTATTTTTTTTATTTCCATAAAACCAGATAACTAATAAATCTGTCCGCATTGTACCAAGTCCATATTCTCTTTCTACTCTGCCGCCACTGTTTATAATTCTTTGCAAAAATGCTTGCATTAAAAGCTGGGGCCCTGCTTCTTTATAATCAAATCTTTCAAGCCAGCTTTGGGACTGTTCAGCAAAAAAATCTTGAAATGCAGTTAATAATTTATCCATATTTAAACTGCCGTCTTTATTTTGATACCAAAAAGTATTTTGCAGCATCATATCTTGAGTTGCAGCAATTAAAGCTCTTGGAATTATTTCCTGATAAATTGGATTTGAAATAGATACATTTGGTTTTCTTTTTATAAGCCCAATATCCACAACATATTGCAAATCATCTTCATTTATAACTTGTAATTTAGAAGAACTTACAAGCAAAGGTTCTATAACACTTCTTACTCTTTCTTCTCTTAACTTATCTGTAAGCTGATCAAGATGTGTGTCTTTTCTTAAAATTAAATTTTCCTTTGCATCATCTATCATTTCACAAGTTATTGTTATATTTCTATATTTTGCTGGTTTCATTTTAAAACAAACTTCATAGCAAATAGCATTAACAAGCCAAGGCTGGCCATTTGAATAATAATAAACTTTTTCTTTTGCATTTTGTGTAAATTTTTGTGCTGTTTCTTTTTCATGCTCATTAATTAAATTAAAAACATCAATTTTACTAAAATCTCCAAGTCTTAAAGATTCTGCTTTAATATTAAAACAACTGCCGCCTGTAATGATTTGTTTTTCTATAGAAGAATGAATGCGATAATCTCTAATATCTCTTACTCCACAAAGAATAACAGATTGGGGGAAATATTCAGGTCTATCAGCATAACCAGATCTAAGTTGACGCAAAACAGAAATAAGGGTATCTCCAACAAGGGAATCTATTTCATCAAAAATTAAAACAATTGGTTTTTTGCTTTGCTCTGCCCATTTACTTAATAAATTTGCCAAAGCTGCACCATAACCAGAATTTATCTTTAAAAGCTCTTTTTCAAAAAAGTTTTCTTTAAGATAAATTTGTTCAAATCTTGCAAGCCTTTCTATAATAGTTTTTATTCCTAACTCTATATTTTCTCTTAATGCTTGTGCTGATTCAACATTAAAATACAGACATTTATATTTATTTTGTTTATTTAAGTATTTCATTAAAGCAAGCATAGAGGTTGTTTTACCTGTCTGGCGGGGAGCATGAAGCACAAAATATTTCTCACGATCTATTAAAGTTTCAATTTCAAACAAATCAAGTCTTTTTAATGGGTCTAAATAATAATGTTTTTTATTATTTATTGGTCCTTCTGTATTAAAATATTTCATAATATTTAGTGTTTTTACTTTTTTTACATTTTAAGTACAAGTGCTGCTCCTGTATCTCCTGCTGCACACCCTGTAAACAGCATATATCCGCCGCCACCTTTATCTGCAAGTTCTTCAATACCTTCAATAATAAGTCTGCCTGCTGTTGGAGCTTGTGGATGTCCAAATATAAGAGAAGAGCCAAAATTATTAAATGAATTTACATTAATATTCATTTGATCTGCAAAATAAATATCATTAGCAGCAAAGGGATTATGAGTCTTAATGACTTTTACATCATTAATGGAAATTTTTGCTTTATCTAAAGCCATTTGTGCAGCAGGTACAACTGCCATTGCCATAAATCCTTTTTTTGCTCTTGAAAATCCATAAGAAATAATTTGTGTATTTTTTGATTTGTCAAAACTTAATTTTTCTGCTTTTTCTTTTGTTGTAACAATTAAACCACAATTGCCATCAGCTGGATGGGTTTGAGAGCCAAAAGTATGGGCGCCATTTAATAATACAGGTTTTAATTTTTCAAGACCTTGTTTAGTTGTCGGCATAATGCCTTCATCTTTTTCTATTTGAATTGTTTTTTTTCTGGATAATTTAATGGTTACAGGAAACATATATTTTTTTTGAAATTTTTCATTGTTTTCAAGACTTTTCATATATTGTTCATAACGCTGTAAAGCAACTTCATCACATTGCTCCTTTGTTATACCAGTTTCCTTAACAACATTTTCAGCTGTTTGAATCATAGGATTTTTTGCCCATGGATCATTATTAAACTGATCCATAACCCAATTTTCAGAAATTACCTGTCCCCCAGGACCATTGGGATTAGGCCAAATAGTATGAGGCCCATTAGAACATCTATCAGTCATAAGAGTAAAAACATTTTCATAAAATCCTGTTTCAATGCCAAGTGCTGCTTGAAATATAACACTAGTTGATGTTGAACATGCTTGACTTATAAGACACCCTGAAATATTTTCTGCCCCAATTAAAGCTGATGCCCAGGGACCACCATAAAACATATGAGGTTGCCCTATAGTTGCACCAAGAATTAAATAATCAAAAATATCAGAGCTTATTTTTTTTGTTTTAAGCCAGTTTTTAGCTGTTTCAGAACCTAAAATAATGGAATGATGATTTGCAAAACTTCCCTGCCATCTTGCAAAAGGAGATGAATAATATCCCTTATATGGTATAAATGCCTTTGTTAACATTTTTAAATCCTCCGAAACTTTTTTAAAAACTATAAAATAGTTAAAAACTATAAAATTTTTATTTGTAAATTATTATAATTTAAAAATCAATTTATCAGGGTTTTAAATACGCATTAATTTAAGATAGTGTGACCATGAAAGTTGAAAATGCAATGTTTTTAATTCAGCAGAAGATGTCTGCTGAATTGAATAAGCTAGATAAAAAACTCTTATTTGTTATAAATTAACCACAAAAAATCCTTTGCTAAAATTCGCACTAATCTTTTTTTTTACCTGCCAAAAGAACAAACAGGATAATGGCACACTTCACAATTCATGCAAAGTCCTCCATGTCCCATAGCTGCAATATCATTTTCATTAATTTGCTCGCCTGCAAGAATTCTTGGAAAAATCAAATCAAACACAGTTTGTTTATAATAAAACACACAAGCAGGCAGACTAATTACAGGAATATTATTAAGCATGGAAACCATTAACATAGAACCTGGAAGAACAGGGCTTCCATAAAATGTAACACTTGCACCTGCTTTTATAACTCCGTTTTTTGTAACATCATCAGGATCAACAGAAAGTCCTCCAGTTGTAATAATTAAATCACATTCAAATTTTTTTAGTTTAAGAATTGCATTAGAGATAGCTGTAACTTCATCAGGTACAACAATTTTTTTAATAAGTGTACATCCTGCATCAGTTATTTTTTTACCTACAGAAGGACCAAAGTCATCAGTGATTAATCCTTTATAAACTTCAGAACCTGTTACAACAGCACCGATTTTTAGAGCTTTATAAGGTTTAACCTGAAAAATAGTATCTGTTTTTTTTGTAAGTAATTCTAAATTCTCAATATTTTTATTAGGAATAGTTAAAGGAATAATTCTTGTAGCAGCAATAATCTCTCCTTTTTTACAAGGAAAATTATTTTTTAATGAAGCAACTATAATGCTGTTTATTTTATTAATCTCAAGCAAAGCATTAACATTAATTTTTAATAATCCTGCATGTTTTGTTTTAATACTGACTTTGCCTTCTTTTGGTTCTGTAAATTCAAGATTTTCATGGGAAATTGCCTTTGCAATTCTTTTTGCAGCATCATTTTCATGGAGCAAATCTTTTCCAAGATCAAGAACATACAAATATTGTTTCCCGATTTTTAAAAATTCAGGAATATCTTGTTTTTTAACAATATGTCCTTTTTTAAATGCAACTCCTTTAAATTTTCCTCTAACAATCCGCGTTATATCATGGCTTAAAACTGTTCCAATGGCATTTTCAACTTTAATTTTTTTCATTTGTTATCCTGATAGTGATTAATTAACTTTTATTGATTGTATTTTCTTAAAATAGCTTTAAGCACACTTTTGCCAATGGTTCGTGCTTTTTCTGATATAGTTGTACAATAATTAATATTTCCTCTTGGATCAATATCTCCAATTTTAAGGTTATATGTTACTTTTGTATTATTTCTTATCTGCCCTTTTAAGATGCCGTCTATTTGAGCAATAACAGGCCTATTATCAACATATCCTATTATATCATTTTTTTTAATAATTGTGCCTATTGTTAAATCAGACCTAAATAAGCCTGAACAAGGAGAGCGTAAAACCCTTTGCTTTGTGTGTCCATTCATATTGGCTGGAATACCTGTATTAGGCTAGGCACACACACCCTTTTAAAATAATTTTTCCAAGATTATGGCCTCTATTAGTTTCTATTACACTACAAGTGAGTTATGCAAATTTCAGCTCATTTACAAAGAATTCTTTGACTTTATTTCCAATAACAATTGGCTCAGCATCTTTATCAATACACACTGAAACATGCCCCCATGAAACTGGAAGTATGAATTGGAAAAAATTTCCGTATCTGATCAAGAGAAAATCCAAACCACCGCAGTCGATGTTACCTCGCTGAGACGCTGCTTTTAGCATTACTGGGTTTGCTATCAGTTCTTCATATTTATCAGACTCAGAACTACTCGCACCTTTTGTACCGTCTTTGGCTTGAGTTTGTAATTTCCCATCTTGGTAAATGGCGACATAGCGAACATGATTTGAAATTTGGAAAATCTTATCAATCATTTGATCTCCCTATTTTTTTACATAATAATTATTATTGCACATAAATAAATATTGTACAAAAACATGAAATATAAATGATATTACTCAACTTTCTAACTTAATTTTTGCACATTATAATATTATAATTATTTGAAATATATAAACAAATTCACAAGACCGTTTATATCTAATATACATTATTTGTAATTAAAACAAAAAAATAAACATAGCAGCCTTGTTAAAATGCACACTATATCAATAGAATCTCAAAATCAAATCATAAGCTTGGATAAACAACCTAAAGTACTATAGCAAAGGTTTTGAGATGTTAAGTACTTGTAATTATGAGATTTATTTTTTGATCGAAAAGAATAGATTAATTTAGGCAAGTATTTTGAAAAGAGCAGCATAAGAACAGCAAATTTATTTTATGGCATTTACCTTTGATAATATCATTGGATCATTGGGTAAACCATGAAGCACATAATGCTGAGTAAGAGAGTATTAAGATGTGTTTGCAGCAGGTTTTAATGAGTATTTATTTTTGAATTAAAGTCAGGACATTTTACTTTGTTAACACTTTTAAAAAGGGAAAATGTATTTTTCCCTAATAAATTTTTATTGCCTATTGACAAGACCGGGGCTCATATGGGTTAGGCAATTTATCGAAACAATTGCGAATGACTCCCAGTACGATAGAGAATAAGCTCTTTATCTTCAATAGAATAAAGTAAAATCCAATCGTCTTCGATATGACAATCCCGTTTACCTTTAAGTGCACCTTTGAGTGAATGGTCACGTTAATTTCGAGAAAGTTTTTCTCCTTCAGCAAGTTTATTGATTACGAAAAGCAACTTTTCGATAGTTTTGCCACTTCGTTTCAATCGCTTTATATCTTTTTGAAATTGCCTTGTTCTACGAATAGGATATTTCACTTCAACAAATCCTCTCGCAACTCATCAATTGTGTTAAAAATTGGCATATTATTTTTATCTTCCGAAAGAGCTTCTAATGTTATTTCATTAGGAATTTTCAAATGATGCCGTATTTCTTCATCTTCTAAAATATAACGAGCGGCTGTAAACCTTTCATTTTGTGCCAGGGAACGAAACAGACGATAAAAAGCTTCAGGCGTTCCAATTGACTGCAAAGTTGTATTAATTATTGATTTCATTTTTGTCACCTCATAAAATTTAACTAAACAGCACCCCAAATCTATGTCCGTTTGGGCAGGGCTACATGAATTGTTGTTTTAAATATTTTTTTGTAACTTGGGTTTTGTACAACACGATAAATACTTTTTTCTCTTAATCTGCCATTATCATCTGTCCAAGTAGGAGCGGTTACCCATGTCTGCTTCCCGCAATATGGGCAAGCCACATTTATTGTTGCCATCACATATGCCTAACAATTATCATTGCACATAAATAAATAATATCATTCATATTACAGCAGGCATATCAAAAAATGCCTGGCATTATTTGATATTAATAAATATTGTACAAAAACATGAAATATAAATGATATTGCTTAACTTTCTGACTTAATTTTTGTACATTTTAATATTATAATTATTTGAAATATATAAACAAATTCATAAGAGCGCCTATATCTAATATACATTATTTGTAATTAAAACAAAAAAATAAACATAGAAGCCTTGTTAAAATGCACACTACATCAATAAAATTTCAAAATCAAATCATAAGCTTGGATAAATAATGTAGTGCCATAGCAAAGGTTTTAAAATGCTAAGTACTTGTAATTATAAGATTTATTTTTTTTTTGTTTGAAAAGATGGATTGATTTAGGCAAGTATTTTGAAAAGAACAGCATAAGAGACCACAAAATTTATTCTATGGTGTTTACTTTTGGTAATATTATTGGATCATTTGGTAAACCAATGAGCACACAATGCTGAGTAAAAAACTATTAAGATGTGTTTGCAACAGGTTTTAACAACTATTTATTTTTGAATTAAAGTCAGGAAATTTTATTTTATATAAAAATGTAAAAAAAAAATTATTGTCTAATTTTATTGGGTATTGATAAGAGCTTGGTCATATGGGTTATACCAGCCAAGTTACTAAATAGAATCTTTTAAAAATCCACTAGCATATTTATGAAGAATACTGCCAATTAATTTTTGATAAGGAATGCCTTCACGAGCTGCCCTTCTTTGTAATGCTGACAGATCATTATCTGTTATTCTTATATTGATCTTTCGGTTTTTCCTCATACTATTCTTGGCTATGGTCTGGAAATCTGTTTTTGAATGCAATGGTTTAAGCTTGCCGCTTTCATATGCTTCTAATATTTCATTTTCATAATCATCAAATATTATTTTATTTTGCTTTTTTCCCATGCTTAACCTCCATAACCTTTAATATATTTTTTTGTTGCCTTTCTACTCGGAATAATCGTTTTAAGAAAATACTCGTTATTATCTATTACATAAGGAACTAAATAAGCATAACCTTCTACATCAACTATCAATATTTTTTGATTTGGATACTTTTTTTTATTAGGATGGTCAGTTTCAATTACTTTTGTTCCTGACTCAATCCTTTGTACGATTTCTTCAAATGTAATTCCCCTGCTTATAGCAAGAATTTCATTTTTTTCTGAATTCCATTTAAATAGTTTCATAGCACTATAGTATGACAAAAGATATACATCGTCAACTTTTTTGTCCTATTTTTCGGTTGTAAATTCTATCTATCCATAGTATCAAAATGGCACAATAGACTCGAAAGCAAAATCACCAGTATATTGTAATATTTAAAATTGCTTTTATGCGGTTAATTTTAAATTTTTAAGTTTGATGAGTATGTAAAAAGTCGGATTAATGCTGCATTTCAGCTGCTTGCAAACATTTGTTATTTTTTTAACTTGATATTATAATCAATGTTTTGCAAATTTGCAGCTTTTGCTAATGATTTGTCAAATGTCCATAAAGGAGTACTTGATAAAAGTGATGAACCAAGCAAGTGAATGTCAACATACCCAATGCCAATGCTCATTAACTTGCGAGTTTCAATAAACTCCATTATTTCTGCATGTTCAAGCACATCAACCTTAGGCAATGCTTCAAGTAATTGAATGATTTCACTCCGATTTTTTAGACCGCCACATGCTAGTTCTCCTATGATGAATGGATGGCACACTACAAAACCTTGCTCAAGTAACTGAATAAGATGTTTCTGACCTTTTCTAAAATGCTTAACCCAAACACAAGTATCTGCTAATACCAGTTCAGACATTGACAGATTTCCTCCGAGGTATAGATTTTACATTGTTTTCAGTTCCCCCAAGTTTTGCCAGACGCTTGCTGCTTTCTTTTGCAATTAGCGCTTCTAAACCAAGTCTAACTAAAGATGTTTTTTCTTTGATTCCAGTTAGTTTAGAGGCTTTACTAATCAGCTCATCTTGGATATTTAATGTGGTTCTCATGGTTTACTCCTATTTTGATTTTAATTACATACATCCATTATAAGCATATACTGATGTATGATACAACCATAAGATTAAAAGAAGAGCCGAGTTGAGCTGAATGTTTAGAGCTTCAAATAGCGGGTCTGGAAAGCGGAAAGCATTTCTATTCTAACATTTTGTTATAGCCGCTTGCTGGAATAACAAAATGTGAAGCAACAGCTTAACTCGGCGTTACAGCCGCCTGCGGCGGCTGTAACATTGAAATGAGCGTTTTCATGGACCAGAGTGACGAAGGAACGACGGTTCATGAAATATGTCTCAACTGGCTTGTTAGCTATTTTAGTTTTGAAGCATAAATTTAAATGCTTAAAATATTTGTAATTTGTTCAATTCGAATTTTTTCACCATTTTCTTGTTTTAATTGTAAAATCATTCCGTCTTTCTCTACAGAGGCACCTACGATAATATAAAAATTTTCCTCTTCTTTAATCTTAACTTTTTGATTTAGTTTATAGTTTTCTGTAAGAAGAGAATCCCTAAAACGTATCTTCCAAAAAGCAATTAAAACCAAAGTACTAACTAAAATGTGTCCGCAAAAAGTAAATTTTCTCCAATGATTCCCTAAGTTATTCACCTCATGAGAGAACTCTGGAGCTAAAACCAACTTATTATTTGATACTAAATGTTTTATTTGTGCTGCTATACTATCATATAAATCATACGAGGATTGTAATGCACCAAAGTTCATTAATGTAAATATTACAATTCCTAGAGTTATGGCACACCTTGTTTGCAGGGTTAATGATTTTTTATGATTTGCTATCCATGTAAATAAACCAACTATCGCTATAAAATAGAAGTTCCAGTAAAAAGCAATCTGGCCATTTACTGTCAAATAGTTATTAATTAATGTTAAAACATTATTCATGATAAATCCTCTTTATTTTTTCTATTTGCAACTAGCTAACAATTATTATTGCACATAAATAATGCATCTTATCTCATGGTTGTTTTGTTTCCAATCCCTTACCCTCACAAACAGCTTATAACTTTTAGTTTACCAAAGTCTTTGCTTTGCTTTTTTAACTTATTAACATCCTTTTTAAACTGTTTAGTTACTTGTAATGTTTTTATCAAATCCCTAACTCTTTATAAAGCTTGGAAGGATTCTTATATTTATCTAGGTTTTTTTCTTTCATTGCATTAACTGAAACTTCATTAAGTTTCTTGTTAGGAATCTTAATTGAAAAAGGAAGGCCGTTTTAAAAGGTTATCTGTTTATAGAAAACATTAATTGCTTGAGATGGTGTCAAGCCTAATGAAACTAAAATACTTTCAGCGTTGTTTTTAAGTTCAGCATCCATTCGTACTGATATTGTGGTAGTCTTTGCCATAATGACCTCATAATTGATTATTGAAAAATGCCATACTTTGAATATACATTGAATAGACAAATAAATAAGGAAAAGATGAAAATATTAAAAAAATACTAATGGAAGATACAGAACGCAAAGTTCACTGGTTGCAGGGGATTTTCTATAAACCTTGTTTATTTTTATAATTTTGTAAAATCAAAACTTTTCATAGCGGCTCAGCCACCTGCAATCCAGTGAATCGTTTTATTCTTTTTTTACTTTTAGATTATAACAGGCAACTTGAATAAATCAGGGAACAGCAATTTGCAAAGGGGTTATATCATTCTTGATTTTTTTCATATTCTGTCGGGCAATTTTAAGGTCATAACTGACTTGTAGATTCATCCAGAATTGTGCAGTAGTATTAAAGTATGTAGCCAGTCTAAGAGCAGTATCAATACTCACACCTCGTTTTTCCCTTACTACATCATAAATTCTGGGTGCTGGCACACGCAAAGCAATTGCCAAAGCATTTACACTCATATCCAGAGGTTTAAGGTACTCTTCTTTAATAATTTCTCCTGGATGGATTGGTCGCATATTATTCATAATTTGTATCTCCTAATGATAATCAGTTATCTCTACATCGCATGGTTCATCAGACCATACAAAGCATACACGCCACTGCTTGTTGATTCTTATGCTGTGCTGCCCTTGTCTGTTTCCACTTAACTTTTCAAGCTTGTTACCAACTGGGGATCGCAAATCAAGTAATTTAGTTGCACTGTCAAGCATTTGAAGTTTACGTTCTGCCTGCGCCTGAAACGCTCTGAATTGTTTAGAGTTTTTTCCATCGTAAATGGCTTGTGTGTACTTGCATTTAAAATTCTTTATCATAATTATATTGATACAACGACATTCGTTAAACGTCAAGCGTTAAATGGGTTTTGTTGAAAAGAGAATGGTTGAAGTGAGCAGACAAAAAGATGCGTACCGACATGCTTTGCATTACCTATAAATTAGAGCGTGGCACAAAAACGGCAATACCCGGAACCTTTTTGTTCCGCTGGAGTGATTGGTTAGGATATAATTTAGGCTCAACCATGATTATCAAGTTTCATTCTCTTGAATGCTCGCTGCTATTTTTATTTTCAATGAATCTGAATATTCCTCTTCATGCAGAATAGAGTCTATAATTTCATGCAACAGTTCTTTTTTTATTCTTCCTGCAGCAAGCTGGTAACTTATCATTTCCATTTTATAAGCAAATTTTTGAATAGCACCGAGATAGCCATTATCCAATAGAAACTTCATACCTAATGATATTGCAATTCGCTTGTTACCATCCTGAAAACAGTGAGACTTGTTTGCCACATAAATAAGATGATTTAGTTTGTCAGTAAATGTTGGGTAGTAATCATCGTTTTGTATATGTGCCAATGCAGCTTCTAAAGAATGCGTGTTTAATATTCCAACAGATCCTCCACCACTTATTTCTACAGTTTTTCTGTGAATAATTATTACTTCTTCAATGGAATCTATATAACTAATCACTTTCTTTTAACCTTTTGAAAACTTCTTTTGCTTGTTCTAATTGCTTATCAAAGTCCATACTCTGGTCGCCCAACAAAAACTCAAAGTCTTCAATAGGAACTGCCTCAATGTAGTGTTCTAATTTCTTATGAAAGGCATCTCGGAAATGTAGATCTCTTGATGCCATTTTTATTCTTGCTTTATCAACTAGGGGGGAATGTAATGGGTGGTCTGCAAAACGTTGAAAAATAGCGTCAAACTCAGTGGGCAATAATTTTCTACCACACTTTTTTGATTCCTTTTTTAACTCATGTGCCAGGCCCACTTCAAATGATGCTATTAATTCGAGGACTTCTACATAGAGTGTTTCTCTTAGGTTGTCCTTAGCCTTCAGCTTTAAAATATTTCGATATTCTACAGCTTTTTCTTTGAATATTGCCTTGTATATTTTATCTGTATATACAGCATATTTATAATTGCCCATATCAAGATATTTACTAAGAGCAGATGTAAACTCTTTACGATACTTAGGTTCTTTTATGGCAGTTGTTAAATAATCGCTATCACGCTGGTTTATATATTTTGTATTTCCACCTGTTTTTTCATTTATGCTGTTGATAACAATGTCAAGTATTTTAGACCTAAGAATTCTAGCTTTTTCGCTATCTATTAGAAGCATAGATATATTTAAAAAAGAACGGAAATTAAACAATGAGAGTTGTGTTGTTTTGCTTCCCACGTTGATTATATGGGAAAACTGTGATTTCAGATCTTTTAAACGTTTCCCTTTTATCAACACATAACCATTATGCTTCAGTTCAACAGAATATTTCTCAATATAGCGGTCAACAGTAGAGCTATCAACTTCAAAAAAATCGGCAACCATCTGTTTTGTCAACCAATTTTCACCTTCAAACTCTATAGAGGGTAAGCCCACATAAGTTCGAATCTTACGCAGAGCATAAGAATTATTTAAAATATTTTGCCTTTCTATATTTGAAGTAGTTAAATTTTTATCCATTTTTCTTGCTCCATTTTTTGCTCACCTTATCTGTAAGGTGAGCAAAATGTAACATATTAATATACAGAAAGATACTGAGTGTTAAAATTACTAATTGTGGATTTCAATTATCAAATAACTACGCTATAATACCTTTCATTAATTTAAAAATTTTAATTATCAGCGAATTTATAGATATTTTTGTATCCTAATATTTAGTTTGACTCGCATGCGTTTATCAGAGCGTAAGAAGCGAAGTGACTGAAGCGGCGATAAACGCAGGTCAAAACTTTTGTTCTGCTATATTCTGTCTTTCCAATATCCAGGACAGTGACGAAGGTCTGCAACTGCAATTATTCTAAGTAAACCAGACTTCACTTTTTTTCAGCTCAAGCGCCTTGTTAGCGGAAATTGTTTTGCAACAGCCTTGGCATAAACACGATTTTTATTAAAATCCCTTTGCATTATCTCCAATTTTTAATTTTAAAAATTTGTTTTTTCATCTCAAACAATCCTTTCTGGATAATCCAGCTTTTTATTCTACGATTTTTTTCCCTTCTGATAATGCCCTTAAAATACCAAATATTATATTTTGATTCCATTCAGCATTTATTGTTATACTTTTTTCCCCGAATGCCAATGAACCTAATAATGGAATTGGTTTATTCTCTGACATAAATATTTCAGATGGTATTGTTAATTTGTTTATTCCGGCAATACCTTCATCATAGCCAAACTGTAGAGAACCACTTTTGAGAGCTTTTATAATGTTGACAGATTTCTTTCCAACATGAATATCGCCATTCGTAAATATTCTTGCGGTTTTTTTAAAGCCAATAGCACCCAATTTTCCAACATGCGGTTTATACTCATAGTCAATGTATCCATATTTTGAAAATGAATTTATGTAGTAGTTTATTATATTCTGTGCTGTAGTGTTGTATAAAATATTATAAATTGTTGGTGCCAATGGTCTTATTTTTTTTATGAAAGATGCCAGTTTGAATCGTAAATCCAATTCTTTCTCCATTTTCTAATTTTAAATATAATGATGTAGTATTTGAAGCTATAATAGCATTTATAGAGTGAATTTCTTGATTGTATAAAATACCTATTATCTGGTTGTAATTATAGCTTTTACCTTTATATGAAAAGTTATTCTTGTTGAGTTGTATTTTTTTCAACTCAATTGGTAATGGTAGTCCTGATTCACTTATAGTTATATTATTTGTATTGCATTTTTCTTTTTTTGAGTACTTTTTTATATTTTCCTCATTTATCCATTCTTTACAGAATTTGCATTTAACAGCTCCGTCATTTATTAGCTCATCACAATGTGGGCAAAACATTTACTTTCACCATTATTTTTTTAAAAGAGTTAAGATTTTTCCATTCGCTAACAATTATTATCACACACACATAAATAACATCATTCATATTACAGCAACCATATCAAAAAATGGTTGAAATTATTTATTAATATTAAGCATTTACACAGCATTTTTTTGTTTAATAGCTGCAAGAATTTTATCTGGAGTTAAGGGAAAAGAGTCCATATAAACACCAATGGCATTGCTTATTGCTGCGCTGTATGCTTGAGCTGCTGACATAGCAATGGACATTCCTGCTTCTTTTGCTCCATAAGGACCTTTGGGATCAATTGATTCAACAATAATATTATTAATTTTTGGCATATCACAAGCTAAGGGCAGTTTATAATCAAGCATAGTGGGATTAATACATCTGCCATTATTCCATTCATGGTATTCACTAAGCATACCTCCCTGCCCTCCCATAGCAATGGAACCTTCAAACTGCCCTTCTAAAACCAAAGGATTTAAAGCATATCCAACATCTTGAGCAGCAGTTACCTTTAAAACCTTAACCTGCCCTGTATTTGGATCAACTTTAACTTCAACAATAGTAGTGCCAAAGGAAAAAGCTTCACACATTTGTCCATAAGGATTAGATACCCATTCGCGTTTCATATCAACTTTTGGCCAATATCCACCTTCAGCATTAACTGAATTAAAATTTAAAAGACTGATTCTTACTACTTTTTTTATAGGAATGGATTTTTCAGGATTATTTTTAACAAAAATTAAACGATTTTCTGCTCCAAGATTTTCAGGATTTTCTTTAAGAATTTTTGATGCAACTTTAAAAAGTTTTTTTCGGCAGTTTTGTGCTGCAATTTTTACAGCATGTCCTCCAACAAAGGTTGAAACCTGAGAATATGACCCGGGATCAGAAGATGTTGTTTCTGTGTCAGCTGAAACAAGATGAATGTCTTGAGGTAAAAGTCCAAGTTCTTGAGCTGCAATTTGAACAACCATATTGTCATTTCCCTGACCATTATCTACAACTCCTGACATTACAGTTGCTTCTCCATCTTCATTAAATTTAATAAAACATTGAGAACCACCACGAATTCCCATAGGAAAACCAGTTTGAACAGAATTAGTGCCAATTCCAATACCATGAAAACTTGGAAGTTTTCCCCATTTTTTCTTAAAACCTGATTTTTCAACAGCTTTATAAATAGTTTCATCCATAGCACATGAGTCAACATAGGATTTTGTACTTGTATAATCTCCAGATTGTCTGGAGTTTCTTAATCTAATTTCAACAGGATCAATATTAAGATGCTCTGCAATCATATCAAGCTGTGTGTCTGCTCCGCATGCAAATGCTCTTCCATGAACTCGTATCATGCCTCTAATAGGTTTGTTTGTATAAATTCTATATCCATTATATCGAACACTTTCCATACGGTATGCCTGCTCCATAGAAAGAAATGGAACACTTGTAGCAATTGGGCCGGTACTTGAATATGCACCTCCATCCATATAACATGTGGTTTCTCTTGCTAAAATTTTTCCATTTTTATCGACCCCTGTTTTATGAGTTGTTATCATAGAATGTCCCTGCCTTGTGGCAATGGTATTTTCTTCTCTTGTAAACTCAATTTTTACAGGTTTGTTTGTTTTTTTTGCTAAAAGTGCGCAAATATAATCAACAGGGCATATTTCAGAACGCCCTCCAAAAGCACCGCCAATTGCTACTTTTCTTACTTTTACTTTATGAAGGGGAATTTTAAAAGCATTAGACAAAGGTTTGGATTTCATATGAGGACCACCATTTGGCATCCAAACTTCTAAACAATCTTCATGGTCAAACCGAGCTAGAATTGCATAAGGTTCTGCCTGAAAATAGGATTCTTCTGGTGCCACAAAAGTATCTTCCCTAATGTAATATGCTTTTTTAAAATTTTCATCTACATTGCCTGTATCAATATTTACATGAATATTAATATTATTAGGAAAATCATTATGAATAAGTTCTGTTTGTGATGCCATAGCTTCCATTGGATCAAAAACTGGAGGCAGTTCTTTATATTCAACTTTAATAAGATCAAGTGCTTTAAGCGCAGTTTCTTCATCAACTGCTGCAACACCTGCTACTTCATCGCCTATATATCGTACTTTTTCAGTTTGAATAAATTCTTGGTCTCTTGTATATGGAAATACTCCCCATTTAACTTTTTGAGTATCTTTTCCTGTTACAACTGCTTTTACTCCAAAAAGCTTTTCTGCGTTTGATGTATCAATATTAATAATTTTAGCATGAGCATAAGGGCTTCGTTTAATTTTTCCAACAAGCATGCCAGGCAGTTTTAAATCACTAGTAAATTTTGCTTTTCCCATAACTTTTGCCCTGGAATCAACTCTTGGCATTCTTTTTCCAATAATGGTGTAATCAGACATTTTTTTACTCCTTTGATATATATAGGAACCAGAAATTAGCTCTGTGTTATGGCATTGATTGTACAATCTGGACAATGTTCCTGCTTATTATTTGCATGTGCTACTGCTTTAATAATTTTTGCATATCCTGTACACCGACAAATATTTCCAGAAATTGCTTTTGCAATTATTTTTTCATTAGGATTGGAATTTTTTTTTAGCAAAGCATCAGCTGACATAAGCATTCCAGAAGTGCAAAATCCACATTGAACAGCTCCATGATCAATAAAGGATTGTTGAAGACCTGACAACTCATCTTTATTAGCAAGTCCTTCCACAGTTTTAATTTTTGTTTCTTGTGCTTCCATTGCAAGAGTTAAACAAGCTCTTACAGGTTTTCCATTAATTTGAACTGTGCAGGACCCGCAAACACCTTCTGAGCAGCTTTCTTTTGACCCTGTTAAATCAAGCTTGTCCCGCAAAACTTCCAAAAGTGTATCATTGGGATAAACCATAATTTCATGAATTTGATCATTTATATTTAAAATAATTTGTGTGTTTTTCATTTTTGATTTCTCATTTTATATTGCTATATCTGTTTCATATTGTTTGTTTTTCAATAAATCATTTCCATTTATTGGTGCCAGCCTTTTATTACTTTCAATTGGTATTAATTTTTTATTTTTTAAAACAGTTTTTTTATAATCAATAGTTTTCATTATCTTTGGAATAATAAAATAATCTTTTAATATATCCCAATCTTTATGTCTTATTGTTACAATATTTTTTAAATAAAAACTTACCCAAATTTTCCCAATTTTAAAATTGGTTTGTGTGTTTTCTACTTTTTTTTCAGAGACATCAACATAAAAAGGATCAATCTCAAAACCAATATATCTTCTTCCTAATCTTTTTGCTGAAATAGCAGTTGTACCAGTCCCAGAAAAAGGATCTAATATAATATCGTTTTCATCAGTTGTTGATAAAATTATTCTGTCCATTAAATGAATAGGAAGTTGACAAGGATGTGGATCCCTATTTTTATTATGTTTTATTCTGTGAATATCTGTCCACACATCTGAAACAAGAGGTCCAAATGGATGTAATTTGTCTTTTTTCCCTCCATAATCCTTTAATAAATATCCTTGTTTTCTGTCTCTTTTGTGAGGATGTCTTAACTCATTTATTTTTGTTCCTTTTTCAGATTTAGTATAAAACAAAATACCATAATTTGCTGGTTGCAAAGATTTACCCATAGGTGCTGTTGGAGCATCCCATGAAATCCAATGTTTAAAATAAGCTTTTTCATTTAAAAAAGTTGAATAATATGTCAACCATTTTGGAATATTGTGCAAAAAAATAGAGCCCGTTGGTTTTGTTACCCTAACCATTTCAGAAATCCAAAGTTTGCACCAGTCAAGGTATTCTTGAAATTCTAATCTATCCTTATAGCTTTTATAACTTTTCTTTAAATTAAATGGGGGATCAGCAAAAGTTACATCCACTGAATTATCAGGTATTTTTTTAAATAATTCTAAACAATCGCCCTGATATATTTTATTTGTGTATTGTGCTGAGATATTATTCAAACTTTAAACTCCAAGTCTTAATTGCCAAGTTTGCTAATTCACTTTGCCTTTCTCTTATTTTTTCTTTATTCCAATCATCAAAATCTCCAAGCATATTCGTCACCCAAAGCTCTGATTGTTTATATTTTTGTTTTTTTGTTACAAAAGAAGAATTTTTAAAATCATTATTCTCTTTTGTTTTCATTAAAGTAAGATTACCAATCCGTTTTAAGTAAGTGATTTTGTCCTCTTCAGAAAAATTTGGATAATTATCTTCTGGCTTTTGTGGTAAAATATGTTCTAAGTTTACAGCATCAGGATTTGTATTTACTAATAGCTCAGGGGATTTTTTTCCTCTGTGATAATTCTCAATAGCAATTAAATAGTATCTCGCTAATTTATGTTTGCTTACACTTGCTGTTTTAAAACCATCTTCAAACTCATCATCTTTTGGTATGAATTTTTTTAGATCATTTTTCAAATCTTTTACTTTTGTTATTTTTCTATCTGAAATGCTTTTTGCCGTATTAATGTATGCTTTTTCTAAAGGCCCCCCACTAAGTTTACCAAGAATTAGACTTCTTACTAACCAAGATAAAATAATTTTTAATGCTTTTTTCACCTCTATTGGCTCAAATTTTCTAAGAATAGAAAATAATAATGGTCTATATTGTTCAAAATCAAAAAAATTAAGTGTCTTAATATATTCCTTACATTTTTCATCATAATCATCCCAAAAAGAATTATTTTCATCTAAAATTGCAAGATATTTATCTAAATCATTTTTAAGGTTTGTAAGAAAAGAAATCACTTGTGTAGCATTCTTTACATTATTTCTTATTTGATAGTATAAAGCCTTATTTTTTTTTCTAACAAATCCATAGGTAGATGCCCAATAATGCTTAATATAAGTTAATACTAAACTTTCAGTTGCATTTGATTCAATTTTTGAAATAATTTCAATCCATAAGTTTTGTGCTTCATTTAAACGCTTACCAGCCTTTGAATATAAGTAATTTTTAAGTAAATCAATTTGAGCTAATTCAATACCTCGATCATTTAAGGTTTCAAATATGGTATAAGCATTTGATCCAGTAGGAACAGTAATAAAAACAACTTTTAATTTATCATCTATGAAATCTTTCCACTCAATTAAGGCTTTTAAGTCTCCATTATTGAAATTTAATAACTTTTTAATAAGTTGTTGAGTAGTTCCAAATGCCTCATTTATTCGATTATGAGATTCTTTAGTCTTTGGAAATTCAAATTTTTTATTAATAATAAATTCTCTATAAAATTCATTGTCTTGAGAGCTCAATTCCAGTTTAGGGACATTGTTACCTTCATTAAAATCATAGTCACTTAAATACGTTTGAATTGCATCCTTCTCCATATCAGAAATAAAAAACTCTCTAATAGTAGCAAAAAAAATAGCTATTGATGTAATTCTTTGTTGACCATCTATTATTTCTAATTTATTTTCCCCTTCAATCTTTGTTAATACAACAGTGCCCAAAAAATATTCATCAGTATTACTATCAATAGCTTCTTTTAAATCATTATGTAACTCATCTATTTGTTTTTTTCCCCAAGAAAAAGGTCTTTGATAAATAGGCACACACAATTTTTCTTCTTTTATTAATTTTCCAATTCCCTTTACTTCAAATTTAATTTTGCTCATTTTTCAAACTCCTTTATTAACAATTGCTCAAATCTTTGTCATCCTTATGAAAAGTAAAAACATCTTCATAAGCTGTAACCATTCTTTTCAAATCACCTTTTCTAACATACCAACCAATTCCATCAACAAAGCCAATAAATTTTGCATTTAGATAATGTTTTTTGATTAGACGATCTATTGATATTTCAGTCTTTGATTTGTCGCCTTGACCTGATTATGTGTAGCATAACCTGTTGAAAACAAGCCATTTTTAAAATAAGAATTTGTTGCTGCTGAACGAGTTTTTAAAAGAGATTCTGAAATTTTTGAATATTTTAAGAAATGCAGGCTTTTTTTATTGTTTAAACTTTTTCCATATGCAGTTCTTTCAATATATTCATTTTTTTGTAATATTTTATATTCAAGATACGCTAATTCATATTCAAATAATTCTGTTATAGAAGGTAGCAATTCAATTTCATTATTAAATAATATTTCTGTTGGTGATTTTATTTTGTAAAATTTATTCATTTAATACTTTTATCCAATTTTTGATTTATAACTCATTATTTTTGATTTTCCTGATTTAGATTTACTGCTTGTTCAAGTGCCTGAAATACCATTTGAAATATCATAGAGCATCTATATTCAAGGGTTGTTGAACCTATATTATGAACTGCAAATGTTGATGCATTATCCATGGCAATATTAGAAGCTTTTTTAAAAGCATTTATATCATTAAATTTTTTCCCTTTTAAAAATAATGATGCAGAGCTTAAAAAAAGAGGTGATCTTCCTATGGCCCCTACAACAATTCTGGCATTATCTATTGTGTTTTTTTCAAGTGGTACATTTTTTTGTAATGGCTTTAAAAACACTCCAGCACTAACAATTGGATAATCAATAGAAGAACGACAGGAAAGTCGTTTATAGAAACTTACACCATCTTTAATTGGAATGATAATTTCTGTAAGAATTTCATCTGGTTCAATAATAAAGGGGATAATACCATCTGATGTATAAAAATCAGCAAGATTTATTGTTCTTTTTTTGCCTTTTTTTGCTAAACTTAGTTTAGCATCTAAAGCCATAAGTGCTGTAGCACCATCTGACTGGCATGTGGAAAAACATCTATCTGCATCATCTCTTGCATAACAAATTTTACCACCATCTTTATGGCATGCTCCACGACCTGATCTATGAAATGCTGATTGATTATAATGAATGCACCGATTATCTTGAAGAATATTACCACCAATGGTTCCTTTGTAATGCTGAATAGTTGCTGCTCCTATTTTTTGACATGCTTGAAATAGTGCATAAGCTTTATTTTTAATAATATTAGAATCAATAATATCAGCAATACAGGTTTTTGCGCCAATTTTAATATTTTCATTATTTTGTTTTATATAAGATAATTCCTTTAAATCTTTAAGGCTGATAACAAATTTTGGTTTTAAAAGTCCTTTTTTCATTCTAACTAAAAGGTCTGTGCCTCCTGCAAGAATTTTTGCATCATTCTTATAAATTGCAAGCATTTGAAGCAGCTTATTAAGATTCTCAGGTTTTAAATATTCAAACCTTGGTAATCGCACTTTTTTTCTCCTTGTTATATTAATTGAGTTTAAAGATAGTAGCTGAAAATCAAAAAATTATTACAACTTTAATATGTTTTCATAAATTCAAAAAATATCCATATTAGGCTAATTCTTTAAAATAATTCTCTTCAATTATTCCTGTAAAGATTTTTCTTTTAAAGCAGCTAAAACTTTTTCAGGAGTAATGGGAAGATCTTTAATTCTAACACCAACAGCATCATAAATTGCATTGGCAATAGCAGGAGCTGTGGGAACACATCCAGGCTCTCCTATGCCCTTTGCACCAAAGGGTCCATATTTATCATTTGTTTCAATAACAGGGGCTTTGATTTTTATGGCATCTTTTGCTGTAAAAAGTTTGTAATCTCTAAAATCAGCATTCATATTTTCTCCATTTTTATGCATAACTTCCTCAGTTAAAGCATAACCAAGTCCCATAACAACACCACCATAAACCTGACCTTCAAGAAGCAATGGATTAATGGCACGACCCACATCATGGGCTGCAATATAATCAAGAATTTCCACCTTACCTGTTTCCTTATCAACTGTTAATTTAACTCCATGAACTCCAAAAGCATAGGTTACTGACATATTGCCTTTAAAATCTTTTCCCATATTTTCATTATCAGGATCATAAAAATAGTCTGCCATAAGCATTGTTCCATTGGGTGAAAAATGGGCTTTTCGCAAAAGTTTATCTATTGCTATGCTTTTGGGAGGAATATTTTTCTCAGAATTATCTTTTACAAAAATAGTTCTGTCTCTAAGAATTAAATCCTTAATAGAAGCATCAAGTATTTTTGATGCAAATTTTAAAATTTTTTCCTTTATTTTTTGAGCAGCACCAAGAGCTGCATTTCCAGCTACAAAAGTACTTCGACTTGCATGAGCTCCCACATCCCAGGGACATATATCTGTATCAGAATGAACAACATTAATATCTTCAACAAAAAGTCCAAGCTCTTCTGCTACAATTTGGGCAGTAATATTATCAAGACCCTGGCCCATGTCTGTACCACCTGTAAAAATGTCAACTTTACCATAATCATCCATTTTCAGGATAACCCCGCATCCATCAGACTTATAAATTCTAGCACCTCCTCCCACATGAATAAGAGAGGCAATACCAGTTCCAACATTTTCCTGTTTTTTACAATCTTTTTTTAATTCTTTTTCAACTTTATCAATACATTTGCTAAGGCCGCAGGAGCTGATTTTAAATCCCTGAGGCGTTATATCTCCCGGCTGATTTTGATTAATTCGTCTTATTTCAATTCTATCAATACCTGCCTTTTGAGCCAGCATATCCAGATTTGATTCAATAGCAAATGTTGCCTGAGGGTTTCCATATCCCCGCATTGCCTGAGAATAAGTATTATTTGTATAAACACACTTTGCCTTGTATCTTACATTTTCCACTCTATAAAGGGAAGTTATGGGCATCATCATAACAGATGGCGTAGTTGCACCCCATGAAGTATATGCCCCATTGTCCAGAACCATTTTAATATCTCTAAAAGTTAGTTTTCCATCTTTATTACAACCTTGTTTAATATAAATAATTGCAGGCTGTCTTGTGGAAGTTGCCTTAAATTCTTCTTTTCTATCAAAAATAATCTTAACAGGTTTTCTTGTTTTATGTGCCAAAAGAATGGCAATATGTTCATAAGCATAGGTGTCTAATTTACTTCCAAACCCACCTCCAATAGTTGGTTTAATAACTCTTACCCTTTTATTTTCAAGTCCCATTGATCTAAGAGCTTCCAAAAAATCTTTTTGAGCAAGGCTGGGTATTTGTGTATTTGTATGAATAGTTAAATTATCATTGGAGTCAAACAAGGCAACAGCTCCGCTTGTACCAAGACAGCAATGAGTTACCCATGTTGTTTTAAATTTTTCCTTAACTATAAAATCTGATTCTTTTTCAGCTTTTTCAACATCTCCATAATGAAGTTTCCAAGGGAGTTTAAGAACATTAGATTTATGGTATTCATGAACCAAAGGACTTTCTTTTTCCATAGCTTTTTCAGGATCAAAAATTCCCTTAAGCTCTTTATATTCAATCTCAATAAGGCTCAAAGCTTTTTCAGCGATTTCAGGGCTTAATGCAGCAACAGCTGCAACTTCATCACGAAAAGAACATACTTTATCTTTTTTTATGGGAGGATTATCTTTGTAAAATCCCATTTTCATTTTCTTTGGCACATCCTTGCCTGTAAGAACTGCATAAACGCCAGAAAGTTTTTCTGCTTTTGAAGTATTAATGTTAATGATTTTGGCATGAGCAAATTTGCTGTAAAGAATTTTTCCATAAAGCATTTCAGGAAGTTTAATATCTTGAATATATTGAGCTCTGCCTAAAGCTTTCTGAGCTGCATCTAATTTAGGGATTGGTTTTCCAACAACATTTAAGTTACTCATTTTGGCCTCCCGTGTTTTGTGCAATTTTGCCTTTTGCTGCTTCAACAGATTCTATAATCTGCACATATCCTGTACATCTGCATATATTTCCTGCAAGACTATGTTTTATTTCTTCCTGGTTAGGATTTGGATTTTCATCCAAAAGTGCCTTTGAAGACATAATCATTCCTGGTGTACAAAATCCGCACTGAATACCCCCATTATCGACAAATGACTGTTGTAATGGGTGTAAAGTATTATTGCTTTGTAATGCAAGTCCTTCAATGGTTTCAATAGTTTTGCCATTTGCCTATTTATCTACAATAACTGTGCAGGCACCACATTCACCATTTCCGCATCCCTCTTTTGTTCCAATCAAATTCAACTCTTCTCTTAATAGATACAGCAAGGTCCAATGGTCTTGAACCTCATAAGAAATATTATTATTATTTAATAAAAAAGATATTTTTGTTGTCATAGGTAAAGTTTCTCCTAGTGTAATTATTCAATATTATTATTTCTATCATAAAGAGCATAAAGAGCATAAAGTTTAAAAACTAAATTTCTATATATTTTAATTTAATATACGGTCAATCCAATAGTCAGGGCGTCTATGGCAGTGTGCAATAGCAACTATGTATATATAATTTTTCTCAACTGAATATATTATTTTATATGGAAATTTATGTAATAGATATCTTTGTAACTCACCTTTTTCCCTTGGCCAAGTGTAAGGATATTCACAAATTCTAGCAACACCAGCTTTTACCGCATGTTTAAATTTTTCTCCCAATCCTTTTTCTTTAATTTCATAGAACTGAATTGCATCATCTAATTATAGTCTAGTGAGTTTATCAAAAAGAACCTTCATGATTATAGGTCTTCTTCAAAAACATCTTTAAAAGAAATTCCTGTTGTTTTTCTTTGTTGATGAGCTTTTAATCTTTTTTCTGCTTCATCTGTCCAGATACTATCTATATCTTTATTTGGCTCATCAATAGTACGAATAAGTCCATCAATTAATAAAAATCGTTCATGGGGCTTTAAAAGAATAGCTTTTTTTAATAAAGATTTACAGTTTTCCATTTTTTACCTTTTATAAAATTAAATTTTGAAAAAATAATTGCTGCCAGTATAGAACCAAGGGACAAATAGCGGTTATATTCAATCTCAAGCGACTTTTTAGATTTACTTTACTTTCTCAGATAATTCCCACATATTTTCATAACTTTTCTTTAGGTTTTCAAAAAGATCATTTGAGTTTTTATGTGAACATTTTATACTTGGTCTAGCCGCAGGTTCAATAAACGGAATAAAAGTTTCAATTCTAGCCCATGCATTGTTTTTTTCTGGATTAATAATTATAGAACTATTGCCAATTAGTCCATCATACCATCCTACTTTGCATCCATTATTTTTTGCTATTTTGCTTAGTTCCTGTACATCATAGGATAATTTTTCAAATGATAAATCTGTACTCTTTGCAATTTCCCTTAATGCATTTGATTTTGGATGAGTCAATATTAAACGAATTCGCCTAGGACTGTTAAAAATATCACCTTGAGCAACTTTTACACTTCCTGTATGCCAAGCTAACCAGATTTCTTTTGCATTACCAAGTTCGTCTTCAAATGAAATTTTAGGTCTTTTAGGATAAGCCTTTAATGTATTTCTATTTTTATTGTAAAGATAAGATGAAATAACGAATATTGTGAGCGCTATGCCGCTTATAGCAAACATTTGTATCTGATAATTATCAGATAATCTTAAAATACCTGTTACAAGACTTAATAAGCTAATTATAAGACTTACAATTGGTAGTGCCATATTTCCTCTTTGATATAGCTAACAATAATTATTGTTTATTATTTCCAAACATTTAAGCCCCATGCGTTTAACTTGAACCTGTATTATTTCTTTTCTATACCAAGCTTTTCCTCTGATGCTGTCTCTAACCGGTCCTGCAACACCTAAGGCTATTCTTGCCTTAAGACAGGTTTTAAGGTCATTATCTAAAATCAATAAAACTCCAATGCCAACTAAAGGCAATTCCATGGCAGCTCTTCTGCCAAATTTAATATAAGCACTTCCTGTATTTTGAGCTTGTTTGGGAATTATAATTTTTTTAAGTATTTCATCTGGTTTTAAAATAGTTTTATAAGGTGCAACAAACAAATCTTTTATTTTAACAAATCGTTCACCATTAGAACCATAAAGAACAGCTATTCCATCCAAAGCAATCAATGGAATAGCACCATCAGCAGATGGCACAGCATTAATAAGGTTTCCCCCAATAGTTCCAATATTTCTAACTTGTAATGACCCAATATTAGATACTGCATCATAAATAATTGGATACTTATTTTGAATTATCAAAGATTTTTCAAGGCTGGCATGAGTAACCATAGCACTAATTACAAGTTCTCCTGTTTTATAATCTTTAAAAAACTTGGTTAATTCTTTTATTTTTCTCAGAGAAATAAGATACTCAGGTTTTATTTCACCTTTTTTTAACTTAACCACTATATCTGTTCCACCAGCAATGAATTTTGCTTTTTCACCATATTGACCAGAAAGAGAAATTGCCTGTTCAATGGTTTTAGGAGATAAATAATTAAATGAATTCATATGTGTTCCTTTATATTTAAAATATTGTATCTTATTTAGCGATTTTATTTTCTAATTTTTTAATGAATATTTTAATATACTCAATAAAATCTCTTTTAACCTTAGAAAGTTCATTTCTGATTTTTTATCTATAAATTTCATATTTATTTCTAAGTTTTTTTATTGCAATATTATGACTTATTTTTCCTGCATGGTTTAATATCTTTTTTATCAGTTATTTTTAAAAAATCATCAAATTTTTATAGCCAATCATGCCTATATATTGATTGTTATTTTATATTAATTTTAAATTCTAGAATTTATTTTTTTACGCAATTTTTGTGTAGCTTTAACATCAAGTTTTAAAGAATCAGGCTCAATTATAACACCATAATCTTTTTTTGCTTTTTTAATACTTACATATTCATATTTTACATCTTGTTGAACTTTTTCAGGATCTCGTTCAAAAGGATTGCCATATCCACCACCTCCAGCACTTATAAATGAAATTTTATCACCTGAATCACAAAAGGTAAGCGTGCTTGGATCAGCATTTTTTCCATTTTTTAAAAATTTTGCTTTTGAGCCATCTTTACCATTAAATATACCTTTAGGCGGATAAATAAATCTGCCTGCCTGCAAGGCAATAGTTGTTCTTTTAGGTAAATTTTCACCTTTATCAGGAGCTTTTATTATCATGTGCCGACCAATTCCACCTCTTTGTTTTCCAGGACCTCCAGAATCTTTAACAAGTCCTCGTTTTTCAACAATAAGAGGAGTATCGCTTTCAAGAATTTCAACAGGAGTATTTGCTCCATTTGCTGGAAAAATAGCACAATGATGACCATCAAACCTTGAAGAAGCTCCCATACCTCCGCCTCTAATAATCATGGTATGCCAGAGTTTGCCATTAGCTCTTTTTCCATAAAAAATATTTGTTTGAGCAGGAGTTCCGCCTGAACCTGCAATTATGTTATCAGGAGCAGCTTTTGCAAGAGCATTAAAAACCATTTCAGTCATAAAATGTCCTACCTGCATTCTTGCTGCAACTGCTGCTGGAAATTTGCAATTTACAATTGAACCTTTTGGTGCTGTCATTTTAATTGGTCTAATAGCTCCCTCATTAATGGGAATATCAGGATCAAACGCAGATTTAACTGCCATAAATACATAAGCATAAGTAAAATTGTAAACTACATTCACACCCCAATCAACCTGCTTTGATGTGCCATCAAAATCTACATAAATATCAGATTCTTTTACTTTAACTCTAATTTTGATTTTAATGTCTGGTCTTGTTCCTGCACCTTCAATAATGCCTTTATGAATATATGTTCCATCAGAAATTTTTTTAATTGCACAGCGCATGGAATTTTCAGTTCTAATAATAATTTCATCTGCTAAATCATCTAAAGTATCAAGTTTTTCTTCTTTCATCATTTCTATAATTTTTTGAGCACAAACATGGTTTGCTGCCACTTGAGAGCGTATGTCTCCTGTAACCTCTTTAGGAGTTCTTACATTCCATTTTATCATATTAAGAACATCTTTATTAAGTTCTCCTGCATTGTAAAGTTTTGTTACAGGAATATAAATGCCTTCTTCAAATACTTCACGATTGTCAGAAGCAACTCGTCCTCCAATATCAGAATGATGAAACACACATGCAGTAAATGCCACAGGTCTGCCTTTAAAAAATATAGGGCTTAAAACACAAACATCATTTAAATGCCCTGCTAAAAGCCAAGGGTCATTAACAATAAAAACATCACCTTGTTTATAATCTTTAATAGGCATGGAATTGATAATTTTTTTTACACCTAAAGCCATTGCACCAGCCTGACCTGGAGTACAAAATGTGCCTTGTACTAATTCTTGTCCACGACTATCTGTAAACATGCAGGTATAATCATGAGCATCTCTTAAAAGACTTGAAAATGCAGTTCTTGCAACAGATGCATCTGCTTCATCAACTATGGAAACAAGTCTGCGCCAAAGAATTTCAAGGGTAATTGGATCAAATTTTTTATTATTATTTTTCATTTTCCACACCTTTACCCAATTTATTTAATTTAATCCATATAAAACCAAATTCATCAATTTTTGCATTAGCATCTTCACCAATTATAATAGTAGATTCCCGCTCCTCAATAATTGCAGGACCTAAAATTTTAGCATTAGCAAATAATTTAGACCTGTCATAAACAGTAAATGGAATATAATCTTTTTTAATAATAGAAAATGCTAAGCGTTCACCTTTAATGCACTTTTGAATATTTTTATTTTTATTTAAAAGTTCAGGAATTTTAAAAGGTTTTTTAGGAAGACTTGCTCTAATCTTAAATGTTACAAATTCCACTGGAGTTTCATGATATGTTCTGCCATAAAGTCGTTTATATTCTTTATCAAAAAGATTTCTAATATCTTGTTTAGAAAATGTATCAAAAGGTTGGTTTTTTATAATAAGATCTGTTTCAGCACCTTGACCCACAAACCGCATTAAAAGAGTTCTTTTATAAATAATATTCTTGCCTTTTGCAGAATCTTTTAAAATATTTGTGCTTTCTTGTTCAAGTTCATAAAAAAGCTGTTCAAGCTCCTTAAAATCTGAATCTTCTAAAGCCACTATATGACTTCTTGAAAGATCAAATGCTACTGGAGCTGTAAAAAATCCTAATGCAGAGCCAACTCCTGCAAGAGGAGGTACAAGAATAAAAGGTGCGCCAATTTTTTTTGCAAGCCCATAAGCATGAACAGGACCTGCACCGCCAAATGCTGACATGGTAATTATATTGGGATTTCCACCTTTTTCTGCAATATGAGTTTTAGCTGCTGCTGCCATAGTTTCATTAATAAGATCATGAATACCAAAAGCTGCTTTAACGATAGTTGTATCAAGGGGAATGGCAATTTTCTCTTTTATGGCTTTTTTTGAAAGCTCAATATCAAGAGCCATAGTACCGCCAAGAAAAAAATCAGGATCAAGATATCCCAAAATAAGATCAGCATCTGTAACAGTTGGATTTTTACCACCTTGTTTGTAACATGCAGGGCCCGGATCTGCTCCAGCACTTTCAGGTCCAACTTGAAGAAGCCCAAGTTTACTGATTTTAGCAATACTTCCACCACCTGCTCCAATTTCCATTAAATCCACAACAGGAACCTGAATAGGAAGACCACTGCCTTTTTTAAAACGCTGAACACGGCCTACTTCAAAGGTTGATACAAGTCCTGCATGACCTTTTTGAATTAAGCATGATTTAGCAGTTGTGCCGCCCATATCAAAGCAGAACATATCTTTTATATTAAACATTTTTCCATAATGCTGTGATGCAATAACAGCAGCAGTGGGCCCTGATTCAATAATCCTGACTGGAAATTCCCTTGCTGTATCAACACTTGTTATGCCCCCAGAAGAAAGCATAATAAAAAGTTTGCCTTTAAATCCAATAGTTTTAAGTCTGGTTGTCAGTTTTTCTAAATATTTATAAGTAATGGGTTTAACATAGGCATTTACAGCGGTAGTACAGGTTCGTTCATATTCTCTTATTTGGGGAAGTACTTCAAAAGATGTGGATAAAAACAACTCTGGTGCTTGTTTTTCAATAATTTGCTTAATTTTTTTTTCATTGATGGGATTTTCATAGGAATTAATAAAGCACACAGCTAATGATTCAATATTGGCAGATTTTAATTTTTTAAGTACATCTAATACCTCTTTTTCATTTATATCCTTTAAAACTTGGCCATCTGCTGTTAAGCGCTCATCAATTTCCATTCTAAGATAACGAGGCACAATAGGCTCTGGGTATTGGCTAAAAATATCATAAGCATCATAGCGGATTTCCCTTCCAAGCTCTAAAACATCTTTAAATCCTTTTGTCGTGATTAAACCTGTTTTTGCACCTTTTCTTTCAATAATGGCATTAATAACAAGAGTGGTACCATGGATAACATCTTTAACTTTATTCATAAATTCAGGTTTTATTTGAGCAAGTTCTTTTATGCCCTGCTCAACAGCATGTGATGGATCAAAAGGAGTTGTCAAACATTTATTAGTATGAAATTCCTTCTCCTTTTTTAATGCTGTCAGGTTTTAGCCATTAATTAATTTTTTAATAAAAATCAGGTTCATTCCATTCTACAAAGGCCTGTCTAAATACTTGTGTCATTTCTCCAACTGTTTTTCATAAACAATCATCTCCATCTTACTGTTCATTAAGCACAGCTGTTTTATATTATAATCATTTCATTTAAAGTGTTTTTTAATGTTTCATTAAATTCATTTTCATTCTCATTATTATAAAAAGGAACTCCTGTTATTAAATATTTGTCCGAGTGAATTTTAATTACCTCTTTCTTATCTCTGATTTCTTGTAAAAACTCCTCTTTCCATTTGTCGTAAGCTTTTAAATGATTTCCTTTTGGTTCAATAAATACTTGATAAGTCAATTCTTCCCCTGTTTTTTGTTTGCAGAATAAAACAAAGTCTGGTTCAAACGCTCTACCAAGTTTATCAATGATTTTTAATGCTCTTTCATTTCTAATTAAGTAAATATTCTCAAAGGTTTGTTCTAATTTTTCAAAGCGTCTTGCAAACATTTTTACAAATTCTTTTTCTTCACTTGTTCCATAATTCGCATTGTAAACATACCATTCAGGTTCGCTTACAACATCAAGTTGAGCATCTGCTCGTTCACTGTCTTTATAAACTTTTATTTCTTTGTCTTTAAATACTTCATGAACATATTTATTAATGTATCCTGAGCCTTCATATTCAGTTAAGTTCAATTTAATTTCTGCTTCAATAGTTTGCAAAAGGCCTTGTAATGCAGACAAATAATCAAAGTTTGAGATGTCAGAAAGTCTTGTTTTTGTTCCATTAAAAGTTATTTCTAAACCACCAAAATAATCTTTACTTTTAATAAAATTGGATAAGGATTCTATATTAGGAAAATATCGTTCTAAACTGTCAAAATAAAAGAAAGGATTTTGAGCCAAAGCATAGCGGATAATATGATTTGATATTGCAGAAACTTTAATATCCTTTTCTATATCTACCTCATTCTTTGATTTAGGACTTTTCATTTCAAAAAACCTTAATATTCTGCCTCTACCGGATGAAAGAGTAAAAACAAAATTTCGTTTTTTAACTCCTAAATCAAAAAATGATTTTACATTATTGTAACTTTTCTCAACTCTTTTATTGTAAAATACCTTTCCTGTTTTATAAAAATTGGTTTCTTTAAAATCTGATTTAAGTATAAGTTGTTTTGTTTCCAGTTTGTCTTCATCTTCATAAATTCCAGATTCAACAAGAGCTTTTTTCAGTTCTGAGATATATCGGTTGTCCTCTTTTGTATGATAATATAATTCTTCTAAAATTTTTAAATCATTAGAAGTATCATCATCATATTTACGAGTAAATTGGTCTTGTCCCTCTTTTAATGCAAAAGGAAAATATCTTGCACCTCTACCAATTAATTGAGCTTCTGAAAGTGTTGTTTTCCCAATAGTTGTATTTGTTCCACCAGTATTTTGCCCTTCATACAATCGGACAATATCAAACAGATTTAAAACGTCCCAACCTTCATTTAATTTTTGCACAGCAAAAACTGCTCTAATTGGATTGTTCTCATCTTCTAATGTGTTTAAGCGAATTTGATTTAATTTTGCTTCTTTGTCGTTGTTGGCACTTATGCAGTTTTCTTCTTTAAAATTAAATTTTATGCGTTTTGCAATTTCTGTTGATAAGAGATTTTTGCTTTTAAAAAATACAAATGCTTTTTGAACAATGTCAACAGTTGATGTTTTTTGAATATTATCAACCATTTCAGCAGAAAAATCACCAATCAATTTGTGAAAATTTAGTTTGTTCTGTTCCGATTCTTTTATGGTTCTTTTCGCTTTGAAAAGAATTACAGGTTTTAAATTAATATCTTTTGATGTTGCTAATTCTTGACGATATAAATTTAAAACTAAGGCTTGTATTATTCGTTCTTGCTCATCATACAACGACCTAAAAAGGTTTATCTCTTTTGAATATTTATCTTTTCTAAAATCAGCAAGATCGTATTTCTGAATTACTTTATCCTGATATTTTTTAGTAATTTCTTGATTTTTATAATCCAATGTAGCTGTAAATTCTAAAAGAATATTATCATAATTTTGTTTTAGAATTTCCATTACAGTTCCTTCCCAACTACAAAATAAACCGTCATTGTTTTTGGTTGCAGAACTTAAATGATGTGCTTCATCAGCAATTAGAACAATTTTCTTATCCTTAAAATCTTCATAGGTTATGCTATTTTCTTTTGTGTTGTTTAAATCAATATGTAATTGCTGTATCGTGGTAAATTTGATGTTGATATTTTCTTTGTCTGCTTCTTCAAAATTATCAACCTCTTTTATTAATACTTCTTTTCCATCAATAACAATCTTATTGCTGAACAAATATTTTGATGCCTGCTGATTTAGAAAGTTATCTTTGGTTTTATTGATGATGTTATTTGAATTTACAAAAAACAGAAAATTACGATAACTTTTTTCAAAAAGATAAAGCATTAAACCAGCCATTACCAAAGTTTTACCACTGCCAGTTGCCATATTGTATAACAAATGAACAGGTTTGTTTGGTTTGCCGTCAAAATCTTTTGAATCAGAATAGATATATCTTTTAAACGATTCCTCTTGATATGGACGAATATTATATTTTAGGTTGTCAGAAATGTAATTAGGAACAACAACCTGTTCAAGAGCCTCTCTCGCAAAATGATTATCAAATATATTATATAAAAATGCCATTACTCTAATCTCTTTTTGTTTTCTAAAAAATCTTTTGCGGAAAGTTTGTTTATAACTTTTTTTCCTGTTTTTTCTTCAATTTCTTTGCGTGTATTTCCTGCAATTGTACCACCCTGATTTGCTATTGTTTTATTTTGTTCAAAAGTTTCAGGTTTCTTTTCTTTGCTAATTTCGGTAGTTGTAGCTTCTGCGAGCATATTGAGTACCAGTTCTAAATTGCTCATATTATCTCTTAAATTTTCTTTTTTTAAATCCTTTAGTTTTTTGTAATTTTTTACATCAAATCCACTCCAAGCTTTTGTAATTTCATTGGTTAGTATGGCATACTCCAAACCCTTTTTCATTCCTCTTGTGTCCCATTCGTCTGTTAGGTCTTTTCTTACTTCTATGCTTTTAAGTCGTTGATTTATCCAGTTTTTGCTGTATCCTTTTTTTAGATAGGTTTCCATAGCCCTTTCAAAGGAAAGTTCCGGATTTTCAATTTCATCAATTCTTTCTCTTGCAATTTTGGCTATCCATATCTTAAAGGGTTCTGCTTTTGGTGAAGGAATAGACTGAATAAGCCTGAATAATTGTTCTGTGTCTGCAACATCAGTAAGACGCATTTTCCCATCTTCTGCTTTCATTTTCAACTGTCCTATATTTTGGGACAGTTCACTTCCTTCCTTATTCAACTTACTTTTTAAGGCATTCCAATATTTTCTTGGACGTGGGCTTTCAGTGAGAATTACTATTACATCAATAATAGAAAAATACCATTTTTCTTGATTATTATCCCAGTATGTACGGACTTGCCTTTGCTCAAATAATTTTATGCTTGTTTCTTTGCTCATACCTTATTTTCCCATTTGATAAAAATCTTTGGTTACTTGCTTCTCATCCTTGCTTACTTTAAAGTCTTTATCGTTTATTGATGAAAGATTTACATACAACTGGTTTTTGTCCAACAACTCAACGAGATGTTCTTTTTGTTGCTTTAATTCTAACTTTTTAAATTCTTCAATATGTTCATCTTGTTTTTGAATATCAACATTGTAGTTTAAGAAAGATTTTGCTTTCATCTGCTCCCAAATTTTCAACAAGGTCTTAGTGTCTTTAGATTCTTCAATCTACTCAATGAAAGTTTGATTGTATTTTTTGGGTTCTAAATATGTGAAATTATCGTTAATATTGTTTTGTTCTATAACTTTTTGTATTCGTTCAATGCAAATATCAATGTGTTCATTTAATTGCTCAACAAGAATAAATTGCCTATTTCCATTATCCTCCTCGTTTAATTTTAAAATTGCGTGTCCAGTTGTTCCACTTCCTGCGTGAAAATCTAGTATTAAATCATTTGAATTTGTCATTAACTTGACTGTGTCAAAAACAGTATATAATGATTTTGGGAAACTAAATTCTTTTCTTCCAAGGGTATTTTCTAAAAGTTTTGTACCGAAATGATATGCGTGGTATTCTTTTTTTATCCAGTGTGTTTTAATAACTTGCTTTTCTCTTAATTTTTCATAAAGAACAATATTTTCGTTCTCCCTTATTGCAACAATCTTATTTTCATCCACCAATTTTAAAAATGTTTTTTCTGTTGTTTTCCATGTTCTTTCAATCTGTTTGTCGGTTATAGGGTAAACAAGCAGTCCAACCAAGTTTTTCTTCAATGCTAAATTCATTTAGTTCTGGATTAACATATATTGGATAATAAAAATGAGGTTTATTCTCACGCAAACTATATTTTCCATCAGTTAATCTTATAAAGTTTTTTAGTCTATATTTCCCTTCATTATCTTCTTTGTCATATCGTTTTGCTAATTCTTCATCCAATATAACATTCTGAAAATTTGCAACACTTTTGTTTTTTGTATAAACAAGCATAAACTCATTAGAAGTTCCAAAAAACTTTTCTTGATTTCGTCCTTCTGGTTTATGAACAACTGTAACAACACCAAGTTTATTTTCTCTACCAAAAATTTCGTCTGCAATTACCCCTAAATAGAACAATTCATAATGGTCAATTGCTATCGCAATAAAACCATCTTCTTTTAGCATTGGCTTTGCAATTGTAAGTCTGTTTTTTAGAAATGTATAAAAAGTAGAATGATTAAAGTTATTATTATATGTAAAAGTCTCTGCTTCTCCTCCAGTATTATAAGGCGGGTCTATATAAATCAGTTTTACTTTTCCTGCAAATTCCTTTTTCAAAGAGTGCAAAGCTAAAAGGTTATTACCTTTAATAATTAAATTGTCTGTAATGGTATTTTCTGGCAGTCCTCTTTTTTTGTAAGGTTAGTTATTTACAGTGAAAAGCTATGGCTAATATTAAAATTCATAAGCAATAAATAGTTGAAACATTTTTACTTTATCAATTTCAAAATGATCCGCTGTAATTTCTATTTCAAATTTTTGATATTTATAACCGATGGTTACAGCTTCATTTTTAGGCCAATATTTTATCAGTGCATTCCCTACACCGGTTTTAATACTGCAGCCTGTATTCCAGAGTAAAAAATCATATTGATAATATCCTTCAATGAAAGCGGTATAATGAAAGTATGAATATTTTATGTTTAGCATACTGCGGGGTGATAAAATCTGGGTATAGTTAGAATGTTCTCCTTCTCTACCTGTCAGAGTCGGGTTAATATGGATATAACCGTCACTGTCAAATTTTTTTCGATCTGACGTAGTAATTGCAACAGTCTGTGGCAGATTTTTCCAATATATCCAACTGAGAAGATCTGTAATTTTGAATTGTGCCGACCATGCCGGGGTTATATCTAAATACGCATCAATATCGAGGGAAAAGCCATGGCCATTAATATCGTTTACTGAGCGGTCGAATAATTCATCTTTTGTATACTGATAATCAACATCTGCAACATAATCATAATCATTTTCGGCCAATACGGTGGCTCTTCCGTGCAGATCGCCATTAATAAAATAACCGGTCTGTAAATAACTAAGGCCTGTGGTGATTTTCAGCCTGTCAAACAGAAATGAATTATAACTAATCCGAAGCCCTTTTGCATGGAAAATATCGGTTTTAAGATCAACAAAGAACTCTCTTCCTACGGGCAGGTCCTGTTTGTTTACTGTCATTCCATACAATTTTGCAGTGTCTTTGGAAAAGCGAAGATCATAGTCATAACGCCGTAGAAAGCTGAATCCCACTTTCTGTTGCCATAAAAAACCTAGCTCAAGCCAACTCCATGCAAATTGACGTTTTCCCTTTGAGTACCTTCCTTTACCATCATCAAATAAAGCCGCTTTTACCGCAATAGGTTCACTATAGGCAAAGATATCTGTTTTGAAAAAAGGGGTGAGCGAGCCGGCATAAATAATACTACTCTGCAAAAGGCAATAAATAAAAAGAGGTGGAATAATCCACCCCTTTATGTGTAATTTTAAACTCAAATTAAGTCCTTGTTAATAAAGGCTTTCAAAAGTTCCATCAGTATAACGAATGATTGGTAAAACACCTCCTGACGCTATCGTTGCTACTTGAGTATCTGTTACAAATGCTTTGCCGGTAATTTCATTATCATTACTGTCAACATTAACAACAATTACAACACCATCAGGATTTGTTATAGTTACAATTCCGATCTCGCCATTTTCTACAGTCAAATCATTGGATTTAGCTACAATAGTATAACTATTACCTTCATGAGTTAAAGTTATTGATGCTGAGCCTCCTCTAAAGTTAGTTCGGGAAGCGGTTGCTGTTGCCAATAAAACAGGCATACCAGGGATCGTTACAGAAGCATTTATAGTGATAGTGCCCTTAACAAAATTGTCTTCATCTTCATCTTCATCTTCAGAGTTTAAATATCCAAACGTATCAAACGATGCCGCATTTGTAATATTAAGAGTGGTTCCACAAGTGAAAGTTTTTCTTGAAGAAGTGAATTCACCGTTTACAGCCAGTTTTTGAATACTAAGCGGAATTTCGCCGACGATTTTATTATTCAAAGCAACCAAAACGATTTCGGCATCTCCTGAAAAAGTTGCTTCTGCAGCTTTAATTTTAATAGCTCCTTTAAAAGAAGCAGAGGAAAGAAATTGTTGTTTATCATTGTTAAATTCAAATTTTACACTTTCTGTAGCTCCGACAGATAATACAGTATTTTTAAGTTCAATAAACGTTTCATCGTTTCCGATTTTTCCACTTGCAGTAATTTGAACATTTTGAGCAGTAATAGCGGAAAGTAAATTTTCACTTATTTCAATATCCGCAACATTTATGTTCGTGGCAATAGTCAGATCTGTGATTGTAACTGTTTTTGTACCAGTATAAGGATCATCTTCTTCTATTTCAACAGTCTGCTCACCGGTTAAAGATCCATTAATTGTCAATGAAAGACCCGTTGTCTCTGATTTGAATACAGCCGTTACCGATCCCATGCTTGAATCACCATCATCTTTAATTGGAATAGTATATGGTGAATTAGTTAGTATATTATCAACAGTTACTGCAGGTGTTAAATTATCTACATATGTAATTACCTGGTCAACAGTTTCGCCAAGCAGTTGTGCCATAATTTGAACATCTTTATTCATAACTTGTTCAATAGCATCAGCGTCAACATCGAGAGCTTCTATTGGAGTCTCATATTCAGTAATAATCTGTTCAACTAAAGTTCTTGCATCCTGTATTAATAATTTCACCTGATCAATTTTTTTCAACCCTGCCCCTTTATAAGGCTCAGGGTCATAACTCCCGTCCCCACTTTTCTCTATTTCGGCTTCAATCCTTTGAATATTAATATTATTAAGGTCTATCTCATCTTTAAAAATCTCTGAAATATCATTATTAGTTGAAGCTGAAGCGCTTTCTGTCGCTTCTTTAAGGCTGTCAAGTATCTTTTTAATTTCAATGTTGCTAAGCTGACCATCCTTAAATGAATTTGCAAGCCCATCAAGTTTTTCGACAAGAGTTCCCACACCATCCTCATTTAACATACCGGCAATTCCGGCATTAAAGAATGCGTAATATCTGCCGTTTTCATTTAGAGTTCCTTTGCAAGAGTCTGGAACAGTAATATCAACGATTTTAGTTGTGATAATATTAACTCCAACCATCTGATTAACTTCGCTGTTTGCATTTGCAACAGCTTGATCGTCAACAATATTAGCTTCCAAGGCTCTTGCTGTGGCCATATGGGTTAATGGAGTAACTTGAACTACATTTTTTCCTTCCGTTGGTTTTACCACAGCATCCATAGAAAAGCCATTAGGTAAGTTCATCCATTCTCCAAATTGAACATCACCGCAACCATCAAAAGCGTCACATTTCATTTGGGAATCTGTGCCATTAGTAATCTGAATTTTAATAACACCCCCACCATAATTTGTACCAAGAGATAAGCTATATGATCCATCATCCTTTGTTGTAGCGGTACCTACTTCAGCAAGATCAGAACCATTAGTATTTAGTTCATAAGCTGTTACTGTACCATTTTTAATAATTCCCTTTGCAGCAGTTCCTGAAATTGCAAAACTTTGGTCGTCTTTTTTTGAGTCACTACTTCCACCACCACAAGCAAAAAGAATAACAGTCATCGTTAGAAGCGTTAAATAACAAAAATATTTTTTCATAATCATTTCCTTTTATATTAATAAAAAATTAAATACAGCGAAAAAAGATATATAAATCAATAAAAATCAGGTTCGTTCCATTCTCCAAAAATCTGTCTAAATACTTGTGTCATTTCTCCAACTGTTGCATAGCTATGGCAGCATTTTACAAGATATGGCATAACATTTTTATTTGTTTTAGCTGCTTTTTCAAGATCATTTAAGGTTTGAGTTACTTGTTTATTATTTCTAGTTTTTTTAAGTTGTTTTAAATTTGACTTGGATTTTTCTGCCCATTCTTCATTATATCCATGAAGTTCCACATTTGTTTTTTCAGAATTTTTATTGTCTGGTAAATTAAGCCCGACTTTTTTATATTCACCAGATTGCAATCCTTTTTCAAATTCATATGCCTGATTTGACACTTTTCTCTGAATAATACCCTTTGATATACATTTAACCATACCGCCCATTTGTTGAACTTTATTCATTTCTTCAAGAATTTTTTCTTCCATTTCAAGGGTAAGGGTTTCAATAAAATAAGAGCCTGCAAGAGGATCAACAGTATCTCTTAGACCAACTTCATCCATAAGAATTTCAAGGGTTCGAAGAGAAAGCAGTGCAGACCTGGGAGTTGGAATAGTATAAGCTTCATCAAAAGAGCATAATGCTGTGGTTTGAGCTCCTGAAAGAGCTGCACCAAGGGCATAATAAGCACTTCTCATAATATTATTTTCCGGCTGTTCTTTGGTAAGACCTGAACCACCACCTCCAAACAATCCCCGTAAAAAAAGCTTTTTCTTTTCTGTAACTTTATATTCATTTTTTAACATTTTTGCCCAAAGCTTTCTTGCTGCCCTAAATTTAGCAATTTGTTCCCATAAATTACCATAAACATTAAAATTAAAAGAAAATCGTCCAACAAATTCTTCAGGTTGAATGCCACGCTTAACAACATTATCAATATAAGCTTTTGCTATTTCAAAGGCATAAGCTATTTCTTGGGCAGGAGTTGCTCCTGATTCACGAATATGATATCCGCAAATGCTTACAGGGTTTGATTTTGGAAGTTCCTTAACAGCATATTCAATACTGTCCCCAACAAGTCTTACTCCATGCTCCACTGGAAAAATCCATGCACCTCTGCCAATCATTTCCTTTAAAATGTCATTTTGAGGAGTTGTAGAAATTTGATCTTTGGAATACCCGAATTTTTCAGCAACTGCCTGATACATTGCCATCATAATAGTTGCAACAGCATTAATAGTTAAACCTGATCCGATTTTGTCTAAGGGAATGCCTGCAAAAGCTGTTTCAAAATCTTTAAGAGAATCAACAGCCATACCTACGCGCCCAACTTCTCCTTGAGCTAAAGCATGATCAGAGTCATACCCCATCTGTGTTGGCAGATCAAAGGCAACATTTAACCCATTTTGACCATTTGCAATCATAAGTTTAAATCGTTCATTTGTTTCTTCTGGAGTGCCAAATCCTGTGTATTGTCTTGTAGTCCATGCACGGCTTCGATAGCTCTGAGGATGAAGACTTCTGGTAAAGGGATATTCTCCGGGATCTCCCAAATCCTTTTTATATTGAAATCCTGCTTTTTCAAGATCATCAGGACCATAAACAGGTTTTACCTTTATCCCAGACTGGTAAGTTACATCTTGTATCCCGTTTTTTTTATTTTTAATATATTTTGCAACGCCCATAATATTTTACCTTTTTATTTAAAAATTATTTTTTATACTAAGCCATCAATATTCATAAAATTCCAATATTTATAAAATTCTAAAAACCTTTAAAATGATTGAGATAATTTTTGAATAAGTTTTTCTCCATAAACAGCACGATCATTTCCTAAAAGCTCATATTCATGGATATATCCGCCAACAAACCAATTGCGAAGAGTCAAATTAACATTAACAGCCCGACTTACTTGAAAAGAAAATTCAGTATTTATCTGTTTAATAACTTTAACAAGTTTATTAAAATTCATTTTGTTTGGTTTCAAATTCTTATTTTTCATATTTGTTTTACCAATCAATTTGACGCATTTTCCCATCTTGGGCTTGCAATTTTAACTGTACCCAAATTGGGGACAGTTGAAGATGAATAAATTCTCTAGCTTTAACCTTTCCCCAATACTGCCTTGGTTTTGGGCTGTTAGTTAAAGCTGAAATAATATCCACTATAGAATAATACCATTCATTTTTATGCCATATTCTACGAATTTCCTTACTTTGAAAAATAACTAGTTTATTAGATGAATTATTTTCTTTATTTTTCATTATATAAGTTCCTAAAATCAAACAATTTCATTGATACCTTTAACAATATCATCAAAAGAAGTTCCTCCGGGAAAAACTTTTGCAACTCCCATTTCTTTAAGTTTAGGGATATCTTGATTAGGAATAACTCCGCCAACAGTCAAATAAACATTATTGAGTTTTTGTTTTTTCATCATACTAATAAGTTTTTCAGATATAGGCAGATGTGCTCCTGACATAATGCTTAATCCAATTACATTTACAGATTCTTTAATGGCAGTTTCTATAATTTGCTCAAGGGTCTGGTGAAGTCCCGAATAAATTACTTCCATACCCGCATCCCTTAAAGCAAGAGCTACAATTTTTGCACCTTTGTCATGGCCGTCCAAACCTGGTTTTGCAATTAATATTTTAATTTTTTTGGTTTTCATAATGCATATTCCTTTTGTTCTTTTTTTACTAATTCATTTAAAACAGCATTTTTGCCCTTTAAAATATGTTGTTTTACAAGTTCTTCAGCTGTTTATTTGACTTAATTCATATAATAGCACATTAGATATAAAAATTTTTACGATACCATCTTTATTTTGACAAAATTTCTCTTGCAATTGTAGTCTGTAAAACTTCATGAGTTCCCCCGCCATAAAGTAAAAAACGGTTGTCCCTGTAATATCGCTGTACAGAATATTCCATGGAATATCCATATCCACCAAAAATTCTCATAGCATAATCTGATGCCTCACACGCAGATTCAACTGTAAAATATTTTGCCATAGAAGCATTGTTCAAGCATGGAATACCTTTATCAATCATATGAGTTACTTTATCCACCATAAGCTGCCCTGCTTCAAGATTTACAGCCATGTTAGCTATTTTTGCCTGAATTAACTGATATTTACTAATGGGTTTTTTAAACTGAACTCTTTCTTTGCAATATTTAATGGAATCATCCAAAGCAGCCCTGTGAAGTCCCAAAGCTAAAGAAGCTGTCATAATCCTAATTTCAGAAAGAATAGTTAAAAGAACATCTAAGCCCTTACCTTCTTTTCCAAGAGCATATTCTTCTGGAATATAACAATTATTAAAATAAATTTCAGAAATCACAGATGTTTTTGTGCCAAGAGTTTTAAATGGTTTGCTAAAAGAAAATCCAGGAGTATCTTTTGGAACCAGAAAAAATCTTAATCCTTTTAAGCCTTTAGATGAATCAGTCTGACAAAGTACAGTATGAAAATCTGCCTTAGGACCGCTTGTTGACCATGTTTTCATCCCATTTATTACATACCCGTCACTTGTCTTTTCTGCCCTTGTTTTAACAGCACTTAAATCTGATCCAGCATCAGGCTCTGTAAGCTGAAATGCTCCTATTTTTTCACCTTTTAAAGCAGGATATAAAAATTCTTTATGAAGTTTTTTTGATCCATAAAGATAAAGTCCATTAGTTGACATAAGACACTGCATAGCAGTAGTTGCTGCAAGACTCATTAATCCTCTTGCAAGTTCCTGCATAGCAATACAGTAAAGAGTTGTGTTTCCCCCGGCTCCGCCTACTTCTTTAGGGTATCGAATACCTAAAAGTCCCATTTTTGCAAGTTTTTGAAATAATTTATCTGGAAATTTTCCAGAATCATCTAAATCTCTTGCAATGGGAATTACTTCTTTATCAACAAAATCTGCCATGGTTTTTCTAACCATATTCTCAATATTTGATCTAATTTTAATTTTCTTATTTTTTTTCTTAATTTTAATTTTTTTTATTTTTTCCATTAAGGTGTACCTCCTTTGGACAACTGCTTTATCATTTCTGGTACAATCTCATTTACATCACCTATAATACTCCAGTTAGCTACTTTAAAAATTGGAGCATCAGGATCATTATTAATAGCAATTATATATCTTGATCCCATCATACCTGCTCTATGTTGAATAGCTCCTGATATTCCACAGGCAATATAAATTTCAGGCCGAACAGTCTTTCCTGTTTGACCAACCTGAGCTTGTTGAGGAAGAATTCCCTGTTCAACCACAAGTCTTGTACAGGCAAGTTCTCCTCCCAGCAAATCAGCAAGCTGCTTTAACATGTCAAAACCTTGTCTGCCATTAATTCCACGTCCTCCAGCTACAATTACATTTGCCTTAGTAATGTCTATACCTGATTTTTTTTCCTTTATAATTTCAAGAACCCTTGTCAGTATATTTTTTTCATGTAATTCTGGTTTAAATTTAATGATATTGCTATTAGTAAAAAAGTTTTGTTTTATTTTTTCCATTACTCCAGGTCTTATTGTTGCCATTTGAGGTCTGGAATATTTGTTTACAATGGTTGCCATAACATTTCCCCCAAAAGCAGGTCGTGTTTGCAGCAAAATTCTTTCATCAGAATCAATTTTAAGGTCAGTACAATCAGCTGTAAGTCCTGTTTTTACATGCCTTGAAACCCTTGGAGCCAAATCTCTTCCCAATGTTGTAGCACCAATTAACAAAATTGATGGTTTATATTTTTTCACAAGACTTTCAATCACATTTGTATAGGCAATTGTTCTATATTGTTCCAGCAAATCATGTTCAGCAAAATAAATATTTTGAGCTCCAAATTTTGTTAAAGTATTACAAAATTTTGTTACATCTTTTCCTATAAGAACAGCAGAGACTTGTTCATTTAAATCTTTTGCAAGTTCCTGTGCCTTACCCAGAAGTTCTAAGCTTACACCTGTAAGTTCTATATTGTTATGTTCAATAAAAACCCAAATACCTGTATAAGCTGAAAAATCAGGAATTTCCCGTTGAGTAATATCAGAATCTATTGCCTTATTTTTACAAATATCAATACATGCTCCGCAAGAAGTACATCTTTCAGTAACTTTTGCAATTCCATCTGTAATTTCAATGCCTTCATAAGGACAAACTTGAGTACATAGTTTGCATCCGTCACATTGTTTTTCAATAATCCAGATACTCATTTTTTTTCCTTTTTATAATAATATATCGTTTAAATTCACCTGCATTTTTAAGCAGAACAAAAAAAATGTCAGGTCCAACGATTTGTTTTTAGCTTTTTTATTTTTTTGTTTTTTTATTTATTCCAATGCCTTTTTAACCATTATACTGACTATAGCAAAATCTGAATTGGGTTGCCCTTTTGAAGTTGACCCTGTATCCAACTGCAATAATGGCATCAAGATTATAATATTTTACCTGCTTTGTCTGTGTTTTGCCTTTAATAGCACCGTATTAAGTGGTATGTTCCAAAATGGAACTAACCACTTTTATTATTTTTTAATCCAACGTCGTAAACAACCTGTCATTTTGAGAGCGATAGCGAACAAAATGTCAGGTTCATTTACTTGTTATACACCTATTGTATATTTTTCGTTGTGGCGTTATTTTTTATTCAAATTATTAGTTTTGTTCATCAAATTTTGCTTTCATTGTAGGATTTCCATGTGTTAGCTTTTTGATGGTTAAATCATCTGCTTTATTATTAGCCAAGCGTAAGTTATTTTCCGATGATATCAGAGCATTTTTTGTTTTTTGAAGATGACTGATGGTTTTATCAATTTCATTAATAGCTGTTTTAAATTTACGACTAGCTAAGTCATAGTTATAAGCAAACCCCTTTTTAAACACTTTAACTTTTTCTTCAAAATTGGTGATATCTATGTTTTGATTTCTCATTAAGTTTAATTCTGCTTTATACTTCATAGAATTCATCGCAGCATTTCTAAGAAGTGTGATAATCGGGATAAAGAATTGAGGGCGTACTACATACATTTTCTCGAACTTATGAGAAACATCAACTATACCTGTATTGTAGAATTCGTTTTTTGATTCCAAAAGAGACACTAAAACTGCATATTCACAATCCTTTTCTTTACGGTTTTTATCTAGTTTTGGAAAGAAATCCTCATTTCTTTTTTTAGTTGCAGTTTCATCATTCTCATTTTTCATTTCAAACATAATTGAAATTAATTCATTTCCTGCCTCATCAGTTTCTTTATAAATGAAATCACCTTTACCACCTCCTCTTGAATCGTTATCTTTTTCAAAATAAGCGTTCTGAAAGGCTGTTGCTCGCAGTTTATTGAATTCAACTTCACAATGTTGTTCCAAAGTTTCACCAACCATTTTTGTTGAAAGTTTCTGTTTAAAGTCTTTAAGACGATCAATTTCATCATCTTTCATTTTTATGGTTTCATTTTTTACAATGAGTTTATTGGTAAACTGTTCTTTAACTGATTGTGCAAGTAGTTTTTGTTCAGTTTCTTTTATTTTTAAATCATTAGTAAGGTCATCACGCTCTTTTTCTATTTTTTTAATAGCTTCTGAAACCTCAAGTTTTTTCTCTGTCTCTGCATTCTGAATTTTGGATTTCATTTCAGCGATTTCTGTGTCTTTTTTTGCTATTTCTTCTTGTAAAGTATTTTTAATATTAGCTTCTGCGAGTTTAACTGCACTATCTTTTTCATTTTCTGCAATGGCTAGTCTATTTGCTAGTTCCTCTTCAAATTGATGGTCACGAACTTGTTTAAGAATATCAGCAAAGCCGGTTGCATCTACTTTAAAAGTTTTTTTACAATTTGGACAAATAATTTCATTCATATTTTTATTCCTTTAATTCTGTATTTTCTACGGCTTTTTAAATGCACTACCACGACTGTATAACACAATATTAGGTCTTTTTGGCACAAGAATTTTTTATTTTATAGGTATCAAAAAATATGCGCTATTGTGGTATCACTTTTTTTCAAGCGTTCCAGAAGTTGTGATACACTTTCCTGTTTACTGCCTGTAAGAGTTTCATTCTGGCGCTTAAAATCTGGTGTAAAAGTTTTAATAACATGGGTGTTTGAACCTTCCAGTCCAACATCACATGTATTTACTCCAATATCTGCTGCATTCCATATTTTTATAGGTGCTTTATCCAGACATGCTTGTATCATAAATTCTATATTAGGATATCTTGGTTCATTAATTTCACTTATTACAGTTAATAATGCAGGTAAATCACAGGAAATTCTTTTAAATCCATTTTCCAGCCATGTTTTAACAATAATCTCTTTATTATTAATTGTTTCAATATCTTTAACATATGTTGCCTGAGAAATATTAAGCCAATCTGCAACCTGAGGACCAATTTGTGCAGTATCACCATCAATTGCCTGATGTCCGCAAATAACAAGATCATAATCATTAATTTTTTTAATAGCTTTACTTAATGTTAAAGAAGTTGCCCATGTATCAGCTCCAGCAAATGCTGTATCGCATAACAGAACTGCTTTGTCTGCTCCCATGCCCATTGCATGAGTTAAAACATCCACAGCTTGATTAGGTCCCATTGAAATTACTGTAACTTTTCCTTTTGTTTTTTCTTTAATAGTTAAAGCTGCCTCAAGTGCATGAAGATCATCTGGATTAACAATGCTTTCAATACCCTTTCTAATTAAGCTCCCGGTTATAGGGTCAAGCTTTACCTTTGTAGTATTGGGAACCTGCTTTATAAGTACTATTATATTCATAATCTTTATCTCCCTTTTAAAACAACTCTTAAACTCCAAGTCATGTATAATTAACCATTATACAAAGTTATCAAATAGAAAGAAAGTTTTTTATTGGATTGATCAAGAAAAGGAGTCATATTAGGCGGAGGTGCAAGAGTTATTTTAGTTCCTGTAACAGGATCAATTGATGTTAAAATACTTTTTGCTACTAAAGGGTCTTCCACTACTTCATTAATATTTTTTATTTTTGAAATAGGCACTGTAATGGAATTAAATAACTTAATAAGTTCTTCTGAAGTATGCTGCCTAGTAATGGTGTTAATTTCTTTATTTAAATTTTTTACATTGGAAATTCTGCCTTGATTATTTTTATATTCTTGTTTTGCAAGGGATTTAAACATATTTTGAGAAACCATAGCTTCCCACTGACGATCATTTCCCACAGCAAGATAAATATAGCCATTGCTGGTTTTGTAAACTGATACAGGACAAAAAAACTCATGAGTGTTTCCTCGACGAGAAATACTGGCATTAAAACTTTTTGCAAGGGCAATTGGAACTGTAAGCCAGGAAACTGTTGATTCAAACATGGACAAATTAATACAAGTGCCTTTTCCTGTAATTGCTCGTTTAAATAGAGCTTTCATTAAAAGCCCATATCCATGTTCACTAGTTCCCATGTCAGGCAAAGGAACACCTGTTACCTGAGGATCCCCATCTGCTTCTCCAGTAAGCTCCATTAATCCCGATCTTGCCTGTAAAATGGGATCATAAGCACCCTCATTAGAATCAGGACCAAATCCAGTAAGACCCAGCCAGATAATATCAGATTTAATTTTCCTGATTAATTCATAGGCAATGCCAAGTTTCTCATAATTTTTAGGCAATTGATTAGTAATAAAAATATCAACATTAAGATTTGCAATTAATTCTTTAAATATTTCCTGCCCTTTTAAATCAGCTAAATTTAAGGTCAAGGCTTTTTTCCCGGAATTAATGCAAAGAAAATATGAATTCATTCTTTTTTCATTTAAAACATTTTCTCCAATAAATCGATTTGGATCACCATAAATAGGATGTTCAAGCCTTATAACATTCATGCCATCCTGTGCTAACCTATATGTTAAATATGGTGCAACGGTTGCCTGTTCAAGGGATAATACAGTAAGATTCTTTAAAAATTCCATAAATATCTCCATATATAATTTATAAATATAATGCAGAATTTTTCTGCGCCATTACTATTTTGTGAAAAGACTATATATTAATAATTTTGTAAAAATAGGCATTTACAAACATTTTTTAGATTAAAAATTAGAAAAAAAAATTTATTTTTTTTAAAGTATTTTTATAAAAAAATGCGTTTGTACAAAGGTCTCGTGTCAAACAATAGCTACATCCTATAATTTAAAATGCTTTTTTCTAGATTCCTAACAACTTATTGACCATTATATACTATATATTATACTATACAGTGATGCTATAAAAAATCTAAATCTAAAATATAGATGACATTTGCCAAGTCATATACACGAAACCAACACATTTAAAAAAAATTATTTTCTGTTGATTAGTCTTTTATATGAAACAAGAGCTTTTCACAATGCTCGATTTTGTTGAAATTTTATGGTTAAAATGTATTGTAATACCTCGCACCTGAAATTGAAACAAAAGAGAGAACAAGCCCTATCTATAGGCATTTACAAACATTTTTTAGATTAAAAATTAGAGAAAAAAATTTATTTTTTTTAAAGTATTTTTATAAAAAATGCGTTTGGATAAAGGTCTTAAAACACTAGGCTGTTTTTTAATTTCTATAAATATTTCATGCCTTTTGTGCCCATCTGACCATGGAAGTTACTATCAGGCAATACAACAAAAAATATCTAGAAAAATTCAGCGCAAGCAAGTATATATAGTATTGCTACGCTAAAGCCTATGAATGGAAAAAAGGAATTTATGTTTTTTGATGTGTTCTAGGATTTTTTACGGTTCTAGTTTATAGCACCAATAATTTTTGCCTAAACCCTGTTTTAAAATGTTGTATGCCTTGCCCCTGTTCCATGTAAAAGCAGACTATGCAGCAATTAATCTATTTAATATTTTTGTGTTTGTTCATGGTTGTTTGTTGTAAAGAGTTTTTTGTAATTATTATTTTATAATCTGGTTATGCCTTTGAAAATAATATGAACTTTTTTTATAAATTATTTGATAATATGAAAAAATTACCCAGAGTATGCCCAAAATGTAAATCTCCGTATTGGGATAAGCCAAAAACAAATGGAGAATCAAAATGAGTGAAGAATTAATACAAAAAGACCTTATAAATAATCCTGAAAAGATTGGGAAATGGGATTTTTATAACATTGGTGCAACTACAACGAAACAATTAAAAGAAAATGGCATAATTCGAAATGTTGATTACGGGAAAGAAGAAAAAAAGAGAGTAGATCCTTTAATCGTTCAAAAGAAAAATGTAATCGCAGTTATTGAATATAAAAAACCTGCTGAATTTAATACAAAAGTAAAAAAGCAAAAGGCAATTAAACAAGAATTGGAAGTAGCAAGAAAGTTAAAAACCAATATTTTGATTGCAACTGATGGACAAGAAAGTATTTGGGTTAATGTTTTAACTGGAAATTTTATTCAAGAAGAAACAGGGAAAATCATTAAGAAAACTTTTGACCCCAAAGATGAAAAACTACCAGAATTTATTGAAAAGATAAATAATTCAATAAATGAAAAAAATGACCAAATAAAACCTAAAAAATTAGTTAATCCAACAGACTTGGCAAAACAAATTTGGCAAGATATATGGTCGGTAAGTGGAGCAACACCTGAAAATTGCCTTTATACTTTTGTAGAACTTTTTATTTTTAAATATTTAAGTGATTTGGAAGTTTTATAAGAGCCTGAAAATTTTGATTACCTAATTGCATTATATAAAAAAAGAAACAATGAATTTCCATTAGAATATTATGCAAAAAATATTAGACCAAAAATAAAAGATTTATTTCCAAGAAATGAAATTGATAAGACAACTATTATTAACGGGACTATATTTGTAAGCAAAGATCAAAAAGCAGTAAAAGGATATAGTACGGTTTTTAAAAAAGTCCTACTAAAATTCAAAGAATACGGAAAACTTGAGCACATTGATTATGATTTTAAGAGCCAACTTTTTGAAAGTTTTTTAAAAGAAAGTATTAGTAAAAAAAATTGGGGGGGGAATTTTTCACCCCATTAAAAGTCGTTAAAGCAATTGTGGAAATGACAAAAGATGATATCAAAGATGGAGTAAGTATCTGCGACCCAGCTTGTGGAGTAGGAAAATTCCTTTTAGAACCTATAAAGACAAAATTAGAACAATTTTACAAAATTGACAAAGGTAGTATTTTATCAAAAATTACAATTCACGGTTTTGATAAAGGTTTTGATAAAGGTTTTGATAAAGACGAACAAAAAACAATCATATTGGCAAAAGCCAATATGTTGATTTATTTTTCTGATTTAATAAAAGATAATTCTGGTCTTACAAAAGATTTTGCTAAACTTTTTAACGATAGTTTTACTCTTAAAACAAATTTTATTCTTGGCACACTTGCAGAGCCAGTTAAAGAAAAATATGATATTATTCTTACAAATCCACCTTATGTAACCAGTGGTAGCAGTAACTTAAAAGAAGAAATAAAAAAAGACGGAGAACTTCAAGATTACTACAAAGTAAATGCAATGGGTGTTGAAGGGCTTTTTATGGAATGGATAATAAAAGCTTTAAAGCCTAATGGGAAAGCATTTGTTATTGTTCCTGATGGTATTTTTAATCGCCAAAATGATGCAAAATTGCGTAAGTTTATTCTTGACGAGTGTTATTTGGATGCAATTATTTCTTTACCAGAAAAAACATTTTTTACCACACCAAAGAAAACATACATACTGGCAATAACAAAGAAAAATGATAAAAAGGAAGTGCAAAAAGCGCCAGTCTTCACTTATCTCGTTAGTGAAATTGGAGAAAGTCGAGACATTTATCGTTTTGATATTACAGATAATGATTTGTCAGAAGCTGTAATTTGGTTTAAACAATTCAACGGAGCACAAAAATATTTTAGAACAGACGATAAAAGATGTAAAGTTCAGCCAATTTCTAAATTTCAACCAAATGAACATTGGTCAATAGACCGTTGGTGGACAAAAGAAGAGAAAATTGAATTAGGAATTGAAGAAGAAGAAAAGATAATATCCACAGAAGAATTTGGCGACTTAATTAAAGATATTGCTTCAACATTAGATGAATTTAGTGAAATTGCAAAAGAAATATCGTTAAAAAAAAAAGAAGTAACTAAATTTAAAAAAATATATTTAAATGATAAAACATATTTCAATTTATCAATAGGGAAAAGAATTGTAAAAAAAGATTTAATAAAATTTAGCGGAGACTTCCCAATTTATAGTGCAAATGTTTTCAAACCAGTTGGATATTCAAATAAAAACAATATAATAGATTTTAATAACAACTTCGTTTTATGGGGTATTGATGGAGACTTTGAGTTCAATTCAATTCCTAAATCCACACCTTTCATTACAACAGACCATTGTGGTTCTATCAGAATATTAGAAGATAATATCTTACCGAAGTATTTAATGATACAGTTAGAAACTATCAAACATAAATACGGTTTTGATAGAGAATTACGTGCTTCCTTAAGAAATATGTCAAGTGTGAAAATTAACATCCCTTTTGATGAAAATGGAGATATTGATTTAGAAAAGCAGAAAAAAATAATTGAAAAATATAATGCAGTTCAAGAAATAAAGAAACAAGTAAAAGAATACCGAGAAAAAATAAATGAATTAAGTGTTGAGATAAAAGGTGCATATAATTATAAGGATTCCACAATCTCTAAAATATTTGATTTACCCTCAATTAAAGGAGTTACTAAAACATTTATTAGAAATAATAAAGGAAATATTCCAGTTTATGGAGGTAAAATAAAAAAAGAACCTATTGGCTACATAAAAGATGATTTAGATAGCGTAAAATATTTTAGCGATTGTTTAGGTTGGAATAGAGAAGGTTCTGTTGGTTATGTTTTTGGTTCATACAAATAAGTTTACAACAAATGACCATCACAGACCTTTGGTCATTAAAACTGAATATAAAAAGACAATTGAAAGTCGCTAAAATTAAAGTTCCATATCCGATAAATAAAAACGATGAATTTGATTTAAAAGCACAAAAAGAAATAGCACATAAATATATGAAAATTGAAGAAATTAAAGAGATAATAAACAAAGAAATAAAAGAAATAGAAGAAATAAAAATTGATTACGAATAAAGGCATAACAAATCGTTGCACCTGACATTTTTCCGCTACGCTCCGTAAAAACCAGTGAGCTCAACCGTTATATATTAAATATTTTTTACCCTTCTAAAAAATAAAGGACTGTATTAAGATTAGCCTATGAAATATTTATTCATAATCATAAATACTTTTTTATCAGCTTTTACACTCTTTTTTTGTGTAAAAATTATATATAAAAATATTGATGCAAAAGTTGCTTTGTCTCATGATTATTCTGTTGAGTGTAATACTACTGATAATAAGATTAAAAAATCTAAAAATAATTTTTTCCCAAAAAATCATTATGATAAAATAATAAAAAGAAATTTATTTAAAGTTGATACTCAAAAAACAAAACTCAATAAAAACAATAAAATTTTAAAAAAAGATACAAGTAATCTTAGAAAAACAGATTTAAATTTAAAACTTATAGGTACTGTAACAGGTGCAGGTGCAAAGACAAGAGCTTTTGCAGTTATTGAAGACAAAAGTACTCATAAACAGTTATTGTTCCATGAAAAAGATAATGTTTATAATGTTGCTATTCTTAAAATAATTCTAAGAAAAAAAGTAATATTATTTTATAATAATGAAGAGTGGGTCCTTGAAATGGATTCTAAAGATAACAATAATTTATTTTCTAAAACAAAACCCAACTCTTCAGAAAAAATTATCTTAAAACGATCTTTTGTTAATAATGCCATTGGTAATATGAACAATTTAGTAAAACAAATAAAAATAAAACCTTATTTCTCCAGAGGAAAACCCAGTGGATTCCTTGTATCAAGAATAAAACGAAACTCATTATTTCAAAAAATGGGATTAAAAAATGGAGATGTTATTATAAAAATTGATGGCAAAGAGATTAACTCTATTGATGATGCTTTAGAAATATACCATAAGATTAATGCTATTTCGGATATTAATATAGAACTACAAAGACAAGGAAAAACAAAGGAGATTAATTATCATGTTCAGTAACAAAAAGGTTTTATTCTTTATTTTATTTTATTTTATTTTTGTAGTTAATACTATTGCTCTTCAGGCAAATTCCGACCAGACTAACTCAAAAATAAATAAAACAAATAAATCCAAGATTAAAGAAAATAAAACTGAACAGATTACATCCAATCAAAGGGAAATTAATACTAGTCAAATTAAAAAAAACAAAATTATACCACACAAAACTGCTCAAAAAATTAAACCGCTCAAACCAAAAAAAAATGCTGGGAATAATAAAACTGAAATTCAAAAAAAATGGAACCGTGAATATATTTCAATTGATTTTAATAATGTAGATATTAATACTTTTATTAAATTTATTAGTGAACTTACAGGTAAAAACTTTATTGTAGATCCAAAAGTAAAAGGGAAAGTTACAATTATTTCTCCTTTAAAAATTTCTATTAAAGATGCTTATAGAGTATTTGAATCTGTTCTTGAAACTCATGGTTTTACTACTGTTGAAACAGGAAAAATTATAAAAATAATTCCTTTACCCAAAGCAAGAACGCAAAATATTGATACACAACTTTCAAGTAAACAAGAAAAAAGTAAAGACAAATTAGTTACTAGAATAATTTCTTTAAAGTTTGCAGATTCCAATGAAATAAAAAAACTTTTTAAGCCAATGGTGTCCAAAACTAGTTCTGTCCTTTCCTACAATGATACAAATACTCTGATTATAACTGATATCCTTTCTAATATTGAAAGACTTTTAAAAATTATTAAAATAATAGATATAAAAGATATTGGGAAAAAAATATCAGTTATTCCAATTGAATATGCTGATGCAAAAAAACTCACACAAAATTTATCTATTATTTTTAAAAAAACTATCAAAAAAAATACAAAAAATACAAAATTAGATTCAATAGTAAAATTTGTTGCAGATGAAAGAACAAATTCAGTTATTTTACTGGCAAGTGAAATAAGAACTGAACAAATTAAAGACCTTATTGCACTTCTTGATAAAAAAGTTCAAAAAGGTGAAGAAAAAATTCGTGTATATTACCTTGAACATGCTTCAGCAGAAAATCTTGTTAAAGTCCTTCAAAATATTAATTCCTCAAAAAATAATAAAACTTCAGGACGAAAAAATGCTCCTATTATGTCCGGGCACATGAAAATAACAGCTGACAAATCAACAAATAGTTTAATAATAACTGCTGACAAAGAAGATTATCCTGTGATTCAAGGTGTTATTTCTAAACTTGATATACCAAGACCCATGGTTTATATCGAATGCTTATTAATGGAAGTTAATGCAGATACTGGATTAAAATTAGGTACAGAATGGCGTGTAGGTGAAGATTTTAATGCTGGTGGTGGTGATACTGGTGCAGTTTTTGGAGGCTCTGTAATACCTCTTTTAAATGGATCTAATCTTAATGCTGGATTAGGTACAGTACTTCCCTCAGGTTTTTCTGTTGGAGTAATGGGCAGAACACTTACAATTGGTGATATTGAATTTCCATCAATAGGAGCAGTTATTCAAGCTTATAAAAATAAAAAAGGTGTTAATATTCTTTCAACCCCTCAAATTCTTACTACAGATAATGAAGAAGCATCTTTAATAATAGGAAAAAATGTACCATACCAAACAAGATCAGCAGCAGAAAATGCAACTGATACTTATAGTTCCTATGAATATAAAGATGTTGGAATTACTTTAAAAATAACTCCTCATATCAGCAAGGACAGGCTGGTAAGACTTAATGTTTTCCAAAAAATTACTAAACTTGATAGTGGATCAGGTACTATGGATCGTCCAACAACTTTAAAGCGTGAATTTGAAACAACTCTAATTGTAAAAGATGGTCATACAATTGTAATTGGAGGGCTTATAGATGAAATCCTTACAAAAAAAGAATACAGCATGCCATGTTTAGGTAATATTCCTCTTGCTGGGTATTTGTTTAAGACAACTTCAGATGAATCAGAAAAAACTAATCTTTATGTATTTTTAACACCAAAAGTTATACAAAATGCTAATGAGGCACAAAAAATTAATGATATTAAAAAAACACATATTGATAGTATAAAAAATGGGAGTATAAAACTTTATAAATGATAAATTTATTTATAAAAAAAATTTGTGATAAAATTTCTTTTTCTGAACATGATGCCGAAAAAATTAAAGGTATTTATAATAATAAAAAATTGAATTTTGTTGATTCTCTCATTGAATCGGGTCTTGTTAATGAATATAATATCCTTAAAACTTTAAGCAGTATTTATTCAATACCTTTTGTTAAAAAAATTTCAATGGAGAATAATCAACATAGTTTTACTGAAAAAATTTCAATAAAATTTTTAAAAAAATTCTGTATTGTTCCCATTGAAAAAGATAAAGAAATACCTGTTATTGCTTTACATGATCCTTCTAGCATGTCCCCCATAGATGACATTATATCTATTCTAGATTTTGATAAATATGAACTTTGTATTACCCCTAGAAACGAAATACTTTCAGCAATAAATACTTTTTATAATAGCACGGGAAGTGCAATGCAGCTTGTTGAAGATATGGAGGGTAATGGCTCTAGTATTATTCAGGAAATTGAACAAACAGAAGATCTTCTTGATGATACAAGTGATGCTCCTGTAATCAGGCTTGTTAATCATATTATATCACAGTCTGCAAAGGCAAACGCAAGTGATATTCACATTGAACCATTTCAGGATAGTATTAATATAAGATATCGTATTGATGGCATTTTATATGATTTACTCTCTCCTCCCAGGTGGATTCAGCCATTTCTTGTTTCAAGAATTAAAGTTATGTCAAATATGGATATAGCTGAGAAAAGAATTCCACAAGATGGAAGATTTGAGGTTAGAATTGGTGATCAAGAAATAGATATCCGTGTTTCAACAGTGCCTACTTCATTTGGAGAACGGTTAGTAATGAGGCTGTTAAATAAATCACGAAATTTTCTTGAACTTACACAGTTTGGTATGGAAGAAAAAGAACTAGCAGTTATTAATAATTTAATTAGACAAAATAGTGGGATAATTCTTGTAACTGGCCCCACTGGAAGTGGTAAAACAACAACGCTTTATGCATCACTTGCCGCCATTAATTCTTCTGATAAAAATATTATAACCATTGAAGACCCTGTTGAATATAATCTTAAAGGAATTGGTCAAATTCAAGTTAATAGAAAAATTGGAGTTACATTTGCAAAAGGGTTAAGATCTATTGTAAGGCAGGATCCTGATGTTATTCTTGTGGGAGAGATAAGAGACCTTGAAACATCTAAGATAGCTATACAGTCAGCTCTTACAGGACATTTGGTTTTTTCAACACTTCATACCAATGATTCTGCAGGTGCAGTTACAAGGCTTGTGGAACTTGGTGTTGAACCATATCTTATTACTTCTTCAGTAAAAGCTGTTATTGCCCAAAGACTAATAAGAATTTTATGTAATAATTGCAAAAAAAAACATTTACTTGATACAATTGAAATCCAAAATCTTAATATTAATAAAAATTTTAAAGATAAAACTGTTTATAAGGCAAATGGATGTTTAAAATGTTTTGATACTGGTTATATAGGACGACAGGCAATATTTGAAATCATAGAAATTGATAATGAACTTAAAGCTACAATTCTTAAAACATCAGATTCAAATGAAATAAAAAAGATTGCTTTAAAAAATGGTATGAGTACTTTGCGAGACAACTGCATAAAAAAACTTCTAAATGGTGCTACAAGCGTTAAAGAAGTGCTTCGTGTTACATAAAAATATAATAATTTGTTACTTTTCCATTAGTTTTAAATCAATTGTGTATATTTCATAATGCAGAGACAAATATAAAGAAAAATATAGTGTTTCATATAAATTACCATAAAATAATTTCTATTATTATTTTTATTATTTTATTTAATATAAATATGGTTCCTGCAGAGCAGAGTATGGAAGAATCTAATAATAATTTATTAAAAAATAATGATTTTTCAGTTAATGTTTCACTGGTATATCCCCCCAAAAATATGGAAATAATAAAATTTTATAAAAAATATATTTCTTCCCTTGATGGCAATCGATGTTCTATGTATCCCTCATGTTCTAAATATGCATCAACTGCTTTTAAGAAACATGGTTTTTTAATAGGATGGATAATGACATGTGATAGGCTTATAAGATGTGGGGGAGATGAAGTTTTAACTAGTAAACAAATATCTGTAAATAATAAAAAAATTTACATTGACCCTGTTAATGCTAATGATTTCTGGTGGTTCAAAAAAAAAGATGAAAAATGAAAATTATAAAAATTACAACAACCTTTTTTTTTATTATTCTTTTATTTACAACTCAATGTATAGCAGAAAATGAAAATTATAATTTAATAATAAAACCTGATTTTCAGTATGAATATGCTGAACAATGCTATAATAATAAAGATTATAGTACTTCTATATTAGAATACAAAAGATTTATTCATTTTTTTCCCAAAGATAAAAGAATAAAATATGCTGAGTTTAAAATAGGAAAAGCTTATTTTCATTTAAAAAAATATTTAAAAGCTATTGATATCTTTAAAAAGTTTTCTTCTTTTTTAATAAACGATACATTAAATGTTGAATCGTATTTTATGCTTAGCAGAGCTTATTTAAATATAAATAAAATAGGTCCAGCTGAAACCAACATGAAAAATCTTTTAATATTAACTGATGATAATAATCTAAAAGATAGAATTTATTCTTTTCTTGCATGGATATATCTTAAAAGAGCTGAATTTATGGAAACTAATGCCCTAGATAAAGCAGATAGCTATATAACAAAAATAAGTAAAATAGGTGAAAAAAAATTTCATAAAAATGAAATAAAAAAACATATAATAAACATTAAAATTCAAGACAAAAAAAGTCCGACTATTGCAGGAATTGCATCTATTATACCAGGACTAGGGTTTTTATATTGTGAAAGATATCGTGATGCCTTTGTGTCATTTTTATTAAATACTACACTTATTCTAGCCTCCCATAAATCATTTCAAAATGGAAATAATGCCCTGGGAGGTGTCCTTAGTTTTATTGAAACAGGTTTTTATTCAGGGAATATTTATGGTGCAATATCAAGTGCAAAAAAATATAACATATTTAAACAACAACAAATTATTGAAAATATGCACAAAAAATATACTCGTTTCTCTCAATTAGATACTAACTATAAAAATAAAAAAAAAATCTTGTTTTCATTTAACATACCTTTTTAAAAACATACCACTCATACCACTGGGAGTACTTACTGATGCCGGTTTTTGAATACAATGCTTTAAACAATAAAGGAAAAAAAATATCTGGTATAATTGATGCTGAAAGTTTGATATCAGCAGGAACAAAGATCAGAAAAAAAAATTTTTTTCCTATTTCAATAAATGAAATAGATTCTGAAAGTAAAACAGAAAAAAAAAACAATAATATGTTTAATTCTTTAAATATATTATTGTTTTCCAGAATCAAAGCTTCTGAAATTGCAATGATAACAAGACAACTTGCAACTCTAATATCTGCTGGTTTTCCCCTAGTTGAGGCTATTGCAACTCTTGTTACCCAAACAAGATCCAAGGCATTAAAAAAAATTTTATCAAAAATCAAAGGGTCAATAGAAGAAGGAAGAAGTTTTGCTGAATCTCTTTTAATGTATCCATCTGTATTTTCTCAAATTTACATAAATATGATAAAAGCAGGAGAATCTTCTGGAACCCTTGAAATTGTTCTGGAACGCCTTGCTGATATTACAGAAAAAAGAGAGGAAACAAAGCAAAAAATACAAACAGCCTTTGCCTATCCTGTTTTTATGGCTGTTATAGGCTGTCTTGTTCTTATATTTCTCATTACTTATATTATTCCAGGAATTGTTAGTATTTTTTCTGATATGAATCAAACTCTGCCTGCTCCAACACGTTTTCTTATATCCCTGAGTTCTTTTTTAAATTCCTTTTGGTGGGGTGTTATTTTTATTCCTGTTATTGGACTTATATCCATTCATTTATTCCGAAGAACAGATAAAGGTGCTTATATATTCGATAAAATTTTATTTTTTATACCAAAAATTGGTAAACTTCTTCAAAAGCTTGCAGCAGCAAGATTTTCAAGGGTTCTTAGTGCTCTTTTAGAAAATGGTGTTCCCATGCTTACATCCCTTAGTATTGCCAAAGGTATTACAGGTAATAAAATAATTATCAAAGCAATAGATAATGCATCCCAGGTTGTTGAACAGGGAGGAGAATTAGGCAAAGCTCTTGAAGCCAGTAATGCTTTTCCATTTCTTGCCATTCAAATGATAAAAGTTGGAGAAAAAAGTGGTAAAATGGAAGACATGCTTAAAAAAACAGCAAATCTTTTTGAAAAAGAAGTTGAAGCTTCTGTAACATCAATGACAGCACTTCTTGAACCATTTATTATACTTGTCATGGGAATTCTTGTGGGATTTATAGTTCTATCAATATGCCTGCCTATTTTTGGAATGAATCAGCTTGTCATGTAAACTTAACTCTTTATCTACTTTCCTATAATTTTTTTTATGACTTTTTATTAGCCTTTAGTTGTTAGCTTGTTAGGCATTAGCTTTAAGGACAAAAAAAATGAACATCCAAGATTTAATATTGAATTTTTAATATAAAAAACAAAATTCTAAAAAATATCTTGCTCTTATGCTCCAGCGTAAGAGTAAAATACTATGACGCTCCAGCGTCAATTAATAAATACATAAATAAAGTTTAATATAAAATGACAATATTTCAAAAATCTGTATTAAACAAATATTTCAAAAATCTTAAAAAAGATGAAGTTGAAGAGGCATATCAAGCTTTTTTAAAAAACTATAGCCTTGTAAAAATTAAAAAAATCAAAAATCTTAAAGAAGAAGAATATCAGGATGGATTTCTAAGGGATTTATTTGTTCATGTCTTAGGATATACTATTAAACCTGATGACAACTATAATCTAGTACTAGAATTTAAAAATCAGTTTGATGGTAAAAAAGCAGATGGAGCTATTTTAAAAAATAATAAAGCAATTGCTGTAATAGAATTAAAATCAACAAAAACAAAAGATTTAAAAACCATTACAGATCAAGCTTTTAACTACAAAAACAATCAACCAGATTGTAAATTTGTTATTACTTCAAATTTTAAAAAATTGCGTTTTTATATTGACTATTCCAATGAATATCAGGAATTTGATTTATTTAATTTAAGTAAACAAGATTTTAAATTACTTTATTTAATTTTAAGTAAAAACAGTATTTTTTCAAACCTTCCTTTGAAACTGAAAAAAGAAACTTTTTTTCACGAACAAACCATATCAAAACAACTTTATAAAAATTATTCTGTATTTAAAAATAAACTTTTTCAAAATTTAATTAAAAATAATCCTCAATATAATAAACTTGTTTTATTTAAAAAATCACAAAAATTACTTGATCGATTTTTATTTATTCTTTTTGCAAAAGATAGAAATTTACTTCCTCCAAATTCTATTGATCGTATTATTCAACGATTTAATATTTTAAAAGAAGAAGATTCTTACAAACCGCTTTATGATATTTATAAACAATATTTTGGATATATGAATATTGGAAGAAAAGGACAAATTTCAAGTGATGATATTCCTGCATATAATGGTGGATTATTTTATATAGATAATATTTTAGATAATCTGAAAATTGATGATAATATTTTAAGTAATGATTTACTAAAACTTTCAAGTTATGATTTTAATACTGAAATAGATGTTAATATTTTAGGGCATATTTTTGAGCATTCTTTATCTGAAATTGAAGAAATTACAGCAGAAATAAAAAGAATTCCCATAAATAAAACTAAAAGCAAACGCAAAAAAGATGGTATTTTTTATACTCCAAATTATATTACTCAATATATTGTGGAAAATACGATTGGCACTCTTTGCAGAGAAAAACGCCAGAAACTTGAGATTATGGAAATTGAATTTGATAAAACTTATCAAACTAAAAAAGGAGAAATGTCTAGAAAAGGAAGAAAAATATTTAATAAACTTCAAGATTATAAAAACTGGTTGTTGTCTTTAAAAATTCTGGATCCTGCATGTGGCAGTGGTGCTTTTTTAAATCAAGCCTTAAATTTTCTTATAAATGAACACAATTTTATTTTAGACCTTGAAAAAAAACTGGATAAAGGTCAAATGTCATTATTTGATATTGAAACAGCAGTTCTTGAAAACAATCTTTATGGTGTTGATATTAATGAAGAAAGTGTTGAAATAGCAAAGCTTTCTCTTTGGTTACGAACAGCATCAAAACAACGAAAACTATGTATGTTAAACAATAATATTAAATGTGGAAATTCCTTAATTGATGACCCAAAAATTGCAGGAGATAAAGCTTTTAATTGGCAAAAAGAATTTCCTGAGGTCTTTGCAAAAGGTGGTTTTGATGTTGTTATTGGTAATCCGCCTTATGTGAATATTGCAAACATTCAAAACAAAAATGAAAGAAATTTTTATAAGAAACATTTTATTACTGTCAAAAACAAATCAGATTTATATAGTATTTTTACTGAATTAGGTCATATAGTTCTTAAAAAAGAAGGTTTGTTAAGTTTTATTTTTTCAAATTCATGGCTTGGAACAGACAGTTTTTCAAAATTTAGAAAATTTTTAACTCAAAATAGTAAAATTTTAGAATTAATTCAACTTCCTCCTAATGTATTTCAAGAGGCAATAGTCACTACAGTTATAATTATATTCAAAAAAATAAAAGTAAATGAAAATAACATTATTCTAAAAGTATATGAAAATAATCAATTTAAAGAATTAGACTATACTTTAAAGTATAAGAGAATAAGGACTATATATAACCATACTTTTTCTTTTAAACCAGAAATAAAATTTAATATTAAAAAAATTAAATTAAACGAAATTGCTAAATTTTCATTAGGTATTAAAACTAGTAATGACAAAAAATTTATTTTAAATAAAAAAATTGATGAAGATTGTTATCCTATGATTAGAGGAAGAAATATATCAAGATATTATTATAATAAGCCATCTGAATGGATTTGGTATAAACCTAAGTTTATGATGGAAAAAGTTGGTGCAGGTCCAAGAAAATTGGACTATTTCAAAAAAGAAAAAATTTTCATTCAAGATGTTGCTCAAAGCATTATTTCAGTTTATTGTAAAGATTTTATTTTATCTAATGATACATTAAGCATAATTTATGAAATCAACCACAACTTTAATTTTAAATTTATACTAAGTATTGTAAATTCAAACCTAATTAATTATTGGTTTAAAACAAATTTTCAAGCAGGACTACATATAAAAATTAATCAACTACAGCAAATTCCTATTTCGCAAATCCTTCCCAAAGATCAAATTCCCTTTATAGAAAAAGCCGATAAAATGTTGGAGCTAAACAAAGAACTTCAGAAAAAGAAAAACAAGTTTTTAAACCGTATTAAAGATAATTTTGAAATTCAAAAAATTACAAAAAAATTAAATTGTTTTTATAACTATGATTTTAAAATATTTGTTACAGAGCTTAAAAAACAAAAAATCAAACTTTCCTTATTAAAACAAGATGAATGGGAAGAATATTTTATATCCTATAAAAACAAAATCAATGAACTTCAATTACAAATAAACAAAACTGATAAAGCAATAGATCAAATGGTTTATAAACTTTATAAACTTAGAAATGATGAAATCAAAATTATTGAAACTAATGAGAATTAAGAAATAAAAAATGTCTGAAACAAAAAAATGAACATTTAACATTAAATTTTTAATATAAAAAATAAAATTCTAAAAAATCTAAAAAAAACTGTAACTAACTAATATTTCAATGGAAATTATTTTAAATTTATCCAGCCACTGCATTGAAACAGCATCTAAAAAAAAATTTGAACACCTGATCAGGCAATATTTTAAAAAAAATATCACTGAAAAAGAAAAAATCATCATTGAAAAACAGATTGCAGCATTAAAATATTTTCTTGAAAAAGCTGATTTTTCAAAACTTAGAAATTATTGTGCTGATTGTGGTGCTTCTGGTTCAATTAAAACAAAGGCTGTTCTCATCATAACACAACATTTTAAAAATATGCATATCCGCTTTAATAATGCAATTTTATATAGATTTTGGAAAAACAAATCAGGTTACAATAATATTTTCTGAGATTCTAATTTACCCTTTGAAATCTTTGCACAATGTTCAATTTTGTTTAAATAAACTTCTTAAATATTAAAATTACTTAAAAAACAAAAATTATAGTTAAGTATTTGTTTTTCTTTGTTTTTCATTGAAAAAAGATATTTGATATTTATGTTTCTACCCAATTATTAGTACTAAAACCTTGATTTAATACTAATGGGGTAGTATTAAAACCTTGATTTAATACTAATGGGGAATTTTAACTATAAACTATAATCAGAAAAAACAGTAAAAAAACACGAAAAATATAAATCTCTTTTTGTATAATTTCATGTTTTTATGATTAAAAATATAAAACAGATTAATATTTATGAAAATAAAAAGAACAATACTTACAAAACTTGAAAAAGCTCTTAAAAACAGAAAAATTCTTATTTTAAAAGGACGACGACAGGTTGGAAAAACCACAATTTTAAAAAAACTTAAACAAGTTTTAAAAAACAAAAAAACTGCTTTTTTCTTTGCAGATGATTTGTCCCAACAAGATTTTTTTAAAAATCCTGAAATTTTAATGGATTACTTAATCTTAAAATATGGGTTTAAGAAAAAAGAAAGATTTTTTTTGTTTATTGATGAATTTCAACACATTAAAAAAGCAGGACTTTTTTTAAAAAATTTATATGATAAATATGACAATTTAAAAATAGTAGTATCTGGTTCTTCTTCATTAAAAATCACAAAAAACACAGAATTTCTTACAGGACGCCACCTTTCCTTTAATATTCAATCAATCTCCTTTCTTGAATTTATCAGCTACAAAGAAAAAAAAGATTTTAATTCATTAAATATAAATAACACAAAAACTATAGAAAAATTTTATAGGGTCTGGGAAAAAAATCTGGAAAAATATTTTATGGAATATTTAAGATTTGGCGGATATCCTGAAATTATATGTTTGCAAAATATTGAAGAAAAAAAGGAAAATTTAAATCAGCTTTTAAAAACATATATAGAAAAGGATATTATAGAGCTTTTAAATGTTGGTAATGTCATTGTTTTTAAAAATTTATTTAAAGTTCTTTGCACACAAACAGGATCTTTAATAAATATTAAGGAATTATCTAATCTTCTTAGTTCATCTCAGGATACAATAAAAAAATACATGAATATTTTAGAAGAAACTTATCTGGTAAAGCGGATTTCACCATTTTATACAAATTCTCGAAAAAGCATTAAAAAAATGCAGAAAATTTTTGTTCTAGATACTGGAATTGTTAATTTAATAAATAGAAATATTGATGACTTTACTAATATTCCTAATATAGGCAAAGAAGCTGAAAACTTTGTATTTAATGAGCTTTACAGTACATATAATAATGATCTTTATTTTTACAGAACTATATCAGGTGTTGAAATAGACTTTGTAATTGATGAAAAAAAAATAACCCTTCTAGAAGTAAAATATCAAAATAAGGTTAATTTCAAAAAAATAAAATTTAAAAATTTTAAAATTGCAAACCCAACCACCAATGTTACAAAGGAAATTATTATTACAAAAAATTATTTAAACTTAAAAAAAAATAAAGAGAATCTTTTTATACCAATTTTTCTTTTTCCTTTTTTAAAATAAAAAAACAAATTATAGAATTAACCCACAGCAAAAATAAAATACTATGAAAATTATTTCAAACTCTGTATGTAAGCCAATAACTGCCCATTTGATTTGTCTCACAATGAAATAACATAAAAGAATATTAAATAGTTATAAGTTTTTTCATAGAAAACTAGAAACATTTTGTAAAAGTCAACTCTAATTCTATCATTAAAATATGTAACCTTTATAAAAGGTTTCAACTATTGAGATTTACATAACCCTTATTTTTGGATTTTCTATAGTCCCTGTGATATTAAAAGGGATACCTTGAAGTTTTGAATTTTTAAAAAGTATTCTAACAGGTGATAAATTAGTAAATTCTGATAAAAAAGAAGGTGCAATTTGTAACTCACCTTTTAAATTAATAATACTTTTTTTAAAGGATTTTTTTAGTAAAAGTTCTCCCTTAACATTAATTTTCATTTTATCACTATCTGCACTACACTTTAATAATTCCAATCTTTTTTTTTTAATTTTATATTGAATATTAATTTTTTTAAAATTAAATTGTTCTTTCTCAATTTGTTTTATAAAAAAATTATCACTGTTAATTTTTGCAATACATTCAGAGATATTTATATTTCCATTGCCAATGCCATAGTCATTAATAGATGATATTTGGTGTTTACACTCTGCATTTGCTATAAATCCTAAATTAATATCACCTATCTTTGTTTTATATTTAATGTTCTTAAAATTAAAACTATCCAGGTCTAATTCTAAAAATAGGTTTGATAAAATATTTTTATAAGGAGCAGATATAACTCCTTTTAAAGTCCCTTTATATGCATGTATTTTAAATTTTATTTTTTTTTCTTTTTTAAAAAGAGAAATTATACTAGGAGAAAGAGTTATAGAATCAAGATTAATTACTGAGTTATTATCTAAAATAATCTCAGAATTTTTTATTTTAACACTAAAAAATAATACAGGTTTTACTTTTTCAATATTTACTTTTAAATCTGGGAAAATTTCATTATTTATTTTGCTTGATAAAATCTCCCCTGCTTTTTGCTGAGGGAAAAGAATATAAATAAAAAAAATAAAAACTCCTATAAGATAAATAAAATATAAAAAAAATGTTTTTAATTTCATTTTAAGACGCTTCTTTATTATTAATCATTGCTGTTTTTACATCAAGTACTGCTTCTATCATATTTTTTGCTTTTCCTGTTTTTAAAATAGAAATAGAATCAATATATACTTCATTTGGGGAAGACTCTATCCTATAAAGAAAATCTACTAGATCTTTTATAAAAATAGATTCTAATTTTACCTTAACATAGGAAATAGTAAAAGGAGTGTTTGCTTGTTTATGGGATGATGGCTTCATATAAGCCACATTTTTTTTTATATTACTCTTCTGAGCAAGTTTGTCCAAAAAAGAAAACAAAGTAAAATCTTTCTTTCTTTTTAATAAAATCTCTTTTTTATCTAAATTAGTGTTTTTAATTTTTTCTAATTCTTCATTTAACAAACAAATTTTTTTTAATATAATTTTTTTTTTTTCTATTGTTGTTATATATGTATTTTTTTTTTCTATAATAGGAAAAAACACAAATTGAATGCTAATAAAAATTATAAAAATAAATCCACCTAGAAAAATCATATTTTTTTCACGCTGTGAAAACCTTGATAACATTAAATTTTACTCTCCTGTTTTTGTAATTATTCACCATAAAAAAATTACAGACTTTTTATATGAAAGAAATTATATCTACTTAATATTTAATATTCTTTCATATTTCGTTATAAGGTAAACTAATAAGCAAAAACCAAACTTGCCGCCTCTATGGTCAACAAATATACTAATAATTTTGGTTTGCTTATGGTGGTTATTCTAAATATTGTTAAATTTCAATCAAAAATTTAAACCGAACTTTTTTCCCAGCTTTATCAGCTGATGCATCGCTGATTTTCACATCTTTAAACATATTAGATTCTTTAATTAAGCCTTTTATTTTATCCACATTATTAAAATTATCCATAGTACCGGAAAAAGATAAGCGTCCATGATTATTTAAAACAAATCTGCTAATTTCAATATCAATGGAATCTGGGATAAGATTTGAAAGTTCAACAAGAATATCAATAGCTTTATAATTATTAATATTTGACTTTTCATTGTCTCCAAGGGGTTTTAATGATTTTTTCTTTATATCTTTGATATATGTTTCCATTTGCACAATAGGATCAACAATTTTTTTTACATCAGGAAAATTTTTTTTAAAAACAGACAAAATTGCATTATCAAGCCCTTTATTTTTTTTATTCATAACAGAAACATCAGTATAAATATTTAAAAACCCACTAGTAGAAAAAATAATAATAAATAAAAGCATTATACTTAATTTTTTTATATTTTTTTTAAAAAAGGAATCTAGGGCATACTGTCCCTGGCAAAAATTAAGACTTGATTTTGTTTCTGTAGAAATTACAGCAGCAGACAGTGCATTTGAAAACATGCTAAATTCACTATTGACAAATTCCATAAACATATCTTTAAAATCTGCATATTTAACAGGACATCTCAAAGTTTTTTCTATTTTTTCACAAAAAGCATCATTTTTTTTACTATATGATGTAATCAAACATTGTTCAAAGATTAAGTTGGAACCAAATTTTTGTCTAATACCCATAATAGTTTGCTCTATTGATTGAATCATAAAATCTTCATGATAAATTGAAATACAACGAATATAAATAATAACATTTTTTTGGGCAATTATAAGAACTATATTATTATCTCGAATATCAAGAAAAACAGTATTAGTAAATTTTTCATCTTTTTTTTTAAGGAAATAATTTGCTGATGCGTATCCAGAAGGTGTTATAAATCCTGATTTAATGCCAAATTTTTTAAGAGAGTCAAAATATTTTTTAATAATACTTTCAGGAATTGATGCTGTAAGAATATTAGTTGTTTGTAAGGAACTATTTAGAACAATAAAATCTGACAAAAAATTCTGGTCTGAAAAAGGAAGATAAGAAATAAGCTCAAAAGGCAATATTTGTTTTATTTTTTTTTTAGATTGAAATGGAATATCTATGTTTTTAAACGAAACAAAAGATGCAGGAACACATAGAGCAGTTGATGTACAATTTTTAATATCTATTTTTTTTAAAAGTAACTCTAAGGCATTTATAAAAAAAGAGTCAGATTCTTCATTATTAGAAGATTCTGGTAATTCATTATACTTTACATACCCTGCCTCTTTTACAGAAAAACTTTTTAAGGTTTTTTGGATAATCAAACCAACTAAAACATGTTTTTTTATTTCAAGACCTAAAATTTCAGTACTCATATATTATTTCCTGTCTAATTTTAAAAGCTTAGATTGCCATTTCCCAGTTTCTTTATTTTTTTCTCTTTTTATAAATCCTATTAAGGATACATTTGTAGTATTAAACTGTATTTTTGCCTCTGCCCTATAGACTGAGCTGGAATATCTTATTAATTTTTCAAATTGTTTTTTTTCATTTTGCGACAATTTTATAATTTGTTTATACCATCCTTTATCAAGTGTATTAGCAAAAATTTTACTATTTTGATTTTTTTCAGATCTAAAAGCTATAAGTTCTTTTGCTTGATCTTCCATGCCAACAGGTAAAATAGAGGCAAGAATAATTCCATTAGCTGTATTAATATTAATAGTTCCAGGATATTTAAATCTGGAATTTTTTACTTTTTTATTGTCATTATTATCTTCAATACCAAATACAGTGAAAATTTGAGACAAACTAGGAAAAACTATTAAATCCTGTTCTAAATTAGCTATATTTTGGTTTTTTGTAATAATATCAGAATATAATTCCATTGAATTTTTTTTTATCTTTAAAAGATCTTGTGAAATACCTTTTATCATTAAAAGTTCATCTACTTTATTTAATGGACCATTACTACATTGATATGGATAATTAAGAGCTTCATAGTATTCTGACTCAGCACCTGATAACCCTGTAATAGCATCATCATCATTTGAATCAAGCCAATCCTTAATACAATTAATTATTTCCGAGGCATTACGTACATCTAAAGATTTATCGCTGGATATAGCAAGAGCTAAAAAGCGTTCCCACAGTTTTTTTTGATGCTCATTAAATTTATGTCCTGGATACTCATTAATAAGAGCATTAATTTGTATTTTTCCTAACTCATCTGAAATTGAAAGAACAAGCTCTCCATCTTTAAATTCCAATGCATTAACAGCTTTAGCAAGTTTGACAGGATCAGCCCAAGGCTCTTGTATTGAATCAATGTCAGAATTAGAATGGTTTGCATCATTAGCAAGAATAAGCATAGCAAGATTAATACCTGAAAAAGCCATTTTTTCGGCTTTAAAATTATTAGTTTCTGACATAATAGTTAAAGCAGAAGCACCTAATTTTTTTGTAAGCTCAAACACGGCTACACACACAACTGAAATCAGTGCCAGAGTAACTAAAAGTGCCATACCATTTTTATTACTTATTATATTACCTGGGCTTGTTTTAAAGTTCATTTTAAAACCTTTCTATATATAGGAAGCTTTATGGTAGTTTCAAGATTTATAATATTTTTTCTTTGTTTAATTTGAATTTTTATAATCACTGATGTTGGGATTATATATTCAAATTCAGATGATTCAGAATCCCAATATTTATATTTATTATTTTTATTATCAACATAAAACAATTCAAATTTTTCAATATTTTTACAAATTACAGGGTCACACATTTTTGCTTTTTTATCTTGAAAACAAAGTAAATTATCAGAGCGGCAAAGATCAAATTTATTTTCATCATTTAATCGAATGTAATATATTATTTGTGCCATGCCTGTTCTTGTATCATCACCCAAAGCCACATGATTACTACTTACGAATTTTAACCTGGAAAAAAAAGAACCGCCAATACTTGTTTCATCCCCTAAAAATCTAAAATCATCAAAGGATGAGTCAAATTCTGGTTTTAAATATCTTGGAGCATGTAATATATATATTGATTTAAGATCTATTGATATTTTTTTAAAAATATTTTTTCTCTCTATTTCTAAAATTTCATTTTTAATAGCATTTCCAGAAGTTATAAAAGAATCAAATGAAAAAAAAAGAGTTATCATTAAAATTCCAAAAATAGCAACAGCTAGAAGTATTTCAACTAGGGTAAATCCCTTTGATTTTAAATTATCTTTATTCATTTTGAATAAATTTCCATGTTGAAATTTTAAATAAATATTTATCTTGATATAAGATATCAAGATTTATTTTTTTAAAATTTTCTAATCCTTTTTTGGAAATTATATCTGTATCTGAAAAAATAAAATTACTAATACTGTATTTCCATTTATATTTTGGAAAATTTTTTCCAAAATCACCTGATACATCAGACTCATCAGAAATTAAAAGTTTTGATTCAATCTCAGCAATTTTTTTTTGTGCTAAATAGAGAGCAATAGAATAAAATTTTTCTGAATTTATAAGATTTATATTTGAGGATTGCATGCGAAATAAAGAGATAAGAATAATGGCAATAATAGATAAACTTACCAGTATTTCAAGGAGAGTAAAACCATTTGTATCTTTTATATTGTACTTCATTAAATACAATCTTTTAAAGAAATATATTTATTGCGGATTTCAGCATTGGAAAGAAAAGGTTCAATTTTAATAGTTACATAATTATTATTGTTATCTTGAATATGAATAAATGCCATATCAGAATATTCATATTTACTAAATCGAATTTTAATATCTTCATTTTCTTGTTTTATATTATTAAAAAGCTCTACACTATCAATTCTCATATAAGTCATTGATTTTTGTTTTAATTCATTTAATTTTTCAATTTCCATTGAATCATTGCTAATCCAAATTTTGTTTGCCCTGGAATCAATATGCATAAAATAATCAATATTTTCAGAAACTGCTTTTATTTTTAATTTTTTTACTAATAAAATAATCTTATTTATTGAATTTTCTGAATTTGAAAAATAAGTAAAGGTTTCAAATTCTGGTATAACAAAAAAAAGAACTATACCTAGTATACTCATTACAGTTATGAGTTCAATAAGGGTAAAGCCTAATTTATTTAATGCTTTTTTATTCAATGTCCCAACTGTTTATATCCATATTTTTTCCTTTGCCATCAGGAATTCCATCTGAACCATAGGATATAATATCAAATTCATTATTAACTCCTGGACAAAGATAAAAATATTCTCTACCCCATGGATCTCTGGGTATTTTTTTCTTGGAAAGATATCCATCTTTAGACCATTTAACAGGTATTGGTTCTACATCTGGTTTTTCAATCAGTGCATTAAGCCCTTGCTCTGTTGTAGGATAAAATCCATTATCAAGTCTGTAAAGTTTAAGTGATGTTGAAATAGCAGCAATATCAGCTCTTGCCTTTACTTGTTTTGCCTCATCTGTCCTTCCCATTAATTTAGGCACAATAAGACCCGCTAAAACCCCTAGAATAACTACAACAACCATAAGCTCAATTTAAAAAAACTTAAGTGCTGTGTTTATAATAATATTACAATTATATATCTATAATTTTAAGTTTAAAATTTTAAAGTCTTATATACCTTTTGTACCTTTTTGAGAACATGAAGCAGCACGAAATCCAATATGCTCAAACCTAAAAGCTGGACTTAATGCTGTTGAGAACGTATTTAAACCACTAGACTCATCCAGTGCAACAAAATATGAACCACCGCGATACACAGCAGAAAAACCACCTAATGGAGCAGCTTCATTACCCTCACCATAACCAAAATTAATAGGACCAATACTAGGATTAAATGGTGTATCTCCTTGTTGACTATGAGAACACCAAGAGCCATTAATATTATCCCCATCATTATATTTACCCAAATTCTTACTACTCTTTATTCTAT
>NBLN01000010.1 GCA_002084425.1 Desulfobacteraceae bacterium 4572_130 | reverse complement strand
GCCTGATAGGCGGAGCGCCGTAGGCGGTTCGGCTGTCAGGACAATTGAGCGAAGCTCATCCGCCGGGCGATAGGTCGTACCGCGTAGCGGTACGACCTATCGCCAAGTTCACTGGTTGCAGGGGTTTCCAATAAACTTGTTCATGATAACAAAGTTTGTTAAACCAAAGCTTTTCAAATCGGCTGAGTCCCCTGCAATCCAGTGAAACGCTATGTTAGCCTCTTTTTTCAATTCGTAAATCTTTCTTTTGATTTTGCACTCTTCCCTGATGAGAGCGCCCCATATTTTTTTCTTTTCTAATAATTCTTAAATTCGCCTTTTCCACATGATAATCTCGAAACTTGTTTTCTAAATCTTTGTCAGCAAGTACAGTTTTATTGTCTTTATCAGATTCGTATTCAATATTTTTCAAGTCAATCTTGTAAAGCTCAATAAATCTGTCAATAATTATGGATAATGTATTTGGTTGCCTGTGATCAACATTTAATTCTACCCAAAAACTTAATATTCCTGTCTCCTGACATTTTACTTTTCCTTTTATTGAATTTTGGTCAAAGTATTTTTGTTTTACGTTATGTAAATCTTCATGAATCGCATTTCTGCAAGCGTGACTAAATTTAGCAAAAGGCTTAAGGCCTCCATTTATGCAATAAACGTAAGAAAAATTTTCTATTGTTAAGTCATTTCTTATGATCTGGAAACATTTAGTTCCAAATTGCACTTTATTAATTTTTATTTCCTTTATTCCACAGCCAATTTTGTCTTTTCTTGTTTCATTTTCCAGCAGTAATGCGGTTATGTCTGCTGTGTCAGTTTTATTTAACACCTCTCCAAAGTCATAAGAATTAAGTTTCGTTTTAACAGTCATACCTGATTAAATAATCACCGCAGTCGGTTCGATTGGCCTGATAGGCGGAGCGCCGTAGGCGGTTCGGCTGTCAGGACAATTGAGCGAAGCTCATCTGCCGGGCGATAGGTCGTACCGCGTAGCGGTACGACCTATCGTTTAAATCAGCCGCGCGGCTTTTTGCGTCGGCTGGATTTTTTGGTTAGGTTGCTTTGTTGTCCCACCGCCGCTTCCAGTGTTTCCAGCTGTATTCATCACTATACCCTGTGAGTGACGACACCATATCCTCTACCATGCTCTCAACATCAGACATGACTGACCCCCCACACATTGTTCCAACTATTGTTCCCCCGCTACCTGGGCCGTTGGGTTCTAAGTGAGAACGGTGCCAGCGGAATCTTGATGATATGATTTCAGAAAAAAACTCATGTGGTTCTTGATTGTCAAATGCTTCCTTTGTATAAAATTTCGAAAGACCAACTAAAACACCTTGTATGCCATCAATGTAGTCGTATGAAGCTTGGTTCATTCTGGCAGTTACACCCGAGTCCCATTCAGGTTGGGCTTTAACTCCTAACGCCTTCTTAACCTCAGGAATTGAATCTAGATACGTATATAAGCTGCTACGCGGTGGAATTTCACTTTCTGTAGGAGTAAGCATTAATTCTGCTCCCGCCATTTTGCTTATAGCAAAGCGATCTGCTTCATCTCGGCGTTGTTGAACCCGTAATAACCATTCATCACGATATTTTTTTACCACTGGTGCTGTTAGATGTTTCCCGAACCCACCCCTTATCTTTGTTTCATCATGACATTCAAGGCACAGCACCGACAAATTGCCTGGAAAATTATTACTTGGATCTTCATCGATATGATGTATCTGTACTCGTTTTCCCCTTTCTCTGCAAACACAGCACGTGCGATCTGAAATAAAAAGTATCTCACCCGAAACATCAGGCGTGATCGCTATTCGCGTCTTAGGCATGTTGTCTCCTTGCAACCTAACGTCCGGCGGATGAGCCGCGAGGATGGTTATTTGATCAGGTGTGACTGTGCAATAGGCGGTTCGGCTGTCAGGACAATTGAGCGAAGCTCATCCGCTGGACGATAGGTCGTACCGCGTAGCGGTACGACCTATCGCTTGAGCTCACTGGTTTTTACGCAGCGAAGCGGAGTAAAAATCCAGTGCAGTGAATTGTTATCTGTCTGATTTCTTTTTAGTCTTATGGTTTTTTTTTAACCATTTAGCGTGTTCTTGTGAAATTATTTCTTCAATTCTTTCTGCCAATTCTTTCTCAACATTCTCAGCGTCTAAATATGGACCAGCCTTTGCATTAAAAAAGTGCTTTTCTTTCTTTAAATATTCACAGGTTGAACGATAAGACATCCAATGGTAATGATACTGGAAGGCGTTTTTAACTCCCTCAAGAACAATTATCAATAATCCAAAGCAGCCAATTGCTATGTTTGACCAGTCGAAACCTGCACCAACTGCAACTAGCCCGCCGAGAAGAATTTCACAAAACTTTATAGTTTTGTACTTTCTTTGGTTACTTTGACTTTTTGTATCATAAAAAGTTATTTGATCTTCAAGACGAGAAAGTGTGTAGTTATCATTAGACATGCTGTTATCCTTTAATTTTATTTGATAGACTTGAAGGATCCCATGGATAGAAAGTCAAACCTAATTCTTTTATTTTTTGAGGTAACACAGCGGTGTCAATGCCTTTTAAGGCCATTGCAATTATTTGATTACCTTCTTTATGGCTACGTTCAAGCTCCCAATCTACCCATGAGCTTTGATGTGTTGTTTTACCGATTAAACAAAGAGTGACACTTGCTCTTGATATTTTATCCCCGATAACTTTTTTAATGTAGTCAGCATTGGTGCTATTGATGGCGACCTTTATTGACTCATCATATAAATCAAGGTCATAATTAGGATTTTTTGCTAATAATCTAAATCCACGAACCTGATCAAGATTATCCGAAGAAAAACTCAGAAATATTCTTTTCATTATAGCTCCTTATTTTATAATTTTTTTTTAATTAACTCCCTGTGGAGTTTTTCAAACCCTTTATTTTTATTTTTTATGAAGTCAATATATGTCATCCCGGCTATTGCTAACGTTGGTCTAATATTTTTTGCTTTCAAAAGAAAAACAGGTGTATGAACCTCTTGTGAGAAGAAAAATTCTTTGATAGTCCAATGTGAACGTTTCCAGTCTTCAGATAAAACACTTAATGTTGCCGACGCTTCAATAATAACACTTTCTAATTCTAGAAATAATTGACTATGATAATCACGGTCACTTTCTTCGTAATCCCAATAGCTATATTTATGTTCTTTAAGAAAATTTTTTAAGGATGAAATGAAGTCGCTATCTTCCTCGACGTAGCTTAAAAAAACATATCCTTTGCTTTTCTTGATTTTAGAAGGAATTGGGATAAAGGTATCTTTTTCCGACACTCCCAATCCAGATAGCAAAAGATTAAAGCCTTTGCTATATGATTTTTTAAAATCAACCCATTGTATATTGGAAAGAAATATTGGTAATTTTGATGCATCTACATCATCTATTAAAATAGGAAATATTTTTTTATTTTTTGAAAGAAAATTCGTTACCTCATGAAGCATCCATTGAGATTGGATAGAATGCCTACTGATTACAAAGATAAGAGCAGAAGCCATATTTAACCCAATTCCTATTTGTTTTTGCCACATTTCGCCGGGCAGAATATTTTCTCGGTCAATCCAAACATCGATTCCTTTTTGGCGTAAATCATTTGAAAGCTTGTCAACAAACTTGGTGTCATATCTAGAATAGCTGATAAAAATATTTTTTTTCATATTATTTTTTTATTTTCAGATAACAGTGTTAATAAATGTAATTTTTTTCCATGATATAGGACTATATATACGGAAAGTTATTCTATATATCCATATATTAAATTAATTTCAAGTAAATATTTATCTTGAATTTGTCAATTTTTTATATTATACTATTTTTCTGTTTAATAGTATAATACAGAGGTTATATGGAAAATAAAACAAAATTTAAACCAAATCCTGAATTTTAAGCTATCTTGCAGAAAAAAAGAATGTTGCTGCTGCTACCCAGAAACAGGCGTTTAATGCATTGGTATTTTTATATAAAAAGGTTCTTGATATTGATTTGAACTTCGAGCAAAAGCTTGCTACCCCAAACCTTTCTGCTTGGACCAAAGGCCATCCATGTGCGCTTATGTGGAGCACCCTCATCAGGCATAAACCAGATGTCTTTGTCATTTTCTATTGCAAAAGCTTGATTGACCTGTTTCATCAATACACCAGCTCCAACTACCCCCAGGGATTGAATGAAATGTCGTTGAGTTATCATGCTTGTCTCCTATGTATAAGGCTTCACATCATTAGAGGAGTTAGCGGTCCTGTGGAATAAAGGGAAATTACACCTGCTCAATATTTTCAATAACAGGTTTTGATATTTTAATAGAATTATCAACAAATTCAGATTTGTTAAAATATAAAATGTCATTAAGAAAATCTTTGTTTTTAAAACAAAGTGCAACATATTTGTTTAATGATTCCCCTGTTTGATTATATGAATCATACCATTTTTTGCTGGAAACCTTTGCTGCTTTATATATATTATTTTTATCTAATGAGTAATCGTCTATTTTTACAAGATTGTTTGCAAAGCTCCAGGAAGTTTCAGGAAAAAATATTAGAGGTCTATTCATACCCCTCCAAAACAAATCAATTATATCAGATAAAATTGATTTGCATTCATGTTTAATGGGCTTAAAATATATTGTTTCAGCTCCTTTATTAGCTTTATCTCTTAGTGATCTTAATGTAAGAAATGTAGAGTATTTTCTATCATTAGTAACTGCATTTAAAAAAACATGGTTTATCCATGCTTTTAAAATTATTTTAAAGGAAGGTTTTGCAAATATAACTTTATGTCTTGAATGTTTACTTATATTTCCAATATTTCCTGTAATATATGTATTGTTAATTTTAATATTTAAAGGAATTTTTTTAATATCACCTGAGATATGTGAAACAGCTTTATTATAAAGAAATTTTACATTTTCAGCTGTTTCTTTAAATTCAATTTCTCCCTTTTTCCCATGGGGAAGCATGCCCAATGCTTTAAAATATATATAAAAATCTTTGATATTTTCTGATTTTTTTTTAAGCATTTTTTCCAATAAAGATTGTCCCAAAAAATAATTTTCAAGGCCATGAATTTCAATGGGTTCTCTATCATTGGAATAATCATGATATTTGGGAAAAATTATGCCAAGTCTATTTTTCATCATATACTCAACTGGCATTCTAAAAAAACTTATTAAATCATCAATAGTTATAAAATATTCTTCTTTAGAAAGATTATTTAATGGATTTAAAATAAAATCTTTTTTTATATGTTTTTTATAATTTTTTTTTCTAATAATTTGAGCAATTTTTTTATAATGTTTGGAAAAAGAAAAAAATTGTGGTCTGGATTTTTCCATAAAATATTTGTCATTATATGGCTGCAAAGGATGATTAATAACAACATTATATTTCTCAGAAAATATAAAACTATCATTAATTGTTTCAATAAGTTCATTTATAACGCTGGAACAAGGTATAATAGAATTATCTTTTATATTCATTCCTGTGTATGTAATTAAAAAATTTTGCCTGGCACATAAAAGAGCTTCAAGAAAAAGATATTTTTCCTCATATTTTATAATTCTATCACCTGTTTTGGGATATTTTTTTATAAGATCAAAACTTTCAGATATATTTTTTCTTGGAAAAGACAAATCATCCATTCCCATTAAAGCAACAACCTTAAAAGGAACACTTCTCATAGGCACAAGATTACAAAAAATCACACCACCTGTAAAAAATGTACTGTAAGATTCTGTAATTTCAATTCTTTGCTCCAAAAAAGCTAAAGCTGTTTCAAAGGATATTTCATTAAAATACATGGCATTATCTGCCTTGGTTTTAATATCTTCTAGAGTATCAAGTATATATTTATAATCTTCTTTATTATCTTTATTGTTATCTATCATTGAAAAAAGAATTTCTTTAAACACTTCCACCCAATGATCAAAAGTTTTATGTCTAGTTCTAGAACCAGCAAGATTTTTTAAACATTCACATAAAGTATTATAAAACAAAGCAAATCTTCCAAGAATCTGTATCTCGTTTCCCTCATAGGATTCCAAGGGTAAAATCCCCCAAAAAAGAGAATCATGTTTTTCAGGCATGGCATAGCCCAACATAAGTCTTTGTAACCCAAACTCCCAGGTATTTTCATGGAATTCAGGAAAACCATGAAATTTTCTATGGTTAGAATCAATTCCCCAGCATATCCCTGCTTTTTGACTTATTTTATGTATAAATTTTAAATTATGATCCAAAATATTAAATTTTAAACCAACTGATTTTCTAGAAAGAATATTAATTACTTCATTAAGATTAAGTCTTGTTTTAGAAGCTCTAAGAATTTGAAGAAATGTTACAAAAGTTTCAGAATCTGATTTTTTTGTTCTATCATTTATTGTAAAGGGAATTTTTTCTTCAATGGAAAATACAGTTTCAATATATGAGTTATAACAATTAATATCAGGCACCATTACAATAATATCATCTGGTTTTAAATCAGGATTTTCCTGAAACAAATTAAGAAGCTGATCCTTTAAAACTTGAACTTCCCGCATGGGACTGTAACAACAATGTATAAAAATAGATCTGTCATTATCTGGGATTTTCACAGGAACTTTGTCTTTATTTTTTTTCCTATGCACAAGATTTAAAATATCTGATTGAATATATGAAAGCATAGTTTTTGATTCAAAAATAGGATCCTGCCAAAGATCAGAAAAAGGCTCATAACAATCTATATTTTCAACCAGCAAATGAAAATTTTTTCCAGACATTCCCATTGATGCAAGCAAGGGATTGCCCTGTTCTAAATAAAAATCTTCCTGAGAAATATTTATTTCAGCTTTTTTTAAGCTGATTTTTTCCCTTTGTTTTTCAGAAGTTATATATCCCCAAAATTGATTACAAGGACTAAAAAGAAAAAAATTAATTTCAATATAATTAGATGTTTGTTCCAGAACTTTTAAAAAAACAGGAGGAAGAAAAGAGATTCCAAAGAAAGATATTCTTTGGGGAAGTTTTTTACTTAAGGATTTTATTAATTGTTTTTTTTTAATATTTTCAAAAAAATATTTTGTGCCTAAAGCAATATGATTATAAACATTATGATCAACAATTTTTTTCCATAAAATAGGCTGCCATAAATCAGAAGATTCTTTTATTCCATAATTTTCATTATTTTCCTGCCATTTTAAAATCATTTTAGGACGATAAACCTGATAATTATCAAATATTTGAGCAATTTTTTCTGAAACCTGAAATAATCTTATTCCTGTGTTATCATCTTTTATGTAATTTTTTATACCTTGAAACTCAGGAAGTTTAATTAACTCAGGCAATAAACCCATTATTTTCCATAAAAGAATATCTTTATTAAGAGATATTTTTAAATCATCCATACAATTTAAAGATATAAAAATCTTTTCTATAATATCTTTTGGAAAAAAATAGGAAATATTTGCACAAATACCAAACTTTTTTGCAATCTCCAAAGATATCCATTGCTTCATGCCCCTTGATTGAACACATATCCATTCCAGAACAAACGGGTCTTTATCACAATTTTCAATAACCCTTGCAAATCCTTGGAAAAGATATTCAAGTTTGTTGCTTTTTATTATATTAAACAAATCTTAATTATCCTGTGAAATAATAATTTTATATCAAGTTGCTGGATATCCTATCCCATATTTTTTCTTGGACAAAATTTTTAAGTTTTTCATGATTTTTAGTGTTTTTCGCGGTTGTAGTTTATAATTTATAGAAAAATTTAGCGGAACTATCATTAATCATTCACTCTTTCAACATATTCAGAAGTTCTTGTATCTATTTTTATAATTTGTCCCTTTTCAATAAATGAAGGAACTTGAATTTCAAATTTTGTCTCTAAAATTACAGGTTTTGTATCTCCTGTTGCTGTATTGCCCTTTTCCCAGGGATCAGCTTTTATAACTTTAAGATTAACAAAATTAGGCAGGCTTAGTCCTATTATTTTTTCATTAAACAAAAGAACAGAACAAACAATATTATCCTTTAAAAAATTAACATAATTGCCAACCTGATCCTTTGATAAAAATTCCTGCTCATAAGTTGAAGTATTCATAAAACAAAAACTTTCCTTTTCAGCATAAAGATATTCCATTTCACATTCTTCAATATCTGGTTTGTTAAATTTATCATTGGACCTAAATGTTTTTTCAAATTGAGCTCCTGTAATCATATTTTTAAGTTTGCATTTATATAAAGCCTGCCCCTTGCCGGGCTTTTTAAACTCAAAATCAATAACAATAAAAGGCGCTCCATCAATTTCAATTTTTAATCCTTTCCTAAGATCATTTGCATAATACATATATCTTCCCCTATTTATTTTTTAATATTTTTCTTATGCCTCCAAAAATAAGAAGCACACCAAGAACATAAAATGAAAATTTAATAACACCAATTGTATTGGAAAATGTTTCAATTATTTTAATTTTTGGTATAACTTGAGGTATTCTGTAAAAAACCCCAATACCTGCAAGCATAAGTACCAACCCCCAGATTTGTTGAATCTTTTTTTTACTCATTTGTTTATTTTCTCCATATTGTAAATCTAGAATTTTACTATTTTATCAAGTTCTTCAAATTTATTTTCAAATATTTTATTTTTTTCATCAAATTCCTCTGAATACTTTTCAAGGTCATTAAACAGTAAATCAATCTTTTTTTCATGTTCTCCAATTTTAATGGATATTGTTGAGATTTCTTTTGTATTTTGTATTTTTACTGCATCTTGTATTAAAATATTTGATTTTTTTAAAATTTCTTCACTTTTTTCAATATCATTTTCTATTGTTTTAATTTTTTTCTGAAGAGGTCCAAGTGTTTGGGAACGATGAGTAATTATTTCAGAGCGAAGTTTTCTTAAATCTTTTTTGGATATTTTCTTATCATTTAATTCATTGTTTTTTAAATCATTGGACAATCCATCTTCCCATCCATCTTTTTCAATAAACTCTTTGTAAGTTCCTTTAAAAATATTAATAGTATTATCTTTAAATACAATAAGCTTGTTTGGAAGAGAACGAAGAAACATTTCATTATGGGTTACTATAATTACAGCTCCCTTAAAATTAGCAAGAGCAGTTAAAAGAGAATCGCATGATTCCATGTCAAGGTGATTTGTAGGTTCATCCAAAAGAAGGAGATTTAAAGGCTTTGCAAGGAGCTTTGCAAGCATTACTCTGCTTTTTTCACCTCCAGACAAAACTGATATGTGTTTAAGAGCTTTATCACCTTCAAACATCATTGTACCGCATATGTTTCTTGCCTTTTGCCTGTCAATATCTTTATGGGAATAGATAATTTCTTCTTCAACTGTTAAATTTGGATTAAGAGATTCAATATTAGTTTGTTCAAAATATCCCATTTCAACCCCAGAGTTATATTTTATATTTTCAGAACAAGGAATAAGTTTTTTTGCCAGAAGTTTTAATAAAGTTGTTTTCCCTTTTCCATTTTTTCCAATTATTGCAATACAGTCCTTTGGCGAAACTTGAAGGGAAAAATCATCTATTAATTTTTTTTTGCCATAAGAAAATGAAAGATTTTCAGCTTTAATCACTTGTTTTCCTGAAAAAGCAATATCTCTAAATGAGAATTTCAAAAAATTAATTTTTTGAAGCTTATTTTTTATTTCTGTTTTTTCCAATGTTTTGATTCTAGATTGAACAAGTCCTGCAAGCCTTGCTTTAGCACGAAAACGAGAAATAAAAAGTTCCATTTGCCTATGTTTTTTTTCATGATTTAATCTTGTTTTTTCATAAATTTTCTCATCTTGAATAATTTTTCCATAATATTTTTCTGTATTACCTTTAATTTTTCTAATTGTTTGTCTATGGATTCCTGCAATGTGAGTTGTAATACTATCCATAAAATTTCTATCATGGGTAACAACAAGAATTTCCCTTGACCAGGAACAAAGAAAATTTGAAAGCCATCTAATAGAAATTATATCAAGATAATTAGTAGGCTCATCAAGAAGAAGAAGGTCTGGTTCTGAAACAAGAACTCTTGCAAGGGTAAGCCTTACCTGAAATCCACCAGAAAACTCATTGGGATTTTTTTTCATATCATTATTTGAAAATCCAAGACCTGCAAGGATTTTCTCAGCTTTCCAATAATGATCTTTTTCCTGAATAGTAAGACCCTGCATGCACTCTTTCAGAACTGAATCTTTTGAAAAATCTATTTTTTGAGTAAGATAACCAATTTTGTAATCTAAAGGAATATTAATTGCCCCTGAATCAGGTGCTTCTTTTTTTGCAATCATCCTGATTAAAGTTGTTTTTCCATGTCCATTTCTTGCCACAAGCCCAATTTTTTCCCCAGAGTTTATTTGTAATTTAGCATTGTCAAACAGGACTTGATCCCCAAAGTTCTTTGATATTAACTCAATATTTATCATAATTTTATTATCTCACCTTATACTTTTTATATCTATATTTTTATTCTTGATTTTATTAATTTGTTGTTGTTATTGTTACTTTTTAAAAAAAATGATTAATAAAAAGTTTAATTAAAAATATAAATTACTCTTACTCAGGAGGTTGGAATGTTTAAAATTGTTAAGCGTGAAGAAATGGCACAAGGAACTATTGTTTTAAATGAAATTAAAGCTCCGCGCATTGCAGAAAAGGCAAAACCCGGTCAATTTGTAATTCTTCAAAAAAATGAAAAAGGCGAACGAATTCCCCTTACAATGGCAGATTCAAATCCTGAAAAAGGAACAATAACTATAATTTATATGATTGTTGGAAAATCTAGTGCTCTTTTTGGTGATATGAAAGTTGAAGATGAATATTTTGCAGTAATAGGACCTTTAGGCAAACCTACTCATATTAAAAAATATGGTAAAGTTGTATGTGTTGGCGGTGGAACAGGCATTGCTGTTTTACATCCAATAGCAAGAGGGCTTAAACAAGCTGGAAATGATGTTGCAACAATTATTGGTTCAAGAAATAAAGACCTTTTAATTCTTGAAGATAAAATGGTAAAAGCCTCAAACAATTTTTATGTATGTACAGATGATGGCTCCAAAGGACATCATGGTTTTGTTACAGATGTTCTTAAAGATATTCTTGAAAAAAATGATATAGACCTTGTTGTTGCTATTGGGCCTGTTCCAATGATGAAATTTGTTTCCATGATTACAAAGGAAAAAAATATTGAAACAATGGTAAGCCTTAATCCTATTATGGTTGATGGCACTGGAATGTGCGGCTGCTGTCGCGTGAGTATTGGTGATGAAACTAAATTTGCCTGTGTTGATGGTCCTGAATTTGACGGCCATAAAGTTGATTATGATGAGCTTTCAAAAAGGCTTCAGGCATATCTGGAAGATGAGAAAAAAAGTTATGATGAATATAAAAAAAAAGTATCATAAACCATAAATAATCTGGAATAAAATAAAATATAAAATGGCTGTGATAGGATGCCATTAGGGAGAATATAATGTCAGATAAAAAAGTAAAAAAAACAAAAAAAGAAAAGCCTAATAGAATAAAAATGCCTGAGCAGGCTCCTGAAATAAGAAAAAACAATTTCATAGAAGTTCCAACTGGATTAACTGAAGAAATGGCAGTTGCAGAAGCTTTAAGATGTTTACAATGTAAAAAACCTGCTTGTATTGCGGGTTGTCCAGTATCTGTTGATATACCAGGTTTTATTCAAAAAATTGCTGACAAAGACTTTTCCGGGGCAGCGGAAAAACTCTGGGAAAAAAATGCTCTTCCTGCTGTGTGCGGCAGGGTTTGTCCCCAAGAAATTCAATGTGAAGGTAAATGTATTGTTGGGAAAAAAGGTGAACCTGTTGCAATAGGTTATCTTGAAAGATTTGTTGCTGACAGAGCAAGGGAAAAACAAGAGGGAAAACTTCCAGAAATTGCAGAAAAAACTGGAAAAAAAGTTGCTGTAATAGGTTCTGGACCCTCTGGACTTACTGTTGCAGGAGACCTTATTTTAAAGGGACATGATGTAACAATATTTGAAGCATTTCATAATTCCGGGGGAGTACTTGTATATGGTATTCCTGAATTCAGGCTTCCTAAAAAAATAGTTAAATCAGAAGTTGCAACACTTATAAAACTTGGAGTAAAAATTGAACTAAACATTGTTGTTGGTACAACAGTTACAATTGATGAACTTTTTCAAGAAGGGTTTGATGCTGTATATGTTGGTGTTGGTGCAGGACTTCCTAAATTTATGAATCTTCCCAATGAAAATGCCATTGGAATATTTTCTGCAAATGAATATTTAACCAGGGCAAATCTTATGAAAGCCTATTTATTTCCAGAATATGATACTCCCATGCCAATGGGTAAAAATGTAGTTGTGCTTGGAGCAGGAAATGTTGCAATGGATTCGGCAAGAACAGCTGTTCGTCTTGGTGCTGATTCCGTTAAAATTGTTTATAGAAGATCAAGAGATGAAATGCCTGCAAGAGCTGAAGAACTTCACCATGCCCAGGAAGAAGGTGTTGAATTTGTGCTTTTAACCAATCCTGTACAATTTTTCAGTAATGAACAAGGACGCCTTACTGGAATGGAATGTCTTAAAATGGAGCTTGGTGAACCTGATGATTCTGGTAGAAGACGGCCTGTTCCCATTAAAGGTTCTGAATACAGCTTTGATTGTGATCTTGCCATAATATCTGTTGGTGCTAATGCCAATCCCCTTCTTACAAATTCAACTCCTGAAATAAATCTAAATCAATGGGGCAATATTATTGCCAATCCTTTAAATGGTAAAACAAGTAAAAAAGGTGTATGGGCAGGAGGTGATATTGTAACAGGCATGGCAACAGTTATTCTTGCGATGGGAGCAGGAAGAGAAGCTGCTAATTCAATCCATGATTATCTTACTTTAGGCTGGTAAGAAAAATTTAAATTATAACTCAGCCTTTATATTTTAATCACAAAAAACATGAAATCACACACAAAAAAATTTATATTTTTTTGTGTGTTTCAGTGTTTTTTGTGGTTATACTTTCGAAAAAACTTTTTTTTACTAGGAGATATATATGTCCCAGGATACAAATTTAAATAATAATTTTTCAGGTGGTACAAAATATGTACTTGATAGTGAGCTTGCTGGAATTGTTAATATTTCCATGGCATTAGAAATGCCACTTTTACTTAAGGGAGAACCAGGAACAGGCAAGACCATGCTTGCTCATGCCATTGCTGAAAGCCTTAGTATGCCTCTTATTATCCTTAATGTTAAATCAAGCATGAAACTTGTTGAAGCTCTGTATCAATACGATACTTTAACAAGACTTAATGACAGCAGGTTTGGTGATTCCTCCAGAAATGTAGAAAATATTAATGAATATATAAAAATGGGGAAAATTGGACAGGCATTTACTGCTGACAAACGAACAGTATTGCTTATTGATGAAATAGATAAAGCAGACACTGATTTTCAAGATGATATGCTTGATGTGCTTGATCAAATGCAGTTTGATATTATTGAAACTGATAAAACAATAAAGGCAAAAAATCGACCTGTAATTATTATTACTTCCAATGCAAAAAAAGATCTTTCCGATCCTTTTTTGGGAAGATGTAATTTCCATCATATAGTTTTTCCTGATCCCAAAATGATGAGAAAAATTATAAATGTTCATTTTCCTGAAATTGATAAAACCCTTGCCCAGAATGCCATAGATTCATTTTACAGTGTTAGAGATATTGATGGTATTGAAAAAAAACCTGCCACAAGAGAGCTTATTAACTGGATACGAGCATTAAATGCAGACTCTGATTTTCATAGAAAAAATTTAATAAAAAATGAAATTCCCTTTCTTGGAGTTCTTTTTAAAAAAAGTTCTGATTATGAAAAGGCAAGTAATATAAGACTTAGAAGAAAATTTTTCTAGGACAAACAATATTATAAAAATAATAAAATAAAACCATAAAAAAAATACTAAAATATACAAAAAAATATAAAGTCTTTTTTGTGTGATTTTGTGTGTTTCATGGTTAAAAATATAAAGTGGTATAATATTATGTTTATAAATTTTTTTTATAAATTAAAACAAGTTGGAATTCCAGTTACACCTACTTGTTTTCTTACACTTCAAAAGGCTTTAAACTCTAATCTTATTAATTCCCTTGATGATTTTTATATTTCTGCAAGGGCAATTCTTATAAAAAGTGAAAGATATTTTGATCTTTATGATCAGGTTTTTGCATTTTATTTTGAAGGCATACCCATTCCTGAAAATCATGGATTTGAAATTGATGAAATGGCAAAGGGCTTTTTAAATGAATGGCTTAAAAATCCAAAAAAAATCGCTGATGCCCTGGGAATTGATGAAAAAAAATTAAAAAAATTATCTCCTGATGAACTTATTGAATATTTTAAAGAAAGACTTAAAGAACAGAAATCAAGGCACCAAGGTGGAAGCAAATGGATTGGAACTGGAGGAACTTCTCCTGTTGGTCATTCAGGATATCATCCTGGAGGAATGCGTGTTGGTGGAGAATCCAGAAATAAATCTGCTGTAAAAGTTGCTAATGAGCGAAGATATAAAAATTATTCAACAAGAGGCCCCATTAGCCAGGCAATGATTGGAGAGGCATTAAAGCGTCTAAGGAATCTAAGACCAACTGGACCCAGGGATAAAATTAATATTAATGAAACAATATATCAAACCATGAAAAATGGCGGTGAAATTGAACTTATATTTGACAGGGCTTTACAGGACAGATTAAAGGTTATTCTTGCCATAGACAATGGTGGCTGGTCCATGGATCCTTATATTTCAATTGTGCAGACTTTATTTGATTATGCAAGATCTCAATTTAAAGAAGTAAAAACTTATTTTTTCCATAATACCATATATGATTATGTATGGGAGGATGCTTCAAGATATAAAACCGCAAAAAATATTAATGAATTTGTTAAACTTGATCCTGAAACTCGTTTTATTATTGTTGGAGATGCCAGTATGGCACCTTATGAGCTTATGTCCGATGATGGATCTATTTATATTAATGAAAGAAGTGGAAAACCAAGTATTGAGCGGTTAAAATATATTACTGAAATTTTTAACCATTGCGTATGGTTAAATCCAGTATCAGAATCAATGTGGGGATATACACATTCAATTATGGCTATATCCCAGATATTTCCTATGTTTGAGCTTTCCTTAGATGGACTTGAAAAAGCAGTTAGCCATTTAATGGTTGGAGCATAAAAGCTCTTTGGCTTTATAGGAACTTCTTACAAAGGGAGATGATGCAACTTTTTTAAACCCAAGATTATGGGCAGTTTTTTTTAATTCAATAAATTCATGTGGAGTATAATATTTTATAATAGGTAAATGCTTTTTTGTGGGTTGAAGATACTGTCCAAGGGTAAGAATTGTACAATTATTTTCCAAAAGATCTTTCATTGTTTGTTCAAGTTCATGAATTTTTTCCCCAAGTCCCAGCATAATTCCTGATTTTAAAGGAATTGATTTATTTTTTTTATATGCCTGCCTAAAAAGTCTTAAAGATCTTTTGTAATCTGCTTCAGGCCTAACTGTTTTATATAATGATGGTACAGTTTCAATATTATGATTTAAAACATCAGGTCCTGCCTTAATAACTTTATAAAGGGAAGTATCATGTCCTTTAAAATCAGGGATTAATACTTCAATACCTGTTTTTTCAGGCATTTGTTTTCTTATTTCAAAAATTGTTTTAGCAAAATGCCCTGCCCCGCCATCTTTAAGATCATCTCTAGTTACAGAAGTTACAACTACATATTTAAGCCCAAGCTCAAAAGCTGCTTTAGCAACCTTTAGGGGCTCATCAGGATCAGGAAAAGGAAGCATTGCATTGAAAGTTATATTACAAAACCTGCAATTTCGTGTGCATTGTGAACCTAGAATCATAAATGTTGCTGTTTTGCATGAAAAACATTCCCACATATTAGGACATTTTGCTTTTTCACATACTGTATTAAGATTTTTATTTAAAAGAAGTTTTTTAACTTTTTCATATTCAGATCCAGTTGGAAGATGTTTTCTAAGCCAGACAGGCTTACCTTTTTTTGTAATATTATTTGTCAAAGCATAATCCTGTACTGCCATAAGGCAGGTCTGATTTTTGGTTACTTGTTTGCATTACAAGAAAATATAAAAGCATATTAAACAATTATAAATCCTTTCATGAAAATATGTAATCTTTATCAAAGGTCTTAAATTGAAAAATTTTTTATAATACTTTGCTTTATTTTTTTCATATCAATATTAATATGGCTTTTATTATTTTTTTTAAGCTCATTTTTAATGGAAGTCATGGAAATCTGTTTTATTCCACAGGGATTAATCCAGGTAAAAGGCTTAAGACTCATATCTATATTAAGGGAAAATCCATGAAAAGAAATTCCTTTTTTTATGGAAAGCCCAAGACTTCCTATTTTATTTTTTTTCACCCAGATTCCATGATTTTTATTATTTCTATGTGCTTTTATTCCAAAATCTAAACAAGTTTCTAACATTATCTGTTCAAGAAAATTTACAAAATCAGCAACTCCAATTTTTAGTTTTCTTAAATTAATAATAGGATAAACAACCAATTGCCCTGGTCCATGAAAGGTAATGTTTCCTCCCCGTTGAGTTTGAATAATTTTAATTTTTTTTGATTTTAAAAATTCCTTTGAAACAATAAGATTGGACATCCCTCCCCTTTTCCCAAGGGTAAAAACAGGAAAATGTTCAACAAGCAAAATAATATCTTGTTTGTTTTGATGTGCAATTTTATCAGAAACAATTTTTTTCTGGAGCAAAAAAACTTCATTATAATCAGTTAAACCCAGATCATGAACAATTGGTAATTGAGACTTAAAAATTGAAAATTGAAAATTCATAATTAATGAACTTAATAAAAAATTAAAAAGCATTTAAAACAAATTATAGATACTAAAATTCCACGGTTTATGTGTCTATATAAGCATTGCCATGCTGGAGAGCCTATGAATAAAAAAAAATATTTAATATTATTTTTTATCATCTCATTTATTGATAATTTATTTTATTTTTCTTTTATTTATTATTTTTAGCCTCTAAGACATGGCTTTCTTGCTGCTGTAACTTCATCAAGTCTTGAAACTTTGGAAATATGAGGAGCAGAATAAAGAATTTCAGGATTATTTTGTGCTTCTCCTGCAATTTCTTTTAAGGCTTTTATAAATTCATCAATAGTTTCCTTTGACTCAGTTTCCGTTGGTTCAATCATTAAAGCACCATGCACAACAAGAGGAAAATAAATAGTTGGAGGATGAAATCCATAATCCATAAGTCTTTTTGCCATATCAAGAGTGGTTATATTATATTTTTCCTGATTTTTATCCGTAAAAACACACTCATGCATACATGGTATATCATAGGGAAGATAAAATATATGTTTAAGGCTTTCCTTAATATAATTTGCATTTAATACAGCAAGCTGGCTTACTTTTTTAAGCCCTTTAGCACCCATAGTAAGAATATATGAATATGCCTTTACCATTACATTAAAATGCCCATAAAATGTAATCATTCTTCCAATAGAATTAGGACTGTTATCAATTAAAGAATAGGTATTATTATCTTTTTTTTTAATTTTAGGACAAGGAAGAAATAATTCAAGTTCCTTAATAACTGCAACAGGACCAGCACCTGGGCCACCACCACCATGAGGAGTTGCAAAAGTTTTATGTAAATTAAGATGTAAAACATCAATTCCAATGTGTCCTGGTTTTACAATTCCCATAATGGCATTCATATTTGCACCATCACCATAAACAAGCCCGCCTTTGGAATGAACAATATCAGATATTGCCTTAATATTTTCTTCAAATAATCCAAGGGTATTAGGATTTGTAAGCATTATTCCTGCTGTATCTTCATCCATAACTTTAGCAACAGTTTCAGGTGCTAAAATTCCATTTTCATTGGATTTAATATTAATGGATTTATATCCACATAAAGTTGCACTAGCAGGGTTTGTACCATGAGCTGTATCTGGAATAATTATTTTTGAGCGTTGTTTTCCTTTTTGTGCATGAAAGGCATGAATTACAAGCATTCCTGCAAGCTCGCCATGAGCTCCTGCTGCCGGCTGAAGTGTAACTGCATCCATACCTGTGATTTCACAAAGGTATTTTTCCAGATCATACATTATTTTAAGTGTACCCTGAGATACATCTTCATCTGCCAGAGGATGGGAATATGCAAGTCCTGGAAGTGAAGCTTGAACTTCATTGGTTTTAGGATTGTATTTCATTGTGCAGGATCCAAGGGGATACATGCCTGAATCAACACCAAAATTCCATTGGGATAATCTTGTAAAATGTCTTACAACATCAACTTCTGTAAGCTGAGGCAGTTCAGGAGCACCATCTGTTAAATCAGATGGCAAAAGACATTGTTCAACATCTTGTTCTGGTATTGAAATTCCACATCTGCCATGTTTACTTTTTTCCCATAAAAAAGGCTCATTAAAAACAAGTCCAGATATTCCTAATTTATTTTCCATTATTTTACCTCCTTTACAAGATTTTCAATATCCTTTCTCGAGCATACCTCAGTTGCACAAAACAAATAATGATTTTTCAGTAAAGGATAATATTTTTCCAAATCAAGTCCTGCAATAATTCCCTTTGATTTAAGATTTTCTCTTTTTTTCTTAAATTCATCAGACACTTTTACAACAAATTCATTAAAAAATGGTGCTTGAAAAGGTATAGTAAAATCTATTTTTTCAAGTTCTTTTTTAAAAAAAACTGCTTTATCATGATTAAGCTGAGCAATTTTTTTAATTCCAATTTTACCTGCACATGCCATATACATACATGCTGTCATTGCATTTAATCCATTATTGGAACATATATTGGAATTTGCCTTTTCTCTTCTTATATGCTGCTCCCTTGTTGATAAAGTAAGAACAAAACCATTTCTTCCCTGTTTATCCTTTGTTTTTCCAACATATCTTCCAGGCAGATCTCTTATGTATTTTTTCATACTTGAAAGAATACCAAGTCCTGGTCCTCCAAAGGATTGTGAAATTCCTAAACTTTGACCTTCACCTGCAACAATATCTGCTCCTAGTTTACCGGGTTTTTTTAAAATTCCATAGGCAAGTGCTTCAGTAAATGATGTGATTAAAAAAGCATTTTTTAAATTAGCAGCAGCTTTTGCAGCTTTAAGATTTTCAATGCACCCAAAAAAATTAGGAGATTGAAGGGCAAATCCTGCAATATCATCAATTTTTTCAAGGTAGGAAAAGTCAGTTGTGCCATCTTGGTTAAAGGGAATTTCAATAATTTCATATCCTAAAGGCTTAAAATATGTATTTATTATTTGTCTATGATGGGGATGAACAAGGCTTGATACAGCAACTTTTTTAATTTTTTTCTTTTTTCTTAAAGCAATAAGTAAAGCTTCAGAAAGCGCTGTACCACAATCATAATGAGATGCAGTGGCAATATCTGTTCCAAGAAGTTCTGTAATCATGGTTTGAAATTCATATATTCCCTGAAGTGTTCCCTGACTTATTTCAGGTTGGTATGGTGTATATGCAGTTGAGAATTCTGAGCGTGATAAAAGATATGATACACAAGCTGGAATATAGTGATTATAACTTCCAGCACCAATAAATATTTTTTGCTTTGGGGAAAAAGCCATGGATAAAGAAAGTTCATCCATGTGTTGATTAAGATCCCATTCTGTTAAAGGCTCAGGTAAATCAAGATCCTTTTTTAAAAGCAATTTTTCAGGAATTGTTTTAAACAAATCATCTAAAGAAGAATTGCCTGTTTTTTTAAGCATTTTTTCAATGTCACTAGTTGTATGAGAAAGATAGCGCATATTAATTTTATCCTTTTAACATGTTAAGATATTCTGATTTACTAAAAAGATTATCCAGTTCAGATAAATTACTGGGTTTTATCTTAACAATCCATCCTTTATCATAGGGAGAAGTATTAACAAGCTCTGGGTCTTCTTCTAATTCACTATTTATCTCAATAATTTCTCCTGATACAGGAATATATATTTCAGATACTGCTTTTACAGATTCAACAGTTCCAAATTCTTCACCTTGTGTAAAGCTGTCTTCAATATCAGGAAGTTCAACAAATACAATATCTCCAAGCTGATCTTGAGCATAATCATTAATACCTACTATAATAATTTCTCCATCTTTTTTTGCCCATTCATGCTGCTCTGTATATTTAATGTTTTCCGGTAAATTAAGGTCATTAATTTCTTTCATTATTTTTTCTCCTGTTTTTAAATCTAAAATATAGGATTTTTTTTATCTATTAAATCAATAAATTATAAAAAGTCCACCTCAAGGACACTAATTTAATAAAAAACTACTTATTGTTTTTCTTGCTGTTCTATCAGGCCTTATATCCTTTAAAACTGTTACTTGTATTTCCCTGTTACCCTTTGCAAGCAATAACTTTTCTCCATAATCTAATTTTCTATTAACTTTTACAAACCCGCAGCTAATACCCTTTGCTTTAAATCCTGAAACATTAGGTGATGCAATACTTAATATTTTATTTTTATGCCATCCTATTCCCATATCTGTTGCACAGGAAAGAACATATCCAATATTACTTCCATATTTATCAATAACCATGCTGTCTTTTCCAGTTCCAATTTTTTTTAAGTTTTCACCGGCAAAGGGAAATGTAAATTTATCTAAACTGGAATCACAAAGAGCCTGTTTTCCAATAAAATCCTTTGTAAATCCTTTTTTATCTGAATCAAAGGGAAGAGCAAATATCCAGGGATTATTTATGAACTTCCAATCCCCAATATCCTGATGTGATAATGGAAGAACAGCTCCTGTTCTAAGAGAATCCCTTGCTCCAAGTCCACATGGTATTATATTAAATTCTTTGCCAGTATTTAAAATATCATGCCATATTTTAACAATAAACTCTGGTTTTACAAAAATTTCAAAACCAAATTCTCCAGTATAACCTGATCTGGAAATAAGAGCACAAGTTTTATCTTTAAATACTGCATCTAAAGCAAATGATGAATTTTCATTAAAATGACCTTTAAAAGAAAAATAAGGCATTTTATCAAATACTAATTCAGGATGTTTAAGAAGCTTTGAAAGTATTTTTGCTGAATTCTTTCCTTGAATATCTATTTTGGCAAGTTTTTCAGATAAATCAGTAATATTTACTAAAAGATTTTCTCTGTGGGCTTTAAAATGGCTTGATATAGAACTACCCATTCCAGCATTTACACAAACCATATAATCGGTTTTACTAAAACAATAAACAATTGCATCATCAATAACATGACCTTTATTATTAAGAATTACACCATAACCGCATCTTCCATGTTTTAAATAAGTAATATCTCTTGAAAAACAAAGCTGAAGAAGTTTAAATGCATCCTCTCCATTAACCATAATACACGCCATATGGCTTGTATCAAAAATCCCAACAGATTCAAGTACAGCTAAATGTTCTTTTTTTACACCTATATTGCTGTACCACAAAGGCATATCAAAACCACCAAAATCAGCCATATTTCCATAATTTTCTCTGTGCCAGGCATTTAAAGGGGTAATTTTAAGTTTATTTTCCATAGGATTTACTCCTTATCCTTAAATTAAAATTATAAGACATAGGGAACCATCATATTGTAGGATTTATATACAACAAATGTTTCAACAGATTGTATCCCTTTAACTTTTGATATTTCATCTGTATAAAATTCAAGAAGCCCAAATCCAGATTTAAATATAACAATTGCAATAAGATCATATCTTCCTGTTACAACACTTACGGAGACCATGCCTTTTAATTTAGAAATTTCTTTGCCTTTTTCTACAAGATTCATTTCTAAAAGCTTAATACCTATAATAACTATTCTATGTCCTGGAATTTTTGATGGATCAACAAGACCGCAAATATCAAAAATTTTTTCATGGGTTAGCTTATTAACTCTTGATCTAACAGTGTTTTCAGTTACTTTAAGTTTATCAGCTATTTTTTTATATGATTTTCTTCCAGCTCTAAGTTCTTTTACTATTTTAATAAACAAATCATCTATTTTCATAATATTTGATTTACACCCCAAAACTCTGATGAACTTATAAAAAGTCCTTTCCAATAATATAAATGGCTAAATAAAAATCTATACTAAAATAAATTAAGAATTTTTATAATGCCATTAAAAATTTTAAAACTATAAACTAGAATATATAAACACTTGAAATTTAAATGGTAAGAATGATAATGTCAAATTATTTTTAAAAAAATAATGAAAACCTAAAAAAAATATACATTAAAAGCTGCGTCAATTGGTTCTGAAGTTACTATTATTGAAGAAAAAAATATAGGTGGAACATGTCTTAACAAAGGCTGTATTCCATCAAAAATAATGAAAACCACAGCAGACCTTTTTCTTAAATTTAAAGAAGCAGAAAATTTTGGCATAAGTTTAAAAGGTTCTTTTGTTCCTGATTTAATCAGGCTTATGAAGAGAAAACAAAAAATTATTGATATTCAGCAAAAAGGGATTTTAAATCTTTTTAAAAAAAGCCATATTAAATTTGAAAAAGGAAGAGGCTTTATAAAAGACAAGGGATTAATAACAATAAAAAATGATGATAATAAAAAAGATATTGCCTTTGATAAACTAATAATTGCAACTGGAACTGAACCTTTAAATATTTTGGATTTTCCCTTTGATGGTAAAACAATTCTTTCAAGCAATGATTTACTTGAACTTAAAGAAATACCTGAATCTATAATGATAGTTGGAGCAGGAGTAATAGGTTGTGAATTTGCAAATATTTTGTCAGCCCTTGGTTCAACAGTAACAATTGTAGAGGGTATGGACAGAATTTTACCACTTTTTTCTGTTGATGAGTCATGTGCAAGTATTCTTACAAGGGAAATGAAAAAAAGAAAAATAAAAATTATAACAAACCAGACTGTGAAAAAAACTCAAAAAAACGGTAAAATGCTTTGTGTAACATTAGGGGACTCTCCTTTTTTGAACAATACACATAAGAAAAAAATAAAACATCAAACTTTTGAAGTTGAAAAAATGGCTGTGTGCATTGGAAGATCTCCCCTTTCAAAGAAAATGGGTTTTAAAAACATTAGTCTTAAAACAGATGACAAAGGTTGGATTCCTGTAAATAATAAAATGGAAACTAATATTAAAGGAGTTTATGCAATTGGTGATATACTGGGACCATCAAAAATAATGCTTGCCCATGTTGCATCCCATGAAGGTATGGTTGCAGCAGAAAATGCCCTTGGTGGAAATAAAACAATGAATTATAATGCAGTTCCATCAGCAATATTTACAATGCCTGAAATTGGAAATGTTGGAATTTCAGAAGCCCAGGCAATAAAACAAAATATTGATATACAATGTACAAGTGTAAATTTTAGAGCCCTTGGAAAAGCTCATGTAATTGGAGAAATCGCAGGACAGGCAAAAATAATTGCAGAAAAATCAAATGGGAAAATTCTTGGAGTTCATATTATAGGTCCTCATGCAACAGATCTTATTGCCCAGGCAACTCTTGCAATCAATAAAGGCATGTCAGTATCTGATATAGCTAATACAATTCATGCTCATCCAACACTTGCAGAAATCATGGCTGAGGTATCATTAAAAGGTTCTGGCATAGCTTTACATGGATAAAATATTAAGTATATAAATTTTTATATGAAAGAATCTATAACTTTTATGTTTTGTTGTGAGGCAAATTATAAACTAAAAATCAAATCTGGCTTATGATAGTTTATATGAAAGAACTTATAACTACTTATTATTCTTTTATGTTTCGTTATAAGGCAAACTAAAAATTAAAAACCAAATCTGCCTTATGGCAGTTATTATGTATTAAATCAAAATGTTATAAAAAATAACACCTTTTTATTGACCGAAATAGCTAAATTGTCTATTGTAGTTAATAATTCACAAATGGAGACTAAATATGCATGTTACAGCAACTGAGCTTAAAAACCGACTTGGTCAATATCTTGACACAGCTGAGACAGACCCAGTTATTGTCAAAAAATCTGGTCGTGTAAAATCTGTTTTAATTTCAAGTTCCATGTATGAAAAATTCCTATCTTATGAGGATGCTTACTGGGCTGATAAAGCAAAACAAGCTGAAAATGATGGTTATTTAGGAACACAAGCCTCTGCTGATCTTTTAAAGAGCAATTAAATTTATGCGTAAAATTAACATTACTAAATCTGCTGAAAAATTTATAAAAAAATTACCATCAAAACAATATCGGCAAGTTGTTGGAACTATACTTAGTCTTATAGAAAATCCATGTCCTCATGATTCAAAGCAATTAAAAGGGTCATCTAAATATCAGCGAGTTGACATTGGCGAATATAGAATTGTTTATCATTTTGATAAAAATACTGTTTACATCGCTATTGTGGGAAAACGAAATGATAATGAAGTATATAAGCGATTCAAACAAGGAAAATATTAATTTTTCCTGTTTTTGTTTTCCATTTTTTTTGTGCTTTAAGAAAAGAGATTGCTATATATAGTTTTTATGGGTGTTAATTTATCTATGAAGAATCAATCGACTTTCCAAGTTTTTATGGCTTGATCTGCAAGCCATTGCTGGTAATGATTTAAATTTGCTAAATCCCAGATATCATATCCCCCCACCTTTCTAGCCAGTTTGAATGATGATGTTAAATATATCTTTTTTTTAGTATTAAAATCTGCACGTTTTAGTTCATCTTTTTCAAGCAAAATCATATTGCCAAGGCGATCAACAATTTCATTAGCTTCTTTTCCAAAATCTTCATACCATGTTTGAGTTGGATTATATGGACAAATATGTTCCAGAGTTGTATCAAGATAGTTTAATTCTCGACCAAAGCTTTTCTCAATTTCAGTAAGCAGAAATCTGATTTTTTTAGAAGATTGTTGGCTTGGCATTTTATAAAATTCAAAGGCATTCTTAAATTCCCTATCATCAGGATATAATTTTTTGAATTCTTTGCTGTTTTTAATATGACTTGCCCTAATGTAGGTATCATTAAAAACATTCATAGCTATTTTGTTATAAGCCTTTTCCTGATCGTTAGGGGAAAATCGACAGATAACATTATATCTGATTGAAAGAATATATAAATATTTCAGTGCCTTAACAAATTCTTCATCTGTAAATTTATCAAATAAAGCTGCCATTAACACTGAAAAAGGTTGTTTGATTTTAAACAGCTGCAAGCCCTGTAAATAATGTCTTATACTGGAAACATCATTACCCTGCGATTTCCACCATTCATCATTGGGATTTAAAAGAGCGGCATATATTGGAGCATAATCTTTTAAGGAAACAAGATATTGGTTTGCTAATTCAGGAGTATGAGCAATTTGTTTAACAGATTTAAACAGACCTTTTTTTGTGATAAGTTGTTTTTGAATATTGTGATGATAACGCATAAAATCAATAAAATCGTTTTCCCCAAGCTGGGCTACAATTGTTGACCAATCTTCATCAAGAACATCTAAAGTCTCATCAGACACATCGTCATTACTGGAAATAGTTGAAAATATATGATTTTTCAGTAAATCCGGAGTTGATAATTTAACTCCTCTGGCATTAAGTGTTTCAAATACTTTATAAGCATTAATATTGTCGTGTGTTACAATTTTTGTAAACACCATTCGTGATATAATGTTTTCAATAAATTTTGCAACTTCACTTCCATTTTTTCCTTTTATTCTGTTAACAAAAAAAACAAAGGTTTTATCAAGCAGAGAGTTGGTTTTACTGACTCTACGCTCATTTAAAACTTTCATTCTAGAACATATTTCTCTAAAATATCTATGGTTATTTCTATTTAATGACAGTTTGTTTTCAACTTTTAATGTTACAGGATTTGTTGAGCCGATTAATCGCTCTTTAAAAACAGATAATCGTTTTTTATTTTCATCAACTTCTAAACCATGATCAATAAAATTTTGAATTTTTTTCATGGCTGCCAGAACCACAAATGAAAAAGTAACAAGGCGTTGTTGTCCATCAATCACTTCAAATTCACGCTCACCTTTTTTCTGCAAAACAATATATCCCATGTAGTGCTCACCTTCTTGCTCAAGGGTTTTAATATCTGCCCACAGATCTTCCAAGTGCTCCTGATCCCAAGCATAGTCTCGTTGAAATCGCGGGATAACATATTTCACACTGTTACTAAAAAGTTCACTAAATGTCTGATTGGCTGGTGACATTAACATAAAATCACTCATGACCTTATCTCCTGTATTACTTTAATTTTACCTATCATCAATTCTAAAATCAGGGCAGTACAATACTCTTTTTGTAATTTGATATTTTTTTTTATTTTCTATATTAATAGCCCTGCTATAATCTGATTGTTTATAATCATTCAACAGCACATCTGCTACTTCCCATATGAGATTTGCTTTTTCCTTGAAATTTATTATTTGCTTCCCATGAATTTCTAAAAAAACAGAACAACTGCACAAAAACCTTATTTTATAATAATCTTTTAATACAACCCTAATATAAATATAAAAAACTTATTGTAAAATTTCTTCTTTTAAAAAACAAATTATTTTAATGAAAAACATGAAGCAAGCTTGTTTAAAGTCAGTATCCCTGTATAATCTTAATAGCATTTTATACTTATCATCTGCTTTTTTTAAAAAAAAAATTATACACCAAAGGAAATAAAAAATGTCTGGATTTTATATATTTATTGCAAGGCTTATACTTGGGCTTGTACTGGGAATTATACTTACAAGAATTTTTCGGCCTGAGTGGAATATGATAACAGGAGCAGGCATGGGAATAATGCTTGTTGCTGCTTCATATTTAATGGGATTTATGAGAAAAAAAAATAAATAAAATCCAAGGAGCAAACAAGCATTGAAGCAGATAATTCTAGGAACTGCTGGACATATTGATCATGGTAAAACCAGTCTTATAAAAGCTTTAACAGGCATTGAAACAGACAGGCTAAAAGAAGAAAAGCTAAGGGGTATTACCATTGAATTGGGATTTGCATCAATTACTCTGCCAAAAGGTGAATTAGTTGGTATTGTTGATGTTCCGGGCCATGAAAAATTTGTAAAAAATATGGTTGCAGGAGCAAGTGGAATTGATATTGTTGCAATGGTAATAGCAGCTGATGAGGGTGTAATGCCCCAGACAAAAGAGCACATGGATATTTGCAATCTTATGGGCATTAAATATGGGTTTATAGCTCTTACAAAAATTGATCTTGTAGATGATAAAGAATTAATGGAGCTTGTTTTAGAAGACATAAAAGAATTTACTCAAAACACATTTCTTGAAAATGCTCCTGTTATTGCTTTATCATCAACAACAGGCAAGGGTCTTGATGATTTTGTTAAAACTTTAGATAAAATATATCATAAAATTCCAGAACGAGTTTTTTCTCCTATTTTTAGACTTCCAGTTGACAGAGTTTTTTCTATGAAGGGTTTTGGTACAGTTATTACAGGTACTATTGTTTCAGGCAAAATAAATGTTGGAGACAATATAATGATTTTTCCTTTAATGACTACTTCTAAAGTAAGAGGTATTCAAGTTCATGGCAAAAGCGTTAATAAGGTTTCTGCTGGAACCCGCACTGCAATTAATTTTCAGGGTCTTGATAAAGAATCTGTAAACCGTGGAGATGTTCTTTCAACTCCACATACTTTAAGACTCAGCTATATGGTTGATTGTGAATTTTCCTATCTTTCAACTAATCCAAAACCAATAAAATCCCGCACAAAAATACGGTTTCATTGTGGTACTCGTGAAATTCTGGGAAATCTTATTCTGCTTGACAGGGAAGAACTTATATCAGGAGAAAAAGCCTGTGTTCAAATCAGACTTGAATCTGAAGTTTGCTGTGTAAAAGATGATAGATTTGTTATTAGAAGTTATTCTCCCATAAAAACCTTAGGAGGAGGAAAAATCCTTAATCCTGTTCCTTTAAAACATAAAATTTTTGATAAAAAAATTATTACAGGTCTTAATAATCTTGTTTTATCTGATTTTGAAAAATCTTTGTTATTTTTTATAGATCAAGGAAAATATTTTGGAACATCTTTTACAAGACTTAAAATAATGACAAATCTTTCAGATAAAAAACTTGATATAATTTTACAGAAAATGCTTGCATCAAAAAAAATTATTCTAGCAGATAAAGAAAAACGAATATATGTTCATTATGATATTTTTAAATCTTTTTCTTTAGATATTATTAGCTGTCTTGAAAAATACCATAAAGCAAATCCTTTAAAAGAAGGAATGTCAAAGCAGGAACTTAAATCAAAATTTAGATTTTTAAAACATGGAAAAACAAAAATTTTTTCCATTGCAATTACAAAACTTGTTAAAAATAAAAAAATTATTCATCAGGAAAATATTATTAAGCTTGAAAATCATAAAATTGCACTTAAAATTGATCAAAAAGAAATAAAGAAAAAAATAAGTCTTATTTATAAAAATGCAGGGTTAAAACCCCCATTTTTCAGAACAATCTGCAAAGACATTACACTTGATGAAAAAAATGGCAAAGATGTTCTTTATATGCTTATTGATGAGAAAATTATTATAAAAACAAAAGATGATTTATATTTTAATTTTAAAGCAGTTGCTAAACTTGAAAAAACCCTTGTTTCTTTTTTACAAAAAGCAAAGGAAATTACAACTCCGCAATTTAAAGATATGGCAGGAGTATCTAGAAAATTTGTAATTCCTTTAATAGAATATTTTGACTCTATTAATCTTACAATACGAATTGGTGATACAAGGCAGTTGCGACAAAAGATTTGATTTTTAAAAAACTAATATGAAATTTTAAAAATTGTTATCTGCTTTATTTTAATATTTTTTCAGCAAAACAAGAAGTTATGCTGTTAAGATAAACCATTCCATTTAAGTTAAGAACCAGTTTGTTGTTTTTTATTGTACCCCAGGAATTTGCATTAATATCTTTTAAAATATTTTTAAAAATTTTAGCAAACTTTTGTTTTGCTATATTTTCAAATTTTATAATATCAACGCCTTTTAAAGTTCTTAATCCCAGCATAATAATTTCAAGCATTTTTTGTTTTTTAGTAAGAATTTCTTTTTGTGAAACAGGCAAAATATTTTTTCTAAGACTTAAAATATATTTTTTTATATCCCTATAATTCCAAAATCTTATATTGTTATCAAAGGAATGGGCACAAGGTCCAAAACCTAAATATGGTAACATATCCCAATATTTTTGATTGTGTTTGGATTTATGTTTTAATGTAGTTGCAAAATTAGATATTTCATAATGAATATATCCTTTTTTTTTAAGATGTTTGGAAGTTAATTCAAATAAACAAGAAATAAAATTATCATTTAAGGGATTTTTACCTTTAAATTTATTATATATTTTTGTTCCAGATTCATAAGTAAGTGTATAGCAGGATAAATGATCAACTTCAAATTCCAAAGCTTTATTAAGATCATAAAGCAAAGTTTCAAAGCTTTCTTTAGGAAGTCCATAAATAATATCAAGACCAAGATTGTCAAAATCTGCGTTTCTTGCCTGTAAAATAGTTTTTTTTGCTTTATTAGATGAATGACTTCTATTTAAAAATAAAAGTTTTTTATCCTGAAAAGACTGAACTCCAATATTTAATCTATTAATTCCTAGACCTTTAATTTGTTTAAAATAATTATTTTTCAGGGTGTTTGGATTTACTTCTAAGGTAATTTCTGGATGTTTTACAATTTGAAAGGATTTATAAATATTTAAAAGGATTTGTTCAATTTCAAAGGGATCAAGAATAGATGGAGTGCCGCCCCCCAAATAAATAGTATCTATTTTTTTATTTAAATCAGCTCTAATCTTGATTTCATTTAAAAGAGCAGCAATAAAATCTGATTTTAAGGAAAGATCTGAAATTGAATAAAAATCACAATAAAAACATTTGCTAAGGCAAAAAGGAACATGAATATATAAACCATAATTATTAGACAAAACGCCCCATTAATTCCTGAATTATTGAATCAATATTATTACTAGTTATATTATATAGTTTGCATGTTTCCTTTACTTTTTTAAGAAGTGTAATATCAGACAAGTCTTGTGTTTTTCTAAAAACCCCCATTCTTTTTCCAACTTGATAATAAACTCTTTTTTCAGGTTCCATTTCAAGAAAATCTGTAATAACTCTAAGAATTTTTTCCTTATGTTCAGGCATTTTACCTTGTACATCCTCAAGAAGATTAAGAATATGATCACTTTTAATATATGATGTAATATTATTAAGATTTTCAACTAAGAGCTTTAATTCTTTAACCATCATAAAATCACTAGATTTTTTAAATCTTCCTTGTTCATATTCCTCAAAAAGTAAAGTTCTAGGAGAAATTGCAAGAGTTCTAATTCTTATAAAATCAGGATTAATTTTATTTAATGCTTTTGCTGTTTCAAGAGCATGGTCTTTGGAAAGATCTATTCCACCAAGTCCAGGCATTATATATTCTGAAAGCTCAATTCCAGCATTTTTTACTTTAAGCCCTGCATTTATATGCATTTCTTGAGTACAGCCTTTTTTTATTAAATCAAGGACTTTATCAGAACCTGATTCAAGACCAATATGAATTCTATTTAATCCAGCATCAGCAATATCTTTCATAATATCTGGTTTAATGCGGGCTATAGTATGAGATCTTGCATATGATGTAATTCTTTTTGCCATTGGAAAACATTTTTTCATGTGCTTTAAAACATAAATAAGATTATCAGGTTTCATTATAAGACTATTGGCATCTTGAATAAATATTGATTCCATGCCTGTAAAATACCAGTTTAAAGCAGCATTAAATGCAGTTCTGTCTTTATTTTTAGAATCATTAAAAATTTTATTTATAAGATTTTGATCAATTTGTTTATTATTTTCAGTGTTTTCAATAATTTTATTAAGATAATTACAAGTAATATCAATATCTTTAATAATATTTTCAACAGATCTTAATGAAAATTTTTCTCCTTTATAAACAGGACAAAACAAGCATTTGTTCCAAGGACAATTTCTAGTAAATCTTATTAAAAGACTTTGAGACTCACTTGGTGGTCTGATTGGTCCCTGCTCAAATCCCTGATAAATATCTTTTTTATTTTTCATTATAAAATATCCTGATTTTTATTATATTAATTATAAATCATTTAATTCTTTATTAAGTTTCTTTAAATTTTTCTTAAATTCAATATAATCTGGAAAATTTTCAACTAAATCTTTCCACAGTTTTTCTGCTTTTTGAAAAAATAAAAGAGCTTTATTTTTTCCATCTTTTTTATCTTTATAAAACATGCCTAGGTTATAGTAGGATATTGCAAGATTATTTTTAAAGTTTATATCTTCTGGATTTGAATTATAAAGTTCTTTTGTTAACTTCATATCCTTTTCAAAATATTCGAATGCTTTATCAAGATTACCATAAGCTTGATAAAAATTTCAAATTCTATCCAATAAAATAGATATATTTTCCTGTATATTATTATGCAAATATTTACATATTATTTTTGAATATTGAATATAAATTACTGCTCGATTATAGGAAATATTTATAATATGGCCTGTACTATCTGGTTCATACTCTAATTTATCAATTAAAGAAGAAATTAATTCTTTGCAGTGTTGTTTTAAATTTTCATAATTTTGTTTTCTAATAATTTCCTGAATTACAGGATTGCATTTAAAAGATTTTAATTTCTTTCATATTATCAACTTTTAATTTCAGTATAATGAGCTTATTATTTATGCTTAATAATTAAGTAGTTGTAAAGAAACAGGCTTTACAGTCTGCCATGCGTTTGAAACATGCTGTGCCTGCCATAAATCATAATTTTTTTGTAAATTTAACCAAAGTTCAGGCGTAGTTTCAAAAGCACGAGATAAACGCAATGCCATATCCGGAGTAATAGAGCCTTTTTTATTTATAATTTTTGAAAGTGTTTTTCTGGAAACACCAAGAACTAATGCCATATCTTTTATTGTAATAGATAATGGTATTAAATAATCTTGTTTAATTATATTGCCAGGATGTGTTGGTTGTCTTTTCATTTTTTTCATGAGTTTACCTTTGTAACTCTTTGGGTTACACATGTTAATTATAAAATTTGCTTTATTTAAGCAATTTATAATTTAAGCAGCTTAACTGCATTTTCCCCTATAATCTTTTTTTTGTTAATCTCTGAAATCCCTGAATTATCAAGATCCTGATAATATCTTTGAGGTTTAAGTAAGGGATAATCTGTGCCAAAAAGAATTTTTTCAATAACACCTATTTCAAAGGCTATTTTGTAAATTGCAGGATCATATAAAAAAGGTGAAGCTGCTGTGTCATACCAGATATTTTTTAAAACTTTTTTTGTTTCTTTTTTTAAAAGATTATAAAAAAAAATACCTCCCCCAAAATGAGCAAGTATAATTTTATTATCAGGAAAATATAATGCAAGATTATATATTTGTTTTAAGGTTATTTTAGTTTTTCCAGAATAATTGTGCCCAACAGGTTCATTTGTATGAATCATTACAGGCAAATCTCCAGATTTTCTGCAAATTTCCATAATTGGCTCAAGAAGCAAAAGACTGCTTTTATCTATTTTTGAAAGATAAAATGCAAGCTCGCCTATTCCTGAAAGACCTGCATTAATACATCTTTGTGCTTCATTATAAGCACCTTGCCATGACAAATCAAAGCAGGCAAAACCTCTAAGTCTATTAGGATATTTAGCAACGCATTTTAAAATATAATCATTGTTTTTTTTTGCCAAGTATCCACTTTTCCATGGAAATCCAAAAACAACACTTATATCAACTCTATATTTGTTCATAGTATTAATAAGTTCTTTAGCTCCTGAAAGTTTTGCTTTGGGAGAATCATAAAGCAGCTTAAAACCAGGTTCATCTTTAAAATAATTTTCCCTGTTACTGCGTATTTTTCTGGGGAAAATATGGGTATGAAAATCTATAATCATTTTATATCTCCAAATTTTTTATCCAGTTATTTATATTTTAAATCTGCATTATTATAAATAACTGCTATGGCCTAATAATAAAACATAAAAGAATTATCAAAAATATATAAATCATAACTTATTATAACATCTTAAAAAGATTTAATAATTTTGCTTAAGTTTTTTTATATAAAAACTATTTTAATTCTATCAAAAAAAGAATTAATCAGTAAATATCAAGAACAGACTTGACCCCACATGATTAATATAAAATATTGAAAAAAAAAAAAAAATCTAATATACTAAAGAATTTATTTGAAACCAGAAAACCAGAACCAGAGAAATGGTGAAATATAAATATGGAATATTATCCTGTATGTCTTGATGTTAAAAATAGAAACTGTCTTGTTGTTGGGGGAGGTTCTGTTGGAGCAAGAAAAGTATTAACACTTTTAAAGTGCGGTGCAAAAGTAACAATTGTAAGCCTTAGTTTCTCAGAAAAAATTAAAAATCTAAAACATGAAAATATAAAATATAAAAAAAAACAATACCATAAAAATGATCTTAAAGGTATATTTCTTGTTATTGGAGCAACTAATGATATAGAGCTTAATAAAAAAGTATGGCATGATACACAAAAAAAAAACATGCTTTGCAATATTGTTGATTTTCCCAAAACCTGTAATTTTATATTGCCTGCTATTGTAAAAAGAGGTGATCTTATTATAGCAGTTTCAACTTCAGGAAAAAGTCCTGCTTTTGCAAAAAAATTAAGACAGGATCTGGAAAAAGAATTTGGCCAGGAATATGCTGATTTTCTTTTTCTCATGGGAAAAATTAGAAACAGACTTCTTGCAAAGGAACATGCCCCAGAAGAGCATAAAACAATTTTTCAAGAATTTATTAAAGCTGGACTTTTAGAGATGATTGCAAAAAAAAATTATATCAAAATAAATAAACTTCTTTTTCAAATTCTTGGAAAGGGTTATTCCTATGAAAATCTTATATCTGGGAAAGAACTATGACATTAAAAACCATAGCAGATCTTTTTTTTATAGGCTCAACAATTTTATATATAATAAGTATGATAAGTTATATTTTTTATCTTTTTATGCAAAAACACACAATTGAGCAAAAAGCTTTTGCTTTAATTAGTTTTGGGTTTATTTTTCATGTTCTTAGTATTTGTCTTGGTGTTCTTAAAACAGGAAGTCTGCCTGTACATAATTTATCTGAAAGTCTCTCAATTACAGGCCTTGCCCTTGCAGGAGTATTTATTGGATTTAAATATAAGTTTAATTTAAAAATTCTGGGAATATTTGTTTCTCCTTTGATTGTAATAATAATGATTGCTGCTTTTTCCCTTCCAAAAACTTTGTTAGCTGAGGTGTCAATATTAAAAGGATTTTGGCTTATACTTCATATATTTTTAATTTTTACAGGAGAAGCAGCTCTTGGTTTAGCATGTGGAATAGGTATTCTTTATTTATTGCAGGAAAAAGCCATAAAAAACAAAAAAAGAGGTTTTTTTTATAAAAGGCTTCCATCCTTAGATTTTCTAGATTCAAGTGGTTATTCATGTATTATAATAGGTTTTACTTTACTTACAGCTGGTTTAATAACAGGACTTATCTATGCAAAATTAATATGGGGTCAATTTTGGAGCTGGGATCCTAAAGAAATCTGGTCAGCTCTAACATGGTTTTTATATGCAGCACTTCTTCATGGTCGTCTTACAACAGGTTGGCAAGGTAAAAAATCTGCGATTATAGCTATTTTAGGATTTATAGTTATTATTTTTACATTTCTTGGTGTAAATTTTTTAATTGGGGGACATCATCAAGTCTTTACAAAATAACTGGCATAAAGCAGAGAAGGCAGAGCTGGTTTTTAATTTTTAGTCTGCCTTACAAGGAAACATAAAAAAATATTAAATAGTTATAAGTTTTTTTATATAAATGGAATTAAAATGTTAGAAATTGTTTTAATTGGAATTAATCATAAAACTTCTTCTGTTGAGCTTAGAGAAAAACTTTCTTTTACTTATGAGGAAATAGAAAATGGACTTAAAAAATTACTGGAAAAAAAAGATATTAAAGAAGCTTTAATTTTTTCTACATGCAATAGAACAGAAATTTTATTTGTAGTTTTTCCGGATAGAAAAAATAAAGATATAGTTAAAAAATTTCTAGGAGAATATAAAAAAATTTCCATTTATAAATTTCAAGATGCTCTTTATACATATAATGGTGATGACGCTGTAAGGCATATTTTCAGAGTTGCATCCAGTCTTGATTCCATGATTATAGGTGAGCCCCAAATTCTAGGACAAATAAAAGATGCTTATAAAATAGCTGTTGCAAATAATTCATCTAAAGTAATCTTAAACAGACTTTTACATAAATCTTTTAGTATAGCCAAAAAAGTTAGAAGGGAAACAGGTATTGGTGATAATGCAGTATCAATTAGTTATGCAGCCCTGGAACTTGCAAACAAAATATTTAATGATCTTAGCACCAAAAATGTAATGCTTCTAGGAGCAGGTGAAATGGCAGAACTTGCTCTAGAACACTTGATATCATGTAATGTAAAAAAAACAATTATTGCAAATAGAACCTTTGAAAATGCTGTTAAACTTGCAAAAAAATTTAATGGTCAGGCTGTTAAATTTGAAGAAAGAGAAAATATGCTTTTGGATGTTGATATTATTATAAGCTCCACAGGAGCAACTGATTATGTTTTAACAGCACATCAAGTAAAAAAAGCCATGAGTTCCAGAAAAAACAAATCTATTTTTTTCATAGATATTGCTGTCCCAAGAAATATTGATCCTGCAATCAATCAAATAAGTAATTCTTATCTTTATGATATTGATGATCTGCATAATATTGTTGATAATAATATGGAAGAAAGAAAAAAAAAAGCTATTCAAGGCGAAAGGCTTGTTGAAGAAGCTGTTATTAAATTCAGGCAATGGATGGCAAATCTTAAATTAGTGCCAACTATTGTAGCCATAAAAAAAAAGATAGAATTAATAACTCAAATAGAAACTGAGAAAACACTTGCAAATATGCAAAATATTTCTCAAAAAGATATTAATGCCATTAAAAGAATGACCCAGGCAATAGGTAAAAAAATAATGCATGATCCTATTCTTTTTCTTAAAAATACAGGAGAGCATAGGGATGATTATAAATATCTAAATTTTGCAAGGCATTTTTTCAATATAGATGATACTCAACTTAAAATAAGTAAAGGACATAATAAAAATGGATGATAAAGATCTGAAATTTTTTGAAAATTCTTTAATTAAAAGGCTTAAGGATTTAATATCCCATGGTGATGAAACTGTAACTGGTATGATAGCTCCAAGCGAAAATTTTGCTGATCCAACAGACAGAGCATTACATGAATCTAATAGAAATTTTGAGCTTAGAATTAGGGACAGGGAACATAAATTAATCAAAAAAATTAAAAAAGCTTTAATTCGTATTAAAGAAGGCTCTTTTGGTATATGTGAATCATGTGAAGAAAATATATCCAGAGCACGGCTCGTGGCTAGACCTGTTACAACGCATTGCATTGAATGTAAAACCAAGGAAGAATTACTGGAAAAAACCCTTGGGATGTAATGTAACTCAGGTAAAAATGCTAAATTTCTATTTTAAAAATCTAAATTTCTAAGAGCTTGATTTTACTAAATATTTTTAGAGATTTATTTATAATTGATTTTTAAGAAATAGATGATCAGGTAAATATATATGCTATATATAGTATTGCTTTAAAAGCAAAAGTATTTTTTTGCTTTCTATACTTTATATTTTCCTTATGTTCTTGCCCAGGGCTGACACCCAAAGGCTAACTGTTAATAGCTTAAAGCCAGTATTTTAAAGTCTTTAAACAAAATATTTTTTTCTAGTTTTTAATCTAAAAAATATTTGTAAATGTCTATAAATAGGGCTTGCTCTTTTTTGTCCAAATTTTAGGTTTAAGGTATTATAATATATTTTCACCATAAAATTTGAATAAAATACTACCATTGCGCAAAACTCTTAAAACAAACCAGAAACCAGATCTGCCTTATAGCAGTTGCTGGATAGCTTTTACTGATATCATCATCTTTATCATAGAGAAAAACAAGTGATTGATCTTCATATTCATTCAACATTTTCAGATGGTTCCTACACTCCTATGGAGATACTAGAAATGGCATTAAATACAAAACTTGATGCTGTTTCAATTACAGACCATGATACAATAGATGGGGTAAAAGATATCCTTGAAAAAAGAGATTTCTCAAAGGTTGATTTTGTTACAGGTGTTGAAATAAGTGCAAAAGCTGATTCTAATTTTTCTGAAATTGCAAGTGTTCATATCCTTGGATATGGGTTTAGTATTTATAATAAAGAGCTAAAATCAGCCCTGAAAAAGCTTAAAAAAGCAAGAGCTAGTAGAAATCCTTTAATTATAAAAAAACTTTGTGCTTTAGGATTTGACATTACCTTAAAAGAAATTGAAAAAAAATGTGGACATAAAAATATTGGCAGACCTCATATTGCCCAAACTATGGTAGAAAAACAATTTGTTCCGTCCTTTAACTATGCCTTTGATAAATTTCTTACCAAAGGCAAACCAGCCTATGTAAACAAATTTAAATTTTCATGCAAAGAAACTATTAAACTAATAATTAATGCAGGGGGCATTCCTGTGCTTGCTCATCCTGGACTTCTTGAAATAAAAAAAAAAGAGTCTAATCAAAAATTTATTGATGAGCTTATAAAAATGGGAATTAGAGGTATTGAGGTATATCATACAGATCATACAAAAGAGCAGACAGATTTATTTTTAAATATTGCACAGGAAAAAAATCTTATTGTTACAGGAGGTTCTGATTTTCACGGAAAATTCAAACAAAATGTTAAAATGGGTCATGGCAATGGAAATCTTTATGTTGATTATGATTTATATAAAAAATTGATATCAAAGCTTGAAAACTTTCGTCAGGCTAATCCCATGCTTGAAAAACTTGAAGAAAATTTAACATATACTTTTAATAACAAATATCTTCTTTTAAATGCTTTATATCATAGCTCATATGTTAATGAACTGCATAATAAAAACATTCCAGACATTCCAGACATTCCAGACATTTCAGACATTTCAGATAATCAGCGTTTTGAATTTCTTGGAGATGCTATTCTAGGGTTTGTAATAGGCCAAATTCTTATGGAAAAATATCCTAAAATAAATGAAGGAGAACTTTCAAAATTAAGAGCAATTCTTGTAAGTGAACAAGGCCTTGCTTTAATAGCAAAAAAATTTGACATGGGTAGATTTATATTTCTTGGCAAGGGAGAAAAGCTTGATAAGGGCTGGATGAAAAACTCAATTCTTTCTGATGCATTTGAAGCAGTTATTGCAGCTATTTATCTTGATAGTGGATTTAAAAATATATATGAACTCATAAAAACCTATTTTAAATTTCAAATTGAAAAATTTGAGTTAAACAAAGCAACTAATGATTATAAAAGTATGCTCCAAGAATATGTCCAGGAAATGGGAGAAGAGTCACCCTGTTACACAATTTTGCAAGAAACTGGCCCTGATCATAACAAAACTTTTGAAATTGAAGTAAAAATAAAAAATCAAATATATAAAGGATTGGGCAAAAACAAAAAATCTGCTGAGCAAGATTCAGCAAAAAATGCCATGAAAAATTTAAAAAAATTATAAGGCTCTTTAAAAAATGAGTTTATGCAAAGGTCTCGTAATAGCTTTGCCCACCATCAAATCAAGCAACGAAAAAAGTAAAAACTATCTTTATTGTAACTTTAAAACAAAAAAACATGACAAATAATAATAAATATATAGGACTATGGGAGCAAGGAACAATTCCTCCTGTTCAAGATTTCCAAGAAATCAAAAATTTGCTTATGCAGATTTTAAAACCTTTATATGTTCTTGATATTAATGGAAAAACAGGAATAGGTTATAATGGCAATGCTTTTTTAGGAAAAAATACTAAACAAAAAATCAAATCTCATAAAATAAAAGCATATATTCCTGCAATGGGTCTTGAAAATCTAGGAGATTCTGTTTTTAAAAAAAGGCATTCAATAAAATATCCATATATTGCAGGTGCCATGGCAAATGGAATTAGTTCCGTAAAAATGGTTAAAAAAATGGCTGAAAATGGGATGTTGGGATTTTTTGGTTCAGGAGGTCTTTTAATTAATGAAGTTGAACATGCTATTATTCAATTAAAAAAAGAGCTTAATATTTCTTTACCTTTTGGATTTAATCTTATTCATTCCCAGGGAGATTATGACCTTGAAATGGCTGTTGTTAATCTTTATTTAAAGCATAAAATAAGACTTATAAGTGCAGCAGCATTTATGAGAATAACTCTTCCCCTTGTTTTATATAGATTAAAGGGAATTTATAGGGACTCCAACGATAAAATCATAACACCAAATAAAATTATTGGAAAAGTTTCAAGAATTGAAGTTGCAAAGCAGTTTTTTTCTCCAGCTCCTGAAAAAATTGTTAAAATTCTTTTTCAGAAAAAACTTATTACAGAAACAGAAGCAGAACTATCAAGATTTATCCCAATGGCACAGGATATTACAGCAGAAGCAGATTCTGGAGGACACACAGATAATAGACCAAGTCTTACAGTTTTTCCAATTATGCAAGCACTAAAACATGAATTTAATGAAAAATATAAATACCAGGAACATTTATGTGTGGGTTTTGCAGGGGGAATAGCAACTCCTGAATCAAGTGGTGCATGTTTTCAAATGGGAGGAGATTATATTCTTACAGGATCTATAAATCAATCATGTATTGAAGCTGGTACATCAGAACATGTACGACAAATACTTGCCCAGGCAAAGCAGGCAGATGTAGCAATGGCACCTTCTGCTAATATGTTTGAAATGGGAGCAAAGGTTCAGGTTTTAAAAAGAGGAACAATGTTTCCCCTTAAAGCTCAAAAACTTTATAGATTATATAAAACTTATAATTCATTTAATGAAATTGATGAAAAAATAAAAAAAGAAATTGAAAAAAAAATTTTCCAAACAAGTGTTCAGGAAAAATGGGAACAAACAAAGGATTTTTTTAAAACAAGAAATATAAGAGAGATTGAAAAAGCAGAAAATGATCCAAAACATAAAATGGCACTTTTATTTCGCTCCTATCTTGGACTCTCTTCAAAATGGGCATTACAGGGAAATGAAAAAAAAAAAATGGATTATCAAATATGGTGCGGGCCTTCTATGGGTGCTTTTAATTATTGGGTTAAAAAAAGTTTTCTTGAATCCCATAAAAATAGAAAAGTTGCAGAAATAGGGCTTAATTTGCTTTTTGGTGCATGTTTTTATAATCGAGTTTATTGGCTTAAAGCTCAAAATATTGATATTCCCCTTGATTTATTAAAATTTAAACCAATTAAAAAAAATGATATTTTTAAACTAATTGTGTAAAACTTTTGTCAAATTAAGCTCTTGTTCTGTAAAAATTACAAAATTCCATATAGCATTGTTATTATATGTTATATGGAATTTTTTGTTTTAAAGCTTGGCTTTTTTTTAAATTCAAAACTATAACCACAAAAAATACAAAAATAAAAAGTCTGCACAATCGTTTTATTTTATTCAAATTTTATAGTGAAAATGTATTGTAGTACCTCAAACCTGAAATTTAAACAAAATCAAGCATTATACAAAAGTCTTAATATATAAACAAAATAAATCATAAATATAAAATGTTGTAATAGTCAAATAAGGATATTCTTAAATGACAAAGAATATTATAAATAACATGGAAACAAAAAATTATGCTGCAATAATAGGTATGGGTTGTATTTTCCCAAAAGCAAACGGGTTAAAGCAATATTGGCGTTTGCTTTTTAATGGACAAGATGCAATTACTGAAATTCCTGAAACTCATTGGTCTATACAAGATTATTTTAATGAAGATCCTTTAAAACCTGACCATACATATTGTAAAAAAGGTGGATTTATTCCCTTTGTTTCCTTTGATCCTGCAAAATTTGGTATCCCTCCTAATAATCTTAATGCAACAGATACTTCTCAGCTTTTGGGACTTATTGTGGCTCAAATGGCACTTGAAGATGCTGGATATTCTAAAGAAAATTCTTTTAATAAAGAAAAAACAAGTATTATTCTTGGTGTTACAGGAACCCAGGAACTTGTAATCCCTCTAGGGGCTAGACTTTCTCATCCTATATGGAAAAAAGCTCTTAAAGATTCAGGAATTTCCAAGGAAAAAACAGAGCAGATTATCGAAAAAATTTCAAATTCCTATGCACAATGGCAGGAAAATTCTTTTCCCGGGCTCCTTGGCAATGTAGTTGCAGGAAGAATAGCTAATAAATTTGATCTTGGTGGTACAAACTCAGTTGTTGATGCTGCATGTGCAAGTTCTTTAAGTGCAATAAATATTGCTGTTATGGAACTTATGTCCGGCAGATGCGACATGACTATAACAGGAGGGGTTGATACATTAAATGATATTTTTATGCACATGTGTTTTTCTAAAACAAAAGTTCTTTCCCATACAAGTGATGCAAAACCATTTTCAAAATATGCTGATGGAACTGTTCTAGGTGAAGGCATTGGTATGTTAGTATTAAAACGACTTAATGATGCAAAAAAAGATAATGATAGAATCTATGCAGTTATTAAAGGAATAGGAACATCAAGTGATGGTAAAACAAGCGGTATATATGCTCCAGATGTAAAGGGACAAATTAGAGCTTTAAAATCTGCATATAAAGGAACTTCAATAAAACCTGATACAATAGAATTAATTGAAGCCCATGGAACAGGAACAAGAGTTGGTGATAAGATTGAGTTTACAGCATTAAAAGAGTTTTTTTCCAATGTTAAAAAAAATCAATGTATGCTTGGCTCTGTAAAATCAATGATTGGTCATGCAAAAGCTGCTGCAGGAGTTGCAGGAATTATAAAATCAGCTTTAGGTCTTTATCATAAAGTTCTTCCTCCCACATTAAAAGCTGAAATCCCAGATCCAGACCTTGATATAAAAAACACTCCTTTTTACCTTAACTCCAAATCAAAACCATGGATTGAAAAAAAACATCATCCCAGAAGAGCAGGAGTAAGTGCGTTTGGTTTTGGAGGAAGTAATTTTCATGTTAGCCTTGAAGAATATAAAAGTACTAAAAAACATATATCATGGGATGGAACTGTACAAATTGCATGTTTTTCAGCAAATACAAAAAAAGATTTAAAAAAAGAAATTCTGGAATTTAAAAATTTAATAACTCCAGAAAAAAATCAGGACTCAAGGCAGACAGCACAAAATAAAGCATGGGAAACAGCTATTTTGCGTAAAAAATTTTCTTCTCAAAAAAAATTCAGACTTTTATTTATTATAAAGGAAAATGATGATCCATTAAAAATAATTTCAAAAGCTTTGGCTTTGCTTGAATCTGAAGAAAAACCATCATGGAAAAAATCAGGAATTTTCTTTGGAAAAGGAGAAAAACAAGGTAGACTTGGATTTCTTTTTCCAGGACAAGGAAGTCAATATTTAAATATGGGAAAAGATATTATATCTATATTTCCCCAGGCAATGGATATATTTTCCATTGCTGAAAAATGTTTTTCAAAACAATTAAAGAAAAATAATAAAACATTAAAACATTATATATTTCCTGCTCCAGAATATGCCCAGGACAAAAAAATATCTGAACAAATGCTTAGAAATACTAATATTGCCCAGCCTGCCATTGGTACTATAAGTATTGCCATGGAACAGGTTTTAAAAACATTTGGCATTAAACCTGACATGACTTGTGGGCATAGTTTTGGAGAATTATGTGCCCTTTGTTCTGCTAATTGGATAACTAAAGAAACTTTTTTCTCTCTTTCTTGTGCAAGAGGAGAATATATGGCACAGGCTTTTTCTGATTCTAATAATAATTTAAATTCAGAAGATAATGATAGCGGCAGTATGGTTGCCATAAAAGCTTCCTTAAAAGACATTAAAAATCTTATAAAAAATAAAAATCTTGATCTTATTATAGCTAATAAAAACAGCTTTAACCAAGGAGTTGTTTCAGGCAAAACAAGTGAAATAAAAAAAATAATAAAAATTTGTAAACAAAAAAAAATATCAGCAATCAAACTTCCAGTTGCAGCAGCTTTTCATAGTTCTCTTGTTGAAAAAGCTGCATCTCCATTTAAAGAATATCTTAATAATTATAAAATTTCCTCCTCAAAAATTCCTGTTTTTTCAAATACAACAGGAGACAGATATCCTGATAAAGAATTTAAGGCAAAAGAAATTCTTGGAAACCAACTTTTAAATCCTGTTGATTTTATTAAAAATATTCAAAATATGTTTCAAAATAATGTAACAACATTTCTTGAGGTTGGACCCAAAACTGTTTTAACAGGACTTGTAAAATCAATTTTAAAAAATGAAAATTTTAATGCTATTTCTGTTGATGCTTCTTCTGGTAAAAAAACAGGGATTGAAGATCTTGGTCTTGTCCTTTGTGAGCTTGCATCATTAGGGTTTAAAGTAAATCTTTTAAAATGGGAAGACCCTCCCATAAAACCACATAAAAATTTAATGAATATTCCATTATGCGGGGCAAACATTAAACCTGATAATGATTTTAAACCTTTACCTGATAAATCTCCAGAAGATGAACCTTTGAATGACAAAGATTTATTAGACAAGGATAAAAATGAAAAACATGAAAATTTTAACCAGCAAATAAAACAAAGATTTAAACAATCTAATCCTGATAAAGGAACTAGTAGTATGACATATCACAAAGAAAATATAGGAAAAGAAGAAATTTATAATGCAATGAATATGCTGGGAAAAGGTCTTAAATCAATAGAATCACTTCAATTGCAAACTGCAAAAGCCCATGAAAAATTTCTTGAAACTCAACAAACTGCAAGTAAAACACTTCAAGCTATGATGGAGCAAACAAGAATTTTTGCAGGTAGCCTTACAGGTTGTTCAGAAATTATTTCAGGAAACCTACAACATTCTAAACCTGTATCTAATTATACTGAACAACAAGTTTCAGACCCTGAAAACATGGAATCTCAAAATATAGAACCAAAAACCATAAATTCAGAAACAATAAAGCTGAAAAATATAAATTCAAAAAATCAAAACCACACAAATTTAAATAAAAATCCAAATTTAAAATCAGGTATAAAACCAAATAATATAAATATAGAACCTTATAGAAATTTACATAATAACAAAGAACTTAAATCTAATACAAAATTTATTGTTGAAAATAATATTAAAGATTTAGTTTTTGAAACAGTAAGTTCCCTTACTGGATTTCCTGTTGAAATGCTGGAACTTGATATGGATATTGAAACAGACCTTGGTATTGATTCAATAAAAAGAGTTGAAATTATTTCTGATTTAGAAGGAAAAAGACCAGATTTACAAGTATTAACCCCTGAAAATATGGGAACTTTAAAAACCCTTAATGATATATGTACTGCCCTTGGAAAAAACAACTCTGATTTAAAGGAAGTTTATCCTTGTTTAGAAGATGCAAAACCAGACAATAATACTTTAAAAGATAATAAAAATGAATTTCAAAAAATTATGGATATTCTTATTAATACTGTTAGCTCCTTAACAGGATTTCCAAAAGAAATGCTGGAACCACATATGGAACTGGAATCAGATCTTGGTATTGATTCAATAAAAAAAGTTGAGATTTTATCAGATCTGGAAGAAAAACTTCCAGATTTTAATGCAATATCTTCTAAAGATATGGTGGAAATTTCAACTCTTTCTCAACTTGTTAAATATATTATAGAAAAAAATGATGATGATGATTTGTCTAATTTTATAGAACCTGATTTTTTAGAAAAAAAAAACATAGATACTAAAGATTTATCTGGTATTGCTGAACCTAAAAAATTTGAAAAATCTGAAGAACCTGAAAAAAATGATATAGAGCAGAAAAAAAAATCCGCAAAAGAACTTTTACGCCAGACAATTAATCTAAAAAAATTCCCAATTGATCACATTAGATTTTATAATGGATCAAAAATCACTATATCTGAAAATAAAAAAGTTTATATTACAAATGATGATGCAGGAGTTGCCAGAATTTTTAAAAACAAATTTTTAGAAAATCAGATTAAAGCTGAAATTATTAATTTAAATAAAACTGACAATATAAATTTTGCTGATGCAGCAGGACTGATAATAATATCCAACTCTCTAGTTAATAAGGATAAAAAAACAGCCCAGGAATTTTTAAAATCAAGCTTTTTAATTGCAAAAAAATGCGCACCCTATCTTATTAAATCAGGCACTGAAAAAAATGCTTTTTTTGCAACTGTATCATTTCTTGGAGGAAATTTTGGTTTTTCAAATAAAATAATATCAGAACCTGTACAAGGAGGTCTTGCAGGGCTTTCTAAAACTTTCAATCTTGAATGTGAAAATGTTTTATGTAAAAGTTTAGACATGGCTGATACCTTTGAAAAAGTCATTGAAAATGTAGAACCTGCTGTATCTCTTTTAATGACACATGGGTTTGTAGAAATAGGAATTAAAGATGATTTCTGTTTTTTCCCAGAAATGATAACAAGTTCTGCTCCAAAAGCTAAGGCAGATATTAATAAAAATGATGTTATTGTTATTGCAGGCGGTGCAAAAGGTATAACTTTTGAATGTGCCCTTGAAATTGCAAAACAATATTCTCCTAAAATCATCCTTTTGGGAAAATCACAACAATCATCTAAAGAGCCTGAATGGATAAAAAAACTTTCATCTGAATCTGAAATAAAAAAAGCTATATTAAAAAATAAATTCCATAACAAAAAAATTACTCCACTTAAATTAGAACAAGCCTATAAAGACATATTATCTATTTATGAAATAAATAAAAATCTTAAAAAGATAAAGTCAACAGGATCAAAAGTAAAATATTTTTCCTTAAATATTTGTGATGAAAAAATGGTTAATAAAACTTTTAAGGAAATAAGAAAAGATTTTGGTAAAATAACAGGAGTAATTCATGGGGCAGGAATGATTGAAGATAAACTTATTCAAGATAAAACCCTTGAGCAGTTTAATTTAGTTTTTGATACTAAAGTAAAAGGTCTTAATTCTCTTATTAGCGCAACAAAAAATGATAATCTTAAATATTTTATTATGTTTTCATCTATTGCAGCAAGAACAGGAAATAAGGGACAGGTTGATTATGCTATGGCAAATGAAGTTTTAAATAAAACAGCACAAAAATATGCAAAGGAAAATCAAAATTGCAGGGTTATTTCATTTAACTGGGGTCCCTGGGCAGGAGGCATGATTAATAATTCCTTAAAAAAAGAATTTGAAAAAAAAGGAATTGATTTAATTCCCCTAGAACAAGGTGCAAAAAGTTTTGTTGCTGAAATGGGGATTAAAAATAATATAACTGGTGAATTAAACTCCATTGAATCAGGTCCAGTTGAAGTTATAATTGGAGCATCTCTTATTAAACAAAAAAAGATAAAACCAGAAAGAATAAAACCGGAAACAATAAAACAAGAAAAACAAAAAATTAACAATATTTATCAGGATAATTCTAAACCACTTGAAATACTTAAAACTAAATCAGCCCTTGTAACAGCTTTTAAAACTAAAGTTGGAATAGATTCCTATCCAATTCTTAAATATCATAAAATTGCAAACAAGCCTGTGGTTCCTTTTGCTTTAATTATGGAATGGTTTGCTTATGCAGCAGAATATAAAAATCCAGGGCTTTTTTTTGCAGGTCTTAATCAAATGAGAATTTTTAAAGGAATCAAACTAGATTTAAATCAAACTTCAGATAAATCAGATTTAAATGAACTAAATTTTAATGAAATAGAAATTGATATTAAAACACCAGACAAATTAAAAACATTGGATAATAAATTTGAAATTGATGTTTATGCTGTATCACAAAAAGACTTTTTTCTTTATTCAAAGGCAAAAACTATTTTAAAGGAAAAACTTTTAGATCCTCCTGTTTATGCTGCATCAAATCAAATGCATTTAAAGCCATATTCTAGAACAATTAAAGATGCCTATGACGATATATTATTTCATGAAAATAAACTTAAGGGAATAAAATCTATTATTGGTTGTTCAACCAAGGGAATTGAAGTTCTAACCTCAAGGGCTTTGAACCAAGAAAAATGGATTAAAAACCCCTATAAAAAACAATGGCTGGCAGATCCTCTTATTATTGATTCAGCATTTCAAGCAGCAAGTCTTTGGTCCTATGAAATAACAGGAAAAGTTTGTCTGCCTTCATATATTGCAAATTTTGAAATTTATTCTTCTTTTGCTCAGATTAAAGAAAATGAAAATGTTAAAATCATACTTACAATAAATGAACAAACAAAGCATATAATAAAAGGATATTTTACATTTATTAATAACAAAGGAATTGTTATTGCAAGCATTACAGGGTTTGAAGCTGTAACAGATTCTTCTCTTTTTTCTAAATTTAAACCTGAACTTAAATCAAACCTTAAAAAAAAGAAAAAAAAAGAAATTTTTACAAAACAAAGCATTTTATCCTTTGCAAAGGGCAAGCCCTCTAATGCCTTTGGCGAAAAATATAAAATATTTGATAAAGATCGTAAATTAGCAAGACTTCCAAGTCCTCCATATCTTTTTATAGATAGAATTATAAAAACAGAGCCTGTTCAATGGAAAATAAAAAAAGGAGGATGGGTAGAAGCTGAATTTGATATACCTGTTAATGGATGGTATTTTAAAGCCTGTCATTCTAATATTCTGCCTTTTTGTATTCTTTTGGAAACTGCCCTTCAAACATGTGGATGGCATGCTGCCTATGCAGGTTCTGCATTACAAAGCAATAAAAGACTTTTTTTTAGAAATCTTGGGGGACAAGCAAAAATTATAAAATCTCTTAATAACAATATGGGAACTATTACAATGCGTTCCTGCCTTACAAATATTTCTAAGACCCATGATATGATAATTCAAGATTTTGATATGCAGGTATTAAAAAATAAAGATTATCTTTATAAAGGACAAACAAGCTTTGGATTTTTTACAAAGCAGGCACTTTCCAATCAAACAGGAATTAAAAATAAATTTTTTGATTATGTTCCATCTAAAAAAGAAATTGCAGAATCACAAACCTTTGAATTTAAAGATGATAAACCATTTTTTCCAGATGATTTACAAAAATATTTAAATGATGATGATTTAAAATCAGATAAAAATAATACAGGCATGCACTTAAAAGCTCTTAGAATGGTGGATAAAATTGATACTTTTATTGTAAATGGCGGAAAATATAAAAAAGGTTATATTAAGGCAAGTAAAAAAATTGTTCCTAATGAGTGGTTTTTTAAGGCACATTTTTATCAGGATCCTGTATGTCCGGGATCTCTTGGAATTGAATCTTTTCTTCAACTTATTAATTTTTTTGCATTAAAAACTATTAAATATAATCCTGATAAATATCAAATCCAAATGAAAAATCACACTCATAAATGGATTTATCGAGGTCAAATTGTTCCAACAAATAAAAATATTGAAATTCATGCCCATATAAAAAAAATAAAAAAAACATTATGTTTAAATTTAAATAAAAATTTTACTGAAATTACAGCCCAGGGTTTTATTTGTGTTGATGGACTTCCCATATATGAAATGGATGATTTTTCTATTTCTGTTGTTCCTGTTAAACAAAAAAATGAACACCAACATTTTTCACCTCAAAAGTTAATGGCAATTTAATTAAAATTAATGAGCTCATAAAAAATCAAAAATCAACTTTAACAAACCAAGAATTGTTTTTTAAAACCTGCTAATCCTTGACAATTTTTAATCACTTTTATAGTTATAAATTTTTTAAAAATTATTAATAATAATCAAATAATTTCAAGGAGTTTTAAATGAATATTCTTTTTTTAGGACCAAATGGAAGTGGAAAAGGAACCCAGGGAACTATTTTAAAGGACAAGTTTAATATATCTCATATTGAATCTGGTATGATATTTCGTGATAATATTAAAGGTGGAACAGAGCTTGGAAATAAAGCTAAAGAATATATAGATAAAGGTGATCTTGTGCCTGATGAAATAACCATTCCCATGATTCTTGACAGACTTAAACAAGATGATTGCAAAAATGGATGGCTACTTGATGGTTTTCCAAGAAACAAAGTGCAGGCTGAAAAACTTGATGCTTCTCTTAAACAGGAAGGTCTTAAAATTGATTATGTAATTGAAATACTTCTTGACCGTGAAATTGCTAAAGATAGGATAATGGGGCGTCGTCTTTGTGAAAATGATAATAATCATCCCAATAATAAATTTATTGATGCTATTAAACCTGATGGTGACAAATGCAGAGTATGTGGTGGGTCATTAACTAAACGGGCAGATGATCAAGATGAAGAAGCCATAAATAAACGCCATAATATTTATTATGATGCACAAGTTGGAACCCTTGCATCAGCTTATTATTTCCGTGATATTGCTGAAAATGATTCTTCTATTAAGTACATTACCATTGATGGAGCAAAGGAACTTAAAGCAGTAACTAATGAATTGCTTTCAAAATTATAGAAAACTCAGGAAGTGAGATTTTTAAAGTTGGATTTTTAAAGAAACAAATCAAAAATAAGAGTAAATCTGGAAAATATAAAAATTTAATATTTAAAACAAAAGGGGCTTTTTAAAAGTGCTTGAAATACAAGCATATCTTTAAAAAGCCTCTTTTGTTATTTTGTTGTTTTAATATCAGTAGTGTGTTTTTCTTTTATTAAAAGGGCTATTCTTGTTCTCCAAGTTTTAGATATTTTCTAACTGGGGACTTTGTGTGTTTTTTATTTTCTTCAATATTCTTTATGGCAGTTTTAATTTTTTTATTAAATAATTTTTTATCATTATCTACAAGCTATCTCAAAAATAAGTAACTTTTTGTTATGAGTTAATTCTATAAAACTACTTATCCTAAATTGACACTTTTAAAATAGAGTGTTATTTATTTTTTTTTAAATTTTTACTAGAAAATGAGACATTTGCACAATGCTTGATTTTGTTCAAATTTTATGGTGAAGATGTATTCTAATACCTTAAACCTAAATTTGAAACAAAAGAAAACAAGCCCTATTTACAGGCATTTACAAATATTTTTTAGATAAAAAATTAAATAAAAATATTTTATGCTTTTAAAAGTGTTTTTATAAAAAATGCATTTGTGTAAAAATCTTAAAATATAGGAGTATATTATGATTGGTGGACTTGGAATGCCTGAACTTGTTATTATTCTTGTTATTATTCTTATTATATTTGGAGCAGGTAAACTTCCTGAAATAGGTGCTGGTATAGGAAAAGGAATAAAAAATTTTAAAAAAGCAACAAAAGAAGAAAAAATTGAAGAAAAAAAACATGAAAAAATTGAAGAAATCAAATCTTAAAACTTTTTCAATTTTTACAAAATTATCAAATTTTCCTGTTAAATATTTTTTTAAAAGTCCTGCCTTTTTAGTCTGTAATTAAAAATCATAAATTAAATTGGATGTATTAATTTAGGATATATTAATTAAAATAAAAAGGGCGTTTCTAACGCCATATAGACTTCCTGGTTTTTTTTAGATCATTTTTTTAAGGTTAAGGCATTTTTATAATTTTATATTTCTTCTTGCCCAAAAACTAATAGATAATACCTTAAAGTCTTAACAAAATCCTAAAGCACAAAATAAATACTAAGTTTACCAGGTCATTAAAATATAAATATCAAAAAAATTATGATTAAAAACAATTTAAAAATTCTGATTCAAAGCAAAGAAAAACTTATTAAAAAATTAATTCACAAAAAAGAACCAGAATTCATTAAAATTTTTGCACAAATTATAGATCAATATTTTAAAAATGTTTTTGAAAAAAGTATTTTAATACATGAAATAAATAATTCAAACAATCCTGTGGCAATAGTTGCCTTAGGAGGATATGGCAGGCAGGAACAATGTGTTCATTCTGATGTAGATGTTCTTATACTTTTTAAAAAAAAAATATCTGGAAAAACAGATAAATTAATAAAAGAGCTGATATATCCATTGTGGAATGCACGCATTGAAACAGGTTATGCCGTTAGAACAATTAATGAATGCCTTTCCATGGCATGGAATAGTTTTGATGTTTTAACTACTCTTTTAGATGCAAGATTTATATGTGGTAATCACGATATTTATTTTACTTTAACTGAAAAATTCAAAAAAGAACTTTTAAAAAAATATTTACAAAAAAGTTTAGACAATCTTATTGAATATGGGAAAAAACGCCATTCAAATTTTGGAGATTCAACATATCTTCTAGAGCCTAATTTAAAACTAGGGCATGGAGGACTTCGTGATTATCATACCTTGCTTTGGTATATGCGCATTGTTTCTAATATTAAAATTAAAACAAGAAAAGACATAGAACATTATGGTTTTCTTTCCCATAATGAATTTAAAACTATGGAAAATGCTTTAAATTTTATATGGGATATAAGAAACAGGCTTCATTATATTACTGACAGAAAATGTGATCAACTTCATTTTGAATATCAAACACAAGTAGCAGAACTTTTAAAATTCAAACAAAAAAATGGTAACAGAGGAGTTGAAAGATTCCTGGGAGTACTGCATTCTAAAATGGATTATCTAAAACAGATAAACCATACTTTAATTGAAGAAATACAAATAAGAAGAAAAATAAAAAAAAGTTCAAATTATCCAAAACCCACAAAAGTCAGTGGAATAGAAATAAAAAATCGAAGACTTGATTTTTCATCAATAGAACTAGTACCACAACATCCTGATTTATTACTTAAAATTTTTGTGCAAAGCGGCCGCTTAAAAATACCTTTATCCATTGATGCTTTACGAATTGTAAGTGAATTTACATATCTTATAAATGCCCAATTTAGAAAAAAAGAATCTAATGTAAAAGAATTTAAAAAAATATTGGCACTATCTTTATGGGAATTTAATGTACTTAATGTAATGCATTCAACAGGGCTTTTAAAAAAACTTATCCCTGAATTTGCTTTAATAACAAATAAAATCCAATATACTCATTACCATCTTTTTCCAGTTGACAAACATTCCATAAGATGTGTGCAAATAATAAACAGTTTTAACAAACAATGTTTTGATTCAAATGTTTATAACGAGATAAGAAATAAAAAACTTTTGCTTTTAACAGCTTTAATTCATGATATTGGCAAAGGCGATCCTGCTTGTGAACACTCAGAAAAAGGTACAAAAATTGCCCGTTTAATTTTAAAACGATTTGGATATAAACCATTTGAAATTGAAGAAGTTGTTTTTCTTATTAAAAACCATCTTTTTCTTATAAAGATTGCCACAAGGCGGGATATTCAAAATGAAGAAACTGCTATTTTCTGTGCCAATAAAATAGGAAAATTGCAATGGTTAAAAAAACTTTACATTTTAACTGTTGCAGATTCCCTGGCCACTGGACCTAAAGCATGGAATAAATGGACTGAAAATCTTTTAAGAGATCTTTTTCTTAAAACTATGAACATTATAAAAAATGGAGAGTTTGCAACAAAAAAAGCTCATAAAATCATTCAACAAAAAAAAGATCAATTATTAAATTTTAAAAAATATGAATGGGATGAAAAAATTCTAAAAAAAGAAATAGAGTCAATGTCTCCCAGATATTTTTTTTATGTTCCTTTGAAAGATATTGTTAAACATATAAATCTTTTTAAAAATCTTGGAGATAAAGATTTTTTATGGGAAATAAAAAAAGATAGAAATTCTGAAATCAGAACAGTTTCAATATGTGCTAGAGACAAACCTGGTTTTTATTCTAAACTTGCTGGAGTTTTTTCTTTAAACCATTTGGATATAATAGGTTCTACAGCATATTTATTAAATGAAAATACAGTATTAGATATTTTTAAAGTAAAACCTCCCAAAGACAGAATTTTTGAAAATGAAAAATGGAAAAAAACAGAAAAAGACCTTCAAAAAGCTATTTATGATGATAATTTTCTTAATAAACTTAAAAAAATTCCAAAAAAATTTACTCCATCATCAGGCCAAATCCCAGAGCGAAACAGCATAAAATTTGATAATAAAACATCAAGCTTCTTTACTATTATTGAAGTTATTACCTATGATTTCCAAGGTCTTCTTTTTACAATTACAAATATCTTATACAAAAAAGGAATAGATGTTAGAATAGCTATGGTTGCTACAGAAATAGATCAAATTATTGATGTTTTTTATGTAAAAACAGTTGAAGGCGAAAAGATTGATGATCCAGAAAAAATACAAGATGTTAAAAATGAAATTCTTAAAAAACTTCCTAAAATTTACAAACATATAAAAAACTAAATATCAGATGTCTTGATAAAAATTTCATATGAAGTTTTGTATTGTCTTAATGGTAAAGCCATTTTTTTCTTTTTATATTTTGTGTTTTTTTCTGTTCTTGCACTTTTTTCTGTTCTTGCACCAGGACTTGCAGGTAACATCTTATAATGAACATGTTAAAATATTAGAAAAATACTATAATAAATTAGAATAAAGTAGATAGGAAATTTTTAATGCTGTCAAAATTGTAAAGGAGATATAATAATGATAAAAATTGAGGCAATTATAAAGCCTTTTAAAGTTGATGATGTAAAAGAATCTTTAAATGAAATAGGCATTAATGGCATGACTATTACAGAAGTAAAAGGTTATGGCAGACAAAAAGGGCATAAAGAGATATATAGAGGGGCTGAATATGTTGTTGATTTTATACCTAAAATTAAAATTGAAATAATTGTTAATGCCAAAAGAGGTGATGAAGTTGTAAATACTATTTGTAATGCTGCAAATACTGGAAAAATAGGAGATGGGAAAATTTTTGTTCTTCCTGTTAATCAAGCAATAAGAGTTAGAACAGGAGAAAAAGGGACTGAGGCACTTTAGATTTATAAAATAGAAAGTAAAAACTAATAATAAAAAATATAACAATAAATTTAGATTGAGATTCTTTTAATGTCATTAATTGTTATTTTAAATTAAAACTTTAAAAGGGACAAAAAATGGAGAAAAAAAAAGTTTTTGAAATAATTAAAAAGAATAATATTAGAGTAATTGATATCAGGTATATGGATTTTCTTGGCACATGGCAGCATTTTTCAATTCCTTCCACTAAATTAAAAGAATCCTCATTTGAAAAAGGATTTGGATTTGACGGCTCCAGCATGAGAGCATGGAAAACAATTAATAACAGTGATATGATTGTTATGCCTGATCCTGAAACAGCAAAAATGGATCCATTTTTCAAAACTCCCACTCTAGTCTTTATTGGAAATATTCTAGATCCAATTACCCATGAACCCTATTCAAGGGACCCACGATATATCGCAAAAAAAGTAGAGCAATATGTAAAAGCTACAGGTGTTGGAGATGTAATTAATGTTGGACCTGAACCAGAATTTTTTATTTTTGATAATATAAGATATGCCTCTGAAAAAAATATTGGATTTTATGAAATTGATTCAAGGGAAGGAATCTGGAATTCAGGTAGAAAAGAAATGCCAAATCTAGGATATAAAATTCGCCACAAACAAGGCTACTTCCCTCTTCCTCCGGCAGATCAGTACCAGGATATGCGTACAGAAATGATGCTTACTCTTGAAAATATAGGAATTAAAATGGAATGCCAGCACCATGAAGTAGCAAGTGCAGGACAAGCAGAAATTGGTTTACAATATTCAAGTCTTCTTAAAATGAGTGATCAAATTGCCTGGTCTAAATATATTATTAAAAATGTTGCCCATAAATATAATCATACAGTAACTTTTATGCCTAAGCCTTTGTTTCAAGATAATGGAACAGGTATGCATACTCATTTAAGTATTTGGAAGGATGGTAATCCTATTTTTGCAGGCAATAAATATGCAGGAATATCTAATGAGGCTCTTTATTCCATTGGAGGAATTATTGAACACTGCAATGCTTTATGTGCCTTTACAAACCCCACAACAAACTCATACAAACGACTTGTTCCAGGCTTTGAAGCACCTATTAATCTGGCATATTCCAGCAGAAATAGAAGTGCTGCAATACGAATTCCAATGGATTCACAATCTCCTGCAAGTAAACGCATTGAATTTAGAACTCCTGATCCTTCATGCAACAGTTATTTAGCATTTGCTGCTATAACAATGGCAATGCTTGATGGAATACAAAACAAAATTGATCCAGGTAAACCCATGGATAAAAATATTTATGACCTTGAACCTGAAGAACTTACAGAAATAAAATCTGCCCCCAATTCCCTTGAACAAGCTCTACATTCCCTGGAGCATGATCAGGATTTTCTTCTTAAAGGTGATGTTTTTACAAAAGATGTTATTGAAAAATGGATTAAGTACAAAAAAGAAAATGAAGTAAACGAGGTTAATCAGCGTCCCCATCCCCATGAATTTTATCTTTACTATGATGTATAGGTAGGATTTTGATTTTTTAAGTAAGAATTATGCAGTACGCAAAAGCTAAAATATATAGAAACAACAAAATAATATAAAGTATGACTTTAATTTTCTAAAAGTTATGTTTGGCTTTTGTATTGATTAATTATCAAAAGGTGAAAATGTGGATATAACTAATATTCTTATCCAGACCATTGGCGGGCTTGGATTATTTATTCTTGGCATGAAAATAATGACCGAGGGCCTTGAAATGTCAGCAGGCCAAAAAATTAAACAGGTTCTTGAGGCAATTTCATCTAATAGAGTGATTGGATGTATTACAGGAGCAGGAATAACAGCTCTTATTCAATCTTCATCTGCAACAACAGTAATGTTAATAGGATTTGTAAGTGCAGGTATTATGAGTCTTGAAAATGCAGTGGGTGTGATTTTAGGTGCAAATATTGGGACCACAATTACAGGGCAGATGATTGCATTTAAACTTACTAAGCTTGCACTTCCTGCCATTGCCATTGGTGTTCCCATGAAATTTTTTTCCAAAAAAAGACGATACAGACATATTGGAGATATTATTCTGGGATTTGGATTACTTTTCTATGGTATAACAGTAATGAAACATGGGCTTGCCCCAATAAAATCTGATCCTCAATTTATTGCTTTTTTTACCCAATTTAATACTGATACCATTGCAGGTATTCTTTTATGTATATCTATGGGAACCATTGCAACTATTATGGTTCAATCTTCTTCTGCCACAATCGGTTTAACCATAACTCTTGCATCCCAGGGATTATTAAGTTTTCCCATAGCAATGGCTCTAGTTCTAGGAGAAAATATTGGGACCACAATTACAGCGGAACTTGCAACAATTGGTTCAAGAAGTATTAGTGCTCATCAAACAGCTCGTGCCCATACTTTATTTAATGTTCTAGGAGTTGGTATTATTGTTATTTTTTTTCAGCCATTTGTAAATTTTGTTAATTATATAACCTTATTTTTTGGTGCATCACCTGTTAATGAAGTTGTTGATGGAGAAACAGTAAATATTGCTAGATATATTGCAAATGGTCATACTCTTTTTAACATATTAAATGCCATGATTTTTTTAATCTTCCTTCCCAAATTAATTAAGGCAGCAATTTTTTTATCACCAAAAAGAAAAACATCAACAGAAAAATACAAAGTACCTGAATTTAATACTACATTTATTGATTCTACTATTGGAGCTCTTGCTAAAGTTCGTGGTGAAGCTACTAAAATGGCAAGGTTTACCCAGAAAAATTTAATAAAAATCCGTAAATCCCTTACTATAAAAGATAATGATATACTTACCAGAAGACAAGAAATAGAAGATCATATAGATGCTATGCAAAAATCTATAATTCAATATTTAACAACCATATATCAAGGTGGTGTTAATGAAGCTGAGGCAATTGAAATATCTGAAATGATGAGAATTACCAATAATAACTTATTTCAGAAAAAACAAAGGATTTTTCTATAAAGGCTCAGGAAAAAGAAGATCGTATTGATAAAATGCGTGAAGATATGCGCAATGACCATATTAACAGATTAAGAAAAGGAGATTGTTCTGTAGACACAGGAGTGCATTTTATTACTCTTTTATCTAATTTTGAAAGAATGGGAGACTATTGTCTTAATATTGCAACAGGAATTAACAGGATACATAAAAAATGATTGTTTTTGATTTACAATGCATAAATGGACATACCTTTGAAGGATGGTTTGAACACACCCAAGCCTTTGAAGCTCAACAGAAACAAGGTATAATAATATGTCCATTTTGTGATACAACTTCTATAACACAAAAACTTTCCCCTGTTTCTATAAAAACATCTTCCAGTTATGTTTCCCAAACCACAAAAGACATTGAAAAACAAAGGGAAACAGCAAGTAAGGATGCCATAATTGAACTTGGTACAAAAATAAAAAATTTCTTTGAAAAAAATTTTAAAGATGTTGATTCTGATTTTACAAAACAAGCCCTTAAAATGCACTATGGAGTATCTAAACCCAAAAACATAAGGGGCACAACAACCAAGGAAGATGATAAAGTTCTTGCAAAGGAAGGCATCTTCCCAGTCAAAATCCCATTTCCCATAAAATCTGATAAAGATGACTTAAATTAAAGTAATAATTACTATTATTTATTTTTATAAATTCTGGTTTTAATCAATTTTTTATAACAATTTAGTAAAATTAAAAGTTCATCTTTATTATTAATACTAACCCCAGTATTTTCTTCCAACCAATTCAGCAAAAATCAAAGTAGTAGGAAGTGAAATGTCTTTTTGCCTGGCTCCATAATTTTAGGAGGATTGTTGTGAGTTATGAACACAAAGCTGATAATTTTCTTGGCATACTACAACTTGGCTGTGTAATAATCCTGCTGAGGTATTTTTAAAATGGCTTCTAGTTATTTAATATTCTTTTATGTTTCGTTGTAAGGCAAATCAAGAATTAAAAATCAGATCTGCCTTATGTCAGTTACTGAATTCAAAAAATTATAATACAAAAAACGAATTTATTAATTTTAATAGTTATTTCAGTTAGTTATGTTGTTATAGTCTAACTTATCGTTTTAAAGAACAAAACTTAAGTTATATGCTCATTAATTATGAATTTTCTGATTTATGCCTTTCATTTAAAGTGTATTTGTTATATTTTAATCTAGTTTTGTGCATAATTTATTTATTTTACAATTTATTTAAGAAAAAGGAAAACAATGCAGGTAAATATTGAAGAAAAAAGTTCGATAAAGAAAATTCTCCACATTGAAATTCCCAGAGAAGATGTAGCAAAAGAACTAGACAAAGCCTATAAAGAACTTAAAAAAACAACAGTTGTAAAAGGATTTCGAAAAGGTAAAACACCCCAAAAAATACTAGAAAGCAGGTTTGCAAAGGATGTGCATTCAAAGATTGTACCTATTTTAATTCAAGAATCATTTCAAAAAGTTTTAAAAGAGCATGAGTTTAAAACTGTGGGAAGCCCAAAGGTTGATCCCCCTGAATTAAAACCTGATGAATCCTATATTTTTGATATTACAATTGAAGTAATGCCTGAAATTAAAGATATTAATTTTAAAGGTATAGACCTTAAAAAAACCATATACACATTTTCCGAAAAAGAAGTTGATGCTCAAATTGAAATGATTAGAAAGAATATGGCTACAAAGGAAAAAGTTGAAGAACAACGTGCAGTACAAAAAAATGATTTTGTTCTTATTGATTATCAAGGATTTATTGATGACAAAGCCTTTGATAAAACGCCAAAAATTGAAAATTATCTCTTAAACATTTCCAACAACAATATGCCAAAAGAATTTTCAGAAAAATTAATAGGTGTGATTCCTGAAAAAGAAATTGAAATTAATGTTATTTATGAAAAAGAACATGCAAACAAGGAGCTTGCTGGACAAACTATTATATATAAAGTTTTTTTAAAGGAGATTCAAAAAGAAATATTACCACCTGTTGATGATAGTCTTGCTAAAAAACTTGGTCAATATGAAAATCTTGAAGAAATTAAAAATGGAATTCGAGATAATCTTACAAAGGGTTATGAACAAAGAATTAAACATGAATTAAGTGAACAGATCTTTACTGCTCTTATTAAAGATAATCAGTTTGAAATTCCAGAGTCACTTATTGAAATTGAATTACAAGGGATTATAGCAGAAACAGAACAAGCCTATGCCCAGAGTAATATTACCCTTAAAGATGTTGGTTTAACCCATGACACCTTAAAAACAAAATATCGTGATGTTGCAGAAAAACAGGCAATAAGACGCTTGATTCTGAAAAAAATTATAGAGCAGGAAAAATTGGAACTAACAAAGGATGAGCTGGAAAAAAGTTTTGAAAATATGGCAATAGGAATGAATGCTACTAAAGAGGCAGTTAAAAAATTCTTTGACGCAGATAAAAATCAGCTTGAATATTACAAACATCTCCAGCTTGAAAAAAAAGTTGTTGATATTATAATTAAAAATGGAAATATTACTGAGGTTGAACCTGTTGTTGAAAAATCTGAAGAAAATTCAGAAGTTACAGAAAATGATAGTTCTGAATCTAAAGAATAGCAGAACAAAAAACAGGATAAGAATGAACAAACAACATTGATTTGAAAACATTAAGAAAAAGGAGATATGATTGTGCCACTAATACCAATGGTTGTTGAACAAACCAATAGAGGAGAACGAGCCTATGATATTTATTCCAGGCTTTTAAAGGATAGAATAATTTTTCTTGGCTCTGCAATAAATGATGAAATTGCAAATCTTATTGTGGCACAGCTTTTATTTCTTGAATCTGAAGATCCTGAAAAAGATATTAATTTTTATATAAATTCAGTTGGAGGAGTTGTTACAGCAGGTTTGGCAATATATGATACTATACAATTTATAAAACCTGATATTGCAACGGTTTGTATTGGACAAGCTTCAAGCATGGGAGCTTTGCTCCTTGCAGCAGGTAAAAAAGGAAAGCGCTCCGCCCTTCCCAATTCAAGAATTATGATTCATCAGCCCCTGGGAGGTGCCCAAGGTCAAGCCTCTGATATAAAAATCCAGGCAACAGAAATTCTTAGAATGAAGGATTCATTAAATAATATTTTAGCCAATCATACTGGACAAAATATAAAAAAGATTTCAAAGGATACAGATCGTGATTTTTTTATGTCAAGTTCTCAAGCTTGTGAATATGGAATTATAGATAATGTAGTTTCTGAAAGAGAAGAAATACAAGACAAAAAAATTGAAGTATAGATAGGTATGTAAAAATTTTTATATACAAAATATAGTATTTCAAAGTCTTGAAAAAATACTACATTAAAGTAGATGGAAAATTTTTATGATCCCATCAAGTTTCAGAGGAAAATTAATATGAGTACAAAAAATAAAAATAGTGATGAATTTTTTTGTTCATTTTGTGGGAAAAATCAAAAACAGGTAACAAAACTCATTGCAGGTCCAAGTGTTTATATTTGTAATGACTGTGTTAGTTTATGCAATGAAATAATTAAAGATGAAAACAAAAATAATAAGGATAATAAGAAAAAAGAATTTCTTGCTCCAAAACAAATTAAAGAAGTTCTAGACTCCTATGTTATTGAACAGGATAGAGCAAAAAAGGTTCTTGCTGTTGCTGTTTATAATCATTACAAACGCCTTGGTTCAGAAATAAAAGATGATGATGTGGAAATACAAAAAAGCAATATTCTTCTTATTGGTCCCACAGGATGTGGAAAAACTCTTCTTGCTCAAACCCTTGCAAGATTTCTGGATGTTCCCTTTACCCTTGCAGATGCAACAACTTTAACAGAAGCAGGATATGTTGGTGAAGATGTTGAAAACATTATTCTTTCCCTTGTTCAAAATGCTGATTATGACATTGAAAAAGCACAACAGGGAATAATTTATATTGATGAAATAGATAAAATTTCCCAGCGAGGTGATAATCCATCCATTACCCGAGATGTTTCAGGCGAAGGAGTTCAACAAGCACTTTTAAAAATTATTGAAGGTACCACAGCAAGCATACCTCCCAAAGGAGGAAGAAAACATCCTCAACAGGATTTCGTAAAAATAAATACTTCAAATATTCTTTTTATTTGCGGAGGAACATTTACAGGTCTTGAAAAAATTGTTCAAAAAAGACTTACCAATAAATCAATAGGATTTGATGCAAAACTTATAAATAACAAGAAAAAGAATATAGGTGAACTTCTTAAACATCTTAATCCTGAAGATCTTATTAAATTTGGTCTAATTCCAGAATTTCTTGGTCGTTTACCAATTCTTACAACTCTTAATGAACTTAACGAATCTTCCCTTATAAAAATTCTTACACAACCTAAAAATGCTCTTATTAAACAATATAAACGATTATTTGAATTTGAAAAAATTAATCTGGAATTTACTGATGAAGCCCTTACTGCTATTGCAAAAAAAGGGGTTGAGCGAAAATCAGGTGCAAGAGGTCTTCGTGCAATTATGGAAAAGGCAATGCTGGATATTATGTATGAAATACCTTCCCAAAAAAATGTTAAGGAATGCATTATAGGTGAAGAAGTTATTTTAAAACAAGAAGATCCCATACTTTTATTTGAACAAGCCAAACTAAAAAAAACAACTAAGATGGCGTCGTAAAAATTCTCCATATACTTTGTTGTAATATTTTTTCAAGACCTTAAAATACTATATGTATGATTTCATCCTTGAAAAAATATTACGCCTTGTATATGGAGCTTTTTACTTAGCCATCTTTTTTATTAAAATTGATTTTTTTACAGATTCATCAACAAAAACAAACCTAATATATAAGGAATAGATAACTAAAAAATGAATGTGGTTTATGAATTAATTCAAAAAAATCCTGATTATTCTGCTTGGTTATTTTTTATAGTAAATATATTTTGGTGTGTCTTTGTATATTTTAATAAACAAAAGCACGAAAAAAAAATGGCTAATTTAAAGCATTCTCTTAGTCTAAAATTTGAAAAAGAAAAAGAAATAACTGAGTTAGAAATGCTGGCAGGAGAAATTACAGAATGGGCTGGAACTTATCAACTTGATTTACAATCTGATGAACTAAACAAAAAATTAGATGATTTTATAAAAAAAGCGGGTCGATTCCGACGATATCCAAAATTAAAACAAGCTATCAGAGACTTACACAATAGATGCTCTATACTTATCTATTCTAGAAACAAGAACAAACATAAATTAGAGCAAGACATGAGAGATCAGGTAGAAAATATGCATAAAAAATTAATTACAGAAATTGATAAAATTCTTAAATAAGTAAATTAATAAAACAAAATTTTCTAGTATCAATAATAAAGAGAAACATTTATATATGATTAATATATCAAAAATTTTTAACTCAAAGGATAACAAAATTATAAAAAAACAACTACCTGTGATTCCCATAAAAAACATTGTTCTTTTTCCTTCCATGGTAACATCTGTATTTGTGGGAAAGGATAAATCTATTAAAGCTTTATCCAAAGCAATGGAAACTGATAAAAAAGTATTTTTCATAACTAAAGATGACTCTAAAATTATTAATTCCAAGACAAATGAAACATATAAAACAGGGACACAAGCTAAAATAACTCAACTGCTTCGTTTGCCTGATGGTACTGTTAAAGCTCTTGTTGAAGGAAAAGCAAGAGGAGAAATAATAAAATTTCTAGATTCAAAGGAATATATTACAGCAGAAATTAAAGATGTACTAGAGCATCCAATGGATAAATCTGAGGCAGAGGCTGCACTAAGAACAGTTATTGAATCCTTTGAAAACTATGCAAAATTATCAGGTGCTATTTCAAAAAATTTCCTGGCAAATCTTAATCAATTAATCCCCTATCCTTCCAAACTTGCTGATACAATTGCCTTTCAAATGCCATTTAAAATTTCTAATAAACAAAAGCTCCTTGAAACTTATGATCTTGATAAAAGATTTCTTATGCTTTTAAAATTTATTCAAGAAGAGACTGAAATTTTTATTATGTCTCAAAAAATTAAGGAAAGAGTTAAGGAGCAAATGGAGAAATTTCAAAAAAAACATTATCTTCATGAGCAAATGAAAGCCATAAAAAAAGAAATGGGAGAAGATAAAACCCAACCTGAATTAAAAGAACTTGAAAATCGGATAAAACGTAAAAAACTACCAAAGGAAGCAGCTACAGCAGTTAGAAAAGAATTTGCTAAACTTAAAATGATGTCTCCAATGTCTTCAGAAGCAACTGTTGTAAGAAATTATATTGAATGGCTTATAACAATGCCATGGTATAGAAAATCCAGAATAATGACAAATCTTGTTGAAGCTGAAGATATTCTGGCACAAGATCATTATGCCCTTGAAAAGCCCAAAGAAAGAATCCTAGAATATCTTGCCGTACAAATACTGGTGAAAAAAATTAAAGGTCCTATTTTATGTCTTGTGGGACCCCCGGGAGTTGGTAAAACTTCCCTTGCAAAATCTGTTGCAAGAGCAACAAAAAGAAAATTTGCTAGAATGTCCCTTGGAGGTGTTCGAGATGAAGCTGAAATTCGCGGACATAGAAGAACATATATTGGTGCCATGCCCGGAAAAATTATTCAGACATTAAAAAAAACAGGATATAACAATCCTGTATTTTGTCTTGATGAGATAGATAAAATGAGTACTGATTTTCGCGGAGATCCCTCATCAGCCCTTCTTGAAGTGCTTGATCCTGAACAAAACCAGAATTTTAATGACCACTACCTTGATGTTTCCTATGATTTATCTGATATTCTTTTTATAACTACTGCAAATACACTCCATAATATACCTGCACCTCTTCAAGACAGAATGGAAATAATACGTATTTCAGGATATACAGAATATGAAAAAAAATGTATTGCCAATGGATTTTTAATTCCAAAACAACTTAAACAAAATGGTCTTAACAAAAAAGATGTTTCTTTTTCCAAAAATGCAATACTTTCAATAATTCGTAATTATACAAGGGAAGCTGGAGTAAGAAATCTTGAGCAGAAAATTTCTTCTATTTTAAGAAAAATTGCAAAACAAATTGTTCAAACAAACCAAAGAAAACATCATCTTATATCTTTTCGATCTATTCAAAAATACCTTGGTGAATTTATTTTTAAACATGGTATGCTGGAAGAAAAAGATAAAGTTGGAATTGTAACAGGTCTTGCCTGGACTCAGGCAGGAGGCGAGCTTTTAACCATTGAAACTGTAACAATGCCTGGTAAAGGAAATGTTTCTGTAACAGGAAAACTTGGCGATGTAATGAAAGAATCTGCAAGAGCTGCTGTAAGTTATGTTAGATCCAGAAGCAAAAAACTAAATATTAAAAAAGATTTTTACAAAAATCTTGATATACATATTCATGTGCCAGAAGGTGCAATTCCAAAAGATGGACCATCAGCTGGAATTTCAATCTGCACAGCACTAGTTTCTGCCCTTACAAATCGTTTGGTTAATAGAAAAACTGCTATGACAGGTGAAATAACACTTCGTGGCAGAGTTCTTCCAGTAGGAGGACTTAAGGAAAAACTTTTAGCTGCCCATGCAAGTGGAATTACAAAGGTTATAATTTCAAAGGAAAATAAAAAAGACATTAATGATATTCCTGCATTAATAAAAAAACAACTTGAAATAATTTTTGTTGATGAAATAGATGAAGTACTAGAACTTGCTTTGATATAACTATTAATTGAGTTGCTCTAGAATTTTTAAAGTTAAAAAAATTGATACAGATTATTTTGAAGAAACATAAAGCTTAATAATACACACAAATTTAACAAATTTTTAAGACTATAAAAAGGAGTTGTTTTATGAAGTATATACTTGCCATAATATGTTGTGCAGTTTTTTTAAGTATTTTTGTAAATCAAGTATTTGCTAAAGATAAAACAGGTATTATTGTGGTGGATGTTCAAGGAGATTTTACTATACTGAAAAAAGGCTCTCTTGCAGTTCCAGGTACAGATAAAACTTTTATTCAATAATGTTATAAAAACAACTGATACATTAAAGAAAAAAGGCTATAGTATTTTTGCCACGCAAGATTGGCATCCATTAAATCATGTTTCTTTTTATACTAATCATAAAGAAAAAAAAGCCTTTGAAACAATTAAAATTAATCAAAAAACGCAAGTTTTATGGCCTCCTCATTGTGTACAAGGTACTGAAAATGCAAAAGTTCTTGTGGACAACAATTTATTTTCAGCATCATGTATTGTAAGAAAGGGACAAAATCCAAACAGCTATTCAGGCTTTAAAGATGATGGAGGACAAACAACAGATTTAGCACAAATTCTAGAAAAGAATGGAATAAAAAAAGTTATTATTTATGGAATAGCTACAGATTATTGTGTAAAAGCTACTGCAATAGATGCTCTTTCTGCTGGATTTAAGGTTATTGTTATAGAATCATTATGTAAAGGAGTTTCTTCTGATACTACAGCAAAGGCTTTATTAGAAATGAAAGAAAAAGGAATAACAATTTTAAAAAATCTTGATCTAGAAAAAATATAAATGATAAATGAAGGGGTCAAGTCTGTTCTTGATTAAATGAAGGGGTCAAGGACTAAATGAAGGGGTCAAGTCTGTTCTTGATTAAATGAAGGGGTCAAGGACTAAATGAAGGGGTCAAGTCTGTTCTTGACACTTGGCATGACCCCTAAACCTAAATTTTTATCTAAACTTTATAAAGGATAAATATCCTTTATAGGTCATATAAACATCTGCTTTGCTTGATATTTCAAAGGGCGAATGCATGGATAAAATTCCTGGTCCGCAATCAAGAATATCCATTCCATATTCAGCAAAATACTTTGCTATTGTACCTCCACCACCTTGATCAACTTTTCCAAGTTCTCCTGTTTGCCATACAATATTATTTTCATTAAATAATTTTCTTATCATTCCTACAAATTCAGCACTTGCATCACTTGCTCCTGATTTACCTCTTGCACCTGTAAATTTGGTTATGCAAATTCCATGACCAAGTTTTGCACCATTCATTTTTTCATATACATCTTTAAAATTAGGATCAATTGCAGCATTAACATCTGCTGAAAGTGCCATTGAATTCATAATTGAATCTCTTAAAATTTTTTCATTAAATGATTTAGAATTTAAAGAAATAATATCTGAAAAAAAACTTTCTAAAAATTTTGATTTTGCACCAGAATTTCCTTCACTTCCAATTTCTTCTTTATCAAAAAAAAATCCAACTGCTGTTTTGTAAGAATTGGTTATTTTAAGAAATGCTTTAAGCTCAGCAAATGCACAAATACGATCATCTTGTCCATAGGCTCCAATCATTGATCTGTCAAATCCAATATCTTTTGCTTTTATCGCAGGAACAGCTTCAAATTCAGCATACTTTTTTGTTTGTCTGAGTTTTTCCTGCAAGATGAGGTAAAAGATCAGAAACAACAAATATTGGATCATTTTTTTTATCACCTATTTTTATATCAATTTTTTCTCCATTTGCTTTTATTACTGTGCCATATAAAGCCAAGGGAATTGAAAGCCATTGATATTTTTTTATGCCCCCATAATAATGAGTTTTTAACAAAGCCATATCAGTATCTTCATAAACAGGATTTTGCTTTAAATCTAATCTAGGGGAATCTATGTGTGAAACAATTATATTTGTTCCTTTTTCAATATCTTGTTTCCCAATTACAGCTAGAGCAACAGTTTTTTCTTTAAATACTGAATAATACTTTTGGGTTTTATGTTTTAAAGGATTTTTAAGAGCTTCTTTAATATCCATAAATCCATTTTTTTCAACTCTTTTAATTATTTCTTTTACTGCTTGTCTTTCAGTTTTTGCGTTGTTTAAAAAATCTTTATAATCTTCTGCAAATTTAAAAATACTATTTTTTTCTTCCTTTCCTAGTTCATCAAATACAAGTTTGTCTTTTTTGAAAATTTGTTTTTGTAATTTTTCAATATCTTTTGTGTTCATTTTTTAAGTCCTTTTTATCTATAAAAAAAAGTTTAACTATTTATCTAAAATCACTGTTTGTTCCAGTTAGTTGTTAATATAATTAATTTAGGTTCAAGACAACTTGACACACATTAAAGATATATTAAGCTTCTGCAATGACAGTTAAAAACAAGTATGTAAATAATGCAAAAATTTCAGAGGGAAAATTTAGAGAAATAATTAAATATTTTCCCCTTGATTTAGAAGCAAATAAAACAGCTATTTTAACAAATATTAGTAGAAATACAATCAATAAATATTTGCATAAAATAAGAGAGCGGATATCAGAGTGTTGCATGCAACACTCTGATATATCTGATATGATAAAAATTGACGAATCTTATTTTGGAGCAAAACGAGTAAAGGGTAAAAGAGGAAGAGGAGCCTCATGTAAAATAAAAGTATTTGGTCTGCTTAAAAGAGGAGATAAGATTTATACACAAATAGTTGATAATTGCAGTCGCAAGACACTCAATCCATAATAAAAAAACGGGTCAATAAAAATAGTGAGATTCATTCTGATTGGTGGCGAGCTTATAATGGGTTAGTAGATTTAGGGTATAAAAAACATTATCGTGTTGATCATTCAAAAACGAATTTGCTAATAAAAACAAACATATAAATGAAATAGAAAATTTTTGGAGGATTGCCAAAGTAAGATTAATGCTGTTTAGGGGATTATCTAAAAAAACTTTTTATTTGCATTTAAAAGAATGTGAATTTAGATTTAATAATAGAACACAAAATTTTGTTAAAAATATTTAGAAAAAAATCTCTCAAGTTGTCTTCAACCTTAAGTAGTTATAAGTTCTTTCATATAAACTGCCATAAAGCAGATCTGGTTTATAATTCCTATCTTGCCTTACAACAAAATATGAAACAATATTAAGTAATTATAAGTTTTCTCATATAAAAATTACAGTAACTTCAGCCCGTCTTTCAAAAATATTTGTTTTTAATTTATTTTTACCAGAAAATCTATTCTCACCAGTGCTTGCGATTTTAAAAATAGATGGCTTTAAACCATATTTAATAAGCTCATGCACAATATTTGATGCCCTGGCTGCTCCTAATTCAAAATTTGAAGAATATTTCTTTGTATTTATTGATTCTTTAGCTGCATAACCCTCAACAATAATTCGAACATCATAGGATTTAACAAAATTTGCAAGTTGTTTAAAAAAATATTTATATTCCTTTGCAAGACCTGCTTTACCTGAACCAAAAAGTATTGGAAGTTTTGTTTTTATCTTAACATCTGTTTTTGATTTTATTATTTGAACCCAATTTTCAAGCCCTGCTTTTTTTATCCCAGCATAAAGTTTTTTTATATTTAAATTTCCTGTTCTTTTTATTTTATGATTTATTGTTCCATGCCATTTTCTTCTCTTTTCCAAGTACCCTGTTTTTTTTGTTTCCTGTTCTTGTTTTTTAAAAAAATCCTTTTTTGTATAATCATTGTTAATAAATCCAGATTTTGTTTGTACAAGCTCAAGCTTTTCTTCAAGTACTTTTAATTTTGCAGAGGCCTTTTCCCAAAATTCATAAATACAATTTCTCTTTTTTGTAATTGATTTAAGTTTATTATTTTTATTTTTTATGGATTGATATAATTCAATGGGAGCAGGTCTTCCAGAACTTTTTATTAGATTAATTTTATTATCAAGCCAATCAATTTCTTTATGAATGGATATTATTTGATCATCTATATAAGATATTGTTTGATTATACTTTTGAATTTTTGTACGCAGATATGAAGCAGTTTCAAAATTTGCCTGAATTGGTTCTGCATCAAAATTTTTAGCTTGAGCAGAATAAGGCATAACAAAAATATATGCGCTAAATAATAATGCACATAATAAAAATAACCTCATAGCAAACCTCCAAAAATATTATCTATACTAGAAAACAACACAATTATATGGGTACATTTTTTGAATTACTAGTATTTACTCCAACGGGCCACCAAACCATACCTTTTTTTGAAAAATTAATACGCAATCTCATACGGGCCTCTGTTATATTATATTGACCTTGTTTTAATTCTATGATTTCAGAACCTCTAAGCCATGCCTGGGTATGAACATGAATAGTATTATAATTAGCTACTCCATTGCCTGCTTTCATATATGCATCAACATAAACACCTTTAACTTTTTCAGCAAGCTGCCTATGACCATCAGCCACTGCTGCTCGTTCAGCCATTATAACAGCCTGACCTCTTGTTAAAGCATTTTCAGGTTCAAGTCCCTTTCCAACAACATAAAAAGTTACAACCTTATGTGCTTTAGCATCATAAATGCCACCACTAAAAATATTAGAAGCTGCTGAGTAAAATTTACTACATCCGGAAAGTATCATTATTAAACTTGCAAATGCGCATAAATAAATAATGAATTTATTCATTTTTATCCGTCCTTTTAAACAGTTTATATGAAAGAACTTATAACTATTTAATATTCTTTCATATTTCGTTGTAAGGCAAACCAGGAATCAAAAATCAGATCTGCTCTAGAGCAGTTATTTAACTAATTTACCTAATTAATAAGAATTCAACAGATTTTTATATATAATTTATAGGGTTATAAAAATTTTTTACAGAATCATGATGATATTTTATTTTTAATATAATGATAAAAATAAAAATCGTCTTGATTACAATCAACTAAAGAAATAAGATATACAATAATTATGCCTGGGTTTAAAAAAAAATATATGGTTTTAATTAAAATTATTTTTCTAGGACTTTTTCTTGTTATATTTTTATCTTTCCAGACATTTAGTAATCAGGGAATTAACCTGTATTATATAAAATATGATATTCAATCATCAAAAAATAAAATTATAAAAACAAATTTTATTATGGTTCCTGCACAACACAAATTTAGGCTAAAAAATTTTAAAACAATTTCTTTAAAAGGTTCAAGTTTTACCTTTTTAAACAATTCAACTAGGGAATTAATTGCCAAGTCAAAGGAAAATGCCTTTAAATTACTCCTGGAAAAAAATGGATTAAAATCAGTAAAAAGCTTTAATAATATCTATAACAACACAGCAGTTGCCTGTGATACTGTTGTAAGCTATGAAGGCGCTATAAAAACTCCAATTAAAATAATAAATTATAAATATGACAAAAACAAAGAATGTTTTTTTTTAACAATGGAAGTTCAATTTGCTGCAACAGCTTTTCCAGACAAATGGAACACCCTGGAACTTAAAAATAAAATAAAACAATATTTTTATGATTTTTTATCATTTTTTCATTAAAATGAATTTTTTTAAAAAAAAAGACTAAAACCTAAAAAAAAACTAAAACGCAAAAAAAAATGTTTTTATAAAAAATGCGTTTATGCAAACGCTCTCAAAAATAATAGATTTATTTAATACATAATAAAATAAAAATTTTCATACTATTAAATTATGGAAATATATTAAATCCCGACAAAATATTAGGAGTTTAAAATGTCGGCAATCAAAGAACTTGCAAAACAGATGCAAAAACTTGAGGCACAGCTTATAACCTGCATGAAATGCGGTATGTGCCAATCAGTATGCCCCCTTTTTAAACAAACACATAAAGAAGCAGATGTAGCAAGGGGAAAAATTGCCCTTCTTGAATCTCTTATGAAGGAAATGTTTGATAATCCCCATGGAGTTAATAAACGACTGAACAAATGTCTTTTATGTGGTTCTTGTGAGGCAAATTGTCCAAGCGGTGTAAATTCTCTTGAAATATTTATTAGAGCTCGTACAATTATTACTAAATATTTAAAATTATCATTTATTAAAAAACAAATTCTAAGAAATGTTCTGGCAAGACCCTATATTTTTAATAAGCTTATAAATATAGGTACAAAATTTCAAAAATATATTCTAGTAGATAAGCATCCCAATACACAAACAGCTTCTTTAAAACTTTTATCTCCACTTTTAAATAATCGTAGAATTGTACCTTTTGCAAATTTACCATTTGAAAAATCCATTGATAAACTAATAACCAATACCAATACAACAGGTCCTAGGGTAGCTTTTTTTACAGGGTGCCTTATTGATAAAATATATCCAAGAGTTGGCATTGCAACAGTAAAAACACTTTTACATCATAATCTAAGAGTGTTTATCCCCAAAAACCAGGGCTGCTGTGGAATTCCTGCTCTGGCAGCAGGAGATATGGATACATTTTTAAGTTTGGTAAAGTATAATTTAAAAATTTTTGACCCGGGCAATGTTGAATATATTGTTACCTCCTGTGCCACTTGTACAGCTACCCTTAAAAAATTATGGACTTCCATGACCCAAAGTCAAAATCAAAATTTAAGAAGTCAGATCATGGCTTTTGCTGAAAAAGTCTATGATATCAATGAATTTTTAACTAATATTGTGGGATTAAAAAAACAAAAAAATCAAAGTATTAAATCTAAAAAAAATGTAACCTATCATGACCCATGCCATCTGGCAAAATCCCTTGGCATTAAAAAAGAGCCAAGACAGATTATTAATGCTGCAATAGAATATAATTTAAAAGAAATGACAGATGCTGATTTGTGTTGCGGCATGGGAGGCAGTTTTAATCTGTATCATTATGATATTTCCTTAAAAATTGGAAATATCAAAAAAAAAAATATCCAGGACACATCTTGTCATACAGTTGCAACAAGTTGTCCAGCTTGTATGATGCAAATTTCAGATATGCTTTCCCAAGAAAAAAGCAATATTTATGTTAAACATCCAATAGAATTGTATGCCCAAGGAATAGAATAAAAAGCGATTTTATATAATTTTTCATGAATATTTTTATAACTCTATTTTAAAATTTAGATAAAAAAACTTAGCAAAGCCGTTGCTTGTCAAGTTCAGTTCTATGTTTAAATACAGGCATGCTTTTACGCACTTTTTTAATTGTGTTTTCAAGAATATCACCTGTTATCAATGTTTCATCATTTTCAGATGCAGATGAAACAATCACACCATAGGGATCAACAATGCGACTTGAGCCGCAATAAGTTACTGATCCATCAATACCCACACGATTAGCCCCAATAAAATAAACCTGATTCTCTATTGCCCTGGCACTAATTAGCGTATTCCAATGTCTTAATCGGAGAAGAGGCCAAGCTGAACATAATACCAGTACATGAGCCCCATTTAAAACAAGTTTACGACTCATTTCTGGAAATCTTAAGTCATAGCAGATTATAAGACCCAAATTTAACCCATTTATTTTAACAATTTCCAGACTTTTTCCAGGAGTAATAGCACTTGCTTCATTTAAAGGTGGATAATCTGCAAGATGTATTTTACGATATTTTCCTAGTAGTTTTCCTTTAGGATTAATTACAGCAGTTGAATTATAAATTTTTTCATTTTCTCTTTCTGAAATATTGCAGATTATATGAATTTTATTATTTATAGCAGCCTGTATCAGAGCATAAAAAGGTTTATCATCCCATGTTGATGCTTTTTTTTTGATAACTTTCATTTCATAGCCAGTATCAATCATTTCAGGAAAAACAATAATCTCACATCCATTTTTTTTTGCTTTTTCCGTATATAATAAAATTCTAGAAATATTAGTTTCAACATTACCAACAAAGCAGTCCATTTGCATAACACCGATTTTCATAATATCTCCCATTTATTATTTACATTTCTGAAATCTTTAAAAGCTCTTTTATTTTATCCCTTAACTGTGCTGCTTTTTCAAACTGCATTTTACTAGATGCCTGTGTCATTTCTTTTTTTAAATTTTTAATAATATCATTAATAGTTTTAGAAGAATCATAATCTAACTTTGTTTCACTTATTTTATCTGTTTGGATATTTTTTCCCAAAGTATAATCAAACATTTTAATTTCTTTTTTTATGGAGCAGGGAATAATATTATGTTTTTTATTATATTGTTTTTGGATTTTTCTACGGCGATCGGTTTCATAAATAGCCTTTTGCATGGAAGGAGTTTGTCTTTCTGCATACATTATAACTTTTCCCCCTAGATTTCTTGATGCTCTTCCAAAAGTTTGAATAAGAGATCTAAATGAGCGTAAAAAACCTTCTTTATCAGCATCTAGAATAGCTACCAAAGAAACTTCTGGAATATCAAGTCCTTCCCTTAAAAGATTAATTCCAATTAAAACATCAAAAATACCTTTTCTAAGATCTTGAATAATATCTATTCGTTCAACAGTTCCTATATCTGAATGAAGATACTTAACTTTAATTCCAAGATCAGAAAAATATCCTGTAAGGTCTTCTGACATTTTTTTTGTAAGTGTTGTAACAAGAACTCGTTCTCTAGCTACTGCCTTTTTAATAATTTCCTCATAAAGATCATCCACTTGATTTAAGGCGCTTCTAATTTCAATTTCAGGATCAAGAAGTCCTGTTGGTCTTACAATCTGTTCTACAATTTTCCCTTTTGATTTTTCTATTTCATAATCAGCAGGAGTGGCAGATACATATATAACTTTTGAAACTTTATTTTTAAATTCTTCAAATTTTAATGGACGATTATCCATAGCAGATGGAAGCCTGAAACCATGGGATACCAAAGATTTTTTTCTGGAACGGTCAGCTTTATACATTGCATTAAACTGTGATACTGAAATATGACTTTCATCAAAAAAAACAAGAAAATCATCTGGGAAATAATCAAAAAGAGTTGGAGGAGGCAGACCTTTTTTCCTGCCTGTAAGATGCCTTGAATAATTCTCAATTCCATTGCAGTATCCCATTTCATTAATCATTTCAACATCATATAGTGTTTTTTCATCTAATCGCTGTGCCTCAATAAATTTGTTTTCATTTCTAAAATATGCAAGTCTTTGTTTAAGTTCTTTTATTATTTCTTTTACTGCCCGCTTTCTTGTTTTAGATTTTGTTACATAATGGGTTGCAGGATATACAGCAGTTTCTTTAAAATTTCTTATTACATCACCTTTTAGTGGATTAATTTCACATACAAATTCAATAGTATCACCCCAAAAATCAACTCTAACAGCTTTGTCTTGTTCATATGAAGGAAATATTTCAACTCTGTCTCCCCTAACCCTGAAAGTACCTCTGTGAAAATCAATATCATTTCTAGTATATTGAATATTAACAAGTTCAGATATAAGTTTTTGTCTGGATTTTTCCATATCCTGCTTTAATTCAATGCGCAGAGAAAGATAATCTTCAGGAGTTCCAAGACCATAAATACATGACACACTTGCAACAATAATAATATCTTTTCTGGATAAAACAGATCTTGTTGCAGAATGTCGCATTTTATCAATTATATCATTTATTGATGCATCTTTTTGAATATAAGTATCACTTGCAGCAATATATGCTTCAGGCTGGTAATAATCATAATAACTTATAAAATATTCCACTGCATTATCAGGGAAAAAAGCTTTAAATTCATTATAAAGTTGAGCTGCAAGAGTTTTGTTAGGTGCAATTACAAGGGTGGGTTTTTGAATTTTTGCTATAACATTAGCCATTGTAAAGGTTTTGCCAGAACCTGTAACACCAAGAAGCACTTGATGTTTGTCACTGGCAAGAACTCCTTTGGAAAGATATTCAATTGCCTTTGGCTGATCTCCTGTTGGCACAAAAGATGATTTAAGATTAAAGATGCTCATAAAGCAGAAATTTAACATTAGGAAATTTAATGGTCAATGTTGATAATATTTTTACAAATCTTGTTAAGTATAAATATATTATAATAAGTTATAAAGTTAATAAAAAGCCTTTTAAAAAAATGACAGGATAACAAAAAATGACAAATAAGCAGTTAAAGCTAATAAATGTTTCAAAATATTTTAATGATTTTACTGCAGTAAATAATATTTCTATTGATATTGAATATGGTGAATTTTTAACACTTTTGGGACCAAGTGGTTCTGGAAAAACAACTACACTTAATATGGTAGCAGGTTTTGAAAATCCTTCATCAGGGCAGATATTACTAGAACAACAAGATATTACCACAGTCCCGCCAAATAAACGCAATATTGGAATGGTTTTTCAAAATTACGCTTTATTCCCTCATATGACTGTGTTTAATAACATAGCTTTTCCATTAAAAATGCGAAAAATATCAACTAAAAAAATTAAAAAAAAAACTAATGAAATATTAGAATTAGTTAAACTTCCAGATCTTGGAGAACGCTATCCCAATCAATTAAGCGGAGGACAGCAGCAACGCATTGCCTTAGCAAGAGCTTTGGTATTTAAGCCAAAAATTTTATTAATGGATGAACCTTTGGGAGCCTTAGACAAAAAGCTGAGAGACCATATGCGTCTTGAAATAAAACATCTTCAAAACAATTTAAATATAACTGTAATATATGTTACCCATGATCAAGAAGAAGCTTTAACTATGTCAGATCGTATTGCAATCATGAACAATGGAAATATTGTTCAACTAGACACCCCTGAAAAACTTTATAATAGTCCTGCTAAACTTTTTGTTTCTAATTTTATTGGAGAATCAAATTCTTTAAAAGGAAAAACAATTAAAGCAGATAAAGATTTTATAAAAATTCAAACCATACATGGATAGATAAAAGAAACAGTTTATATTGGAGATGCTAATATTTATCAGGTTAATTTAATTGAGGATTTAATTATTGATATTAAAATTCAAACACTAAAAACACGAAAAAAATATAAAATTGTCCAGAAATTACATAAATTTTTATTTATTAACCTAAAAGTTGACTTTTTGCCTAGCCACAACTTTTTATAAAAAATAAAAAAAATCATAAATCCCTTTTCGTGTAATTTCGTGACTTTCGTGGTTAAAATATAAAGCTCTTTTCTCTAAATTAACCAAAAACTTAAACAAAAGAGGTGAATTATGGTAAAAAATAAAAAAATGAAAAGGCGTGAATTTATTAAAACTACTGGTATTGCCCTAGGTGCAGCCCTGGTAAGTCCTCTTGTTGGGCCTTTTGTGCATACCACTATGGCAAAAAGTAAAACTCTAAGAATTTGCTCGTATGGAGGCTCATATCAGGAGTCTCAACGCAAAGCTTTTTTTCAAGCTTTTGCTGATAAATTTGGGGTAAAAATAATTGAAAGCTCAGGAGCAGATATTGCTAAAATCAAAGCACAGGTAGATAACAAATCCTATCAATGGGATGTTGTTGATCTGGAAACAAGGCATATTGCAAGAGGTGAATTAGAAAATCTATTAGAGCCATTAGATACAAACATAGTAGATCTTTTCAAATATTGACAAAAAAGCTATTCGTAAAGCAGGTGTAGGTAATATTTTCTGGACAACATCTTTGGCATATAACAAAAAGACTTTAAAGGGAGCAAAACCTGCTAGCAGCTGGGCAGATTTCTGGGATGTTAATAACTTTTCAGGACCACGAGCTTTACAGGATCAAGGACCCTTTAATCTGGAATTTGCATTGCTGGCAGATGGTGTTCCAATGGACAAACTTTATCCTTTGGATCTGGATAGAGCATTTAAAAAAATGGATAAAATTAAAAATAATATTACTGTGTGGTGGAAAAATGGTGCCCAGCAAGTTCAGCTTTTAACAAGTGGGGAAGTAAATTATTCTTCTGCATGGAATGGTCGAGTTAATGTTGCCCAAAGCAAGGGAGTACCCCTTGAGATTGTATGGAATGGTGGTTGTATGGACCTTGACTGGTGGTGTGTTCCAAAAGGAAATCCCAATAAAGATTTAGCTATGAAATTCATTGATTTTGCACTTTCAGCAGAACGACAAGGAGAGCAGGCAGCTAAATATATTGCTTATGGACCAACTAATTTAAATGCATTTAAATATATTCCAGCAAACAGGGCAAAACAACTCCCATCCTATCCTGAAAATCTAAAAAAACAATTTATGCACAATGCAGATTATTGGGGTAAAAAACTTTCTAAAGTAACTGAACGCTGGAAAACATGGATGATTTCTTAAAATTTCTAAAAATTTTGATGTTGTTTTTATATTTATCAAAAACTTTGAATAAAAACCTAACTATTTATTTGCACTTACACATTCTTTGACAAGCTCATAAACCCAAGGAAAACTAATATCGGATGTTGAGCTTGGCAAAGGATTTAAAAAAAATACTCCAGATTATTATGCCTATGCCAACACAAACAATAATTAAAAAAAAATCAAAAAACAGGTCTGGTTCCAGACATTTTTTATTAGTCTTACCTGCTTTAATTGCATTAATGCTTTTTTTTGTTATTCCTATTGCAAGTATTTTTATGAAAAGTATTTTTGATCCTGAATTAACACTTAAGCACTATATTTATTTTTTTAAAAATCCACTTTACGGAAGAGTGTTATGGATAACTATTCAAATAAGCAGTCTTGCAACCCTGACTTCTTTACTAATTGGTTATCCTGTTGCATATGTGCTTCAAAGGGCAAAACCTAATATTAGAAAATTTTTTATGCTGGTACTTGTTCTTTCCTTTATTATCAGCCTGCTTGTGCGAAATTATTCATGGATTATTGTGCTGCAACGAAATGGTGTTATTAATATATTGCTGAGTTTTCTGGGAATTATTGAATCACCCTTAAAACTGTTACATAATAAAATTGGTGTTTTAATTGGCATGACCCATATATTTATTCCCTATATTGTATTTCCCATTTACAGTGTAATGCAGGGAATAGATCTAAATTTAGAAAAAGCTGCACAAAATCTTGGAGCATCACGTTTACAAGTATTCTGGCGTATCAACTTTCCATTAAGCCTGCCCGGCATTGGTGCAGGAGCTCTTTTAGTTTTTATTATGTCAATTGGTTTTTTTATTACTCCTGCCCTTCTTGGGGGACGAAAGGAACAAATGTTATCCAATCTTATTCAAATTCAGGTTATTGACCTTTTAAACTGGTCTTTTGCTTCTGCAATGTCAATTATATTGCTTGTAGTTACATTAATTATTTTTGCAATTTATAATAGATACCTTGGAGCTGATCGTTTATGGGGCGGGGTTAAACTATAACATAATAAAAACACGAATATTATTAATATTAAAAACAACCACGAAAAACACTAAAAGACACGAAAAAATACAAAACTCTTTTTCTGATATTTCATGATTTTCTTAGGTTAAAATATAAATGCAATTTTTTTATATCATCTTGATTTAATACATAATAAAATTAAAATACAAATATGAAAAACACGAAAAAAATACAAGGTTATTAATTTAATATAGCTATGCTGTAAAAAACCTTTCATGATAATAAAAAGACAGATTGTTATGGTAATCTGTCCAAAATGTAGTTTTGAAAAATGTATAAAACATGGAATTTTTAATAAAAATAAATAATACTAAGCATTTTTTCATATGTTTACTGTAATATGAATGATATTATTTATTTATGTGCAATAATAATTGTTAGAGGGCAAAAAAAAATAATGAACATACCAATCACATTATTAGCAAGTTATGCAGCTTTTAGCTTTTTCGGTTTCTACCAAAAGCTACACATAAAAAACTTTAGAGGCGCAAGCCAATCATTTCTATTGGTATTAAATTTATTCACTTTAGCAGCAACTATATTTGGGGTAGGTTTCCTTCTATATTATGGCTACAAAGTAAGCTGGGTAGAGTCAGCAATATTATTTGGCGTGGCGTTTGCTATAAAGTTTATCTGGTTTCCAATCGAGGCAAAGCTAGGGTTACGTAATTCATATTTCATGTTTAGTCTTGCTGGTTTTGTAATTATGCCTGTTTGTGCTTATTTCATGTGGGTGGCGTTACCTTAATGAAAAAACCCTCTAACAATACGCTACAGCTGACAGTCAAAAGCGTCGCGATTTTTGCTACTTGGATTGAGTTTTAAAATAAGAGCAATTATTGTTTGTCATTGTTTCAGAAAAAAAGAAACAAAGATTAGAATAATATCTGCTAGAAAGGCTAATAAAGAGGAAAAAAAACATTATTGGAGTAAAAGAAGATGAGAGATCACTATGACTTTTCAAAAATGGAAGGTAAAAAAAATCCATATACAAAACTACTTAAACAACCCATTACAATAAGGCTTGATCGTGATTCAGTAGACTACTTTAAATCACTTACTAAAGAAATTGGGATTCCATATCAAACTCTGATTAATTTGTACTTACGTGATTGTGCAATAAATAAACGTAAGTTGCAAATGCAGTGGGATGAAATGTAGTTTAATAAATCAACTGAGTTCAGCGTTAGACAACAATAAAAAAGAGATAAAAAATAGTGCATAATATAAATCCAATAGGAATAATACATTCACCTTATAAATCAATTGAAGATATGCCTATTCAACCTAAAGGTGCACCAGAAGTTGCTGGGCACGTAATAGTGGATGAAAAATATAGTGATGGATTACAAGACATTGATAGTTTCAGCCATATTTACCTTTTATACAGCTTTCATAAGGCAACACGAACAGAAACACATGTAACTCCCTTTATGGACAATCAAACAAGGGGTGTATTTGCTACACGTTCTCCGCTACGACCAAATCATATAGGCATATCTATTGTTAATTTAACAAGAGTCAAAGGTAATAAGATTTTTATAAAGGGAATTGATATACTTGATGGAACTCCATTATTGGATATCAAGCCATATATAGAAAAATTTGATGCGGTGCATAATAGTGTTTCTGGTTGGTTACAAGCCAGTGACAAAGAAATTAGAAAAAAACGTTCTGATAAAAGATTCCAATAAAAAACAAAAAAAATGCCGAATAAGATGCTTAAGAAAGAGCGGGATAAGCTTTGTTTCTTTAAAAAACTGAGAAGGCAGGACCCTCAGCTTTGGCGTTATTTTTGCGATTTATAATAGATATCTTGGAGCTGAGCGTTTATGTATGGGGTGGGGTTAAACTATAACATAATAAAAACACGAATATTATTAATATTAAAATACAACCACGAAAAACACTAAAAGATACGAAAAAATACTGGGTTGTTAATCTTTTATAGATTCAAGCTTTTATTATCAAATAAAAACAGACGGTTATAATTTTAAAAAATCATATTAAATTAACAATGATAAAAATATAAAGTTTTTTTTGTGCAATTTCGTGATTTTCTTAGGTTAAAATATAATGAAAAATAATAGATTAAAAGCAAGTACATTGTATTGTACAGATAGGTAAACAATTAAATGGAGTACAACATGCCTAATACAGCAATAAAAGAAGAAGCAAGAATTCTGGTTGACAAGTTACCCAATAATTCTTCATGGGATGATTTGATGCATGAAATATATGTACGTCAGAGTATAGAAAAAGGTTCGGCTGATAGCAAAGCAGCTAGAACAAAGGAAGTAAAAAAAGTAAGAAAACAATTTGGTTTATCGTAATGGAAGTTCATTGGACAAAAACAGCAATTGGACATTTAGATGGTATTTATTGTTATATTGCTAATGATTCTGTGAATTACGGAAAAAGAGTTGTCGATCGTCTGACAAAACGTTCTATTCAAATTGCTAATTTTCCTCTTTCTGGAAGAAAAGTGCCTGAAATTGAAATGGATCAAATCAAAGAGGTTATAGAAGGTCCATACCGAATTATTTACTATATCAAGTCCAATCAAATCGATATTCTGGCTGTCATACATGGAGCACAGAGTTTTCCATGGAAAAAGACTCCATATCCATAACAAATCGTTACAGCAGACAGCTAAGGCCGCGGCTGATTAGTAGCGTTATTTCTGATATTTATAATAGATATCTTGGTGCTGAGCGTTTATGGGGCGGGGTTAAACTATAACCACGAAAAACACGAATATTATTAATATTAAAATACAACTATGAAAAACACGAAAAAAATACAAGGTTGTTAATTTAATATAGCTATGCTGTAAAAAACCTTTCGTGATAATAAAAAGACAGGTTTTTATGGTAATTTGTCCAAAATATAATTTTGAAAAATGTGTAAAACATAGAATTTTTAATAACAATAAATAATACTAAACATTTTTTCATATGCTTGCTGTAATATGAATGATATTATTTATTTATGTGCAATAATAATTGTTGGGCTAATATCAAATTTTAATAAACCTTTGAGGAGTAGTCATGAAAATTGTTCAGGACTTTTGGGTTAAAATTATTAATGCGGTTCAAAGTAAGCTTGCATTTTTTGTACTTGTGATGCTAATTCTCCAAGGAATACTTTTCTATATCGTGCCTAAATTAGAAGGCGTTGATCTTACCTTGCTTTTAGCTGGATGGTTTCTGTTGATGATAATAACAATATTAATCGTAGCATTTAAAGTTGCAGAAAAGACAGAGGCATCAAATCCTGCTCTAAAAACAAAAGAACGACCAGAGGTTCCATTACATGTGAAACCTACAATTGACCGTGTGCCTCCCGTCAAATATAATGTATTTGTTTCATCTCCGATGGCTGCACTTAGCGATAAGCAGTTTCAAGCAGATCGGAGAAATGTCAGTCAAGTAGTAGAGTGTCTAAGAAACAATTGCGGTAAGACTAGTATATTTTGGGCTGCTGAATCAATTAAATCTCCTGAAGAGTTTGATCCGCCTGCCATTTCCGTTGAAACCGATATAGAGGCTATTGAGACAAGTGAATATTTCATATTGATCTTTTATCGAAAATCTCCATCAAGCGTTCTCTTTGAAGCAGGAATTGCCTTAGCTCTTGGCAAAAAGTGCATTTATTTCATTCGTAATCGAAATCACTTACCTTTTTTAATGCGTAATGTTAGTGAAGTCTTTTCTAATGTGAAAATATATGAATTTACTAAACCAGATGATATTATTCGTTTTTTAACTGACAATGATGTACTCAATAGCAACTTCAAAAACAGGAATGGGCGAGCCCAACCAACCGTTTGAGCTGATCGGGGGGCTACTGAGCGGCTCTTGAAGGTTTTGACTTTGACATAAACTTTAATCATGCTGAGTTTGTTGGAATTCAGCCCCCGACAGCTCAACTTAATCGTTATTTTTACGATTTATAATAGATATCTTGGAGCTAAGCGTTTATGGGGTGGGGTTAAACTATAAAATAGATAAAAAAAACAGATCGATTTAAATAATAAAATCAAAATTCCTATATTATTAAATTATGAAAAAATCTATAAATAAATATGATCCATTACATATCAGCTTGCCATTGTGGATTATTTCTGGAGCAGGAATTTTTTTTCTGATTATTCCAATTTTATTGTTAGTGGTTATGTCATTTGGTTCAGCTGAAATAATTGAATTTCCACCAAGTAAAATTAGTTTAGATCAATACCGCAAATTTTTTTCTAATCCTGCATGGCAGTCTTCTTTGGTAAATTCTCTTATAATAGCATTTACAACAGCTGTTATTTCCACAATTATTGGTTTAATGGCTTCTTTTGGACTTGTATGGGGACGGTTTAAAGGTAAAAGTTTTATTAATTCTTTTATTCTTACTCCTATGATAGTTCCCATAATTGTTATGGGACTTGCATATTATATCTCCCTTGTAAAACTAAACCTTATAGGCACCAGAATAGGATTAATTATTGCCTATATACCTCTTACGCTTCCATTTACTGTATTGCCTATATCTGCAATGATCAGGGGATTTGACCGTTCTTTAGAATATGCTTCACTTAATTTAGGAGCTAGTCCATTTCAGACTTTTATGAAAATTATTCTGCCAATTATTAGACCCGGGGTAATAACAGGAGCTATCTTTGCTTTTATGATAGCATTTGATGAAGTTGTAATTGCTTTATTTATCTGCGGATCTGATACTGTAACTTTACCCAAAAAAATGTGGGATGTAATTCGCTATGAAATAGAACCAATGCTTCCTGCAATATCAACTCTTTTGCTGTTATTAGCAATTGCTCTTCTTGTTTTGATTGAATTTCTTCAAAACCGTTTGACAAACAAAATAAAAAAATAAATAAAAATAATTTTTTGAATTTATCTTTATTTATGTGTTCATAGTTGTATATTTTTGTTTTTTTATTTGATTTTTCCAGAAAGAAGTACATTTTCAATAAGGTCATCAAGATTGCCATTTAAAACTTTATCTACATCACCAATTTCAAAATCTGTTCTATGATCTTTTACCATTCTATAAGGATGCAGAACATAGGATCTTATCTGGCTGCCCCAAGCAATATCATCTTTACCATCATGTAAGTCCTGCATTTTTTGATTTTGTTTTTGCTTTTCAATCTGGTAAAGCCTTGAGCAAAGGACTTTCATAGCAATTTCTTTATTTCTATGTTGAGATGACTCCTGCTGACATTGGGCTACAACACCACTTGGAATATGAGTTATACGAACTGCACTGCTTGTTTTGTTTATATGCTGTCCCCCTGCCCCGCTTGCTCTGTAAACATCAATCCTTAAATCTTTTTCATCAATATTTATTGTTATTTCATCTTTTACTTCAGGATAAACAAAAACAGATGTAAATGATGTATGCCTTTTACCGCTGGCATTAAATGGAGATATACGGACAAGCCTATGTACTCCTGATTCTACCTTCATAAATCCATAACAATTTATACCTGATACACTAAAAGTTACACTTTTAATACCTGCTTCATCACCTTGTTGATAATCAATTAATCTAAATTTATAATCTTTTTTATCTATCCATCTAGAATACATTCTAAATAATTTTTCAGCCCAATCCTGAGAATCTGTACCACCTGCACCTGCATTTATAGATATTATAGCATTTTTTGTATCATCTTCATTATCAAGCATAATATCTAAAGAAAAATTTTTAATTCTTTTTTCAAGTTTATTAAGTTGATTTTCCACATCTTTTTCAGCATCTTTATCAGATTCTTCCAAAGCAAGTTCAAACAAAATATCAGCATCTTTTAATTCTTTATATATAAAATTCCATGTTTCAATTGTTTCAGAAATTCTGGTTCGCTCTTTTAACAATTTTGTAGCTTTTTCATGATTATCCCAAAAATTTTCCTTTGACATGAAAAATTCAATTTCCTTTAATCTATTTTCTTTATAAGGAAGGTCAAAGATACTCCTTAAGTTGTTCTATTTTTTCATAAAAAGATATTATATTTTGTTTTGTTTCCAGTGCCATATTAAATTATCCTTTTAAATGGGGTCTAAAAATTCTCCATCTGGTTTGTTTAAGTATTTTACTTAGCTATTTTTTCTATTAAACAATGAAAACACAATCATTATTAAACTTATAATAATACAACCTTTGGCAAACACATCTTTATAATAAGTGTAAAAACTTTTAAGTTTTAAGCATGGAACAGATTTAGTTATTACCTGCTCTTTAAACAGGTTTGTTCTTTGTATAACTCTTCCTACAGGATCTATAAAACCGCTTATTCCTGTATTAGCAGACCTTACTAAAGCTCTTCTATTTTCAACAGCTCTAAATACTGACATTGAAAAATGCTGTAAAGGAGCAGAGCTAAAGCCAAACCATGCATCATTTGTAATAGTTACAAGAATATCTGCTCCATTTTTTACAATGTCAGCAGAAAGTTCAGGAAATATGATTTCAAAACAAATTAAAACTCCTAAGTTTGTATCTTTAAATATTAAAGGTTGAATATTTTTTTCTCCTGAAGAAAAATTTCCTGCGTGAGTTATAATTTTGCCAAGAAAAAAAAAATAATCTTCCAAAGGAACATATTCTCCAAAAGGAACAAGATGAATTTTATCGTATTTTCCTGTTATAACACCAGATTTATTTATCATATAAGCTCTATTATAAAAAATTGCCTTGTTATTTTTATATTCAAAAGCAGGACTTCCCAGCAAAAAAGATGTTTGAGTTTTTTTTATGCACTTATTAACAATACTAGAAAGTTTTTTATTATTAAGATAATAAAATGGTAAAGCAGTTTCAGGCAATATAACAAGATCTGTAGTTTCATTAATATTATTATGGCTGATATTTTGAAAAAGATTACAATATTTTTTTACTATGTTTTCTTTAAATGATTTATCCCATTTAACATGCTGACTGATATTGCCCTGGACAACAGTTATATTTTTTCTGGGAGCTTTTAAAATTGCTTTATCAATATCTTGCAATCTGATTTTGCCATAAATTAATACTGCTCCTATAATAAAAAAAATACAAAAAAAAAGTGAAATGATTTTTTTAATTCTTACTTTTTTATTATAAAATCCAACCATGAAAAAACTTGCACAAACCCCTGAATTAAAAAGAACAATAAGAAATGAAATTCCATATATCCCTGTAATATCAGCAACTTGAATAAGATCAATCTGCATATATTGAGAATATCCAATACTACCCCATGGAAATCCTGTAAAACAAAATGAACGAATATACTCAAGGCTTGTCCATAAAGCTGCTGCTTTAAAAGGTGTTAAAATGGAATTTTGTTTAAATGACTTAAAAATCAGAGTAAAAATGCCCAGATAAAGACTGAGATAAAACGATAAAAGTACAAGAATAGGAAATGCTAGAAACAGCGGAAGATTTCCATAGGTTTGAACTGTAGGAGTTATCCAATATAAAAGGGACAGAAAATGACACATTCCAGTTAGAAGCCCTGCATAAAAGGATTGTTTACGATTCATTTTGGAAATTGAAATTAAAAGAGGAACAAGACCTATCCATGCAAGTAAAGAAAAAGAAATTTTAGGAAAGGACATAGTTAAAATAAATCCACTGAAACATGCAGGAAAATATTTTATAAAATGTATTATTCTATTTGTTAAATTCATTATTTGGGGGAGTGTTTAATAAGCTGTGTTAGTTAAAATTTCTTAGTTTTTATAAGTATTTTATTCTGTGTTGTGGTCCAGATACTAATAATTTTGTTTGGTTATCCCAGTTATTTTTTTTTAGCTTGTTCAATTAATTCCATAAGAGAAAGCATTTTTGGATTATACTTTGTATTAAACACTTGTTCCCACTGGTCTCTGGTTAATTTTTCCTTAAAATATTTTTTAACATCAAAATATTCAAACCAGCAGTTAATGGATCTAAAACAGGGAAGTCCTGAATTTTCCATACAACAATAGGAAAAGGCAATTTGCTGTCCTAATTTGGGACACCATCTAATCAAATTGTCTTTGGTAAAATCATCTTTTGACGGTAAAATTTGATCACTCATAAAAAACATCCAATTTTTTTTTAAAATCTAATGGAATTTATATAAAAGAATAACTATTTAATATTTTTTTATATTTCGTTGTAAGAAAAACCAATAACCAAAAATTAGAAAAAATAAGAAAGGACAATCTATTACGATTGCCCTTTCTTTATTATTATTTAGATTATTTTTTTAGATTTACTCTTTAAATTGCTTAGGCTTAGGTAGTGATTCAATATCTTTTAAAGCATTTTGAATTATATCATCAGACAGCTTATAATCAGAAAGTTTTCCTTTATTAAAATCATCATAAGCAGCTAAATCTACTAGGCCATGACCACTCCAGTTAAATAAAATAACTTTTTCCTTTCCTTCCTCTTTAGCTTTTAGAGCTTCTCTTATGGTCATTGCTACTGCATGATTTGTTTCAGGAGCACTTATAAAACCTTCTGTTTTTGCAAAGGTTATACCTGATTCAAAAGTTTCAATTTGTGGAATTGCCTTACTTTGAATTAAATTACTAATTAAAAGTTGACTAATAATAGGTGACATGCCGTGATAGCGAAGTCCACCAGCATGAATTGCTGCCGGTACAAAATTATGTCCAAGCGTATGCATGGGCAAAAGAGGTGTTAATTGAGCAAGATCTCCAAAATCATAGGCAAATTTACCCCTTGTCATAGTTGGACATGAATTAGGTTCAACACCAATAATCTCTATTTCTTTACCTTCAATTTTATCTTTTACATAGGGAAGTATTAAACCTGCAAAATTACTTCCACCACCAGAACATCCAATAATAATATCTGGATAATCTCCAGCTATTTCCATTTGTTTTTGTGTTTCCAAACCAATAACAGTTTGATGAAGCATAACATGATTTAAAACACTTCCTAAGGCATATTTAGAAGTTTCTTCCTGCACTGCTCTTTCCACTGCTTCACTAATTGCCATTCCCAGACTACCTGGAGAATCTGGATCTTTTGCCAACATAGCTCTGCCAGAAGCAGTTTCTGAGCTGGGACTTCCAACACATTCAGCTCCCCAAGTTTCCATCATCATTCTACGATATGGTTTTTGGTTAAAACTAATTTTTACCATATAAACTTTACATTCCAGTCCAAATTGAGCACAACAAAATGAAAGTGCACTACCCCATTGTCCTGCACCTGTTTCAGTATAAATCTTTTTAGTTCCTGATATCTTATTATAATAAGCCTGTGCCAGAGCTGTGTTTGGTTTATGACTTCCAGCTGGACTTACTCCTTCATTTTTAAAGTAAATTTTTGCAGGAGTATCAAGATGTTTTTCCAGAGAATATGCCCTATAAAGAGGAGAAGGACGCCACATAAGATATTTTTCAAAAACAGGTTCTGGAATATCAATCCATCTTTCCTGACTCATTTCCTGTTCAATTAATGGCATTGGAAAAATTGCTTCTAGATCATTAGGATTTAGAGGTTGTCCTGTTCCTGGATGTAATGGCGGTTCCACTGGCGTTGGCAAATCTGCCATAATATTATACCATTGCCTTGGTAATTCTGATTCATTTAAAAAAATCTTTTTAGTATCCATAAATTCTCCTCATTTGCTTATGATAAATATTTTTAAAGCATATTATTATAACATTTAATCAGGATAACACTAATTCACAAGCTAAACACATATAGAAAATTTTACAAAATGATTGCTTTTATTCAAATTTGATAGTGAATAGGCATTTACAAACATTTTTTAAATTAAAAATTAGAAAAAGATATTTTATGTTTTTTAAAGCATTTTTATAAAAAATTAGTTTGTATAAAGGTCTTATATAAAATGTTTTATCTTTAGTTGATCAGTCTTTACTAACAACCAAAAATATCTAGATAAAACCCAATATAGGCAGGTATGACACTGAAGCATGTATATAAGAATTGCCAGGCTTCAGCCTGGCAATGAAAAAAAATACATTATATTCTTTTGTGTTTTTCTTAGGTTCTAGTTTATACCACAATAATTTTTGTCCAAATCTTGTTTAAAAAAATTATATACCTTTATCGTACTAGTTTTTAATAAAAAATATATCAAGCAGCAGAGCTATGTTGTGATTGTTCATAGCAAATCAATCCGCATTTCAGACATCGTTCAGATTCTTTCTGAGCCATTTCACTAGTAAAACCCTGTAAAAATTCATGTTGTGGTTCTGCCTTAATATCATTAAATACAGGCATAATATTTCTTGGTGATACTTTAACATTTTTAAGGCAATCAACTTTTTGAAGATAAGAATATTTAGTGATAAAATTTAAAGGATGTTCCAAAGATATACCATAGATAAGATTATGAATTGTTGCAGCAGCTTTACGACCACCATTTATTGCTTTAACAGCAGCACTATAACCACTTATCATATCACTATTTGATAAAAGTCCAAGCTCTTGTATATTTGCAGGATCCTTATGGATTTCAACACCTTCCCATTTTAATGGTATAGAATCCAAGTCTAATTCAGAAGCTTCATTATCAGATATTTTAGTTTTAGTAAAAATAAATTCAGGAAATCTACCAGAAGTAACTACCAAAGTATCAGCATTAACAACACTTATATTTCCGGTTGTAAGATCTGTGCATTCAATATTAGTTAGATTATCCTCCTTGCCACAAATTTTTGTTATTCCAGCATTATATATTATTTTAGTTTTATTGTTTACAGTAAATTGTGAATTATTAAAACATGAATTTCCCTTTGTCTTTCTTGATATAATTGTAATGGATTCTGTACCAAATTCCATACAAATCTTAATTGCATCAGAAATAATAATATCATCACCTGCAATTACAACATTTTTTCCCCAGGAAATATTTTTTTCATTTTTAATATTATTCCGAAGCACATCAATTAAAAGATATCCTCCTGGAAAAATATTTACTATATCTGATATTTCATCCCTGACAAGCCTATTATCCCATCCCCCTGTTGCTGTAAAAACTGCGTCAAAACCAGATTTAAAAAAAGATGATAAAGACATATCTTTTCCAACTTTAACATCTGTTTTAACCTTAACTCCCATTTCAATAATTCCTTGAATATCCCAATCAAGAATATGCTGGGGAAGTCTATATTCAGAAATTGCAAATCTTAAAAGTCCACCAAGAATAGAAGTTGTTTCAAATACTGTGGGCTCATGCCCAAGCCTTGCTGTAAAAAATGCAGCAGATAGTCCTTCTACGCCTCCACCAAGAACAGCAATTTTTTTTCCTGTGTCTGGAGCTTTATATGGAAAAACTCTTTTCCCAAGTTTTATTTCAATATCACTGACAAATCGCTTTAAATGATTTATCGCAACAGGTTCATCAACAAGCTGCCTTCTGCATTCAACCTCGCAAAAAGCAGGGCATATTCTTCCAATAACAGATGGAAAAGGATTTCTTTCTTTAATTACCTGAAGTGCTCCTTTATTATCTCCATTTTTTATGAGATTAATATATTTTCTAATATCAATACCTGTGGGGCATGCTCTTTGACATGGAGTTACACATTCATCCTCAGTATATTCACGAATAATTCTTCTTGTAATAGATGTAAGTTTAATAATATTTTTAGGACATATTTTTTCACATGCTCCACATCCTGTGCATTTTTCTTCGTTAACTTTAGGAAGACCATTTTCTCCCATTGAAAGAGCACCAAAAAGACAAGCTGTTACACATGTTCCAAGTCCAAGACAACCAATATTACAAACTTTCATGCCACCAGACATAATAGATGCAGCTCTGCAATCTTTTATTCCATCATAAAGATATTTAATATCTGCATCTTGTTTACTGTAATAACAGGAAGAAAGAGCAAATTCAGGTTCTTTTTCTTCAAGAGATACACCCATAAGTTCTGCAATTGCAATGGCAACATCAGGACCTGCTGCAACACATGAATCTGCTGATGCTTTACCTTGAACAATAGCTTCTGCATTTGGAGTACATCCTGGAAAACCACACCCCCCACAGTTTGCTCCTGGCAACACATCTTCTATGGCAACAATTTTAGGATCAACATAAACATAAAATATCTTTGAAGCAAAGGCTAAAATTCCACCTATAACAAATCCAAGTCCACCCATTAAAAAAACTGATTTAAGCATTTAATACCTCCAGGCTCAAGCTTATATTATAAGACCTTTGTACAATTAAATTTTTATAAAAAACAGGTTTTTTTATCAATAATGCCTATAAATAAAAGCGGTATCAATTATCCAAATTTTAGGTTTCAGGTATTACAAATACATCTTCACTATAAAATTTGAACAAAATAGAACGATTGTATAAACCTCTCATTACTTATCTTAATTAATGTGATGTGATGGTATTATAAACTTACCATCTACTTTAATATAATATTTTTTTAAAACTTTAATATACCATATACGCACCCATGCTCTTAAAAAAATACTACATTTTGTATATAAAACTTTTTACAAGTTTATCTTAACTAATAAAAATATCCCTTGCTTTTATAAACAGATGTCAATAACTAGCATAAGACAGATCTAGTTTTTAATTCTTAGTTTGCCTTACAAAGAAACATACAAGAATATTAAATGGTTATAAATTTTTTCATATAAAAATGTCAATAAGAACTAGGGAAGAAATATAAGGCTAAAACTATAAAACATGAAGTATAAAGTTAAAATTAATTTAGTATATCTATTTGATTTTACTTAATTATTTTGTTGTTTTTATTCTAACTTACTTCTTCATATTTTTTACTTTTTAGATTTGTTATTGACTTAGATAATAAGCTTTGGTAGTGCATGTCCATTTTTAAAAAAGAGGGAGAAAAATAAATTATGAAACTCATATTTATTGATGATGAACAAACATTTTTAAAATATATGGCTAAAAGACTTGTTCTTGATGGATTTACAGTTAAAACTACTTTTTCTGGTGAAGAAGCTGTAGAACTTGCTGCAAAGGAAGATTTTGATGTGGCTGTGGTGGATTTACAAATGCCGGGAATTGATGGAATTGAAGTTCAAAAAAGATTAAAAAAACTTCAACCGTTTTTACCATGCATAGTTTTAACAGGACATGGAAGTATTGAAAATGCTTTGGAAAGCGGCAAATATAATGCTTTTAAATTTTTATCAAAACCAGTTGATATGGATTCTCTTATTAAAACTATTAATAAAGCCTATGAGTTCCGACTTGAACAGGAAAAATTATATAGTGAAGTAGAAAAAAATGCAGAGTCTGAAAACAAAGATGGAAGATTTAAAAAAGCATTTAATAAATTTCGTAAACTATACAGTGTTAACAAATAACTGCCATGAAACAGATCTGGTTTTTAATTCCTGGTTTGTCTCACAAGAAAACATAAAAGAATATTAAGCAGTTATAAGTTCTTTCATATAAAAATTTAAGGATTAAGCCTTGACTATCTCAGAAAAAAAAGAATTTAAAAACAAATCTTCTGGCAAACCTTTTAAATCAATATTATCTTTTTCCCTTACCTTTATATTAATGTTTGGTTTGTGGGTGATTCTTTCAGGTAATTTTGAACCTCTGCTTATCTTTTTGGGTCTTTTTTCAAGTTTTTTATGTGCATTCTTTTTTAAGGATCTTTTATTCTCAGATCCTGATTCTGATTTTTTATTAATTATGTTTCGTTTTTTTAAATATATACCATGGCTTATTTTTGAAATAATTAAAGCTAACTTTCACCTTTTATACCTTGTTTTTCATCCAAGAATGAAAGATATGATTGATCCCCATGTAGTAGTTATAAAAACTGGATTAAAAAAAGAAATGTCAATTGTTACTATGGCTAATTCTATTACTCTGACTCCAGGTACAATTACAATTAATGCTGATAGGGAAGGAGTTTTTAAAGTACATTCCATTGATAAAGAGTCTGCTGAAGCACTTCCCGGCACAATGCTTAAAAAAACCGCCAGGATATTTGGAGAAGACAAATGAATACTTTTTTTCTTTATACAAGTCTATATTTATGTTTTTTAATGCTTTTCTCTTTATATAGAGCTATGTTTGGGCCAACAGTTTTGGACAGATTAATAGGAGTTAATGCCATTGGCAGTAAAACAGTTATTCTGCTTTTGCTTATTGGTTTTATTTATGAACGTGTGGACATGTTTATTGATATAGCTTTAGCCTATGCATTTTTAAATTTTATTACAGTTGTGGCAGCTTCCAGATATTTTCATAAAAGAAAAGGGTTATACGAAGAATCCACCCTTAAATAAGATGGAGTTAATATGAATTTCTTTGTTTTATTATTTTTAATTATAGGTCTAGTTTTTTTTACTGGAGGAGCGGTGGGAATTATTAGAATGCCTGATTTTTATAGTAGGCTTCATCCAGCAGGAAAATTAGACACACTTGGAATACTTGCAATGGTTCTAGGATTTGCTCTTTTTAATCTTAAAACTTTTTCCATATCAGAACTCTTACTAAGTATAAAAATGTTATTAATTGTATTTTTTGTATTTTTGTCAAGCCCAACAGCAACTCATTCCATTGTTGATGCAGGTATAAGAGCAGGTCTCAGACACTGGACAAAAGAGGATAAAAGGTAAAATCATGCCCTGGCAAATAGATTTAATAGTTCTGATATTTGTTATTCTTTGTGCAATCACTGCAATTTCTGTTAAGGACTTGTTAAGTACAGCAATATTATTTGGTGCTTATAGTTTTATGATGTGTCTTTTATGGGCAATTATGGGGGCTGTTGATGTTGCTTTTACAGAAGCCTCGGTAGGAGCAGGCGTAAGCACGGTATTTTTTGTTGCCGCTGTTTTTAATACAACTAGGAGAACAAAAGATTGAAATATATTGGATTATTAATAGTTGCTGTTTGTGGTGGAATTCTGCTTAGTGCTACTTCTGATTTTCCTGACTGGGGATATTCACAATCTCCTGCAAGCACTTATCTTTCTAATCACTATATTGAAAAATCCATTGAAGAAACAGGTGTTCCAAATCTAGTTACATCAGTGCTTGCTGATTATCGTAGTTTTGACACTATGTTTGAAACAGCAGTAATTTTTTGTGCAGGTCTTGTATGCTTTCTTCTTCTTAGAAACTATAACAGACAAAAAAAATTTTTTTACAGGCATATTTCAACAGGAGTAGTTTTATGTTTTAAAGATAACTGCAAGAATCTTCCAGCAAGCAAAAAATTTGAACAAATGGATGCAGATTGGATACCCCATGACTTAATAATAATGACTGTTTGCAGGATTTTAATTCCTTTTATTCAAATATATGCTTTGTATGTTGTTGCCCATGGTGATTTTAGTCCTGGAGGAGGATTTCAAGGTGGGGTTATTTTTGGGTCAAGTTTTATTTTACTTGCTATCTCATATAATCTGCAAACAGCCATGAAAAAAATTAAAGAAAAAATACTTGGTCTATTAAGTGCTCTTGGAGTGCTAATATATGTTGGTATAGGTATTATTTGTATGTTTCTTGGTGGTAACTTTTTAGATTATAGCCAACTTGCAAAAATTTTACCTGTTGATCCTATTCATGTCAGAGCACTGGGTATGTTAGGAGTTGAAATAGGTGTTGGCATAGCTGTTATGGCTGTTATGGTTGTAATATATGTTAATATAGCATCAGAAGGAAGGCATGATGAAGGATTGTAGGAGAGGACTATGACTGATTTTTTTATTGGAATTATGACAAAATATAATTATTGGCTTTATATAATTTTAATGATGATTGGTCTTTATGCCATGATTGTTAAAAATAATCTCATAAAAAAAATAGTGGGAATGAATATTTTTCAAACAGCCATTATTCTTTTTTATATTTCAATAGGCTATAAAACTAATGCAACTATTCCAATTATAAAAAATGCCCATGGAGATCATGGTACTGGTGCTCATAAACTTATAATTCATGCAGCTGATTATATAAATCCTCTGCCCCATGTGCTTATGCTTACAGCAATTGTTGTTTCAGTTGCCACTTTTGGAGTAGCCCTTGCTTTGTCAGTAAAAATTTATCAAAGATATCAGACTTTGGAAGAAGATGAAATCAGAATGAGATTAAGGGAAAAATAAATTATGATAAAAACATTTTATCCTGCTTTACTTGTTATTGCTCCCCTTCTAGCTGCTCTTTTATGCAGTGGTTTCAGCTGGATACAAAAAAAATTCTGTTATCCTATTGTACTGGTAGGTCTTGCAATCTCTTTGTTTTCAGCATTTAAACTTTTAATGATTGTTTTAACCTCTGGAACAATTCAATATCGTATGGCAGGCTGGGCACCACCCTTTGGCATAGAATATAGAATTGATCTTTTAAATGCTGTTGTACTTTTAATAGTTTCAGCAATAGCTCTGATTAATCTTGTTGCAAGTCATAAAAGTGTTTTGCAGGATATGAAGGAAAAACTTGGAGCATTCTATTCTGTTTATGTTTTATTTGTTACTGGACTTCTTGGTGTGGTTGCAACCGGTGATTTATTTAATCTATATGTACTTTTAGAAATAACATCACTTACTAGCTATGCTTTAATTGCTATGGGAGATCCTGACCGCAGTCCCATTGCAAGTTTAAATTATCTTTTTATAGGAGTAATAGGAGCAAGTTTTTATCTTCTTGGAGTTGGTTATCTTTATATTATGACAGGCTCCTTAAATATGATTAATGTTGCAGATATTCTTCAGAATTTACATGGCTCAAGTGCAGTATTGATTGGCTTTATTTTCTGCATGCTAGGTCTATGGATTAAAATGGCACTTTTCCCTTTACATATTTGGCTTCCAAATGCCTATTCCTATACTTCTATCTCAGTAGGCAGACTAATTGCTCCTTTGATGACAAAAATTATGGTATATGTAATGATAAGACTAATGCTTAATGTTTTTGGCTTTAATTATATTTTTGAAACACTTGAACTTTCAAAGGTAGTTGTTTGGATTGCAAGTATTGCTATCATAGCAGGGGGTGTTATGGCCCTTGCACAAAAAAATGTAAAAAAAATTTTTGCTTATATTATTGTTTCTGAAATTGGATATATGGTTGGTGGAGCATGGCTGGGAAATCAAACTGGTATGACAGGATCTATTCTTCATATTATAAATGATGCTGTTATGACTTTTGCTCTTTTTCTAGTTGTTGGAAATATTACATTTTGTCTTAAAAATGCTCATCTTAATAATTTTAAGGGGTTATTTAGTAAAATGCCCTGGACAATGGCAGGTCTTGTTCTTGCTGGTTTTAGTATAATAGGTGTACCTCCAACATGCGGTTTTTTTAGCAAGTGGTATTTAATTCTTGGTGGTATTGAAGCAGGAGCTTACCATTTTGTAGGTGCTTTAATTATAAGTAGTTTAATATGTGCTATTCTTTTTTTCAAAATATTTGAAATATCATTTTTTGAATCATCAATACAAAATAAGCAACAAAATGAACATAAGAATCATGACAAAATAGCTGGAATAACTGAGGCACCAGTTTCAATGCTTATTTCTCTTGGTTTAACAAGTGCTACTTTAATTATTTTGGGTGTTTATTCTGATTCAATTGTAAAAAATATTATTACACCTTTTCTTACTCAATATAAAATGGTGATATAAAAAATCTAAATTTACAATATAAGAAGGTTAGTAATTAATGGATTATATTACTTCAATTAAGCCTTTGTTGACTGTTTTAGTTTCTTTGGCTGTTATTCCCTTTTTAATAGTTACTTCTAAAAAACCAAATATTAGGGAAAGTTGTACTTTTATTGCAGGAGGAGTAAAATTTCTTCTTGTTCTTTCCATGCTTCCTGCTATTTTGGCTGGCAATAAAATTGTATTTAATATGTTTGAAATAGCTTCTGGAGTTTCTATTGCCTTTAAGGTTGATGGATTAGGCATGCTTTTTGCCATTGTTGCATCATCTTTGTGGATTGTAACAAGTATGTATTCCATTGGATACATGAGAACCTTGAATGAACATGGTCAAACCAGATACTATTGTTTTTTTGCTTTGGCAATATTTGCAACAATTGGCGTAGCATTTTCAGCTAATCTGCTTACACTTTATCTTTTTTATGAAATTTTATCCCTTGCAACATATCCCCTAGTTACTCATCATCAAGATAAAAAATCAAGAATATCTGGTCGCAGATATCTTATCTTTATACTTGGTACATCTATTGCCTTGGTTTTACCTGCCATGCTCTATTGTTACCATATTACAGGAACCCTGGATTTTTCCATTCATGGTATATTTGCATCAGGTCAAATATCAAAACCTGCTTTAACTGTTGTACTTTTAATGTTTGTTTTTGGTTTTGCAAAGGCGGGGTTAATGCCCTTTCATTCCTGGCTTCCAGCTGCAATGGTTGCTCCTACCCCTGTTAGCGCACTTCTCCATGCTGTTGCTGTGGTTAAAGTTGGTGTTTTCAGTATTGTACGAGTTATAGTTTGTATCTTTGGCATTGATCTTCTAGCGTCTTTTAATCTTGGAGTTGTTGTTGCATCTCTGGCATCTATTACAATAATAGTCAGTTCTTGTATTGCCATGTCCCAAGATGAATTAAAAAGACGCCTGGCATTTTCAACTGTTAGTCAGCTTTCCTATATAATTCTTGGTGTTGCATTGCTAACACCCCAGGGACAGCTTGGCGGTATTATTCATATTGTTATGCATGCTTTTGGTAAAATAACTCTTTTTTTCTGTGCAGGAGCAATTTTTGTAGCAACCGGAAAAAAATATATCAGTCAAATGAAGGGACTGGGCAAACAAATGCCCATAACATTTGCAGCTTTTTTTATTGGCGCCCTTGGAGTTATTGGCTTACCTCCAACAGGTGGTTTTTTTAGTAAATGGTTTATTCTTATTGGTACTATTGAATCAACTCAAAAACTTTTTCTTATTGTGCTTTTACTCAGCTCATTTTTAAATGCCTTTTATTTTCTGCCTATAATTTATCAAGCATTTTTCTCAAAAGATGAAAAAGAACAAAATCTGCCAGTACAAATAAAAGAAGCTCCTTTGTTTTGTGTTATTCCAATAGTTATTACAGCAATAATATCAGTTATATTATTTTTTACCCCAAATGTTTTTATTAATTTAATTAAAATAGCCTTAGGTATTTAAAAATTAAAATATTGAATGGATAAAAAAATGACTAATTCTAATATAAAAGAAAACATGGAATGGGAAATTCTTCAGCATAAAGCTTTGCCGGGATATAAAACAGCATTCCATATAATTATCGCAATTGCTGTAATTTATTTTATATATGTTTTTGCAGCAAGCTAAGGGTTTTAATAAGGTAATAAAAATACAATTTCTGGTTGTTTGATACTTTTAAAAAAATAAAAGAAATCATATGTTTAAAAAAATAGCAAATAAAGCAAAGAATTTAAAAGTTGATATAAAGACAAAAATCAGCGACACAAAGCAAACAGCCGAAAACATAATTAGTTCCAGTAAAAATAGAACTAATAAAATTATTGAAAAAAAATGGCAAAGCATAGAGAAAATTGTTGTAGAGAAATTATTAACTCTAGCTGAAAATAATCTAAATAATGATACAATTTTAAAAGCAATGTTTAAAAAAGTTTATGAAATGCTTCCCATTGCAATTAGATTGGCGGTTCCTGCTGATAAGTTTGTTGGCTTTTGTATGATTAAAAAAGAACCAATTTTAAATAAAATATCTGCATATAAAAACGAAAAATCTAATAAAATTGTCCTCCCTAAAATGCCCTTACTTACATGAGCTTTATGGTGAAGATAAATATAATTAGGACAAAAAATAATGAAAAAAGAATTAACAATATTTGATAACCCCAAAAATGTGGGAAAATTCAGAATTTTCTTTTATATCACACTTGTGCTTTTGCTAGTGTCAGAATTTTTTATTCATAAACATCATGGTTTTGCATGGGAAGATTTCCCAGGTTTCTATGCTGTATATGGTTTTATTTCATATGTATTTTTGATTTTTGTCGCTAAAATTTTAAGAAAAATTGTCATGCGTAAAGAGGATTACTATGATAAATAATATGCTTCCTCCAGCAGTACTATTAATTTTTGGAGCAATCCTGGTTCCTTTTTTACGGGGAAAAATCAAATCCTGGTATATGCTTATTTTGCCTGTGCTGGTTTTTTCCATGCTGATTAAACTTCCCTATGGCAATTTTTGGACTTTTGAGTTCTGGGGATATGAGCTTATTCTTGGCAGAATAGATAAACTATCAATGTTATTTGGTTATGTTTTTACTATTATGGCTTTTATAGGAGTTCTTTTTGCTTTAAAAGTAAAAGATAATTTACAGCATGTGGCAGCATTTATTTATGTGGGAAGTACACTTGGAGTAGTGTTTGCAGGTGATTTTTTCTCACTTTATATTTTCTGGGAATTTATGGCTGTAAGCTCTACTTTTTTAATACTTGCAGCTAGAACCAAAGAAGCTAAAAATGCTGGGTTTCGATATATTCTTGTTCATCTTATAGGTGGATTAATTTTACTTGCAGGTATTATTCTTTATATACATAAAACAGGATCTGCTAAATTTAATTATATTGGACTTGATGGAATTGAGTCATATCTTATTTTTATTGGAATTGCTCTTAATGCAGCTGCTATTCCCTTACACGCATGGCTTCCAGATGCCTACCCAAATGGTACACCAACAAGTACAGTATTTTTAAGTGCATTTACTACAAAAAGTGCTGTTTATCTTTTTATCAGAACTTTTCCCGGTGCAACTCCCCTTATCTGGATTGGGGGACTTATGGTTTCCTTACCTATATTTTATGCAGTTCTGGAAAATGATATTCGTAGAGTTTTATCTTATAGCTTGCTAAACCAGGTTGGTTTTATGTTATGCGGAATTGGTATAGGTACTGAACTTGCAATTAATGGTGCTGTTGCCCATGCTTTTTGTCATATTATTTATAAAGCCCTTCTTTTTATGGTAGCAGGTTCAGTTTTACAAATGACTGGAAAAATAAAATGTACTGAACTTGGCGGATTATATAAAACCATGCCCATAACTTGTCTGCTTTGTATAGTGGGTGCTGCTTCTATTTCAGCTTTTCCTTTTTTTAGCGGATTTGTGAGTAAATCCATGATTATCAGTGCTTCAGGTGCTGAAAAAATAGTTGCCTTATGGCTTATTCTTCAGTTTGCTTCAACTGGAGTTGTAGATCATGCAGGAATTAAAGTTCCATTTTTTACATTTTTTGGACATGATTCAGGAATAAGAGCCAAAGAACCACCATGGAACATGCTATTAGCAATGGGTATTGCAGCTTTTATATGTATATTTGTTGGAGTTTATCCAGCACCTTTATATAATCTTCTTCCATATCCTGTTCATTATCAACCATACACAGGAATGCATGTGGTAGGACAACTACAACTTCTTATGTTTGGTGCCTTTGCATTTACTCTTCTTATTTGCTCAGGATATTATATCCCTGAAATTAAAGCAAAAAATCTTGATATTGACTGGATCTACCGTAAAACAGGCGGATTTGCTTATAAAATTTTTGATATTGTATTAAATAATATTAATAAAATAGCAGATGGATTTGTTATAGGCAGTGCTAAATTTTTAACAAATTTTTTTAAAAATGCCTTTGCAAAACTTGCTTTATTTTTATTTGTAAGTTTTTGGTTAATTATGGGATACAGAGATAAACATTTGGATATTAAGAAAAACAAACTTTATGATGATATAATGGAAAGTACTTTGCCCATTGGAATAGGAGCAGCTGTTGCATGTTTTTTTATTATTCTAATATTGATGGCGTCGTAAAAATTCTTCTCCCTAGTTCTGGAAAGCTTTTTACTTGCCTATCTAATTTAACTTTAATGGTGTTTTTATGATCAAAATTCAGGAATTTAAACGAATAAATTTATTTAAAGATATGCCGGATAATTTACTGGAAATTATTGGTGCTGAGGCTCAAATAAGTATTTTTAGTACAAAAAAACAATTATTTAAAGAAAATGATATTGTTGATAATTTTTATATGCTTCTCATGGGACAGATTTCCATGGAAGTTAAACTTTCTTCTAAAATTACTGTAACACTGGAAACAATTCAATCAGGCTCCTGCTTTGGTTTGTCCTCATTAGTTCCTAAAGCAAAGGTTTTCTCATCAGCAATATGTCAAGAGCCATGTGAAATAATTACTCTTCCGGGACAAAGAATGATGCAGCTTTTCCAGGATAACAATGAATTTGGTTACGAAATTATGCTAAGGCTGGCTAGAAGTTATAAGCAAAAAATGAATAATAGAATAAAAATGATTATGACTATCCTAGATGAAAATCCTGAATTAAAAAATCAAGCTGATGATTTAAAATCTCTTACTCTCTCTATATTTTAAATTTAAACTTTTTGAGAATTCTTAACTTATAGGTTATAGCAATGATAAAAAAAGAAGAATTAAAACAAATATTATTTTTTAAAAATATTAATGCAGAAATACTTGAAAAAATCAAACCAGCAGCAGATATCCAGAACTTTAAAGCAAACCAAGTATTATTCAGGCAAAACAAAGAACTTTCCAGCTTTTATATGGTTTTAAAGGGAAAAGTATTGTTAAACACCACATCACCTGGAGGAAAAATACTTACATTAGATGAAATTATTCCAGGATATTCCTTTGGTGCTTCTGCTTTTCTTGATAATGAGCTAAGTTCCTTTACTGCTGTATGTGCTGAGCCAAGCACAATCATAACTCTTTCAAGCAAAAAAATGAAAGATCTGTTTAAAAAAGAAAAAGATATTAGTTATTTAATTCTTTTACAAACCGCACAGTTTTTTAAATCCCGTTTAGTTAAACATACCAGACAATTTTTACACTTCCTTACTAACCACCCTGAAATAAAAAAAGCATAAAAAATTTTAAAGGGTATTAAATTCTTTAGCATATATAACTTTATTTTGATTTTTCTTATTTCCTATTTTCTGAAAAAGAATTGTACAAATTTACCAATAAAAACAAATCCAAAAAGAATGCACACAACAATAGCGATTAGAACAGCCATCAAGAATGCCGCTTTACCAAATAGAAAAAATACAGGAATTAATAATAATATTAATATCACGGTAAAACACCCAACAAAAAAATCTTTCCATGTATTTCTCATTTTTATTATTTTTCCTTTGTATCTTAAAAATAAGAGTTTCAATTTCAGTTAAATTAAGATATCGCTATTGTCCTTCTTTTAAATTAGAAAGTTTTATACTTCCTATTCTTATTCTTTTAAGATTTTTAACTCTTTATTTCCTAATCTTTGTATCATTATTCTTATTTGACGATTTTTATTCCCTGTATTTTAACAAATACCAGTCATATGCAAGATAAATTGTTATTAAATAATTTTTTTTATAAGCGTATCTCTTAAGGTTACGCATTTTAAAAAGAAATTTTTCAAAAAAACTGCTCTATTTTATCTTGCATATAACCATTAGCAATTAGCAATTAATAATTTTATGCTGTTTCTATATCTGCATCTTCTTGTCTATTAAGAGAAGCTGTTACTTGTTCCCGCAATTTATATTTCTGAATTTTACCACTTGCTGTAGTTGGATATTCTTCAACAAAAAAGAAAAATTTAGGTATTTTATGAAATGCTATTTTATTTTGACAAAAATCACTTATTTCTTGTTCTGATGCTTTAATTTCAGGTTTTAGCTGAATAAATGCTGCAACTTCCTCACCATATTTTTTGCTTGGAACTCCAACAACCTGCACATCTTTAATTTTATCATTAGTATAAAGAAATTCTTCAATTTCTCTTGGATAAATATTTTCACCACCTCTAATAATCATATCTTTTATTCTACCTGTGATTTTGCAATAACCATTTCCATCCATAATAGCAAGATCACCAGTATGAAGCCAGTTGTCAGAATCAACAGCTCCTTTTGTTGCTTCCTCCATTTTATAATAACCTTTCATGGTATTATAACCACGGCTACAAAGTTCGCCCTGTTCTCCAGACTCAAGTTCTTTTCCTGTAATCGGGTCAATAATTTTAACTTCAACACCAGGAAGAGCTCTTCCAACAGTTGTAACACGAAGTTCAAGTGAATCTTCAGCCCTTGTTTGAGTAATTCCAGGAGAAGCTTCTGTTTGACCATAAACAATTGTCATTTCAGAAGCACCCATTTTATTTACAACAGACTTCATTACTTCAATAGGACATGGAGAACCAGCCATTACACCAGTTCTTAAGTTTGAAGTGTCATAATTTGTTTTATCCATTTCCTCAAGTTCTGCAATAAACATTGTTGGAACCCCAAGAATAACAGAAGCTTTTGCCTTATCAATTGTCTGCATAACATCCTGAGGCTCAAATGCAACAACAGGTGCCATTGTAGTTCCTGATACCATACAGCATAAGGTTCCTATAACACATCCAAAGCAATGAAAAAATGGAACAGGAATACACATAACATCCTTTGGAGATAATTTCATACATTCTGCCATGCTTTTTGCATTTCCAATAAGATTTGTATGAGAAAGCATAACACCTTTTGGAAAACCTGTTGTTCCTGATGTATATTGCATATTAATAACATCTTCAGGTTTAAGAGTGCTTTTTCTTTGTTGTAATTCTTTATCTGATACTTTTCTGCCAGCCTCAAGCAGATCATTCCAGGATAAAGCTCCTTTCATATCATCTTTGCCAATGTAAATAATATTTTTAAGCTTGGGAAGTTTTTCACATTTGATATTTCCCGGAGCTGCATTATCAATTTCTGGATATAATTCCTTTACAACTTTTTTATATTCATCAGGTTCTCTAACACCGCCTATCATTATAAGGGTTGTAGAATCAGATTGCTTCATAAGATATTCAAGTTCAAAGCTTTTATAACTTGTATTAACTGTTACAAGAACAGCTCCAGCTCTTGCACTGCCATATTGAGTATAAACCCATTCAGGAACATTATTTGCCCAGACAGCAATGTTTTCACCCTTTTCAATACCAAGTCCAATAAGTCCTTTTGCTACATCATCACATATATCTCTAAATTCTTTAAAATTATTATTAATTCCATAACTATTATATGTAAGTGCTTTGTTTTCCCCGAAATTATTGGCAAGAATATCAACAAGATCACTAATTGTTGTTTTACCTATTTCAATTTCTGGAATCTGCATATTTTTCTCCCAAGTTATAAATTAAAAACCTCCCCTTTAAAATTTAAAAAAAAATTAAAAGGGAGGTTAACAAATTAATATTATAATTGTTCAGGTTTTAAATCTTTAACATATTTTTGAATTGCTTCATCACTATTTTTTGGAGTAATTAAACTTATTAGAATATAAAAAATAAACCCAATAAATACCCAATAAAACTGATGAGGTGTTGATATTTTATTTGCAGGGTCGCTCAGAAAAAACCAATGATAACTTCCGAGATGATATTTTGCATACATCCACGAACTTGTCGAACAAATTGTCATAACTATAATAGTTAAAGATGCTGCCAGTGTTGTGCCTCTTTCCCACCACAGACCAAGAACAAGTGGAGGTCCAACAGAGCATAAAATAACAACAAATGCAGCTCCCGATATATCAAGAACAAGTGCTGGCGGTTTGAATGAAAGCAATCCGCAGACAACGATAATGAATATTGTCATAACTCTTGTACAGGCAACCGGTTTTTCTTCTGGCCATTTTGAACCAAAAACTTTACCAATAAGATCCCTTCCAAGAACAACATTTAAAACCATTGTCCAGCCTGCAGCTGTAGCCATTGCTATGGCAAGACCACCTGCTGCAATAATAGCAAGCAAGAACGGACTTTTCAGTGCTTCCATAGCCGATATCATTGAATAATCCGTAACAGATGCTCCTGCAACGCCATAGGCTGTTTTCATATGCTTTAAAAGACCCATAGCATTTGTAACTCCATCAGTTGCCATAAGAGGATGAAGCTGTTCTATCAAAACTCTTGCTCCTGTTCCGATAATAATGAGTCCACCGTACATTGCTCCGCCAATTAAAACCGCCCAAAAGACACTTCTTCTTGCAGATTTAATATCCTGAGTTGTGAAAAATCTAACAACAGTATAAGGCATTGCAGAAAAACCAAAATGCCATACAAAGAAAAAACCAATGACACCGGTCCATGTCGCCATTAAAGGATGCGACGCTTTTTCGGCTACGTAAGGCATGTTGAAAAAATTAGGACTAGTTGATATTACCGCATCTGTAAGACCATTTAATCCGCCATAATGACCAATAACATACCCAGCTGCCACAACAGCAGCAACGGTCATTGCAATACCCTGAAAAGCTGTTGAAAAAGTAGTAGCAACCATGCCTCCGAAATAAACATAGGTAAATACAATAACAGAGGCAAGAATAACTGAAATAGTAAAATTAAATTTTAGAATACAAAGAAGAAACAGAGCTGTACCTACGATAGAAAGAATAACATAAGCAAACCCACCTATAATTGTAGGAATTGCAGACCATAATCTCATCCACTTAGTTTCATAGCGGTCAGCATAATAATCTGTAAATGATGTTGGTGCATATTTTCTTAAGGGAGCAGCTGTTAATAATGTAGCAATTGGCATTCCACCAATAATACCAACAAGAGCCCACCAAAAAGGATAACCTAGAATAAAAATAAAAGCAGGAAGTCCAAGAAAACTTGCAGGGCTGAAATATGTTGCAGCAAGGGCACTTCCATTTACAAAGGGACCTACTTTTCTTCCAGCAACATAAAATTCAGAAGCATCCATGGATGCCTTACGAGAGGTCCAACCTATATAAAAAATAATTAAAAAATATATAAGTGCACCAATAAGTACAATAGGATTACTTTCCATTATTTAGCTCCTTTCCTATTTTTTATTATTTCTTCTCTTTTTTCCTCTGAACTATAAAAAAGATATGAAATAAAAATGTTAATAATCCACAAACCCATAATCCAGTTATAGATGTAACATGCTGGTACACCAAGAAACTGCTTTAAAGGCAGACCCGGAATAATCATTTCCAAAAACATAAAGAAAAATACCCAGCCATACATAATGCCCATTCCTATCCAAAAAATCTTTGGCATTCCTTTGAACATATTCCCTCCTAACTTTATATTAATAAAAATATAAAAAATTAAAGATTTAATCAGCTCTATTTTTATACATTATAATTTTATAAAAATGATTAAAAAATAGCTTTTTAAAAAAATCTTATAAAAATTTAAATTCTAAATTACAACTATGAAAAACAAAAAAAATCTATAGCAACTGCCATAAGACAGAGCTATTTTTTGGTTCATGGTTCGTCTCACAACAAAACATGAAAAAATATTAAGTAGTTATAAGTTCTTTTATATAAAAATAGATACTAAGTTTACAACCACATCAAATTTTTACTTCTTCCACTCAGCCTCCCTTAGCTCAATGCGTCTTATTTTACCGCTTACTGTTTTAGGAAGAATTTTAACAAAATCAATTTTTCTTGGATATTTATATGGAGCAGTTACTTTTTTAACATGATCCTGAATTTCCTTTTTTAACTTATCTGAAGGATCAAAACCATCTACTAAAACAATAAAGGCTTTTACAATTTCTCCTCGTTTTTCATCAGGACTTGATACAACAGCAGATTCAGCAACTGCATCATGTTCAATTAATGCACTTTCAACTTCAAAGGGTCCTATTCTATACCCAGAACTTAAAATAAGATCATCACTTCTGCTAACAAACCAAAAATAACCATCTTCATCTTTGTAGGCTCTATCACCTGTTAGATACCATCCATTTTTTTCTGTTGAAGCAGTTTTTTCAGGTTCCTTCCAATATTCCTGAAATAAACCAAGGGGTCTTTCAGAGTCAATGTTAATTGCTATATCACCTTCGGTATTTACAGGAACAATATTTTGATCATTATCAATAATATTAAGGTCAATCCCGGGAGAAGGTTTGCCCATAGAGCCAAAACGAGCTTCAATACATGGAAAATTCCCACATAAAAGAACTGTTTCAGTTTGTCCATAACCGTCGCGAATAATAGTATTTGTTGCCTTTTTCCAAATTTCTATAACTTCAGGATTTAAAGGTTCACCAGCACCAACACAATGTCTTAGACTGGGAAAATTAAATTTACTCAGATCTTGAAGCACAAGCATTCTGTATATTGTAGGTGCACCACACATAGTAGTTACAGGAAATTCTTGAAGAAGTTCAAGAGTTTTAACAGGATCAAATCTATCTGTACAATGAGTAAAAAGTGCTGCTCCCATATTCCATGGTCCAAAATAACTGCTCCATGCTGCCTTTGCCCAGCCTGTATCACTTACATTCCAATGTAGATCTTCTGGCTTTAAATCAAGCCAGTATTTTCCTGTTGTTGTATGTGCAAACCCATAAGAATGAGAATGAAGAACCATTTTAGGAAAACCTGTTGTTCCAGATGTAAAATAAACAATTGATTTATCTGTAGCTTTTGTTTTTGCAGTTTCAAATACTTCTGAGGCTTTTTCCATTTCTTTATTATAGCCAATCCATCCGTCTCTTTTTTCTCCTATAATTATTTTTGATTTTATTGTAGGACAATTTTTTTCAATTTCTTCAAATTTAGAAGCATTAGCATTATCTGTGATAAAACAAACAGCTTCAGCAGTTTTAATTCTGTATTCAATATCTTTTGATGTTAGTTGAGTTGTACCAGGAGAGATAAGTGCGCCCATTCTAATGCATGCAGAAAAGATTTCCCACCATTCAATATCACGTCCAAGCATTACAATAACAAGATCATCTCTTTTTACACCACTTGCAGTTAAAACATTTGCTAATTTTTTTGAGCTTATACTAAAATCAAGAAATGTTTTTTCCTGTTTGTTACCATCATCATCAACCCATAGCATTGCAAGTTTTTCAGGGTCCTTTGCCCATTTGTCAATAACATCACTTGCAAAATTAAAATATTCAGAAATATTCCATTTAAAATCATTATACTCTTTTTCATAATTTGTCATATTAAACGCTTGACTCATGACATCTCCTTAATATTTTTGTTAAAATTGATAAACATGTAAAAAATCTAAACTTCAAAATATCAGATAGTAAATAAAAAATAAGCCAATGAATTTTAAATACAAAAAACTGTACCTGTACATAAGCCATCGGCACTGTATATTGTAAAAAAATTTCACTAGTGAAATTTTTATGAATTCATTATTATCTCTATAAAATTTTTATAAAAAACATATAAATGATATATGACAGGAAATTGATTATTGTCAAGAAAAGTGTCAGCACCTAAATCCACGACCTGAATTTTTACTAGACTTACCCAAGCATAATTTAAATATTTTTTTTAAAAAAAAACATTTGTATCTGCTTGTTTTATTAAGTCCAAACCAGGCTTTTTGTTTTCTCTGATGAGTTAATTTAGGGAACAGTACATAAGTTGACCTGAACATAAAAAGATGTTATACATTTTTCCGAATTTGGAGGAGTGGCCGAGTGGCTGAAGGCGGCGGTCTTGAAAACCGTTAAGTGTCAAAGCTTCGTGGGTTCAAATCCTACCTCCTCCGCCATGGCTTATGGAGAAATGGCCGAGTGGCTGAAGGCACTCGCCTGCTAAGCGAGTATGGGGGTTAAACTCCATCGAGAGTTCGAATCTCTCTTTCTCCGCCATTAATAAATAGTTCAAAGGCTGAAAGCTAATTACCCCCTATTTTTGCCCCCATCTTCTTTAATAGGATTATGGGGGTTTAAATTTTTTTTTAAGTATTTTATAGAATATCTGTTACCCTATTTTGTCAGTAGCTAAATTTTTTAAATAAACAAAAGTGTAAAGCTCAATTAATTAAATCCATGGATTAAATAATTTTACCAGATCAGAATTATTCACTTCAAAAAATTCCCAATTAAGGAAATGATTACTAATTTTCTTTTTTACTTCCATTATAGAAATATGAACATGGCATGGAATGTTTGATTTTTTTCTTGAAGTATCGCAGACATTAGCGATTATATCTCCTTTTCTAATTTTTCTTCCAATATAAATATTTTTTGCCACGCAAACATGGGCATAAACTGAAATGATCCTAGATTTTTTATTCTGGCTTAACTCATGTTCAATAATTAAAGACTTTCCAAGAAAATCATTGCATATATTTATAATGCCTCCCTTTGCCATTGCAGGTATTTTAATATTTGTATCAAACCATTTTGTTTTCCCATATTTATCTTTGTACATGGCAATATCAATCCCTTCATGCAAATTAGAACGAAGACCAAAATCTCCCCACCATTTTTCATAGGATCCAAAGAGCATTCCATTATAAAATAACCATTCACTAAAATCTGCAAAAAAAAAATTATTACATAATGCAATTTGATCAAAATAATCTTTAATTTTTAAAATCATATTTAATAAAAGCTTTAAACAGATTCAAATAAAATTTTATGTGCCATTAAATTTATATCCAGGATTTTCCCAGTAATCTCTTTATCATCTCCAAGAAGTCCCTTTAGCTTAAAACTATTCTCCTTAACAGGTATTATTGATACTACATTTTCCATAAAAAGTTCTTCTTTTTCATTATTTTTTAAATATACATTGGATTCACACATATTTTTCTCCTTTAAATAGACACCATTTTAACAATAGGTTTTATTTTATTTTTAAACTCAATAATTGCACCATTATAATATTTGTTCATGGAACAATTAACTACCAGTGTTTTATTAATATATTCAAACCCTGCATTTTCATGGACATGTCCGCAAATAACTAGACCAGGCTGATATTTTCTAATAAAATTTCTTAATTTAATACTTCCAGAACAAAATTTTTTTCCAACATTATCCAGTGTACCCCGGGGAGGAGGATGAACAACAAGTATTGAATTTGAATTTGTAATTTTTTCTATTTTTTTAAATGCCTTTTTTTCTTTAAGACATATTATAGAATAAAATGGAAAGGGAATAGCACCGCTTAATCCTGTAAATATTATATCATTAATAGAAACAGACTCTATTAATCCAAGGGCAATTGTATTAGAATAGGAAAAAAGCAAATTATCAACTTTTTTTATATCTGCATTTCCACGAACTGCCAATATTGGAATATTCAACTCATTTAATTGTTTAATAAAAATGTCAGGAGAAAAATAATTTGTAATATCTCCTGCAATAACTAGAACATCAGGTTTTAAATTATTAATATTAGATTTAATTATTTCAAATTTTTCTTGCTTGCTATGAACATCTGCAACAGCATATATTCTCATTTTTTTTACCTTATTAATAAATTAAAAATTTTATTCTATTGTAGAAAAAAAATAACATAAAAAAATACAAAAAGGGGAGCGTTAACTTAACTGTGTCTATTTTTTTAAATTTTATTGTTATTAATACGAATTTTCAGAAAAGATTTTAAATTATTTTCAGACTTAAAACCATCTAAAT
>NBLN01000004.1 GCA_002084425.1 Desulfobacteraceae bacterium 4572_130 | reverse complement strand
TTTTAACTCAGTATTCAAACTCAGAATTTTTCAAGAAGGAAATAGAATTAAATTCGTTAAGTTCTGCTATTCCTAAAAAAATCAACCTAGGTCAAATTTCAAATCTTAAAGTCATAATTCCATTAAATTACGAGGAACAAACCCACATAGCCACGATCCTATCAGATATAGATTCAGAAATAGAAGTATTAAAAAAGAAACAGGCAAAATACAAACAACTAAAACAAGGTTTAATGCAAAATCTTTTAACAGGAAAAATAAGGCTGGTATGAAAAAAAACAAAGAAAAAACAGATTTACAACAATTTTCAAATTTTGTGATTTTTCAAACTAAAAACGGCAAAGTAAACATTGATGTATTTTTTCAAGACAAGACTATTTGGCTTACACAAAAACTAATTGCTGAACTTTTTGAAAAGCACAGAACAGTAATTACTAAGCATCTTAAAAATATTTTTAATGAAAATGAGTTGGATGAAAATTCAGTATGTGCAAATTTTGCACATACTGCAAAAGATGGCAAAATTTATAACACTCTATATTACAACCTTAAAGCAATAACAGCAGTTGGATATCGTGTGAATTCTCACAGGGCAACAGAGTTTAGAAAATGGGCAACTGAAATTTTACATGAATATATTGTAAAGGGCTTTGCAATGGATGATGAGCGTTTAAAACAGATAAAGCACTTTGATATAGATTATTTTGATGAAATGTTGGAACGGGTTAGAGAAATTCGTTTGAGTGAAAGACGACTTTATCAAAAAATTACAGATATTTATGCACTTTCAGCTGATTATGATAGTCAAGCAGAGATTACTAAACATTTTTTTGCAACAGTTCAAAATAAATTACATTGGGCAATAACAGGCAAGACAGCCGCTGAAATTATTTATACAGAAGCTGACGCAAAAAATATATATATGGGGCTAAAAACTTGGAAATATGCACCAAATGGAAAAATTTTTAAAATAATGATTTTGCTATTGCTGAAGAGGTAACTATTATTTCCACAGGCTTAGCAATTGAAATTAAAAACAAACTTCCTGATATTGTAATTTATGTTAATGGAATTGCTTTAGGTGTTATTGAACTTAAACGAAGTATAGTTTCTATAAATGAGGCTATTCGCCAAAGTATTGGTAATCAAAACGATGTTTTTATTCAACCTTTTTTTGCTACAATTCAATTTATTTTTGCCGGCAATGATACTCAAGGATTGCGTTATGGAACTATTAACACACCTGAAAAATATTATTTAAAATGGAAAGAAAATATTAAAGATAACACTCAAAATCTTTTGGATAAATATTTATTAAAAATGTGTAATAAAGAACGATTTTTAGAAATTATTTATGATTTTATTATATTTGATGGAGGCATTAAAAAACTACCAAGAGTTCATCAGTATTTTGGCATTAAAAAGGCTCAAGAATTTATTAATCGTTATGAAGGCGGTATTATCTGGCACACACAAGGAAGTGGTAAAAGTATTGTAATGGTAATGCTTGCTAAATGGATTTTAGAAAATAATCCTAAAGCAAGGATTGCAATATTAACTGATCGTGATGAATTAGATAAACAAATAGAACAGGTTTTTAAAGAAGCAGGTGAAAAAGCAATATATCGAACTTCCAGTGTAAAAGATTTAATGCACCAATTAGAACAGGCAACACCAAGATTGCTTTGTTCATTAGTTCAGGAATTGTAGATGCAATAAATAGTTTACCTAATGGGATAAAAAAAAATGAGCAGGCAATTGCTGAAACTATTGAAAATAATGTCCATCAAAAGATTATTAAAGAACATTTGATTGATCCTGCATTTTTTGAGGAAATGTCAAAACTATTAGCAGAAATTATTAAAGAACGAAAAACTAAAGCAATTAACTATAAAAAGTATTTAGAAAAAATAGAAGTATTAGCTGAAAAAGTAAAAAAAGGTGTAACTGAGCAAGCACCAAATGAGATTAATACACTGGCTCTTAAGGCTCTTTATAATAATTTGAATAAAAATAAAGAATTAGCAATTCAAATTGATAAAGCCGTTAAAAAATCAAAACCTGATAATTGGCGAGGACATCAAGCCAGAGAAAATGCAATAAAAATGGAAATCAATAAAATATTAAATAATATTAATGAAGTAGAACGCATTTTTAAAATTATTAAAAAACAAAGTGAATATTAATGCAGAAAATTGAATTAGGAAATATTGCAATTGAAGTAAAGCAAAAAAATATTAAAAATATTTATTTAAGCGTATATCCACCTTTGGGAAAAGTGAAAATTTCTGCACCTAAAAGAATGAATTTAAATACTATCCGTATTTTTGCTATTTCAAAACTGTGTTGGATTAAAAAACAACAACAAGTATTTAAAAATCAGGAAAGAGAAATTCCAAAAAAATATTTGAGCAGAGAAAGCCATTATTTTAAAGGAAAAAAATATTTATTAAAACTAGTTGAGCAAAAAGCAAAACCAAAAGTTATTTTAAAACATAGCAGAATAGAATTATATGTTAGACCCAATGCAACAACTGAAAAAAAGGAACAAATTTTAAATAAATGGTATCGAAGTGAGTTAAAAAATATTGTTCCACAAATAATAGAAAAATGGGAAAAGAAAATTGGTGTAAAATCTAATGAGTTTGGCATTAGAAAAATGCGAACTAAATGGGGAACTTGTAATATAAAAGCAAAACGAATTTGGCTGAATTTGGAGTTAGCAAAAAAAACAATTAAATGTTTAGAATATATAATTGTTCATGAACTGCTTCATCTCTTGGAAAGAAAGCATAATAATAGGTTTGTTTCACTTATGGACAAATTTATGCCAAAATGGAAATTTTATAAAGATGAATTAAATAAACTAGGGTTTGGGTATGTTCATTGGAATTATTGAGCAAATAAATAATAAACATATTATCTAAAAGTCAATATTAAGCAATATGCTTTCAAATATTGAACAATATATCTAAGTAACACAAAAATCTTTATTATTTACAAAATTCATTAAATATAATAAAAAAATTGGTTTAAAACAGGCTTTTTTTATTCATTTATTATTTTTTAAAAGGTGTTTTTATATGAAGAAAAATATGCAGACAATAGATGGTAATACTGCGGCAACACATGTTGCATATGCAATGAGTGAAGTTGCTGCAATCTATCCTATAACTCCTTCAAGCCCTCTTGGTGAAACAGCAGATACATGGGCATCAAAGGGAAGAAAAAATATTTTTGGACAGGTTCTAAAAATTAAACAAATGCAATCAGAGGCAGGGGCTGCAGGTGCTGTTCATGGATCACTTTCAGCTGGAGCTTTAACAACAAGTTTTACAGCATCCCAGGGTCTTCTTCTTAAAATACCTAATATGTATAAAATATCAGGTGAGCTTCTTCCTTGTGTTTTTCATATAACTGCAAGATCACTTTCAGCCCATGCCTTATCTATTTTTGGAGATCATTCAGATGTAATGTCAGCAAGACAAGCAGGTTTTGCAATGCTTGCATCAAATTCTGTACAGGAAGCAATGGATCTTGCTCTGGTTGCTCACCTTGCAACTATTGAAGGCAGAATTCCTTTTATGCATTTTTATGATGGTTTTAGAACTTCTCATGAAATTCAAAAAATTGAAGTTATAGATTATAAAGACATGGCTTCGCTTTTTAATTGGGATGCTTACAGGGAATTTAAAAAAAGAGCTATGAATCCAGAAAATCCCAATACAAGGGGAACTGCTCAAAATCCTGATATATATTTTCAGGGAAGAGAGGCTTGTAACTCTTTTTATAATGAAATCTCATCAATTGTTAAAAAATACATGGAAAAGCTGGGAGAACTTACAGGAAGGCAATATAATCTTTTTGATTATAAAGGTCATTCAAAGGCTGATAAAGTTATTATAGCTATGGGTTCATCATGTGAAACAATTGAGGAAACTGTTAATAAACTTAATAAAGATGGTGAAAAAACAGGTATTATAAAAGTACGGCTTTATAGACCTTTTGATATAGATGCTTTTATGGAAGTTATTCCAGACACAGTAAAGTCTTTAACAGTTCTTGATAGAACAAAGGAACCTGGAAGTATAGGTGAGCCTCTTTATACAGATATTTGTACTGCTTTTATGGAAAAAGGAAAAACTTTAAAGGTAATTGGTGGAAGATATGGATTAAGCTCAAAGGAATTTAATCCATCAATGGTTAAAGCTGTTTTTGATAATATGGATAGCAAAAACCCAAAAAATCATTTTACAGTTGGAATAAATGATGATGTTACAAATTATTCTCTTAATGTAATTCCTGGCTTTGATACTGCTCCTAAAGGAACAGTAAGTGCTAAATTCTGGGGTCTGGGAGCTGATGGAACTGTTGGTGCAAATCAAAGTGCCATTGCAATTATAGGTGATAATACTGAAAAATATGCACAAGGATATTTTGCCTATGATTCAAAAAAATCAGGGGGACTTACAGTTTCCCATTTAAGATTTGGTGATGTTCCTATTCAGTCAACATATATAATTAATAAACCAGATTTTGTAGCATGCCATAAACCCAATTATGTGGAAATTTATGATATTCTTGCAGGTATTAAAGAAAAAGGAACTTTTCTTCTTAATTCTTCTTGGTCTATTCAAGATATGGAAACAAAAATACCAGCTGGTGTTAGAAAAACAATTTATGATAAAAAACTGGATTTTTATACAATTGATGCTGTTAAAATAGCGGGAGAAGTAGGATTGGGCGGCAGAATTAATATGATAATGCAGACCTGTTTTTTTAGACTGGCAAATATTATTGATATTAAAGAAGCAATTAATCTTTTAAAGGAAGATATTAAAAATAAATTTAGTAAAAAGGGTGATAAAATTGTTCAGATGAATATTAATGCTGTTGAAAAAACCCTTGATAAGCTTATTGAAGTTGATGTGCCTGAATCATGGGCAAATGCTTCAGAACAAGTTAAAGAACAAGAAAAAACAATAGATTTTGTTGATAAAATAATAAAACCTATTTTATCTCAAAAAGGTGATGATATTCCTGTTAGTTGTTTTAGTCCAGACGGAGTATTTCCAAATTCTACAAGTCAATATGAAAAACGGGGAGTTGCTATTAATGTTCCTGAATGGAATAAAGATGAGTGTATTCAATGTAATCAATGTTCATTTGTATGTCCTCATGCAGCAATAATTCCTATAGTTGCAATTGATGATGAACTAAAAAATGCTCCTTCCACATTTGAGACAGTTCAAGCAAAGGGAAAAACTTTAAAGAAATTTAAATTTAGGATTCAGATTAATGCCCTTGATTGTCAAGGTTGTGGAAGTTGTGTTGAAGTATGTCAGTCAAAAATTCCAAGTCTTGTTATGAAAACCCTTGCAAGTCAAATTGAAACACAGATTGAAAATCATAAATTTTCCCTAACTATTCCTTTTAAAGATGGCATTGCAAAAAGGGAAACTGTTAAAGGAAGTCAATTTTATAAACCCCTTGTTGAATTTTCAGGTGCTTGTGCAGGTTGTGGTGAAACACCATATATCAAAGTTTTAACCCAGCTTTTTGGTGAAAGAATGACTATAGCTAATGCAACTGGATGCACTTCTATCTGGGGAGGCTCTGCTCCAACCAGCCCCTATTGTGTAAATAGTAATGGACATGGACCTGCTTGGGCAAGTTCTCTTTTTGAAGATGCTGCTGAATATGGATATGGAATGATGCTGGCATTTAACAATAGAAGAGAAATTCTTGGTGACACCATAAAAAAAGCTCTTGAAACTGATATCTCGGGAGAAATTAAAGATGCTTTTAAAGGTTGGCTTAATGGAATGAACAATTCTTTAGAATCAAAGGAATATGGCGATAAAATACAAGAACTTTTAAAGGATAATAATGATAACGAGCTTTTAAAAAATATCTATAATGAAAAAGATATTTTTGTAAAAAAATCTCATTGGGTATTTGGTGGTGATGGATGGGCTTATGATATTGGTTATGGTGGTGTTGATCATGTATTAGCTTCTGGAGAAGATATAAATATTCTTGTTATGGATACAGAGGTTTATTCTAATACAGGTGGACAATCATCTAAGGCAACACCAACAGGAGCCATTGCCAAATATGCTGCTTCAGGAAAAAAGACAACAAAAAAAGATCTTGGTAAAATGATAATGAGTTATGGATATGTTTATGTTGCCTCCATTGCCATGGGTGCAAGTAAACAACAGACTTTAAAGGCATTTATAGAGGCTGAAAATTATCCAGGCCCATCACTTATAATATGTTATGCACCATGTATTAATCAGGGAATTAAAAAAGGTATGAACAAAAGTCAGCTTGAATCAAAGCTTGCTGTTGAATCAGGTTATTGGCCTTTATACAGATTTAATCCTGAGCTTGTTAAGGAAGATAAAAATCCCTTTATTCTTGACTATAAAGAACCAGATGGAACACTTCAAGAATTTCTTGGTGGTGAAACAAGATTTGCAATTCTTGAAAAAAGTTTTCCTCAGGAATCAAAGCGTCTTAGAAAAAAATTGGAAATAGAAGTTATAGAAAAGTATAAAGAGTTAAAGAAAATGGCAGAATAAAGATTATAAAAAATTTATTTAAGTAAAGTGCAAAGTTTTTAAAAAATAGAAGCTTTGCACTTAAATATAATTTTTTAGGTTTTTAGATTATCTGCTCCTACCTTAAAATAAAGAATTATCAATCCACCCCCCATTTTTTTTCTTTCTTTTAAAAACATATCCTATATTTCCAGCAAAGCTTGTTTTAAAGCTTACTGATCCCGCCATAGAAGTAAAAAAACAAATATTTTTTAAAATTAAGGGAAATTATCAAAAGGGCTATGCATTTGAGAGCTTGTAATAAAAAGAGGATTTTTGTTACTATTAATAAGTGAGATTTTATAAATTTAAAGCTTAATTTAATTATAAAGCCTTCACTAAAGGAAGAAGCCATTAATATGGGATTTAGTGAAGGCTTTTTGTGTAAGGAAAACTGTTATGCAGCACTCCTTGACAACAAAAACAATATATAAGTAAATTCATTAACAGTCAATTTTGATGGCATTAAAAATTTATTAACTTTGGCTCTAGTATTTTTTATTGTAAATAGTTAGTGTTTTTTTTAAGGAAAATCTAAATATGAAAATAAGAAACCCAATAATTCGCATGTTTAATGTAACTAAGCGTTTTGGGAAAAAAAATATTTTAAACAAAATTAATTTAGAGGTAAATTCAGGAGAATTTGTTCTTGTTTCTGGTCCTTCAGGAGCTGGCAAAACAACTTTAATGAAAATGCTTTATCTTGGTGAAAAAGTATCTTTAGGACAAATAATTGTGGATGGAATGAATCTTGCCAGAATTTCAAAGGAAAAAACACCTTATTTGCGTAGAAAATTTGGAGTTATTTTTCAAGATTTTAAACTTATACCTAATAGAACTGTATATGAAAATGTTGCTTTGGTTCTTGAAGCAAGACATGAAAAGCCTACATTCATAAGAAAAAAAGTTATGGAGGTTTTAAAAATAACTGGAATGGATACCAGAATAAATTCATTTCCCCTTTCCTTATCAGGTGGAGAACAACAAAGAGTTGCAGTGGCAAGAGCCCTTGTGGGAGATCCTGCTATTATTCTTGCAGATGAGCCTACAGGAAGTCTTGATAATGATGCAGCTAATATAATTCTTGATTTTCTTTTACAGTATCATAATAAAGGTGCAACTATTTTTATTGCAAGCCATAATATGGAATTGATAAAAAATAAAATTAAATATAGAAATTTATATCTTAATAATGGTGTTCTAGAAGATAATAAAATAGTTAATACTTAGAATAACTGCCATAAAGCCATAAAGCCATAAAGCCATAAAGCCATAAAGCCATAAAGCAAAAAAGCAAAAAAGCAAAAAAGCAAAAAAGCAGATCTCTGATTTTTGATTCTTGATTTGCCTTACAATAAAACATGAAAGTTATAAGTTCTTTTATATAAATAGGAATAAAAAATGGTTTATTATTTAAAACGAGCTGTTTTAGATATTTTTTCAAATAAGTTTTTAAACATAATTACAATTACTACAATAGCTCTTTCCATTCTTGTTCTAAGTAGTTTTATACTATTTTTTGAAAATGCTGCTAGAATTATTGAACCTTGGAATAAAGGTGCTAAAATAATGGCATATCTTAAACATGATTTTAATCAATCAAAATTATCAGAATTAAAACTTGAAATTAACAATATGGAACAAACACAAAGTGTTTTATTTGTTTCAAAACAACAAGGTTTAAAACAACTTGAGAATAGCATTAAATCAAGTAATTTTTTTGATAATTTAAAGGACAATCCCCTTTCCCATGCCTTGGAAATAAGAGTAAAAAATACAATTAAAAACTGGGATGAAATTAAGGCTTTTGCAAAACAAATTAAAAAAAATCATTTTGTTGAAGATGTTGAATATGGACAGGAATGGATGGGTAAATTTCTTAATATATTTAATTTTTTTAAAACAACAGGTTATGTTATGTCAGGTCTTTTTTTTATGACCTCTTTTTTTATAACAGCAAATACTGTTCGACTTGCATTTTATTCAAGAAGAAAAGAAGTAGAGATAATGCGCCTTGTAGGTGCCACAGACAAATTTATTATTACTCCATTTTATATACAGGGAATTTTGCAGGGAGCTATTGGGGGTATTGCAGGGCTTGGAATTTTATTTTGTTCCTATATTATAATGTGTTCAGGTTTTAATGAAAGTATTTCTCCATTTATATTATTTAATATTAAATTTCTTTCCATGAAATATTTTTTAAGTATTATTTTATTTAGTACATTACTAGGTTTTGGGGGAGGTTTTCTTTCTCTTAAATTTTTTTTTAAGAATTAAAAATGTGTTTTTTAATGCAAACAAAAATATTTAAAAAATTAGTAAACTTTGATTTCTTTCAAGTTTTTTTTGTTTTGATTTTATTTTTTTCCTTTTTTTTCCTTTGGGAAAAATCACTTAAAGCAGCAGATAATTCTGTTTTCGGGTATGGTATAATTAATGTTGAAAAACTTAATATAAGAAAATTTCCATCAATGGATGCACCTATCCTAGGAATTCTTGAAAAAGGTTTATATGTTAAAATACTTAATAACAAAAATAATAAATTAAAATGGCTTAAAATATCCCATAAAGACATTAATGGATATATTAGAAATCGTTCTAATTATGTAACTTTAACAAAAATTCAAAACAGTGTTGCAGAAAAGAATAAACAAAAAAAAAAAATAGACAAACAAACAAGAAAAATTCAAAAAAAAATTCAATCTTTTGCACAAAAAGAGACTATGATAATTGAGGCATTAAATAATCTGGATTTTGAGTTAAATAAATTAAAGATAAATATATCATTAACAAAAAAAGAAATTAAAAAACTTAATACTGCTATTTTTGATATTTCTATTAAAAGAAAAAAATTAGATAATAATATTTCTCAAAATAAAAAATATATTTATGCAAGGCTTAATGCTCTTTATAAAATAAAAATGATTGGAAGATTGGCTCTTTTCCCCATGCCTGATTCTGCATTTGATTTTTTTCTCCAGCAAAATTCTTTAAAAAAAATACTTGCATCAGATTTTAATATGCTGACCAAACAAATGAGTGATATGGAAAGTTTGAACTTGATAACTGATGAGCTTGAAAAAAAAAGAAAAACAAAAATTGATTTTGATAATAAAATAAAAAATCAAATCAGATTATTGGAAAAAAAAACACAAAAGCGTAAAGCAATTTTAAAAGATATTAAAAACAAAAAAAATATTAGTTCTTCCAGTGTACTATTTTTAAAACAAGCAAGTAAAATGCTTGATAAAGAAATTAAAGCCCTTAAAGCAGATAAAGATTTGAATAAAAAAGGAGCTTTTTCAAAATTTTATGGTTTACTTGAAATGCCTGTGAAAGGTTCTATAATTTCTAAATTTGGTACCAGGCAAAATAGTAGTTATAATTCTTTTACATTTCAAAGTGGAATTGATATCAAAGTTCAAAAAGGAGCCCCAGTCAGGGCTGTATTTAAAGGTAAATTGCTTTATGCCAACTGGCTTAAAGGATATGGGAATTTAATTATTCTTAACCATGGTGATAACTATTATACTTTGTATGCTCATCTAGAAAAATTTTTAAAAAATAAGGGAGATTTTGTTAACACAGGAGAAATTTTGGCAATAGCAGGGGATACTGGCTCCATAAAAGGTTTTTGTCTTTATTTTGAAATAAGGCACCATGGAAAGCCTGTTAATCCAATGAAATGGTTTAAAAAGATGGCGTTATAAAATTGGTATACTAGGCACTTGAATTATAAATAATACAGAATAGGGAAGGGAGTGTAATATAAAAATGAAAATAGAGATAAAACAATACATAATTAAGCTAGGTTTTCCTATTATTGCTGTTGCATTAATTTTAATATTAGGATGTGGTTTTTACCATTCTCTTTTAGCAGGAGAGGCAAAAACCTATGAATCATTAAAATTATTTTCCAATGTGCTTGAAGAACTTGAAAATAAATATGTTGATGAAGTTGATACTAGAAAGTTAATTCATAATGCTGTAAAAGGAATGGTTGCAAGTCTTGATCCCCATTCTGTATTTATGCCTCCTGAAGCCTTTGATGAACTTCAAGATGATACAAAAGGCGAATTTGGTGGTATTGGAATAGTAATTACTATGAAACAGGGAATTTTAACTGTTATTTCGCCTATTGAAGGGACTCCAGCATATAAAGCAGGTATTGTTGCAGGTGATTTAATTATTAAAATAAATGGTAAAACAACAAAGGGCATGGCTTTATGGGAAAGTGTTAAAAAAATGAGAGGTCCCAAAGGTAAACAAGTTATAATAACAATATTACGAAAAGATAAACAAATTGATTATAAGCTTACAAGAGATATTATACCAATGAATAGTGTAAGATCTGTTACTATTCAACAAGGATATGGATATATCTGGATAACAAATTTTAGATTAAATACCAGTGATGAAGTAGAAAAAGCTCTTTTAAAGATGGAATCTGGAGATATTCCATTAAAGGGATTAATTATTGATTTAAGAAATAATCCAGGAGGTCTTTTAAATCAAGCTGTTAATATAGCAGATATGTTTCTTGAAAAAGGCAAAATTGTTTCCATTAAAGGACGATTTAAAGAAAATAATGAAGTTTTTAGTGCTGGCTTTAATAAGAAAAAAAGAGTTTATCCCATTGTTGTTCTTATTAACAGTGGAAGTGCCAGTGCCTCAGAAATTGTTGCAGGAGCTTTACAAGACAATAAAAGAGCAATTATTTTAGGCACAACATCCTTTGGTAAGGGTTCTGTTCAAAGTGTGAAATCTTTAAAGGATGGGTTTGGTCTTAAATATACAATTGCCCGATATTATACTCCTAGTGGCACTTCAATTCAGGCTGAGGGAATAAAACCTGATATTAAAGTTGAATATGTACTTGATAAAGAAAAAACAAAACAAGCAGATACTGATGAAAAAATAGTTAGAGAAAAAGATTTGAAAAATCATCTTAAATCTGAAAAAGATAAAAAAAAGCAATCCAGGGAAAGAGGGGAAAGAGATAAAAACAATAAAAAAGTTCGTGGGATTATCAGTCTTGAAAAACTTAATCGTGATTCTCAGGTAAAAAGAGCTCTTGATATTCTTATTGCCCATAATATTTTTATAAATAGGAAGTAGAAAACTAGGAAGTAAAAAAGCAAAACTAAGAAATTAAAAATTATAGAATAAGAGCTTTGTACAATCGTTCTATTTTATTTGAATTTTATGGTGAAGATGTATTGTAATACCTATCATTAAATTTGGATAAAAGAAATCAAGCTCTATTTTATAGGCATTTACAAACATTTTTTTTAACTAAAAGGTAGAGGATATTTTATTTTTTTAAAAGTGTTTTTGTAAAAAATGTGTTTGTGCAAAGGTCTTAGAATGAATGTTAGAAAAAATAAATTACTAGATAAACTTAAAAATTTCATTGTTTTGTTTATAATTTTTATTTTTATTTCCCTGGTGGCAATAATGATTATTAATTATTATTGCCTCAATGATTTTGAAAAAGACTATCCTATTTTTAAAATTGAAGAATCACAGGATTTATTATCTTTTAAAAAAGAATCTTCTGTTACACTTTTTGAAATTTTTGATGATACTGTTGTTTCTGAAATAAGGGAAAGAGAAACTATTCTTCCTAGAACTAAAGATAAACTTCCTTTGGTAGCAATTATTATTGATGATATAGGATTTGATAAAAAAATAGCTGAGAAATTAAGCAAGATAGACAGAAATATTACTTTTTCAATTCTTCCTGCCTCACCATTTGGAAGAGAAATTGCAGAAAGTCTTTATAAAAAAAAAGTTGATATTATGCTCCATTTACCCATGGAACCCATACAATATCCTGATATTGATCCAGGTATTGGAGCGATATTTGCGCATATGTCAAAACAAGAACTTATTACCCAAGTAAGAAAAAATCTTAATGCCATTCCTTATATTAAAGGTGTTAATAATCATATGGGATCTAGATTAACATCAATGGTTGTACCCATGAATGAAATATTTACTGTTTTAAAGAAAAAAGATGTTTTTTTTATTGACAGCATGACATCTAAAAAATCAATTTGTAAATCTTTGACCAAACATTTGCAAATTCCCTTTGCAAGAAGAGATGTTTTTTTGGATAATATTCAAAGTCCAGCCCATATAAAAAAACAGATGAAAATACTTATTGATATAGCATTTTTTCATGGAACAGCCATTGGTATAGGGCATCCATACAAAGTAACCTATACAACACTTAAGAAAATTTTCCCTCAGTTTAAATCAAAAGTTAAATTTGTATCTGCTTCAGTTTTAGTTGAATTTTCTAATTAAAAAATTTTTTAAGGATAGAAAAGTTATGGATAAAAATAAGGATAGAGAATTATTACATATAACATTTAATGCATTTTCTTTTTTACAGAAAAAATTAAAAAAGAAAAATTTTAAATTTTCCAATGCTATTATAAAAATTCAAAAAAATAGTACTGTAAAGAGTTTAATAATGAAATTTACACTTAAGTTGGATGATGTAGAAGCAGTTTTTGTAAATGGGAAAATTGTTTCTTTTGATACAGTTCTTAAAAATAATGATAGAGTAGCATTTCTTCCCCCTGGAACTCCAGGACCTTATAGAGTCTTACTTGGAATTATTCAGAAAAAATGATTTTTTGTTAAAAACAATCTTATTTAATATTTTACTTACTGGCACAGTTTATTGAGCATTTGCTATTATTCCAGCTTATACTGAAATTTATTAACTTAATGAATTCTGCTCTTGTTTTATATTTATTTAAGTTATTAAATTATCTAATTCCATCTATTCTTCTAATAACCTGTTTAAATATTATCTTTTTTTACCATTATATCTATACAAAACTATCTAAAATTATCAGATTAAGGAATTTTAAAACGGGCTCTTAAAGGATATGAGACTATTTTTATTTTTTGCTTTGTTTATAACAATGTAATTGTGAATATTCTCACAGTCAAAACATAGTCAAGAAAAATAAAAAGCATTTAAGTTGTTTATTTTTAAACAATTAAGCAATTAAGCAGTTAACCAATTACCCAATTACCCAATTAAAAATCAAAACCCAGTCAAGAAAAAAAAATAATTATGCCCACCAAGGATAATAACCTGCCCTAGGGCTTTCTTTATCAGCCACTTTAATTTTTTTCTCATTTAATGCTTTTTTTATAACTTTACTTACTTGTGCAGCATTTTTTTTATTAATTCCAAACCGTTTACATAAGCTTGAGTTCTTCATTTTATCACCGCTTAAATATTTCATAACAGTATGGTAAAAACATGCTCTTATCCGTTCATCTTGCGACATTTTTGCAAATGGACGAGGTGCATATAACACTACCTGCATTGAATCTTTATTCATTTGAAATTTAGGAGTTGGCATAGGAGCTGGCAATTGATATGATTCAACAATATCAATTACCTTATCAAGTCCACTGCCTTGCTCTTCACAAAAACCCATGCGACGCATTAATGCAGCTATTCCCTCATTTCTAGAACGAGGAGGTAAGTCAATCATCCTATCAATATCTACTAAAGACTTTCCAGGATTTGTAATTTCCATACGATCTTTAAACAATTCTACTTGAGGACCTGCTCCACTAATAGTCATATCTTGATGAATTAGAGCGTTAACAATTAATTCTCTAATAGCAATTTCTGGAAAAACAAGTTTTTTTTTACGTAATACTTGACCAATATCTTCATTATACGGCAAAAGATTATTGATATAAGTAACAAGCCCCTTAAAACCAACAGCATAGCCTTTTGAACTATCTATTCTATACTTAACTTTAGTTGCTTTATTGTTGCCTTCATATGCCACAAAACGAACACCTTTACGAGCTATAGAAGAAGGGAACTTGTTTAAATTTGTTGCAAATAAAATAGCACCTAAATTTAAAATATTCCATTTTCCTCCTACATCTTTCATAATCAACTCATCTGATTCAAGATGTTGAAAAATAACTACTTTATTGTCAGGTAATCCTTGATGAGTTAATTTAAAATAACTGGGATAATCAATCAATTTCAAAACTTCATCTGCTGATAAAAATGATTTAGCAACTTCTTTTTCCCAAGTATAAATATGCAAATTTTTAATCAATGTTTGAAATTTATTTGTATGATCTGCCAATTTAGGAGTCGCACTACCTATTCTGACATAAGCTGTACCGTCAAACTCAACAGGAGCTAATGTCGTCGCTGGAATCTCTAATATAACCACTCTGCCATTAGGATGGTCTATTGTTTTAAATGAATAATCTATATTTGGCTTTAATTTTTGTGCTAATTTAAATTTTTCAACCTGATGTAGATTGATTTTTTTGTCTGGGTCAAAGTTGGTGCCAATAATTTTATGGTCAGAATTTCTAATACCCCATAAAACATAAGCAAAATTTTCTCCTGCAATACGAGCAGAATTAGACAAGGCTGAACATAATTTCCCAATTATTTTTGGGTCTTGATTATTGCCTTTAAATTCAAGACAGTTATTTTCAAAATTGCCATCAAGCAACTCATTAATTAGTGCAATATCTCTTTTTTGTGTCATTAGATGATTTTATCTCCAATCAATTCGCTATTGAATGCTTGGTTTGCTAAAATATTACGGTCTGCTATAAATAAATTTCCATGAATTTCATTTTGATAAATCAATTCTGTATCATCTTGAAAAAATTTAACCTTTATATATGCTTTTGAAACAAAAGGAACGAAAATTTTTTATTTCAATTTTTTCAATAATTTTCACAGCTTATCCTTAAATGCTTTTTTGAAAAAACTATTATCCTCCACCTCCTGCCCAGAAAAGCAGTGATAAAAGTAATTTTTTTAAATCAATAATATAATCTTTGGTAACTACTGCAACAACCTGAAGACTAAAACCAAAAAGCAAAAGCCCTACAAATATTTTTAAAGGAAAAGCTACAATCATAACATTCATTTGTGGAGAAAATTTAGCTGTAAGACCAAATGCTGCACTGGTAAAGAGAAGAGCTGCTATAACAGGCGCACCTATTTTTATAGAAAATAAAAACAAAATAGAGCCAAGTTCAAGTATTTTAACAAGCATAACTTTTTGAAATATAAAAAAGCCCGGTTTAATAAGAGTAAAGCTTTCTATTAAAGAAACAATTATAATGTGATGACCATTTAATGCCAGAAATACAAGAATTGCTACCCAATAACCTAACTCCTCCATAATAGAAATATTTGCTCCAGATTGGGGATCAACAACATTAATCATGGAAAACCCCATTTGAAAACCTATAACCTGACCTGCCAGTTGAACAGAGCCAAAAAACAATCTAATACAAAGCCCTAATAATAGACCAATCATTGCTTCAGACACTAGAAGAAGACCTGTTTCAATAGCTGTGTCCGGGAAAAAAGAAGAATCAATGCCAACAACTGAATAAAGAAGCATTGACATAATCATGGCTAAACCTGCCTTTGCAAGGGCTGGAAACATTGTGGTGGAAAATATTGGAATCATAAATAAAACAACACTAATTCTGGCAAGAACAAGAAGATATACTTTGAATTCATCAGGATTGAATAAATTGAGTATCTCCATTTTTTCCTCCAGAATTATCTTATATACATTGGGATATTTTCTATTATCCTGTTTGTAAATGATGTTATTTTTTCCAACATCCATGGAGCAAAAAGGAGAAGTCCTAAAAATACAGCAATTATTTTAGGAACAAATGTAAGAGTCATTTCCTGAATTGATGTAACTGCTTGAAATATACTTACCACAAGACCTACAATAAGTCCTAGAGCAAGCATTGGCGTGGAAAGAAGTATGGTAAGGATAATACCTTGTTTTGCAAATTCTATAACAGTTTCAGAAGTCATAATTTAATGATCCTGTAAAAAATAAATTTTAATTTAAAAAATGATGTTGTTGACAATATTATATTTCTACTCCAAAACTTCTTAATAATGAGCCTGTAAGAATATGCCAGCCATCTACTAGAACAAAAAGCATAAGTTTAAATGGCAGAGAAATCATAATAGGTGGAAGCATCATCATGCCCATGGCAAGTAATACTGATGCAACAACCATATCTATTACAAGAAAAGGAATATAAAGAACAAAACCTATAATAAATGCAGTTTTAAGTTCACTTATAACATAGGCAGGAATAAGAACCAGTAAAGAAGTATCTTCCTTTGATTCAGGCTTTTTAATATCTGATGAGCCTTTTACAAAAAGAGCAAGATCTGCTTTTCTTGTATGTACTAATAAAAATTTTCGTATGGGAACTTGGGCTGTTTCAAATGCTTCTTGATACGTAATCTCACGTTTAAGATACGGATTTAGAGAATTGTAATATACATCTTGGGCCACAGGTTGTATTATAAAAAATGTTACAAAAAGTGCTAATCCAATAATAACCTGATTAGGAGGGCTGGATTGAGTACCAATAGCTTGTCTTAAAAAATGAAAGACAACAACAATCCTTGTAAAAGGTGTCATTAAAATTAATATTGCAGGAGACAATGCTAAAACAGTTATAAGGGCAATTATCTCAAGAACAACTGCAACTTCTTCAGGAGTCTTTGCCTGTTCAATACCAAATTTAAAACTTGGGATGGGAAAAGTAACAGCATGGACAATTTCAGGAAGAGCAAATAAAACCAGCAAAATACAAAAAATAAAACTTATTATAGAAAATAAATATACTCTTTTATTTCCCAATATTTTCTCCTTTTCCAGCAATTGCCATGAGGCAGATGTAATTTTTGGTTCTTGGTGTGCATCACAAGGAAACATAAAAGAATATTAAGTAGTTATTCTTTTATATAAAAAACTGCAATAATCCATTTTTCTAACTTTTAATTTCTAACTTTTCTTTATTATTTTCATCAATATTTTCAAGAAAAGTGATATTTTGAGGAGTAACTCCAATAAGAATTTTTTTATCTATTACTTTAAGCAACAAAATTTTTTCTTTAGGAGAGACATAATGCAGTGCAAGTACTTTAATAAAATCGGGTTTACCTTTTGGGTAAATACCCTTTGCCATTGAAAAACGCTTTATAAGGTAAAGCACAAGCACAAGAATAGCTATTACGACAAGGAGCATGCCGCAGGTTTTTAAAAAAGTAAACCACATTAAAGGCCTAATACTTGTCATGTTGACAAACTTTTAACTCTATCCATGGGTGTAATAATATCTGTAAGGCGAATACCAAATTTTTCATTTACAACAACAACTTCGCCTTTGGCTATAAGTTTTCCATTTATATAAACTTCAAGGGGTTCTCCAGACATTTTATTTAATTCAATAATTGAACCCTGACCAAGTTGCAGAAGGTCATTTACAAGCATTTTAGTTTTTCCAAGCTCAACAGAAAGTTGAAGGGGTATATCAAGAATAAAATCAAGTTCATTCTTTTTTTTAATATTTTTTGTTATTTCTTTTTTTGCCTCTTTTCTTGCTGTTGTTTTAAGCTCTTCTTTTTTTGTTACATTTTTTTTAAATTCTTTTTTTCTTATTTTTTTTTCTATATTTCTTGTGTTTTCTTTTTTTGTTTCCTGTATTAGTTCTTTTCTTGCTTCTTGTGTTCTTTTTTCTTTTTTTGCCGCTTTCCTTAATTCTTCTTTTTGGGCCCCACTTAAATTTTTTCTTGCATTTTCTCTAGCTTTTTTAGATAGCTCTTCTTTTTTTAATTTTCTTTGTTTTACATTTTCTTTATTTTCATCACTAATTTTTTTATCCATAATAATTCTCTCATTTTGTAATCAATTTTTCTTCAATTTTAAAAGCCTGAAACCCGCGCTGAGTTCCAGCATAACCCTTAAATTTAGAAAGCCCATCAACATAGCCAATAAGTTTTTCATCTGTATTTTGATCAAGTTTAATAACATCTCCCTTTTGCATATAAAGAAGATCTTTGCCTAGAATTTCAGTTGTCCCCAATAATATTTTTAAATCAATTAAAGATTCAAGAATTAACTTTTCAAGTATTTTACTCCATTTAGAATCAATCTTTTCTGTCTCATCCTTAAAATATGTTGATGTTAATTTACTTTTTAAAGGTTCAATCATAGAATATGGTAGACAAACCATTAAAGAACCTGATTCATTATCCAAATCAATCTCAAACTTATTAACAAAAACAAAATCATCTGATAATACAATTCCAGCAAATTGAGGATTCATTTCTGCTCGTACAAACGAAATTTTTACAGATACAATTGAGCTCCAAGCTGTTTCAATATCTTTAAGACATGATTGAACAATTTTTTCGATCATTACATTTTCTATTCTTGTAAATTCTCTATCCTTATCATTGCCTCTTTCTTTAACAGATAATCCTCTTCCTCCACAAAAAGTATTAATAATTTTATAAACAATCTTACTTTCAAGAATAAACAAACCATATCCTCTTAATGGTTCCATGCGGAAAATATTAAGATTTGTAGGAACAGGCAAGCTTTTTACAAAATTAGAAAATTTTAAGGTTTCAAAGGGATTTACTTTAATATTAACATTAACTGGCAAAAGGGTTGATATACTTGACCGTATTTCCCTTGAAAGCCTATCATTAATAATATCAAAAGTAGGCATTCTTGCTTTAAGGGTTTTATCCTGACTTATGAAATTGTAGGGTAGAATTTTTTTGTTTTTAGGTGATTCTATTTTAGTATTAATATCACCTGCATCAATTCCTGCAAGCAAACTGTCAACTTCCTCTTGTGATAGTATTTGTTTCATAGCTTTTATAGTTACTGCATAATAAGATTGATAAAATAAAGATTTTTAATCTTTGCCTTTGACAATACTAAATTTATTTTTTTTATAAGTGCGTATTTTAATTTTAGTTTACCTTCAGGAGTTTTTAATGCTTCCCATGTTATTTTGCCTAGCTCATTTTCAATAGTATGCCGAATTCTTTGTTTTTTATTTTTTTTAATTATTGTATCTATAGTGATAAGTTCCAAAGCAATATCAATATTAACAAACTTAAAACCTCGACTCTTTTCTAGCTTTATTTTGCTAAAAGGTTCAAGCTTTACAATATTATTACCCCCAAAAGTTTTTTCCTGATTAAAATTTTTTTGTTGGGTTTGATTTTGATTAACTGTTTTAATAATATTTTTTTCAAATATTTTTAGAAAAAATGACGAATCTTTAAATTTTATAATGAAAAATAAACTTAAAAATAAAAATAAAATTATCAAAATTATTATTGTTTTGAAATTTCTGGAATTTTGTAATGGCTTTTTATCTTTTTCAACATAACTATCGCTGTTTGTACTTTCCTGCTCATTGGAATTTTTACCAAAATTTATTTTGATTTTTTGAGCCACAGACATTCTCCTAAAAGAATCTTTTTATATTTTTTATAAATAATGGTGAACATATAATAAATCAAAATCTAAAATAAATATAGATAATATCTAAAAAGCAAACATTATGCCAACAAAATTAGATTATAGATTATAATTTATTATGTTCTTATAAAAAATTAATTATTTTAATTGTTTTTTTAAAGGTATTTTTATAAAGAATGCGTTTATGCAAAGGTCTCTATTAGTATTTGGCCAGGACAAAGAATAAAAAAATTATAAAGACTAAAAAAAAGTCTAGTGTTTCATATAAATTTATATAGGGTATTAACTCAATTATTTTTATTTGCTAAGAATCTTTTTTAAAAAAATTCCAGTATATGAATTTTTAAGTTCTGCGATTTCTTCAGGAGTGCCGCATCCAATAACTTTGCCGCCTTTATCACCTCCTTCAGGTCCCAGATCAATTATATGGTCTGCGTATTTTATCACATCAAGATTATGTTCAATCACAACAACTGTATTACCTGATTCAACAAAACGATTTAAAACAGATAAAAGCTTGTTAATATCATCTGTATGAAGTCCTGTTGTGGGTTCATCAAGAATATATATTGTTTTTCCTGTGCTTTTTTTGCTGAGCTCCTTGGCAAGTTTAATTCTTTGAGCTTCACCTCCAGATAGAGTTGTTGCGGGTTGACCAATTTTAATATATCCCAGCCCCACATCAACAAGAGTTTGAAGTTTTGATTTTACATATGAAATTTTATCAAAAAATTTTATTGCCTGATTAACAGTTAAATCAAGTATTTCTGCAATATTTTTTCCTTTATATTTTATATCTAAAGTTTCTCTATTGTATCTTTTACTATTACAAATATCGCAGGGGACATATACATCAGGAAGAAAATGCATTTCTATTTTAAGAATACCATCGCCTGAACATGCTTCACATCTTCCTCCTTTTACATTAAAGCTGAATCTACCTATTTTATATCCCATTGCTCTTGCTTCAGGAGTTTTTGCAAAAAGCTCTCTTATAAATGTAAATATTCCAGTATAGGTAACTGGATTACTTCTAGGAGTTCGACCTATAGGAGATTGATTAATATGTATAACTTTGTCTAGAAAATTTAAACCCTTAACTTGAACATAGTTTCCAGCAGGTAAACATGAATTAAAAAATTGATTAGCAAGAATTCTATAAAGAGTTGTAAGTACTAGAGTTGATTTTCCTGAACCAGATACTCCGGTAACACATATAAAGCATCCCAAAGGAAAACTAACATTAATATTTTTAAGATTATTAGCGCCAGCACCTTTTATAACAAGAGCTTTATTATTAATTTTTCTTCTTTTTTCAGGAACTTCAATTCTTTTTTTGCCTGAAAGATATTCTCCTGTAAGTGAATTACAATTTTTTAAAAGCTTGTTAGGCGTTCCTGAAAATATAACTTGCCCTCCATTTATTCCAGCAGCAGGGCCCATATCTATAATATAATCAGAAGCTAACATTGTTTCTTCATCATGTTCTACTATAAGCACACTGTTTCCAATATCACGAAGATTTAAAAGAGTATTAAGCAGTCGTTTGTTATCCCGTTGGTGCAGCCCAATACTTGGTTCATCAAGAACATAAAGAACACCTGTAAGTTTGGAGCCTATCTGGGTGGCAAGTCTGATCCTTTGACTTTCACCTCCTGACAAAGTTGCAGCAGCTCTATTTAAGGTCAGGTAGTCAAGTCCTACATTTCTAAGAAACATAAGTCTTTCAGTAAGTTCTTTAATAATTCCCTTTGCAATTAATTTTTCCTGTCCTTGTAGTGATATTTGTGAGATAAAAATTTCACATTGTTCCACTGAAAGAGATGTGATTTCTCCAATAGTTTTTTCTGCAACCCTTACAAAGGAAGAGGCTTTATTAAGTCTTGTACCCTTGCATTGAGAGCAGGTTACAAAATTCATATATTTTTTTATTTCTTCCCTTGACATAGATGAGTTTGTTTCATGATATCTTCGTTCTAAATTTGGAATAATACCCTCAAATTTTTTTTTATATATTATGCGTTTTTCTCCTCGTTGAAAAAAAAATGGTATTTTCACTTTGCCTGAGCCCCTAAAAAGAACATCTTGAAATTTTTTAGCAAGTTTTTTAAAAGGAGTATAAATACTTTCATTATAAAAGGAAGTTAAAGCATCAAGAAATTCTGCAAATTGTACTGAATCTCTACCTACCCATACAGATACTGCACCTTGTCTTAGGGAAAGCTCTTTGTCAGGTACAATAAGATCAGGATCAAACTCTGTTATGGCGCCAAGTCCATCACAAGCTGGACAAGCTCCCTGGGGTGAATTAAAGGAAAAATTTGTAGGTTTAAATTCAGGATAGCTTACTCCACATTTTACGCAGGAAGATTTTTCACTTAATAAAAATTCATTATTACTAGAAAAATCAAGAATTGTAACAATGCCATTGGATAAAGATAAAGCAAGTTCCAGGGAATCTGTAATTCGTTTTTCTATTCCAGATTTAATAATAAGTCTGTCTATAACTATATCAATGGTATGTTTTTTAGTTTTGTTTATTACAGGGAGCTCATTTATTTCATAAATTTCATTATTAATTCTTACCCTGGCAAACCCATCTTTTTTTAATGTTTTTAATGTTTTTTCATGGGTTCCTTTTTGGTTAATAATCAAAGGAGATAGTATAATAATTTTTGTTTTTTCAGGTAAATTCATTACTCTATCAGTGATTTGATCAATGGACATGGATGAAATTTTAAGCCCGCATTTATAGCAATAGGGTTTGCCAGTTCTGGCAAATAAAAGACGCAGATAATCATATATCTCTGTAACAGTTCCAACAGTTGATCTAGGATTATGGCTTGTTGCTTTTTGCTCAATGGAAATAGCAGGAGAAAGACCTTCAATAAAATCCACATCAGGTTTTTTCATTTGGCCCAGGAATTGCCTTGCATAGGTTGACAAAGATTCCACATATCTTCGCTGGCCTTCAGCATATAAAGTATCAAATGCAAGACTGGATTTTCCTGATCCTGAAAGTCCTGTTATTGTTACAAGACTGTTTTTAGGTATTTCCAGATTTATATTCTTAAGATTATGTTCCCTTGCACCTTTAATAATAATTTTATTAATACTCATGGCTCCTATTTATAATATCAAAGATTTAAGTTTTAAAACGCTATTTTTGTTAGTTAAATAAACAAAACATATAATATACTTAATTATAGTTATTTCTACAACTATAATTTAAAGGCTCCAGGGTTAATGTATGTAGTTTTTTAAAGTAAAATTTGTTGAAAGTATTTATATAAAGCAAATTGGCTCAAGTTTAGTTAGGAATATGACTTTTATATACTAATGAACAAGGAATGTTTTGTAAGTAATTGATATTAACGAAAAATGTTAACTTCCTACTGGGTATTGGATATTCCTTTTAGAGAAGATGAAAGCAGAATAAGAAAAGGGTCTGCACCTGAGAATTGTGCCATAATGACAACAAATCATTTTTTATTTATTTTTTCTTAAACAAGCAATCATTATTTCTTAATTTAATTTCTTTGATTATCCATATTGAAAAGTTATATAATGGTTTTAATAAGGGGTTTCTAGACATTTTTTAAAAATCTTATTTTAGAGTTTGGGCTTAAACATCTAATATAAAAAATTTTTTAAATCAATCAACCCTTCTTTTTTTCTGCAAACTTCTAAAAAAAGCCTCAAATTTACAGTATCTATATGAAAACAGGTGCAGAAAGTTTAGTTACAAATATCAGAACTTTATATGAAAGAACTTATAGCTATTTAATATTCTTTCATATTTTAGTGTAAGGCAAACTAAGAATTAAAAACCAGATCTGCCTTATGGTGGTAGTTATTTATAAATTTTAAAAAACATTTATATTAAACTAAAGTAGCATAAATATAAAAAGGTAACTAATGGCTGAAGATCCAACAAGTGGTGGGGAAAGAACTGAACAACCATCGCCAAAGAAACTTGAGAAAGCAAGGGAAGAAGGACAGGTTATAAAAAGTATAGAAATTCCTTCTGTATTTGTTCTTCTTGCAGGAGTTCTTGCCCTTTATGCTTTTAGCCATTATTTATATAATAATCTTTTATCAGTTATGTCTGATAGTTTTAGATTTGTAAAAATTCCTAATCTAAATGATGTAGAAGTTATACACCTTTTATATCGTTATTTAGAAAGATTTTTTATTATAATTGCTCCTATACTGGGCATAGTATTTATTGCAGCATTTGCATCGAATTTGTTTCAAGTTGGTTATAAGATTTCATGGAAGTCTATTATACCAAAGTTTTCAAAATTAGATCCAATTAAGGGATTTGCCCAAAAATTTTCATTAAAAGCTTTGATGGAGCTAATAAAAAGCATTGTAAAAATTTTTATTATTTTTCTTGTTGCATATTTTGCTGTGAAAAAAGAAATGATTAATCTTGCGATGCTTTATGATCATAGCACTGGCTATATTCTTTTATATATTCTTAAAGCAAGTTTTTATATTTTCCTTAAAGTTATTCTTTTTATGATTGTTCTTGCAATACTTGATTATTGGTTTCAAAGATGGAAATTTTTAAAAGATCAAAAAATGACAAAACAGGAAGTTAAGGATGAGATGAAGCAAACTGAAGGTGATCCACAAATCAAGGCAAGGATAAGGCGTCTTCAACGTGAAGCCGCACAAAAAAGAATGATGGCTGATGTTCCTAAAGCTGATGTTGTTATAATCAATCCTACCCATCTTGCAATTGCAGTTAAATATGATGGAACAACTATGGCTGCTCCTATTATACTTGCAAAAGGGGCAGGTCTTATCGCCAGAAATATAAGAAAAATTGCAAGAGAATATAACATTCCTATTATTGAAAATAAAGACTTGGCTCGAAATTTGTATAAAGTTGTAGATATAGGTCAAGAAATACCTTCAGAGTTATTTCAGGCTGTTGCAGAAGTTCTTGCCTATGTTTATAAGCTTAAAGGGAAAAATTTTTAAGTAATGTATTAAAAGGTGTCAGTTTTTTGATAGTTGTGCCAATTAATTAACATTGATCGCAATAAATTTTTTCCATCTTTTTTATTAAAATTAACTTTTTACGAGTTCATAAATATTTAGGGATTAAAGATATAAATGCCAGGTCAACAGGGAATAATAGCTAAAATAATAAATATAAAACAAGAAAGTTCTGATATTTCAATGGTCATTGCATTAATAGGAATACTTATGGCAATGATCCTGCCTCTTCCCCCAATATTACTAGACTTTTTTTTGGCTTTAAATATTACATTTGCTGTAATTGTTTTAATAACAACAATGTACACTAGAGCGCCCCTTGATTTTTTTATATTTCCTTCAATGCTTCTTGTTCTTACATTATTTCGTTTGTCTTTAAATATTGCATCTACACGCCTGATCCTTTTACATGGTAATAAAGGAGAACTTGCTGCCGGAGCTGTTATTAAATCATTTGGCAGTTTTGTTGTTGGTGGCAACTATGTTGTTGGCATGATTATCTTTATTATACTTGTTCTTATTAATTTTATGGTTATTACAAAAGGTGCAGGTAGAATTGCGGAAGTAGCTGCAAGATTTACTCTTGATGCCATGCCTGGTAAGCAAATGGCAGTAGATGCTGATCTTAATGCAGGCATGATAGATGAAATTGAGGCTGGAGAAAGAAGAAAGGAAATTACAAGGGAATCAGAATTTCATGGTGCCATGGATGGCGCAAGTAAGTTTGTTAGAGGGGATGCCATTGCAGGAATTATTATTACATTTATTAATATTGCAGGAGGGTTTGTAATAGGAGTTCTTCAGCAGGGTATGTCCATGAAAGATGCTATTGCAAATTATACTCTTCTTACAGTTGGTGATGGTCTTGTGTCTCAAATTCCAGCTTTATTTGTTTCAACAGCAGCAGGTATTCTAGTTTCAAGATCAGGTTCTGAAAACAGGATGGGAAAAGATTTTGCAAAACATCTTTTTGCAAATACTACACCTATTTATATAGGCTCTGTTATTATTTTTTGCCTTGGTCTTGTTCCAGGGCTTCCCTCCTTTCCTTTTATAACTCTTGGTCTTATTCTTGGACTGGGAGCCTGGTATTTTTCAAGAAATTTTCAAACAACACTCAAAGATGATGATAATGTTATAGAAAATGAAAAAGAAGAAGAAACATCTGATATTGATCATCTTCTTGCACTAGATACCATTGAATTTGAAGTTGGGTATGGTCTTATTCCTCTTGTTGATAAACATCAGGATGGTCTCCTTCTTTCCAGAATTAAAGCAATAAGAAAACAGTTTGCAAGTCAGATGGGAATTATAATTCCACCTATACATATAAGAGATAATCTTAAATTGAATCCTTCTCAATACAGAGTTATGATTAAAGGAGTTGAGACTGCTGAATATGAGCTTATGATTAATCATCTTCTTGCTATGGATCCATCTGGAATGGCTAAGAAAATTGAGGGAATTAAAACAGTTGAGCCGGCATTTAATCTTTCAGCTTTTTGGATACCTTTTGATAAAGAGGATGATGTCAAACTTGCAGGATATACTGTTGTTGATAACGCAACTGTTACTGCTACCCATCTCACTGAAATACTGAAAAGCAATGCCTATGAGCTTATGGGACGACAGGATGTTCAGTATCTTCTGGATAATTTATCAAAAACAAGCCCTAAGGCTGTTGAAGAACTTGTACCGAATCTTCTTTCCTTAGGTGTTGTTCAAAAAATTCTTCAAAATCTTTTAAGAGAAAGAATTTCCATAAGAGATCTTCTTTCTATAGTTGAGACTCTTGCAGATTATGCTCCCATGAGTAAAGATCCTGACCTTTTAACTGAATATGTAAGACAGAAAATATGTAAAGGAATGCTTGCTTCTTATATATCTGAAGATAAAAAACTTCAGGTAATTACCCTTGAACCATCTCTTGAAGAAATGCTTGTAAAAAATATTAAACATACAGAGCATGGTTCATATCTTGCAATGGACCCTAAAATAAGTAAACAAATAATAAATGCATGTGGCAAGGAGGTCGAAAAGCAGATTGCTTTAGATGTGCAGCCTGTAATAATGTGTTCTCCTACTTTGCGTCGTCATTTTAGAAAGCTTATTGAGCATGTTCTTAATTCTGTTTTTGTTGTATCACATGCAGAGATTATAGATGATATGAATTTGGAGATAAGCGGAAAGGTTAAAATTGAAAATGAAAACAAGGATTTTTAAAGCACAAAGTATTCAGAACGCTGTAGCAAGAATCAAAAAAGAACTTGGGTCTGATGCTATGATACTTTCTAGTCGAAAAGTTTCCAAAAGTCCACGAGATCCTTATTCAAAAGAAATATTTGAAGTTGAGGCTGTTTTAAAAGATCAAAATTCTATAAATAACAAGATTGGGGAAAAAGAAAGCGATAATCAATTTAGTTTTAATAGGTTTCTTGGACCCATTAAAGAAGAACTTGTTAATATTAAGGATATTATTTCACTTGTTGGGTTAGGAACAGGGATGGAAAGCATGATATGTAAATATCCTGAAGCTGCTGCACTTTTTGCTTCTCTTCTTAGGACAGGGATTTCAGAAAAAAGAGTCAATCAAATTTTGCAAAAAGCGTGTTTTGCTATGGAAAATGAAAATAACATGCAAAAGGATTCTAATATTGCACCGCGTTTAAAAGAATATGTTATAAAAGAGTATATCAAACAAATAAGTATTTGGGATCCTTTTATTGAAACAAATAATTCCAATTTACCTCATATTGCTGTGTTTGTAGGACCAACAGGTGTTGGTAAAACTACAACAATTGCAAAACTTGCTGCTGAATTAAGCCTTAAAAGAAAAAAGAAAGTAGGGCTTATCTCTATTGATACTTATCGTATTGGTGCCTTTGAACAGCTAAAGGTATATGCCTCTATAATGGGACTTATGTGTGTTTCTGCTTTTTCTAAAAATGATTTTTTAAAGGCTTTGGGGAAAATGAAATCCATGGATATTGTGCTTGTGGATACAGCAGGGCACAGTCATTTAGATTCCGCTAAGATGAATGAAGCAGCAAAGATAATTAATGGAGATTTTAAGATTTCAGTACATCTTGTTTTAAGTGTTACAACAGGATTTATGGACATGAAAAAAGCAGCTAATTCTTTCGCTGCCCTAAAGCCTGAATCCTATGTCTTTACAAAAATTGATGAAACACAAAGGTGTGGGAAAATCATAGATCAAGTTAGTGATTTAAATCTTCCTGTTTCAATAATAACAAATGGTCAGAGAGTTCCGGAAGATTTGATTATTCCTGATGAACGAGAACTTCTAGGTGTTATACTGGGAACTGAACAGGGAGGAGAAAAATAAAAGTGGATCAGGCAAATGGATTAAGAAATATTATAAAATCAGATGCTACATTAAGGAGAAAGAATTACGTGACATCATCTAATAACAAATTAATTCCTAGAGTTATAGCTATAACAAGTGGTAAAGGGGGAGTTGGCAAAACAAATATTACTGGGAATTTAGCTATTGCTTTAACTCGTTTAGGTAAAAGAGTAGTGGTTATTGATGCAGATGTAGGTCTTTCAAATGTTGATATAATATTTAATATTCGACCTGAATATAATATTAAACATGTTATAAGTGGTGAAAAAAAACTTACTGAAGTTATGGTCACAACAGAGCATGGTGTTATGATCATTCCAGGAGGTACAGGTTTTGCGAATTTTACACAGCTTACAGATAGTGAAAAACTAAATTTTCTAACAGAATTTGAAGTGTTAGACGATAAAGCTGATATTGTATTGATAGATACAGCAGCAGGAATATCTTCTAATGTTCTTTATTTTAACTCAGGTGCAGATGAATCTATTGTTATTGCAACAAAAGAGCCTACTTCTTTAACAGATTCTTATGCATTAATGAAAGTTCTATCACAAAATTATGGGATAAAATATTTTAAACTTATTGTTAACATGGTGTCTTTTGAAAAAGATGCTAAGATTGTTTATAAAGCTTTAAGCGAAGCAATGGAGCGGTTTCTAGGTAATGTTGTATTAGAGTATTTTGGATATATTCCTAGTGATCCTCTGCTTCAAAAAGCAGTTCTTAAAAGGACTACAGTACTTGATTATAATTCTAATGCTCCTTCAGGAATAAATATTAAAATGCTTGCTCAAAAGATAGCTAACTCTACAAGAACTTCAACAGGAGATGGCAATATAAAATTTTTCATGAAAAAAATTTTCAATGTAGTATAAATTAATAGGTTTTAAAAACTCTTTCTTTATTTCATTGTAGTTTTTTTGAAAGATTTTAAAAGGAAATTTAATGCTTAACAAATACAAAGATAATATTAAGACAAGCGATACTTGGCGTGAGGATATGATTGTTAAGCATGCTTATCTTGTAAAGCATATCTCAGCAAGTTTTGCTAGACGTCTTCCATCAACTGTGCAGTTTGACGAACTTGTGAGTGCAGGTTCCCTAGGCTTGATTGATGCTGTTGATAAGTTTGACCGTGATAAATATGTAAGTCTTAATGCCTATGCTAAATATAGAATCAAAGGTGCTATACTTGATGAACTTAGAAGCATGGATCCATACTCGCGTTCCATGAGAAAAAAAATTCAAAATATTTCAAAGGCTGTTCATAAAGTAGAAAATGCAAATGGTGGACATGCCTCTGATTCAAAGGTTGCAGAGGAACTTGGGGTTGATCTTAAGGATTATTTTGATATGCTTACAGAAATTCATGGTGCTACAGTATTAAGTCTTGATGCTTTTATTAAAACAAAAAATTATGATAATTTCTCCAATACAACCTTTCAAATAGGACTGAAGGGAAAGGATAATCCTGCTGAATCTTTTGATATAGAAGAAATTAAAGTTGTTCTAGCTAATGGAATAAAAAAACTCACAGAAAAAGAACAAAAAGTGGTGTCTCTTTATTATTATGAGGAGTTTACATTAAAAGAGATAGGAGAAATTTTGTCCTTAACTGAATCACGGATATGCCAAATACATACAGCACTTTTAATTAAGCTTAAATTAAAAATTAGTAGTTATTTTAGTGAAAAAGGTTTTTAAATGGCTGAAGACAATGATTTGAGATCTAAAGATAATGATATATCTAGTAGAAAATCATCTCAAAATAAGGATAATTCAGATATTAATACAAATAATAATCTGAATGAGCTTTCCCAGGATGAAATAGACTCTCTTATAAAAAGTTCTTCATTTAATTCTAATAATGTTTTTAAACCAGAAACAAAAGATGAGAATGAAGATGATTCTGCTAGTCTTGATCTCATCTCCCAAGATGATATTAATCGGCTTATGCACGACACAGAATCATCAGAAAAAGATACTGTGGTAATGGCAGAAGAAATAGATTTAGATTCAGAAATAGATTTAGATTCAGAAATAGATTTTAATCATCTAATGCCTGATGCCTTGAACCAGGAAAATCAAGATGAAAATGTAAAGATAAAATCAGAAACAAAGGAAAACACAGTTGGAAATTCAGCAGCAATATCTCCTAGTAATCTCACATCAAATAATATTGATGATTTAGATAAAGATTCTTTATATGATATAAAAATTAATTTTGATAAAAATAATTTTAAAGAAAATAAAACTATTATAGAAAATTTTGATGCAAGTACTCTTAAAAAAATTAGAGATAAACAAAAGCACCCATCTGAAAATAATAATTCTAAAAAAGTTTTAAGTTATATATTAATAGCTTTTATTTTGGTTATTTTACTTCCAGCTGGATATTTTTCTTTTTTTTATAAACTTAATAATGGAACCAAGCCCTTTAAATTGCAAATAAATGCTGACCAGAAAACCAAAACAAATTTTATGCCTGTAAGTTCACAAAGCACTGGAAATAATCCCAAAATTTCTGTTGTTAGAAATTCAGGGGATCTGGAACTTAAAAATTTTTTAATATTAACTTCTGATGGGAAAAATGATATTGTATATATAACTGCCGATATTTTAATTAGATATACTAACAAACAAGCTTATAATAAAATAATGAATCACACAGCTTTTTATAGAAATATTATATATGATGCTATGAAAAAATCTATTGAGATAGAGAACACAAATAAAATTGTTAAAAAATATTTATCAGGAACTATTAAAGCTACATTAAATACTGCAATAAAAGCACAATATATTGATAAGGTAACTTTTATTTCTTTTGAAACAGGGTAGGTATTTTTATGACTACTATCCCAAGTCATAATATTATTATACAGCAGTCAGGAATTGTACATGATGCAACCCATCAGGCAAGATCTCAAAATCCGTTTGATCCTGAACAGCTTGCTGTGCCTCAGGCTATAAAAGAGATAGAAAAAAAGGGAACTATTCAACAATCAAATAATTCTGAAAAAATAAAATCAGATAAAGAAAAACATTTTCAAAAACAAAAAAAATTAAAAAAAAACAAAAGAACAAAAAAGAAAAAACAAAAAAAAGAGGAGCAGGCAACTGATGCAATAGGAAGTTTGCTTAATACTGTAGTATGATAAATTTTTTTTCCATGGAATTTTGGATAGGCATTCAATTTGTTATTGATCTTGTTTTTGTTTTTCTTTTACTAAGATTTATAAAGAAATTAAAACAGGAAAAGTATACTAAAAGTTCTTCACAAGCGTGTTTTGATGATTCAAAAAAAGAAAAAAAACAAATAAGCATAACTTCTAAAGAAATAATAGAAATGCTAGAGTCTCTTGTTCTTGAGGCAAATTCTCTAGCAAACAATTTTGGAGAACAGATAAAAGAAAAAAAAAGATTAATTAAAGGACTTAATGATGCTCTTGATTCTCGTATAATAAGTATAAATCTTCTTCTTTCCAGAGCAGAATCTCTGCATAGATCTCAGGAGCAGCCTAATTTATCTAAAGTTATATCTTCTGTTTTAAATGCCTCAGAAAAAAAAAATATTTCTGAATATGATGTGTTTGATCAACAAAAAAGTATTATTAAATTATATAATCAAGGTTACGATGTTGATTCAATTGCATCAAATCTTTCCATGCCAAAGGGTGAAGTCCAGCTTGTTATTGACCTTAAAAAAAAATTTCTAGGAATGGAAAATATAGATTAATGGGATGGAATTATTGTGATTAAATTCATATGATTTGTTTGTATCTTATATTTTATTCTCTCTTTGTTTATTAAATGCTTTCACACAATTAGTAATCTCAAGTGCCAGATAATATTTTTTATGTTTCATTGTAAGACAAGCCAAGAAATAAAAATTGGATCTGCCTTATGGGAGTTGTTAAGTATAATGTTTAATATTTTTTGCAAAATTTTCAAAATTTTTTTTATGTAAAAAAAGTGATATTATTTCACTTAGTTTATTAGCAGTATCAACCTTAATAACACCTTTTTTATTCTTTTCTGCAGCAGTTTTAGCATTTAAAACTATAGATTGAAGTGTTTCAGGAGTTATTTCAACATTAGTATTAACTATAAGCGTATTTTTAAAATTATTCATAATTTTTTTTTCCTTAATTTCTCATATATTTTTTTAGAGCTTCATGGAGTGTCCCTGCTGCAAGGGTAGCACAGTGCTGTTCCTTGTCAGGAAGATTTCCAAGCTTTGCCAGAATATCTTTTTCTGTTATATCAGCAATATCTTCAATTTTTTTATTTATAGCAAGCTCTGCTGCAAAGGAACCGCATACATTACTTGCGCCGCAACCATCTGTAATATATGAGGCATCTAGTATCTTACCATTATCAATTTTAAAAAAAATTTCCATTGTATCTCCACATGCGCCTGTTACTTTTACATGGACATCATGATTTTCTATTTTGCCTCTGTATTTAGGATTTTGCCATCGTTCAAATCCAGCTTCACCAAGTGTATCTTTTGCTTCATCAAATATTTGTTTTTGCAGATTATTAACAAAATCATCTAATTTATCGTTCATAAAAAAATCCTTATAAAATAATTAAAAAATAAAAAAAATCCGAACAACAGTTTGTTCTTGTTGTTCGGATTTTTTTTACTAGTACTTTTTAAAGAAAAAACATTTTTAATCTTAATGAGCACATAAAAAGTCCAAACCTAAAATATAAGATAAAGAGTTTTTATGATGTCATCATCCTTGAATAGCAAATTTTGCGGATCTTAATGTGTTTTTCATAAGCATTGCAATGGTCATTGGTCCAACACCACCAGGTACTGGAGTAATTTTCCCTGCAATTTCTTTTGCTTTTTCAAAATCAACATCGCCTTTAAGGATTGCCTTTCCAGTTTTTTCGTTCATGCCAACTCTGTTAACACCAACATCTATTACAGTTGCTCCGGGTTTTATCCATTCAGGTTTTACAAGATCAGGCACACCTGCTGCAACAATAAGAATATCTGCTCTTTTGCAGTGGCCTGCAAGATCCTTGGTACGTGTATGAACTATTGTAGTTGTGCTGTTTGCACCTTCACCTTTTTGAGCCATCATTATAGCTATGGGTTTTCCAACAATATTTGATCTTCCAACCACCACCACTTCGGCACCTGATGTTTCAGTTCCAGAACGTACAATCATTTCCTGGATACCTGCTGGAGTGCATGGTAGGAATTTTACTTCATCACCACCAATCATTAATCTTCCAACATTAACAGGATGAAATGCATCTACATCTTTATCAGGATTAATGGCATTTAAGACTTTTTTATCATCAATATGTTTTGGAAGAGGTAGTTGAACAAGAATACCGTGAATATCTGGATCATTATTATATTTATCAATAAGAGCTAGTAAATTAGCTTCTGGAATATCATCTGGTTGATCATCCTGGATTTCTTTAAAACCAAGGGATAGGGCTGTTTTAACCTTTAAGGTTACATAACTTATTGAAGCTGGGCTTGAGCCAACAAGAATTGTTACAAGACCTGGTACCTTGTTGTGTTTTGCCTTCATTTCTTCAACTTCTTTTTTTATTTCTTCAAGAATTATTTTGCGTATTTCGGTTCCACTTATAATTTCTGCTGTCATTTTTTTATTTATCTCCTGTTTATATGAAAGAACTTATAATTATTTAATATTCTTTCATGTCTCATTGTGAGGTAAACCAAAAATTAAAAACCAGATCTGACTTATGGTAGTTATTTAGAATACTCCTTGTACTTTACCTGTTTCAACATCAACATCAACTCTCTTAAATGCTGGATTGGAACCTGTTCCAGGCATAAGACTGATAGCGCCTGCCACTGGAACTATAAAGCCTGCACCACCGTAAGTGAGGACTTCTCTGATGTTGAGTCTCCAACCTGTAGGAACTCCTTTAAGTGCTGGATTGTCAGACAGGGATAGATGAGTTTTTACCATGCAAAGTCCCATTCCTGCCAACTTAGGATCAGCCTGGATTCTGGCAAGGGCAACTTCAGCTTCAGCAGAGTAATCAACACCGTCTGCACCATAAACTTCCTTTGCAACGAGTTCAATTCTTTCTTTAACTGGCATATCAAGTTCATAGAGAAATTTAAATTCAGTTTTATCTTCGCAAGCCTCAACAACAGTTTCAGCAAATTCAATAGCACCATCTCCGCCTTGTTCCCAATGACGGGAAAGAGCAACCCTTGCACCTTCTGCCTCACAAAGTTCACGAACCTTTGCAATTTCAGCATCAGTATCTGTATAAAAAGCATTAATACAAACAACAGGTGCAATGCCTGCTTTTCTAACATTTCTAATATGGTGGATAAGGTTGTCACAACCCTTTGCAACCCATTCAACATTTTCTGAACTATATTCTTCAGGCATTGGCTTGCCAGGTACTGGAACAGGAGCACCACCATGGCATTTAAGTGCTCTAATAGTTGCAACAACAACAGCACAGTCAGGTTTAAGACCTGAATAACGGCATTTAAGGTTCCAGAATTTTTCAAAACCAATGTCAGCGCCAAATCCTGACTCAGTCACATGGTAGTCAGCAAGTTTTAAGCCAACTTTATCTGCAATAATGGAACTTTGACCAATTGCGATATTTGCAAAAGGTCCTGCATGAACTATTACTGGCTGACCTTCAAGGGTCTGCATCAAGGATGGGTTTAATGCATCTACCATCCAAGCAGTCATAGCACCTGCTACCTGAAGATCTTCCGTTGTAACAGGTTTACCTTTTTTAGTATAAGCAACAACAATTTTACCCATTCTTTCACGCATGTCTTTAAGGTCAGTTGCAATGGATAAGATTGCCATAACTTCTGAAGAAACTGCAATACCAAACTTTGATTTCATCATAAAACCATCAGCTTTGCCATTTACACCATCAATACCAATAATGATGTTTCTTAATGCTTGACAGCAAAAATCCATAATCCATCCCATTTCTACTTTTGTGGGATCAATATCAATTCTTTCCATTCCAGATAGTCTTTTAAGCTGCTCGTCAGTATAATTTCTTTCATGCTGCATTCTTGATGTAAGTGCAACCATTGCAAGATTGTGTGCATTCATAATAGCATTGATATCGCCTGTAAACCCAAGGGAAAATGGTGTTAAAGGGATACATTGTGCCAGACCACCGCCTGCAGCAGAACCCTTAATATTCATGGTAGGACCGCCTGAAGGTTGACGAATTGCCGCACAAACATTTTTACCAATTTTTCCAAGTCCTTGAACAAGCCCCATAGCACATGTTGATTTGCCTTCACCAAGAGGCGTGGGAGAAATTGCTGTTACATCAATGTATTTTCCATTTGGTTTGTCTTTAAGACGTTCAAGTACTGTTCTAAAATCTATTTTAGCAATGTAATGACCCTGGGGAAGAAGCTCTTCCTTAGTAAGTCCCAGTTTTTCACCGATTTCATAGATTGTAAGCATTGATTTTTCTGCATCCTCTGCAATTTCCCAGTCTGCATGTTTGGTTGGATCTAAAGCCATTTGTAACTCCTTTATTATGTTTGGGATTAAAAATAAAATATATAGGGTAATAAAATTCCCTATGTATTTCATGCTCTGGCGTTTTTAAACATTAACAAACTGTTAGAAAACTAAAAAACACCATTACAAAATATACTTATATAACTTACTATATATTGAGAGCTTTGCACAATGCTCGATTTTGTTCAAATTTTATGATGAAGTTGTATTGTAATACCTTTGAACCTGAAGTTTGAACAAAAGAGAGCAAGCCTTGTTTATAGGCATTTACAAATATTTTTTAGATTAAAAATTAGAAAAATATTTTATGTTTTTTAAAGTGTTTTTATAAATAATGCGTTTATGCAAAGGCATCATTGTATTTAAAAATTTATCAGACTAGTTTTTACAAAACTATTCTAATTAATAAAAATATAACATTTTTAATTTAAAATAGATTTTCTATGTTTAACATGTTGAAATAAAAAGATAAAAGTTTTTGAAATCTATTTCTGTTTAACAATAGTAAAAATATAAATTTAACACCTTTTTTTTCTTTCCTTTATTATTAAATTATCAAAACAAACTATCCTAAACTTTCCTGTTTATATGAAAGAATTTATAACTACTTAATATTCTTTCATGTTTCCTTAGTTTGGCAGATCAAGAAGTGAAAATTAGATCTCCTTTAGGGCAGTTATTTTAAAAAAAATATAATCCAATAATGAATCTTTTCAGTCAAGAAATATTTATATAATTGTGTTAGTTAAATGAATATGTTCTCCTTAGCTATTCTGTTGGAATGTTCTATTAGCGGGAGGTTAATTTTGGATAAGAATAATCGGGTTAAAAAAGTAAATTTTTAATGGGGTTATAAAAATTCTCCATCTATTTTATATGTTATATAAAAGAACTTATAACTATTTAATATTCTTTGATGTTTCATTGTAAGACAAACTAGAAATTAAAAATCAAATCTGCCTTAAGGCAGTTGTTGTATACTATTTCACAAGTAGTTTACAGGGATTCTATTTTTTAAGTGTTTTTGATAATTAACTTTTTTGCTTTTGTTTTTTGTAAACCATTTTGGGATGAGTATATATGAAGTTTTTTATCTATTGATTAATTTCTATAATATAAGATTATGATTATACACATGGTTTTGGGAAAAAGAGTTTTGTATAAAGTTCTAGGACATATCTATCTGTCATGCTGGCGATTAAATCGCATACAGATCTTTCCAGAGAGTTTTTAGAAGAATCCCATGGAGCCATTTCCATTTTTTCAAGCTCTTTTTGAAGTTCATCAATATTTTTTAAGAAATAATTAAAAAGCTCTTTAAGTACTTTCATTCCTTTTATAAATTCATTATGTACAGACGGTGCTCTATATACCTTTCTATAAAGAAATTCTCGTAGATGGGTCATGGCAAAAAAAACTTTTTCTCTCATGGAAAGTTGAAAAATTCCATTTTTAGAGTAGCTGTTATAAATAAGTTCTTGAATCATAGTATTAACTCTTTGGGAATTAGTTTTTCCTAATTCTTTTATGCAGATATCTGGGATTTCACTAGCTGTTATAACTTTACTTCTTAGTGCGTCATCAAGATCATGGTTAAGATAGGCAATCATATCAGCAATTCTTACAATTTTTCCTTCAATAGTTGATGCAGTTTCCTTTGAATCCCGGGGCATTATATCGCCAAATCCCTTGGAATGTTTAAGAATACCATCCCTAACTTCTTGTGTTAAATTAAGACCATTTCCTTTTTTTTCCAAAGTATCAACAACTCTAAGGCTTTGTTCGTTATGTGAAAAACTTGAATCATAGTTTTTTTTTAATACAGCTTCTCCTCCATGACCAAAGGGTGTGTGCCCCAAGTCATGTCCAAGGGCAATTGCTTCAGTTAAATCTTCATTAAAACACATTGCTCTTGTAATATTTCTGGCAATCTCAGATACTTCAAGAGTATGTGTCAGGCGGGTTCTATAATGGTCTCCCAAAGGCGAGAGAAATACTTGTGTTTTGTGTTTAAGTCTTCTAAAAGCATTTGAATACACTATTCTATCTTTATCAAGCTGAAAAGGTGTGCGAATACTACATAAGTGTTCTTTTTTTAAACGCCCCTTTGTTTCAGAACTTAAACATCCAAATTCTGAAATAAAATTCTTTTCTCTTGCTTGATATGTTTCACGAATACAAGGAATGTTTTTGATAACAGTATTGGGTTTCATTATTTAAGTTTCACCTGTTTTTTTAATAAGTTTTATTTATATTGCAAATTTGATAAATATATAAAAAATTTAGAACAATACTACAAGCAATTGCTATGAGATAGATCTGATTTTTGGCTTGTCTTATAACGAAATATGAAAGAATATTAAGTAATTATAAGTTCTTTAATATAAAATACGAATACCATATATTGTATAGTGTAGTCAAGCAATAGCTATATATTGTATGCCGATATGCTTTTTAAAATTCCATATCAATTGCTATGAGGTAGCTCTAAATTTTGATTCTTGGTTTGCCTTGCAGGAAAATATAAAAAAATAAAGAGAGTTAAAATGCATCAGGAAAATATTAAATTATCACAATATGAATATTATATGAGCTTTGCCATTAAAGAAGCTGAAAAAGCTCTTCAAGTAGGTGAATTCCCAGTTGGATGCGTTGTTGTACAAAATAACAAAATTATTTCTGCAAGTTCAAGAAAAGGCACTACATCAAAAATAGGAATATTTAGTGAGATTGATCATGCTGAAATTATAGCATTAAAGAAAATTGAGGTTTCCAATAAAAAAAATGATCTTGAAAAATCGATTCTTTTTTGCACAATGGAGCCATGTCTTATGTGTTTTGCAGCAATAATTCTTTCCGGGATAAAAAAAATAGTATATGCTTATGAAGATCCAATGGGAGGTGGGACATGCTGTGATATTGCCAGTTTAACACCTCTTTATAAGCAGAGTAAAATTAAGATAGTTTCTGGAGTGCTTCGTGAAAAAAGCCTAGAGCTTTTTAAAATTTTTTTTAAAAATAAAAAAAAATTGTATTTGGAAAATAGTTTGTTGGAACACTATACTATTAAGCAGGCAGAATAATACTTGCAATTTTTATAAGATAACTATATTAACTCCTCGATAGTTTATTATGAAATAGATATTTTTTCATGTTTAAGGCATCAATAAATAGCAGGAGGTGTAGGATAGATAAGCAACGTCATCAAGACAGAATAAATATAAATAAAAATATTAAAGCATATGAAGTTCGTGTTATTAGTTCTGATGGCACGCAAATAGGCATCTTGCCAATAGCAAATGCACTTCAAAAATCAAAAAAACAAGGACTAGATCTTGTAGAAGTTTCCCCTAAGGCAAAACCGCCTGTCTGTAAAATAATGGATTATGGTAAATATAAATATGAGCTGACAAAAAAATTGCAGGGGAATAAGAAAAAACAGAAAACTTCTATTATTAAAGAAATTAAAGTCAGACCTAAAATAGATGTTCATGATCTTGAAACAAAAGTTAAGCATATTAAAAAATTTATTGGCAATAAAGATAAAGTAAAAGTTACATTAGTATTTAGAGGTAGAGAAATTATTCTTTCTAAGCAAGCTAAAGATGTTTTAACAAGAGTTGGTGAAATGACAAATGAATTTGCTCAGATTGAACAAGATCCGAAATTTGAAGGTAAAACAATGACTATGCTTCTTTCTCCTATATAATAATTAAGTGTATTGATATTTATAAGGAATTGTTAAAAAAAATATGGTGATACCTTTTGGTGTCACCATATTTTTTTTAGGAAAATTAATGGTGTACAAACTTACTATCTGCTTTGTGCCTCAGTGTTTTTTCAACACCACAATATAATTAACTATTAGATGTTAGCCCTAGGCCTTAAGAAAATAATGGGTATTTTATTAGCTTTGAAAAATACCATGCTTTGTAGATGGAGAGTTATTACGATGTTATGATAGTAGTTTGTTTAGACTTTTTAGAGTTGTATCAAAATGTGAAACACAAGGAGAAAATATGCCAAAAATAAAAACTAATAGAGCTGCTGCAAAGCGTTTTAAAAAAACAGGATCAGGGAAATATAAATTTAGAAAATCACATGCAAGTCATATTTTGACAAAAAAAACTACAAAAAGAAAAAGATCTTTTAGGCAGGATCAAATTATTGGAAAAAGTAATATAAAGGAAGTTAAATGTCTATTGCCTAATGGATGATGGTGTTGTAAAAATTTCCTGTTTATTTTGTTCTAATATTTTTTCAAAATTTTAAGATATTTTTATTTGTGATTTGATTTTTAAAAAAATATTAGGTTTTGTTTATGGAGCTTTTCAGTCAGTCATTTTAACTTATAGCTTTATATGAAAGAACTTATAACTACTTATTTTTTTATGTTTTGTTGTGAAGTAAACTAAGAAATAAAAATCAGATCTGCCTAAAGGCAGTTATTTAGATTTTCTTGCAGTTATACCAATGGATAAAGGTAATTAAGGAGTATTTATCATGAGAGTAAAAAGAGGTTTCAAGGCAAGACGCCGCAGAAATAAAGTGTTAAAGCTTGCCAAGGGCTTTAGAGGTGCGCGTAGTAAGCTTTATCGTACTGCGGCAGATGCTGTAGATAAGGCTTTAATGTATTCATATCGTGATCGTAGAACTCGTAAAAGAGATTTTCGTAAACTTTGGATTATAAGAATAAATGCTGCCGTACAAATGAACAATCTTTCATACAGTAAATTTATGCATGGACTTAAACTTGCAAAAATTAAACTTGATCGCAAAGTTTTAGCAGAACTTGCTATTTTTGATCCAGCAGGTTTTTCTAAAATAGCCTCCTTGGCATCAGCCAAGCTTTAATAGTGTTGTAAAAATTCTCCATTTATTTTGCTTTATTGTTTTTTTAAGATATGGACATATTTATAGATATATCATTAATTTTAAAAAAATAATAAACTTTGTATATGGAGTTTTTTACTTGGTCATCATAATTTATATGAAAGAGCTTATAACTGCTTAATATTTTTTCATATTTTGGTGTATGGCAGTTGCTGTAAAAAAGGTTAAAAATACTGTGGAAAAAGAATTACAAAAAATTGAAAATAATGCTGTAAAAAAGATTAAAAATGCTTTAACCCAGGACGAACTTGAAAATATATCTATCCAGTATCTTGGCAGAAAAGGTCTGCTTACTAATTTTTTAAGGAACATTTCAAAGCTTCCTCAAGACCAACGACCTGAAGCTGGAAAAAATGCTAATAAATTAAAAGTAAAACTTGATAAAATCATAAAAGATACTGCTATAAAATTCGAATCTAAAAAAGAACAAATACATGAATTTATTGATGTTACTCTTCCGGGCAGACCTATAAATAGAGGTTCTCTTCATCCTGTTACAAAAATTTCAAGGGAAATTTCAGATATCTTTTTAAGAATAGGTTTTGATATTGCAGAAGGCCCAGAAGTAGAAACTGATTATTATAATTTTGAAGCTCTTAATATTCCTAAATATCATCCAGCAAGAGATATGCAAGACACCTTTTATATTTCTGATAATATTGTTTTAAGAACTCATACCTCTCCCACCCAGCCGAGGGTAATGGAGAAAACTGATCCTCCTGTTAGAATTATTTCCCTAGGAAAAGTTTACAGGTGTGATTCAGATATTACACATACTCCAATGTTTCACCAGGTTGAAGGATTAATGGTTGATAAAAATATTTCTTTTGGAGATCTTAAAGGAATTTTAACTACTTTTATCAATCAGATTTTTGACAAAGAAACTTTTTTAAGATTTAGACCCAGCTTTTTCCCCTTTACAGAACCCAGTGCAGAAGTAGATATTTGCTGTGTCATGTGTAAAGGTAAAGGGTGTAGAGTATGCTCCAGGACTGGCTGGCTTGAAGTTTTAGGAGCTGGTATGGTGCATCCCAGGGTTTTTGAAAATATAGGATATAATACTGAAAAATATTCAGGTTTTGCATTTGGAATGGGCATTGAGCGCATTGCAATGCTTAAATATGGCATTGATGATCTTAGAAAATTTTTTGAAAACGATATGCGTTTTCTAGAACAATTTTAATGGCGTTATAAAAATTATTTACCTACTTTATTCTATTATTTTTTTTTAAAGGAGCATTCATTAAGTATGAAAGTTAGTTTAAACTGGTTAAAAGAATATACACAAATTAATTCTATTCCCTCTGAAGTTGCTGCAAAATTAACAATGGCAGGATTGGAGGTTGAATCTTTTAATAATATATTTGATTATCTTGACAATGTGGTTGTTGCAAGAATTAAAAAAATTGAAAAACATCCAAAGGCTGAGAAATTAACTTGTTGTACTGTTGATGTTGGAAATGATTTAAAAAAAATAGTATGTGGAGCATCTAATATAAAACAGAACATGCTTGTACCATGTGCCTTACCCGGGTCTGTTTTGCCCAATGGATTAAAAATAAAAAAAAGCAGATTACGGGGAGAGGTTTCTGAGGGAATGCTTTGTTCGGCATGTGAATTAAAATTGGGATTAGATAAATCAGGGATAATGGAACTTAACAGTACATTGCAACCTGGAGTCTCTCTAACAAAAGCTTTAAATCTTTTTGATTATGTCTTTGAAATAGATATTACCCCAAACCGATCAGATTGTTTAAGTGTTATTGGAGTTGCCAGAGAAATAGCTGCCTTTGAAAAATCATCAAAAAAAATTCAGATTCCAGATGCAGAACTGTTTTATTTGGAATTGTCTGGGGAAAAACAGGCAGATTGTTTAATTAATGACCTTATTAAAGTTGATATTATTGATTTTGATTTATGTCCTCGATATGCAGCAGGACTTCTTATGGATGTAAAAGTTGGACCGTCACCATTCTGGCTTCAGCAAAAGCTTGAATCAGTTGGACTGGCTCCTATAAATAATATAGTTGATGTTACAAATTTTATAATGTTGGAAACAGGACAACCAATTCATGCCTTTGATTATGATTTTATTGCTCAACATAAAATTCAAGTAAAAAAAGCCGGGGAAAACTTAAATTTTGCAACCCTTGATGGTAAAGAACATATTCTTGAACCTGATATGCTTATGATTTGTGATGGAGAAAAATCAGTTGCCATTGCAGGAGTAATGGGTGGAAGAAATTCAGAAATTAAAGAAACAACAACAAAAGTACTTGTTGAAAGTGCATATTTTAATCCTGTTTCCATACGAAAAACAGCTAAAAAATCAGGCATTGCAACAGATGCTTCCTATCGTTTTGAAAGAGGGGTTGATCCAAGTGCTACAAAAAGATGTCTTAAACGAGCAGTTGCACTTATGGCTGAAATTTCTGGGGCATGTGTTGCAAGGGGATTTATTGATGAAAATTTTGGGAAAAACGATTTAATTGAGATTACTCTTAATATAGATTTTCTTAATAAACGACTTGGGACAGACCTTAGTTTAAAAACTATACAGGAACTTTTAAAATCCATTGGCTTTAGTATAAATCTAGAAAAAAAGAATTCTTTGGTGGTTGGAGTGCCTTGTTTTCGAGTTGATATTTCAAGACCGGAAGATCTTTGTGAAGAGGTTGCAAGACTTTGGGGATACAATAATATTAAAACAAGCTTTCCTGTTATTCCAAGTAAAATTGAAAAACTTTCCCCTAAAATAATTTTTAGAGAAAGAGTCAAAGAAATTATGAATGGATTTGGGTTTAGCGAAGCTCTTAATTATAGTTTTGCTGATTCTAATTCATGTGACAAATTAGAACTTGCCTTGGATGACGAAAAAAGAGCAATGGAGTATATTTTAAATCCTATTTCCAAGGATTTTTCAGTTTTAAGAACTTCTCTTGTTCCAGGTCTTATGGAGAATGTAAAACGCAATAATTCACAACAAATTGAAACTTTAAAACTTTTTGAAATAGGCAATATTTTTCTGGCAAGGGAAAAGGGAATTCAGCCTATGGAAAGGGAAATGCTGGCAGGATTATGGACAGGAGCAAGAAATAACAAGTCATGGCATTTTTCAAAAACTGAATGTGATTTTTTTGATATTAAAGGTGTTATTCAAGGTCTTTTTCAAGAACTTAATATTGATAATCTTACATTTATAAAATTCCATGAAAAAAAATATCCTTATTTAAAAAAAGGTTTTAGTGCCATTGTAAAAAAAAATGATAAAGTTATTGCCTGTTTTGGTCAAATCAATGATAAAGTCCTTAAAAATTTTAGTGTTAAACACAATGTATTTATTTTTGAGATTAATATGAAATCTCTTTTACAAATAATGCCTCAATCACTTATTTTTTCTCCTTTACCCAAATTTCCATCTATTTCATTGGATATTACTCTTATAGTTGATTTGGAAATTGAAACAGGAAATATTTTTCTTCAAATAGATGAAATCATAAAAAATAATACTCTTATTGAAAATGTGTTTCTTTTTGATGTGTATAAGGGCAAACAAATTGTAAAAGGGAAAAAATCCCTTTCTTTTAGAATTGTGTACAGGTCCCTTGAAAAAACTTTAAAAGAAAAACAAATCACAAAACTCCATTCTAAAATTTCAAAAATTCTAGTAAAAAAATTCAAGGCAGATCTTCCTTAAAAAGGAGAAGACAGCTTTGGAGTTTATACTCCTAAAAGGTAATAAAAATACCTCCTGCCCTTAAAAAAGACAAGGAGTATTGCTCTAAAAAAATAATCACTATGATTATTTTTCCCCCTTTGCTATTTTCGTTTTTGTTGATATTTTGCATACTTATGTATTTTTTTTGCATTTAAACTAACTGTATCTATAAAAATAGTTTTTTGATTAAAAATGATTACCCTAGATCTCAAGGAATAATTATGAAATATATACTTGTCTGTGATCTGGATGATACATTAACTGGTGATAAAAATGGAATTATTGAATTTAATAAAACTATATCTTTTAATAGAAAATTTTTTTATTTAGTTTATTCAAGCGGTAGATTTAAAGATTCAATAATATCCTTAATTAAAGCACAGAATTTAATTTCTCCAAATGCTATTATTTCAAATGTTGGCACTGAAATATATTATGACCCTGGTTGGAATATAGATGAAAAATGGGAAAATATAGTTAAAAATAACTGGGTAAATATTAAAAAATATGTTCTTAGGGCTCTTGATAAATTTGATTTGCATAATCAACCTTATAATAAAAAATTTGTAATACCATATTATATTGAAGATAAAGTTATGGTAAACAAAATTAAAAAAGCTTTAGAAAGACTAGAAATCAAAATTATATGGACTAGAAATCGATGTATAGATATTCTTCCCCAAAATGCTGGAAAGGGAAATTCTGCAAAATATATTGGGGAAAAACTGAATTTGCCAATAATTTGTTGTGGTGATTCAGAAAATGATATTGATATGTTAAAACAAAGCAAGTATGGGATATTGGTTGGAAACGCATCAAATGATTTAAAAAATAAATTATTCAATCATGGAAATATTTATATTGCAACTTCCTATTATGCAAAGGGTGTAATTGAAGGCTTAAAATATTATAATATTTATATGAAAGAATATTAAGTAATTATAAGTTCTTTCCTATAAATTGAATAGGAATAAAATATGCTGCAGGATAATAAATCTCTAGAAAAAGAAGACTTAGAAATTAAAAATGAACAACACATAAATAATGAAATTGCTGTATCTATGCACTATAAAGAAATTAATGATCTTAAAATAGAAAAGATAGAAACTAGAGTAACCATTATATCTATAATTATACCATGCCTTATTGTTATAATACTTTTGTTTGCATATTTTGATATTAAAGAAAGGGTTATTAATGTTCAAAGTACAGGTGAAAACAAAGTAAAAATAATAGCTGAAGATATTGAAGCAAAACTAAACAAAATAAATCTGGATATTACAGAATTTAAAAAATTTATAGCTGTTAAACTTCCTGAAATAACAAAAAATTTAAAAAAGTCTCAAAAGAATGTAACAGTAAACAAAAAAAATATTTCAACTATTAATAAAACAGAAAAATTATTTAAAAAAAAATTAAACAACTTTGAAAATGATATTCAAAAAAATATTTCTCCTTTAAACGATTTAATACAAACAAATCTATCAAATATTAAAATGCTTATAGAAACACTTACTAAATATCAACAAGAGCTTGCATTTATCCAAATAGATATCAGCGTAACCCAAAAACAACTCAAACAAATTCTGCAAAATCAGATTAAAAAAGATTACATAAATAAACAAATTTCAATTCTTAAAAATGATTTTAATAAAAAGACCAGGGATCTTTATTTAGAGCTGGCAAAAATAGAACAAAAATTTGTTAAAAATACCCAGCCTAATTCCAAATCTAAAGTTAATAATAAGCCAGAATCTGATTTAAAAATAAAAGATCTAAACACGCAAAATCAAAATACAAAAATTAATAAAATATCTGAAAAAAATATCAGTAATTAAAAACATAATTTTTGTAAAGGTAAAGAGTTGCTGACAGGCTATTTTACATAATAAGACTTTGCAATAAAATAGAATGATTGTAGTACAAAGTTCTTAAATTGTATTCTAGAATTAAGGCGGTGTATAGAAATAATGAAAGGATTTGCTTTGTTTGATGGCGGGAGCGACCGGACTCGAACCGGCGACCTCCTGCGTGACAGGCAGGCGTTCTAACCAAACTGAACTACGCCCCCCCATAAAAAAAGCTATTTTTAAAAAAGTGGTGGGCGAAACAGGGCTCGAACCTGTGACTTCAACCTTGTAAGGGTTGCACTCTCCCAGCTGAGTTATTCGCCCCTTTTAAAAAACGAATATTTTTATCAATATGTAAAAATTATGTCAAGGGAAAAAGCTAAATGTCAGGTTACTCATTTAAATCTTTTTCCTCTTTTTTCCTGTTTTTGTTGTTTTATAGGCGCATACATTGTTTGAATGGAACCATGACTTAGAAGTTTATTTACATCCTTTAAAAAATTATTATCAGGATTTATTTTATTATCTTTTGAAATTTTAATTCTTACGCATGAATTTTTTGAAAAAATAATATTTAAAAATAAAGGGCATGATCCTGGATATTTATCAGTAATTTTTTTTAGTTTATCTATAGTATTCTCGCTAGAGGTTAAAGCATTTATTTTTACTGTAATACTTGCAGGAGGAAATTCTTTTTCCGCCATATCAATGGAAAGAATTTTTTCAGCAATAAGTTTAACTGTATTTTCTCTTTTTTGAATTTTTCCCTGTAAAATAACAGGAGTTTCATCCAAGAGCATGTCCTGGACATCTTTATAAGTATCGGGAAAAATAACTATCTCAATACTTGACTGTATATCTTCAAGAAGTGCAAATGCCATCATATCCCCTTTTTGAGTCTTAATAACCTTTAAAGGTTTTATCATACCACCTATTCTCACACTTTGTTGTTCTTGAATTTCATTAAGATTTGATATTGTTGTGCTGGTAAATTTTGCAATCACATCTTTATATTCATCAAGGGGATGACCTGTGATATAAAATCCCAATGTCTCTTTTTCTAGTAAAAGAAGAGCATTTTTATCCCATTCTTTAATATCAGGCATTTTAGGAATAAATTCATAAGGTGCAACACCTTCTACATCAGCAAAAAGATCCATTTGATCGTCTGCTTTTTCCCTTTGAATTCTATTGCCATGCTCCAGAGCTTCTTCAAGGCATGCCATCATTTGACTTCTTTTATTTAAAGTAGAATCAAAAGCACCGCATTTAATTAAAGCCTCAAGAACTCTTTTATTAACTTTTCTAAGATTTACTTTTTCACAAAAATCAAATATTGATTTAAATTTACCATTTTTATTTCTTATTTCTATAATTGACTCAATTGCTCCTGCTCCAACATTTTTAACTGCAGCAAGACCAAATCTAATGGCATTTGAACTTATGGTAAATATAGCATCACTTTTATTAATATCAGGGGGATTAACATTGATTTTATGGATACGGCATTCATTCATGAATTTAACTACACTGTCAGTATTATTCATTTCACTAGTCATTAATGCAGCCATATATTCCAAAGGATAATGAGCTTTAAGATATGCTGTTTGAAAAGAAATTAATGCATAGGCAGCACTGTGAGATTTATTAAATCCATACCCACCAAATTTTTCCATAAGATCAAAAACTTGCTTTGCTTTTTTTTCAGAAAAATTGTTTTGTTTTGCCCCCTTTAAAAAAAGTGATCTTTGTTTTTCCATCATAGACACATCTTTTTTACCCATAGCCTTTCTTAAATCATCTGCATTTGCCATGGAATAGTTTGCCAGAACACTTGCAATTTTCATAACTTGTTCTTGATAAAGAATAACCCCATAGGTTTCTTTTAAAATAGGCTCTAATTCCGGGAAAAGATATTGAACTTTTTTTCTTCCATATTTTCTTTCAACATAGGAATCAGCCATTCCACTATCTAGGGGGCCTGGACGATAAAGGGCAAGAAGTGCAACAATATCGCTAAAATTTGCAGGTTGCAATTTTGAAATCAGCTCTTTCATTCCTGAACTTTCAAGCTGAAAAATACCTACTGTGTCTGCCTTTGAAAGAAGTTGAAATGTTTTTTTATCCTTCATATCAAGGTTTAAAAGATCTGGTACAGGTTTAGATTGGTTTTTTAAAAATTTAAGAGTGTTTTTTATTACTGTAAGATTTCTAAGCCCCAGAAAATCAAATTTAACAAGTCCTATCTTTTCAACAAAATTCATATCAAATTGAGTTAAAATTTCACCTTCTTTTCCTTTATAAAGAGGAAGATATTTAACAAGTGGTTTGTCTGATATAACAACTCCTGCAGCATGAGTTGAGGCATGTCTTGGAAGACCTTCCAGAAGAAAAGATATCTTTATAAGTTCTTGTTTTACAGCACTGTTTTTTGTTTTTTCTATAATTTGAGGTACTTGTTCAATGGCTTTTTTCAGATTTGTTACACCATCAGGAATCATTTTTGCTATTTCATTAATTTCTGGTAAAGGTATGCCAAGCACTCTTCCAACATCTCTAATAACAGCCCTTGCTTTAAGTTTTCCAAAGGTAATTATCTGGCAGACATAATCATCTCCTCCATATCGTTGAACAACATATTTATAAATATCTTCTCTTCCTTCAATACAAAAATCCACATCAATATCAGGCATACTCCTACGGGCAGGATTTAAAAATCTTTCAAAAATCAAACCATGTTCAATGGGATCCAGGGCTGTAATACCCATTGCATAGGCAATCATTGAACCTGCAACAGAGCCTCTGCCAGGGCCAACAGGAACTCCATTTTTTTTGGCATATTGAATAAAATCAGCAACAATAAGAAAATATCCAGAAAAACCCATTTCCAAAATTATTTTTATTTCATAATTAATACGTTCCTTATAAAGCTTTTCATCAATTCCAGGATTTTTTTGTTTTAGATATTTTATTTTTTTTTTAAAACCCTGTTCCACTTTCTGTTTAAAAACCTCATCAACATTTTTATTTTCTTTTTCTTCATTAAAATATTGGGGGAAATGATAGATTTTTTCATCAAATTCAACATTACATTTTGAAACAATTTTGCAGGTGTTTTCTATTGCATCAGCATAATGATTAAAATCTCTTATCATTTCATCACAAGACTTAAAATAGAGCTGATCAGAATCAAATTTAAAACGATTTTTATTATTTAAAGTATCACCTGTTTGAATACATAATAATGCTTCATGAGCCCTTACATCTTCCTTTGAAATATAATGACAGTCGTTTGTGGCAACAAGAGGTATGGAAAGCCTTTTACTCATATCTAGAAGAGCATTATTTACTTTATCCTGAACATCTATTCCATTATTTTGAATCTCAAGAAAAAAATTATCCTGGCCAAATGTTTTAAGATAAAACTTTGCTGCTTTATCTGCTTCATTATTTCTACCCTGAATAATATTTTGGGGAATATCACCTTTAAGGCAAGCAGAAAGGGCAATAAGTCCTTTATTGTATTTAGATAGAAGTTCTTTATCAATTCTTGGTTTGTAATAAAATCCCTGTAACTGAGCAATGGAAACAAGTTTACATAAATTAGAATATCCCTGCCTGTCCTTGGCAAGCAGTACAAGATGGTTTAACCCCTTATTATCCTCACTTGTTTTATATTTAATACTTCTTGGGGCAACATAAACTTCACATCCTAGTATAGGTTTAATACCAGCTTCCCTAGCCTTTTCGTAAAAATCAGCTATTCCAAACATAGTACCATGATCAGTTATGGCCACTGCATCCATATTAAATTCTTTTACTTTTTTAAAAAGAGCATCAAGCCTTATGGCTCCATCTAGAAGAGAATATTCAGTATGAACATGAAGATGATAAAATAAAGATGACATTTTAATATAAAATCCTTTTAAAAATTGTAGTATTCTAGACTTACAAATTATGTTTTATGATTATTTTGTTTGGAAGGAAATTTGAGTTGTTTGTCTATAATCTTGTGCTATTTCATGAAATGGACTTTTTTTTAGTTGCTAATAGTTTGATTTGCCTTACATTAATAATATCTTTGTACAAAAATGGATATTTTTTTTGAATTTTCATTGACATTTTTCTATTAGAAACTAAAACAAAGAAATATTTGGATAAAATATAAATTAATGAATTATAAATTTAATTTTTTCTTGAAATAAACCAAGAACATATTTTTGATGAAAAATTGTTATAAATATTATCAAGGTTTTCTTTTGTCTTTTAAAATATTGTTTGAAATTACTATTCTTTGAATTTCAGAAGTGCCTTCATAAATTGTAAAGACCCTGGCATCCCTGTAAAAGCGTTCAACTGGATAATCCCTGATAAAGCCATATCCTCCATGCATTTGTACAGCTTTTGCAGTTACCTTATTTACCATTTCCGATGCAAAAAGTTTTGCCATAGAAGCCTGTTTTGTATATTTTTCTTTGCGATCCTTCATACTGGCAGCAGAAAAAATCAACTGGCGACCAGCTTCAATCTGTGTTGCCATATCAGCAATCTGCCATCTAATACCCTGATGTTTTGATATGGTACTTCCAAATTGTTTTCTTTGTTTTGCATATTTTATTGAAGCATCAAGAGCAGCCTGGGCAACACCCATAGACTGAGCAGCAATTCCTATTCTTCCACCATCAAGTCCTGCCATAGCTATTTTAAATCCATCTCCTTCTTTCCCAAGAATATTTTTTGAAGGAATACAACAGTTTTCAAATATAAGATCGGTTGTATCTGATGCTCGAAGTCCCATTTTATCTTCTTGTTGTCCAACAATAAGCCCGGGAGAATCTTTTGGAACAATAAAGGCACTTATTCCTTTATGACCAGTGCTTTCATCAGTTTTTGCAGTAACAATAACAACTTTTGAATTTTCACCTGATGTAATAAATCGCTTTGTACCATTTATTATATATTCATCACCTTTTATAACAGCAGTTGTTGTCTGGCTCATAGGATCGGAACCTGCTAGAGGTTCTGTTAAAGCAAAGGCTCCTATTATTTTGCCAGATGCCAAAGGAGCTAGAAATTCCTGTTTTTGTTCTTCTGTGCCATATTTTAAAATGCTTTCACAAACAATGGAATTTTGAACAGACATAACAACAGATGTTGATGCACAGGAATAGGCAATTTCTGAAAGAGCCAGAACATAACTAATAGTATCAACTCCTTCTCCGCCATATTCTAAAGGAACCATCATACCCATTAAGCCTAGTTCTCCCATTTGCTTAAAATTATCTTTGGGAAATTCTTTTGTTTTATCGCGTTCTGCTGCACTAGCTGCTACTATTTTTCTGGAAAATTCTCTTACCATGCTCTGAATCATTAATTGTTCTTCAGTAAACTTAAATAACATAATTTACTCCTTATCTTACTTATGGATATGTATTAGCATAACAATAATAATCTTCCGCAAGTTTATATAAAACATCAGTTTTTTTTTAATTTTTATAAGTTTTTCATTCTTTGTTATGGCCAGATACTAATATTAGAAAATTTAAAAAGGTTAGGAAACTCCTAACCAAGAGCAGTGCCTCAGCCCTTGGAATCGCAATTTTCAGGAACATCTTTTAAATTTTCCACATTGTTTCCAAAAGCTTTTGAACTAATTTCATCTTTATTAGTATAAATAAGTTTTCCTGCAAAATCAGCAATGTCAGTAATTATCTCTCGACAATACAGTGCATGTTCACGGCAAAGCCAGTTATCCTTCCACTTGCTGCAAATTTCGCGGCAAAGAGTATTTCCATATTTATCTTTAACCATATTGGGCAGCTGATTAAACAATCTATAAAGTCCAGGCTTTCCATAAAGCTGTTTAGATGCTTTTTGGGCAATAATTTTTCTATCTTCGCCACTAGGTAGTTTGCTACGTCCATGAACTGCACCCACAGCCAATACAGCTCCAGTAATAGCTCCACAAGTATCTCCATAAAGTCCTACACCACCACCAAATCCACTGGCTAATTTAAGAGTTTTTTGGGGAAGACCTGTATCAACATATTCCAGCACAGCTTCCATAATGCATTCTGCACAATTAAATCCCCTTGAAAAATTTTTTCTTGCTCTATCTTTTATCAGGATAATTTTTTCTTTGTTCTCCATATTTCTCCTTTGGTGCTTATAAATTGTAAACACTGTGTTTTCTCAAAAAATAAAATTTTTATATGTATATCTTTTATATGAAAGTTAAGAGTAAATCTGACAAAATGTTAGTGAATATAAAACCCTAAGAATGAGCTACAATATATAGTACGATATTGTCAAGCAATGACTATATGTTGTAAATAAAAATATCTACCTTTTTTTTGTAACAGCTTTTTCTATAAAGAAACTTATAAGTACTTAATATTTTTTCATGTTTCATTATAAGACAAACTAAGAACTAAAAACCAGATATGCCTCATGGCAGTCGGTTGCCTTTTTTCTTTTTTAAATAGGATGAATTTTATTATGAGATAAATTTCCATATAAAAATTATATATGCTAGGGGCTATATACAACAACTATAAGTTCAGCATCAGTTTTTCCTATATTTCTTAAATCATGTTTAATACCTGAATTAAAATGAAGTGAATCCCTACCACTTAAAGTATTTATATTATCACCAACTTTAATTTCAACATCTCCCTTTAAAACATATACAAATTCTTCTCCTTCATGTTTAAAACCAACTCCCCTGTGTGCTTGTTCTGCTTGAACTGTTATATGAAAAGCCTTAAGATGTTTATTTTCATCTCCAAGACAAAGAGGGGTATATACATAATTATCTGTTCTTTTTGTATAAGCCCTGACACGCTCTTTAGTATTAGTATCAGAATTTTTAAGAAAAAAATTAGAATCAAGGCAAAGTATTTTTGATATTTGAAGCAAAGTACCAACAGACGGGATTTGCTCTCCTTTTTCCAACTCTTTTATGTAATCTTTAGTAAGTCCAGTCTCCCTTGCAAATAAATCTAAATCAACCTTTTTAGCGAGCCGTGCTTTTTTGATTTTTTTCCCAACTGGAACAAGCTCATCTTGTTTTTTTACCATTTTTTCTTGTTCTCCTTTTTTCTAAAATTCATACTTTTCGTAAAAAGTTATTGATAGCCATGGACAACAAATAATTTTAATTAATTAGACATAATATTTAAATTCTTATCACTATTTTTCTAAGGATTTGATTTTAACAAATATTTCTTTGGGGAAGTTATATTTTAAAATTAAAATATAAGATAACAAGAATTTTATTCTATTTTTTCAATCCAGGATTCTGTATCTTCTGCTTTTCCATACTGAATATCTGTTATACTGGTATTAAATTTTAATGCTATATTACCTGTTTTCCCATGATTAATTGTGATAATATTTTCACGATATTTGATTTCTCCCACCGGAGAAATTACTGCTGCTGTCCCTGTGCCAAAAACTTCTTTTAACGTTTTTTGTTTATGGGCATTCATAACTTCATTAATACTAATTTTCCTCTCAGAAACTTTCATGCCCCATTTTCTAGCAAGTTGGAGAACAGAATATCTGGTTATTCCAGGTAAAATACTTCCATTAAGTTCTGGCGTAACAAGTTCATCTCCAATATAAAAGAAAATATTCATAGATCCAACTTCTTCTATATATTTTCTTTCAACACCATCCAGCCAAAGAACTTGTGCATAACCTTGTTTTGTTGCTTTTTCGGATGCTAAAAGGCTTGCAGCATAATTTCCTGAAGTTTTATATTCTCCAACCCCACCTTTTACAGCTCTAACATGTTCATCTGAAACTAATATTTTTACTGGATTAAATCCTGCAGCATAATAGGCTCCAACAGGAGATAAAATAATAAAAAATCTATAGGTATCAGAGGCTTTTACTCCAAGGAAAGCATCGGTTGCAATAATTGTAGGTCTTATATATAGTGAAGTTCCAAATGTTTCTGGAATCCAATTTCTTTCAATTTTTAAAAGCTCTTTAAGGCAATCCATAATAAAATCAATATCAATTTCAGGAACGCATAAACCTTTTGCAGACCTATTCATGCGTTTAAAACTATCTCTTGCTCTAAAAAGCTGAATGTCTTTTCTGGAAGTTTTATATGCTTTTAAACCTTCAAAAATTTCCTGTCCATAATGAAGCACCATAGTTGCAGGTGAAAGAGAAATATTAGCAAATGGCTCTATGCGTGGATTATGCCATCCCTTGCTGGGGGAATAATCCATATTAAACATATGATCTGTAAATTTTTTGCCAAAACTCAATTCTGAATCATCAGGTCTTGTCCCTTGTTTATTTTTTTTTGTAATAGATAATTGCATTAAATCCTCCATAAATATTTTTTATATAATTTGATAGCTATTTTACGAATATTGATGATGTTGCAAAAACTCTTCATTTACTTTAATGTAGTATTTTTTCAAGACTTCAAAATACTATATGTATCATTTAATCCTTGAAAAAATACTACATTTTGTATATAGAGCTTTTTACTCGGGCATTTTTTTTATAAATTTCATCATTGAATTAGTTGACTTTTACAAGCTTAGTGATTTAGTAAAAAGTTATTGATGCTGCTCGGGCAAACAATTAAAAATTAACCCATTTTTTTGTACCATTTCATTTAAAAGCTTTTTCCTTAATATTTATATGAAACACTAGATTCTTTTTTAATCTTTATAAATAATTTGTTGCGGTCAGATATTAATAATTGGGGCATTATTATGCCAGTTATTTAAAGGGTTCCATATTTTGATTATATTTGTATCTATATATGCCCAGGGAGTGATTATTTTCAAATTTTAACCATATTTTTTTAACTTTTTTTGGATTTGAATACAAGTTTTATGAATTCTAGTTATACAAATAATAAAAAAACAAGGAATTAAATATTGAAAAAAATCAAATAAACAATTAAATTTATTTAAAGATTCAAATCTAAACATTTGAAATAATATAAAAATATTATTTTTTTATTCCTTATAAAATGTTTTCAACAAGATGTTATAAAATTTGGTAAAATAATAAGCGTTGATATTCTTAAATAACATATTGGTACATCACCAACTTTTTATGAGTTTGTCCAATTTCAGGGGGGAGGATTTGGAGCTGGATAAAACTGGATTTAACTAAAAAAATAATTTAAATTTAAAGAGAAATATCTATACCATGCTTTGCATAAATTTTAAAATAAATAGGTGCTAGACCTAGGTATAGAATAATTCTTGACAAAGTATTTTAGCGGGTGATATTTTTATAATTTTTATAATTTTTGAATTATTAATTAGTGATTTTAAAATTATAGATTAGGATAAACAGGTCAAATATTGATCTATTTTTGTATAATAACGCGGCATATAGTTTTTTATGTCGTATTATGTTAATTAATGTTGTTGAAACATCTTAGTTTCAACACACAATTGAGGGAGGTAATATAAATGCCATCTTTTGTAATAGCTGAAAAATGTGACGGCTGCAAGGGTGGGGACAAAACAGCATGTATGTATATTTGTCCTAATGACCTTATGGTACTTGAACCTAATGAGATGAAGGCATACAATCAAGAACCAGATCAATGCTGGGAATGTTACTCATGTGTGAAAATTTGTCCTTCTCAAGCAATTGAATGCAGAGGTTACTCTGATTTTGTTCCAATGGGAAGCAGTGTTGTTCCAATGATGGGCACAGAAGACATTATGTGGACATGTAAGTTTAGAAATGGAGTTATAAAACGTTTTAAGTTCCCTATCAGAACTACTCCTGAAGGCGAAGCAAATGCTTATCTTGACCTTAAAGGTAAAGACCTTGACAGTGGACTTCTTTCTACACAGGAAGCAGATGGTTATGAACTCAAAGCTCCAACAGAGCTTGCTTAAATTTTTACTGTCATCCATTTAATTAATATTTTAATTTATAATTTTGGAGGAATATAATGGCATTACCTAATAAGCCTATTGGAGAACTTAAAGCTGTAAGAGATCCAGAGGTTGACAAAAGAGATGTTGATGTTCTGATCATTGGTGGCGGTATGGCTGCCTGCGGAACAGCTTTTGAAATAAAAAAATGGGCAAGCGATGATACAAAGATTCTTCTTTGTGATAAAGCTGCCCTTGAAAGATCAGGTGCAGTAGCTCAGGGTCTTTCAGCTATTAATACATATATTGGAGAAAACAAACCTGAAGATTATGTTCGCATGGTAAGAAATGATCTTATGGGTATTGTGCGTGAAGACCTTATTTTTGATCTTGGTCGTCATGTTGATGATTCTGTTCATCTTTTTGAAGAATGGGGACTTCCTATTTGGAAAAAAACAGATGATGGAAAAAATCTTGATGGTAAAAAAGGTAAAAAAGCTGGTACTCTTAAATCTGGTGCTACTCCAGTTCGTACTGGAAAATGGCAGATTATGATTAATGGTGAATCCTACAAGAGAATCGTTGCTGAAGCAGGAAAACTTGCTCTTGGTGATGAAAATATTCTTGAAAGATGTTTTATAGTTGAACTTCTTAATGATAAAGATGATCCAAGTAAAATTGCTGGAGCAGTAGGTTTCTCAGTTCGTGAAAATAAAGTATATATAATTAAAGCCAAAGTTATTATGGTTGCATGCGGTGGTGCTGTTAATATTTATCAACCCCGTTCAGTTGGTGAAGGTAAAGGTCGTGCATGGTATCCTGTATGGAATGCTGGTTCTACCTATACAATGGCATTAAGAGCTGGTGCTGAACTTTCCATGATGGAAAATCGTTTCACCCCAGCACGTTTTAAAGATGGTTATGGACCTGTTGGTGCATGGTTCCTTCTTTTTAAAGCACAGACTGTTAATGGACTTGGTGAAAATTATGCTGCAAGTGATGAAGCAAAGGCAGAGCTTGAAAAATATGCTCCATATGGAACCGCAGCTGTTACTCCAACTTGTCTGAGAAATCATCTTATGATGAAAGAATACAAAGAAGGTCGTGGTCCAATTATCATGAAAACTTCTGATGCTTTGGCAAAACTTGGTGCAACTATGAGCAAAAAAGAGCTTAAACACCTTGAATCTGAAGCTTGGGAAGATTTTCTTGATATGACATGTGGTCAGGCAAACCTCTGGTGTGCAACAAATACTGAGCCTGAGAAAAAAGATTCAGAAATTATGCCTACTGAACCTTATCTCCTTGGTTCACATTCTGGTTGTTGCGGTATTTGGTGTTCAGGTCCTGACGAAGACTGGGTTCCTGCTGACTACAAATGGGGTGTTGGAGACAAAGTTTACAACCGTATGACCACTATTAAAGGTCTGTTTACCTCTGGTGACGGCGTTGGCTGCTCTGGTCATAAATTCTCATCTGGTTCCCATGCTGAAGGTCGTATCTGTGCAAAAGAGATGGTCAGATATATCAGAGACAATCCTGAAGAAGTAAGTTTTAAAGAAACAGATGATGAAATTGTTGATTTTGTTTACAAACCAGTTAGAAATTATCTTGATCATTGTGAATATACAACTGCTGAAGACATTAACCCCAATTATTGCAAACCTGCTGGTATGGCAATGCGTCTTATGAAGATGACTAATGAGTATGGTGGCGGAACTGCAACATACTACATGACTGGTGGTAAAGCTCTTGAGATACTTATGGAAAATTTTGAATATTTCCGTGAGGATCTTGAAAAAATAGCTGCTGGTGATCTTCATGAGCTTCTTAGAGCTTGGGAAATTAATCATCGTCTTTACACAGTTCAAGCTCATACTCGTCATATTCAATACCGCGAAGAATCAAGATATCCTGGATTCTACTACAGAGGTGACTTCATGGGTCAAAATGATGAAGAATGGTTCTGTTTTGTTAATTCATTATATAATAAAGAAACAAATGAATGGACTCTTAAAAAAGTTCCATACCAAAAAATTATCTCTGATTAATTTTAATAAGAGAATATTCTAGGTATATATTTTTAAGAAAAAAAACCTCCAGATGCAAAAAAATGTGTCTGGAGGTTTTTTCAAATTTGAAATATAGATAGCTAATTAAAAAATTTCATATATAAAATCTAGTATTTAAAAATTTAAAAAAATACTGGGACAAAGTACTGAGAATTTTTATAATGCTGTTAAATTTGTCCTATCTCCTTTTTTATAAGGTTGTAAAATATTATTTTTTACAGATTTATAAAAAAGGAGAAAGGGGAGGGTGCCTGAAAATAACAAATTAGGCATCTTAAATGAAAAAAATACTTTTTACGCACGGAGGGAACAGCATGACAACAGATAAATCAGCCTCAACTGGTGGAATTATTATGGTGGTTGGCGGCGGTATTAGTGGCTTGACTACTGCCATAGAATCTGCCGAGGTAGGGTATGAAGTATTGCTTGTTGAGAAAGAACCTTCTCTTGGGGGAAGAGTATCTCAACTTAAACAATACTTTCCCAAACTTTGCCCGCCTACATGCGGACTTGAGATAAATTACAGAAGAATAAAAGATAATCCAAAAATTAAAGTTTTTACTATGGCAGAGGTTGAAGAAGTTGATGGTTCTCCAGGGGATTATACAGTTAAAATAAAAATAACCCCAAGATATGTAAATGAAAAATGCACTGCATGTGGAGAATGCGAAAAAGTTTGTGAATCTGAAATTTCCAATGATTATAATCTAGGGATGGATAAAAGAAAAGCTGCATATCTTCCAAATAACATAGCATTCCCTTCACGCTATGTAATGTCTTCATCAATGTTAGAAGATGATAAAAACAAGGTAAAAGAGGCATGTAAATTTGATGCCATTGATTTTGATATGCAGGAAAAAAGTTTGGAATTTAAAGTTGGCGCTATTGTTTGGGCAACAGGCTGGACACCTTATGATGCTAGAAAAATAAGTAATCTTGGTTTTGGGATGTATCAAAATATTATTACTAATATGATGCTTGAAAGACTTGCAGCACCTAATGGACCAACAAAAGGCGAAATACTAAGACCCTCAGACAGCAAGGCTCCTGATACAATAGCTTTTGCTCAATGTGCAGGCTCAAGGGATGAAAATCATCTTTCTTATTGTTCGTATATCTGCTGTATGGCTTCTCTTAAACATGCAACATATTTGAGAGGACAGTATCCTAATGCAAAGATTTATATTTATTATATTGATATTAGAGCTTCTGGAAGAAAATATGAAAATTTTTATAAAAAATTGAAACAAGATGAAAACATCTTTTTTATAAAGGGAAAAGTTGCTGAAGTTTCAGAAGAAGAAAGCACAGGAAATATTAATCTTGTTGCTGAAGATACAATTTCAGGTGAAAAAGTACGGCAAAATGTAGATATGCTTGTTCTTGCAACTGGAATGCAGCCAAATGCTTCTTTGGATAAACCTAATGCAGACCTTCAATTTAATTCAGATGGTTTTATTGTTAATGATTTTAAAGAAGGCGGTATGTTTGCAGCAGGATGTGCTAATAAGCCAGCAGATGTTATAACATCTAATCAAAATGCAACTGGAATGGCATTAAAAGCTATTCAAACTTTGGTAGGGAGGTAATATCATGGATAAAAAATATGGTGTGTATATATGTACAGGCTGTGGAATCGGAGATGTCCTTGATATGGAGGACCTTGTCGAAGTTCCGGATGAAGAGGGTATAAACTGTACTACTCATCCATTTCTTTGTGGGGAAGAAGGTGTTAAACTCATTCAAAAAGATGTTGATGACGATAAAGTCAATGCTATAGTTATTGGTGCCTGCTCAAGGCGCGTAAATTTTGATGTGTTTGATTTTAAAGGTTGCGTTATTGAAAGGGTTAATTTGAGAGAAGGAGTTGTATGGCCTCATTCAAGGGAAACATATCCAAAACTTGAAGAAGATCAAAAAGATGATGAAGAACATTTTGATCCAATTCAGATGAAAGCTGAAGATTATATTAAAATGGGTATGATTAAAGTTGAAAAAATTAATATTCCAGAGCCATATAAAACAGAATCTTTTTCCAAAAAAATTCTTGTTCTTGGAGGTGGTATTACAGGAATTTCAGCAGCTATTGATGCTTCAAAGGCAGGTTTTGAAGTAACTATTGTTGAAAAACAGGATAAACTTGGTGGATATTTAACTAATATGCGTTCGCAAATGCCTGTTTCTGAGCCTTTTGAAGATATTATTCCCACAATAATTGATGAAAAAATTCAAGAGCTTGAAAACTATTCCAATATTACTATAAAAACAAATACAGAAGTTGCCCGTATTGCAGGACAGCCCGGAGAATTTACAGTTACATTTAAAAAACCCGGTGAAAGAATACCTTGGGATGTTCCATTCCCACTTCCCGAAGAAATGCTTGTTGATGAAAAAGGTAATGAACTTAATGCAGAAGATCAACATGCAAAATACCTTGAATATAATAAAGGGAAAAATGATATTCTTTCCCTGGATCCAGATGGTGAACTTTATGGTGCTGTTATTCTTGCTGCAGGCTGGCGTCTTTCTAAACTTGAAGGTGAAGAATTTGCTCATCTTGGCATTGATCTTCCTGATGTTATTACTAATGATGAATTTGAAAAAATTGCAGGTAATGGTAAAATTATAAGACCTTCAGATGGTAAAGAGGCAAAGAATGTTGTATTTGTCCAATCTCCGGGAAAAGATGAAGATGATGCAGACTTTGATTACTGTGGTGCTGTAACAAGCGGAGTTGCCTTAAAACATGCTAAATATGTTAGAGAAGATTATAAAGATGGTAAAGCTTATATAATTTATCAACATATGAGAACTCCAGGGCTCCAGGAAAATTTTTATAAATCCATACAGCAGGATAATGGAATATTTCTTACTAAAGGTGCTGTAACTAGTGTAACTCAACAGGGTGATTCTCTTATTGTTGATGCAAACAATACTCTTCTAGGTGATAATCTTAATATTAAAGCAGATATGGTAGTTCTTGCTAATGGAATGGTTCCTGTAACAGTTGATGATCCTGTTATTAACCTTGCCTACAGACAGGGACCTGGTTTCCGTGATAATGATATATTTGGTGGATATGCTGACTCAAATTATATTTGTTTTCCCTATGAAACACAAAGAACAGGTCTTTATGCAGCAGGTGCCATACGACGTAGTATGACTATTGAAGAATCAATAGAAGATGCAACAGGTGCTGCTCTTAAAGCTATTCAGTGTATTGAATCTGTTAATAGAGGTGTGGCAGTTCATCCAAGATCCGGGGATATGACATTTCCTGATTTCTTTTTTCAAAGATGCACTCAGTGTAAGAGATGTACCGTAGAATGTCCTTTTGGAGCTCTTGATGATGATGAAAAGGGAACACCAAAAGTTAATCCTGCTAGATGCAGAAGATGTGGAACATGCCTTGGTGCATGCCCTGAAAGAATTATAAGTTTTGCAGATTACAGCATAGATAGTATTGGTTCCCAGATAAAGGCTGTAGGTGTTCCTTCAGAAGATGATTATGATGAACCTCCCTATAGAATTCTTGCCCTTGTATGTGAGAATGATGCATATCCTGCCCTTGATATGGTTGGTATGAACAGGGTTGATTATTCACCAGATGTACGTGTAATACCTATTCGCTGTCTTGGTTCTCTTAATACAATCTGGATTAAAGATGCACTTGCCCAGGGAATGGATGGTGTTATTGTTATTGGTTGTAAAAAAGGTGATGATTATCAATGTCATTTTGTAAAGGGCAGTGAGCTTGCGGAAATAAGAGTTCAAAAAATTGGTGATGCACTTTCAAGTCTTGCCCTTGAAGAGGAGCGTGTTAGATTTGAAGAGATTGCCATTGATGAATATGACAAACTTCCTTTACTTCTCACCTCATTTGTTGAAGAAGTAGAAGCTCTTGGCCCAAATCCTTTTAAAGGATTCTAATATAAATAAGAGTGAGTCAAAGAATAAGTATTACATTTTTTTTAAAAATAATTTGTTTTTAATAGTACAGTTTTTAAATCTAATTTAAACATGAATATTTAAATACTTATTCTTTGATAAACTCTAATATAGAAATTTCTAGGATAAAAATTTTCTAGAATTTGGAGGTATCACATGGCTGAAAAATATCTTGCACAACCTGATCTTGGTTTTATTGATGAGATTGTGAACCTTGGAGGAGACACACTTAAAAAATGTTTTCAGTGTGCAACATGTTCAGTTGCTTGTCCCATTGCACCTGATAATAGTCCTTTCCCAAGGAAAGAGATGATTGCAGCGTCCTGGGGACTTAAAGATAAACTCATCTCTAGTGGAGATATCTGGCTTTGCCATGAATGTGGAGACTGTTCTGAACTCTGCCCAAGAGGTGCACGACCTGGAGATGTTCTTTCTGCAATAAGATCCACAGCAATAGTTGAATATGCACAACCAAAATCCCTTGCCAGAGCTGTGAATGATCCATCAAAACTTCCTTTTCTTCTTGGGATTCCAGCAATATGGTTTGCAATATTTGCATATATTACCATGGCAGCTGGTGAAACAATGACTAGACTATTTAATAAAATCGGTATAGCATGGTCCCATGATACCCATGGTGCAATTGCTCATTCTGACTTTTTTTCAACATGGTTTGTTGATCTTACATTTATCCCACTTTCAATTTTTGTTACTATAGCATTTGCCATAGGCCTTAAACGCTTTGTAGTTGATATCCATGAAAATGCAGTTGCTGAAAACAAAACTAATAGAAAAGATTTAAACTGGGGCGGACTTGCAAGTGCTTTTGTGCGTATAATTCCAGTTATTTTAAAGCATGACAAGTTTAATGAATGTGAGGCAAATAAAGATAGGTCAACTGCCCATATGATGATTCTTTATTCATTTATTGGTCTTGCCATTGTAACAGGAATTTTCTTTGTTGTTTTATATATATTTCATATTCCAGGTCCCTACTCACAGTTTAATCCTGTAAAATGGATTGCTAACATTAGTGGCGTTGCTCTGGTTATTGGAAGTTGTCTTATGATAAAAAATCGTATGGCAAAGGAAGATCAAGTTACTTTATATAAGGATTGGTATATTCTTTGTATAGTACTTTCTCTGGGAGTTACAGGTCTTCTTGCAGAAATGACAAGACTTGCAGGGGCTGCTACTTTTTCATACTTTTTATATTATCTGCATCTTATTGCAGTTTTTAATCTATTTGCTTTTTTACCATTTTCAAAAATGGCACATATTGTTTATAGAATTGCTGCAATGGCCTATGCTGAGTATGGCAATAGAAAATAATGCCGTTATAATCTTAAACATTAAATTTTGAGATGAATTTTAAAAAGGGGTTGCAATTTTTTGTAATCCCTTTTTTTTGTATGAAAAACTATACTTTTTTTAGTCTTTATAAGTATTTTGTTTTTCCAAATACTAATGAATTTATCCTCCGGCAAGAACTGTTAAAATCTGTATTTCATCTCCATTTTTTATTTCTTTTTCTAGTTCATTGGGATAGGCACTTTTCATATTTACATATATTTCAATGGTTTTGTGAAGTTCGTTTTTATTATTAAAAAGCTTATTATTTATGTCAGGATAAATTTGAACAAGTTTTTCAAGAACTTCATTTACTGTTTTGCCGCTTAATCTTACTGTTTTTTCTCCATTTGTATAGGCTCTATGGGTTATTGGAATGTTTATTGTAATATCCATAAAATTACCTTTTTACTTAAATTATTTGTTTTTACATTCTTGGATAAGCTCAGGAAACGGTGGTCATTACGTAACAGCTTGTCAAAGTGCCTAACAAACTAATATAATTAAAAAAAATGAAAACACAATGAGTGCAAACAAAAAAATATCTTTATCTTTAGCTTATTCTCCTTGTCCCAATGACACATATATTTTCCATGCTATAGCTCATAAACTTATAGATACAAAAGAATTTGATTTTAAAATAACCTTAGCAGATGTTGAAACCCTTAATAAAAATGCTGAAAAAAAATGTTTTGATATTACAAAACTTTCCTTTGGAGCCTTGGGACATCTTAGACAAAAATATGCTATTTTAAAAACAGGAGCAGCTTTGGGAAGAGGATGTGGTCCCCTTATAATATTTAAATCTTTAAAAGAAAAAATAAAAAAAACAAATCCCAGAATTGCTGTACCCAAGATTGCTGTACCAGGTCTAGGAACAACAGCATATTTTCTTTTAAGGCTTTATCTTAAAAATCTTTATCCTGATGTAAATCCTGAATTTATTCCAATGCCTTTTGAAAATGTAATGCCTTGTGTGATTAAAGAAGATGCAGATTTTGGCGTAATAATTCATGAAGCAAGATTTGTTTTTGATAAAATAGGACTTAAGTGTCTAGTTGATCTTGGGAAATGGTGGGAGGACAAAACAACTCTTCCAATACCCCTTGGCTGTATTGCAGTAAAAAGAGAAATTGATCCTTTAATTGCATTAAAAATAGAATCTTTAATTTCTCAAAGCATTGATTATGCTTTTAAAAATCCAGATGCTGGAGTTGATTATATTAAGAAACATGCCAAGGAGCTTAATAATGATGTAATAAAACAACATATTAATCTTTATGTTAATGATTTTTCAAAAAATATTGGTAATCAAGGTAAAAAAGCCATAAAACTTTTTTTTGAAAAAGCTGAAAACGCAGGATTAATTCCAAAAATAAATAAATCTCTTTTTATTCATTAATAATAGCAACAGCTCTAGTCCAGGCAGCAGATGCCTTTTTTATTTTTACTGGAAAACAGGCAACCATAAAACCACTTGATGGCAATATTTCAAGATTATGTAGTTTTTCCAAATGACAATAACCAATATTTTTTCCTGCTTTATGCCCTTCCCATATTAAAGATGGATCTTTTGTTTTCTGGTATTTTTCTGCTGTATAAAAAAAGGGTGCATCCCAACTCCAGGCATCTGTGCCAGTTAGTCTGACTCCTTTTTCCAGTAAATACATTGTTGCCTCATATCCCATACCACAACCTGCGGAAATATAATCATCAAATCCATAACGGATGCCTGCCCGTGTATTAATAAGTACAATATCAAGGGGAAGTAATTTATGATTAATTCGACGCAACTCTTTTTTTACATCTTTTACTGTTACAACATAGCCATCTTTAAAATGACGATAGTCTAGTTTGACTGCATTTTGAAAGCACCATTCCAGAGGAACTTCATCAATGGTAATAGCCTTTTCTCCTTTATTCATTGTTGAATGAAAATGATAAGGTGCATCCAGATGTGTACCATTATGCGTAATTAATTCTAGCTTTTCAATTGCCCATGCTTCACTATCTGGTAAATCTTCTTTTTTTAAGCCGGGAAAAAATGGCTGCATTTGCCCAAAAGTCTCTTGATGATTTAAATAAGTTATTTTAGGACCAAATCCTTTAGGATCAGAAATAACATCATTTTCTATACAAATAGAAATATCAATAATTTTTCTCGGCATATTTTATCCTTTTAAAGAATTTTGATAAAATATATAAAGTGTTTTTACAATGCTTCAATAGTTTCAAGATCATATTTTCGATTTCCCAGACCTATTTTTTGAGCATATTCAAGCTGTATTTCCCAATCCACATAGGGATAAAGTCCCTTAAATTTATCTTCTCCAGCATCTGTATTTGTTTTAAGGCAGGTTTCAGGCAAAGCTTTTTCAGCATTAACAAGGTCTGCTGAAGCCTGATCAATAGCAACAGGGTCCATTGATGCAAGGATTCCTATATCTCTTATAATGGGAGAATCATTATAGGAAAGACAATCACAGGCAGGAGAAATATCTGTAATAAAATTAATAAAAAAAGCTTTTTCTTTTTTATTTTTAAGTACTCCTAAGGTATATTCCATCATTTTTTCAAGAAAAACAGGTATTGCCTGATTCCATCTTATGTTAACAGCATTAACAGGACATCTAATAATACATTCTCCACATCCAATACATTTTTCAGATAATATAAAAGCTTTTTTATCTTTAAGAATTATAGCGTCACCAGGGCAGTGTTTTGCACAATCTAAGCAAGCTTCACAGTTTTTTGTTTTTATTTTGGGGCTTACTGTGGAATGCTGGTCAAGCTTTCCTTTTCTGGAGGCACATCCCATTCCAAGATTTTTTAAAGTTCCACCAAATCCACTAAGTTCATGTCCCTTAAAATGAGCTATTGATATAAGAGCATCACAGGCAATTATTTCTGAACCAATATACACATTTTTGCAGTTTTTTTGATTTATATTAACTTTAATTTCATTTTGTCCTCTTAACCCGTCTGCAATAACAATTGGTGTATTATCCATACTGGAATATGAAAATCCATTTTCTACGGCAGTTTTTATATGTTCTGGAGTATTGCTTCTTGTTCCTGCATAAAGTGTATTTGTATCTGTTAAAAAAGGTGTTGCTCCAGTTTTTTTAATAGATTTTATTATTTTTCTAATATAGGGAGGACGAATAAATGCAGTATTGCCTTTTTCACCAAAATGCAGTTTTATTCCAGCTATATCTTTTTTTGTTAATATATTATTTATCCCACCAGTTTTTATAAGCCTTACAAGCTTATCAAGAGTGTTTTCCTTAGGATTTGCTCTAAAATCTATAAAATATACTTTACTAGTCATTTATTTACTCCTCATCATATATTGGCTTTATTAACATAGTAATGATAATATGATAAATACCTGTCAAGGACAATAATAAAAGTAAAAATCCTTGTCCAAAGGGCAGGGCTTTTTATTTTAGAGTAAAAACTCTTTATCTTTTCTAGAACATTTTCTAGGATTTCAACAAACTTTAAACAAGGACATTATGAAAAAATATCTTTTATCCACATATTATATTGAAAGTAATCATCCAAAAATTATTGAGTTTGCCAGAAAAAATTGTAAAACTCGCGATTCAAAAATTAAAAAGGCTGTTCAATTGTATTATGCAGTTAGAGATAAAATCAGATATAATCCATATAGCATAGAGCCTGAAAAAGAATCTATGAGGGCAAGCTTTGTTTTAAATAAAGGATATGGATATTGTGTGGCAAAGGCAGTGCTTTTGGCAGCTCTGGCAAGAAGCCAGAAAATTCCTTCAAGACTTGGATTTGCTGATGTTAAAAATCATTTAACCACAAAACAATTAATGAGATTAATGGGAACAGATATTTTTTTTTACCACGGATATACTGAATTATTTTTAAATAATAAATGGATAAAAGCAACCCCTGCATTTAATATAGAACTTTGTAATAATTTTAATGTAAAACCTTTGGAATTTGATGGAACAAAAGATTCTATATTTCATGCCTTAGATAAACTGGGAAATAAGCATATGGAGTATATAAAGGAATATGGAAGCTTTGCAGATCTTCCTTGGAATAGAATACGCACTAAATTAATAAAAAGTTATCCAATATATTTAAAAGAGCTTGGAAAACATTCTAAAAATTTCTCAAAAGAAGCTTTAAAGGAAAATCAATAATATCTCCTTTTAAGACTTGCCCCTTGAACCTTAATCACCATGATTGTATTTCTTTTGACACATCCCTTGTAAGCTCAAGTACTTTTATTGCAGAATTAATATCTATTGAACCTGTTCCACAGCTTGGAGTAATAAAAGATTGCTCTATAATTGTTTTTTTTGAAATACCAAGTTTTTCAATTTCTTTTATTTGAAATTTTAATTTTTTAGTTAAACTATTTGTTGTTTCCTTTGCAATATCATTAACATTCAAAGTTGGCACAATTCCCCATGCAAGAATACCGCCGCGATTTATATATTTTTTAATCATTTCAGGATATAATATAAATTTGTTAAAATATGAGTAGGAATCAAAGCTGATAATATCAATATTTAAATCAAACAGAATAGACCATTCTGTATTAGCACATACATGAACTCCAACAAGCCCATTTTGTTTATGCACAGCCTTTATTACTTCATTTAATGCGTTTGTAACATCTTGTTTTGTAATTGTAATAAAAGCAGATGTTCCAAATCCTGCTAGAACAGGTTCATCAAAAAATATAATAGGCTTTATACCTTTTTCTATGAATTTTTTTGCCTGATATTTTCCATGCATAGCAATATGTTTTACTGCTATATCCCGTAACTCATCATTATAAAAAATAGCTTTATTATTTTGATCAGTTATTCCAACAGCAAAGGTAACAGGACCAGTAACTTGTCCTTTAAGGGCTGTAAAAGTCCTTGTTTGATTATTAATTTGATCATCAATATAAGTTAAAAATTGATTAAATCCTGTGGCTCTTTTACCAGTAAGTTTAAATCTTGAAGTTTTAATTTCCATTGTTTTTTCAATAACACCAAGATAATCATTGTAAAAATTTAAACATTGTTCATTAAAATTTTTTTTTGAAGTATCAATGAAAATTTTTCCATCTATTGATTTTGTAAGACCTGGCATTCCTTTAGAAAACTGATCTAGCATTCCTTCTTCTTTATAAAAGGGAAGTTGTACCCAAAGAGGAATTTCAGGCGTATATTCAAAAACCAACTTTATTGCTTTTTTGTGATCATTTATAGGAAAGCTTCCTATTAAAAGAGGAAGGCTCCCTGCTTTAAAATCAGCCATAGTAATTTTATCCTTTTTATTCTTTAAACTATAAAAAATATAAAATTTAAGAAAAAAGTCTTTATATTTTTTTATGGTTTTTAGTATTTTTATTAGGTTTTATTTTATCATTTTATGATTTGATTTTGTTTGTTCATAAGATTATTATCTATACTTAAAATTAATACTATTTAAAAGAATTAATCTTGTTTTAAGATAAAAATCAGTTGGAGAAAAACATGATAGAAATTGTTAAAAATGGGGGGCTTGCAATGTTGCCCTTAATTATATGTTCATTAATTTCCCTTGCAATAATTATAGAAAGATTTTTATTTTGGATATTTATAAAAATCAATTCCCATCAGGACATTATATTTGAAGTGCTTGATCTTGCAAGAGACAGTAAATGGGACAAAATTAAAAACAAAACACAAGGAACAAAAAATTATATTCTTCGTATTCTTGTTTCAGGAATTCTTCATAGGGAATATTCCATGGAAAAAGCAATGGAAGCAGCAGCTCATGATGAAATAAAAAAAATGAAAAAATATATGGGAATTCTTGATACAATAATTACAGCAGCTCCTCTTTTGGGCATACTTGGAACAGTTCTAGGAATAATAATGTCTTTTGAAATACTTGGAACCCAGGGCATACAGGAGCCTGCAAGTGTTACAGCAGGTATTGCTCAGGCTCTTATTACAACTGCTACAGGTCTTGCAATTGCCATTTTTACTCTTTTTCCATACAATTATTTTAATACAAAAATTGAAAACGCAATTATGAATATGGAAAAATATACAACTAGTCTTGAAGTTGTTTTTGCTAGGATTTATCTAAAAGAAAAAGAACTTATATCTAGTTAATATTTTTTTTATGTTTTATTGTGAGACAAACCAGGAAGTAAAAAATAAATCTGCCTTATGGCAGTTAATATGAAAGAACTTATACCTTAGTTAATATTTTTTCATATTTTGTTGTGAGATAAACTAGGAAGTAAAAAATAAATCTGCCTTATGGCAGTTAATGGAAAAGAAAATGAAACTAAATAATTATAAATCACCTGGTCCCCGCATAGAAATGCTGGCATTAATTGATGTGATTTTTCTTCTTCTTATTTTTTTTATTTATGCCATGCTTTCTATGGCTGTACACAATAGTCTGCCTGTTAATCTGCCCGATTCAGAATCATTAAAAGTTAAAACTAGTAAATATGAAAAAATTAGTATTACAATTGATAAACTGGAAAATATTTATATAAATAAAAATTTGGTAAGTACTGAGAATCTCACAGAAAAACTTAAGAAATTAAAAAAAGAATATCCTTTTTCAAATACTCTTTTATTTGGAGATAAAAAAGTATCGTATGAAAAATTGTTTATGGTTATGGAAAAAATTAGACAAGCAGGAATAACAAAAATATCTTTTCAAGCTGAGGCAGGTTTAGATTGAGATCTTTGATATTTGCTTTTATATTTTCTTTTTTTATGCATTGCCTGCTTTTATATGCTGATATTCCATTGATTCCACAAAAAAATACTGAAATAAAAGAAAATAAAAAAATTGAAATAGAACTTTCATATATAACTAGAATTATCCCGCCTAAAAAAAATCAAAAAAAACCTAGAGTAAAACAAAAAATCAAACCAAAGAAAAAATTTAAAATCAAAAAAATAGAGCCTAAATTGGACTCAAGCGTTAAATCCAAGCCTATAAATGAAATAAAGCAAGAGCCTATAATAGAACCTGCTTTAACATCTGATATAGCACCTGTTTTAAAACCCATAAAAAAAATAAAACCTAAAATAATAAAAGCCATACCAAAATATAAGGAAAATGCTCCGCCTAAGTATCCTGTTTTTGCAAAAAAAAGAGGATATCAAGGTACAGTTTTTCTTAAAGTTTTTGTAAATAAAAATGGAATGCCTGAAACTATAACAATTTTTAAAAGCAGCGGGTATTTAATTCTTGATAATGCCGCTATAAAACAGGTTAAAAAATGGATTTTTTTTCCGGGCATGGTGAACAATAAAAATATTGGAATGAATGTTATATTTCCAATAAAATTTGAGCTTAAAAATAATTAATCATATAATAAATTCAAACTATGAAAAAATTTAAACTATGAAAAACTAATACATTTGAATCACGAAAAGCACGAAATAACACGAAAAGGGCTTTATATGAAACACTAGGCTTTTTTTTGATTTTTATAAGTGTTTTAATCCTTATTTGCTCCTCACAAGTATAGAAAACTACTGAAACAGTTTGGAATGAGATATTCCATAAGCAAAAAAGGTAATTGTTATGATAATGCTCCTATGGAAAGCTTTGAGGGAACTTTAAAAAATGAGCTTGTTCATCATCGAAGATATGAAATAAAAACAGGCAACAGGCGATAAAAGAGATAACAGAATTTGTCGAGATTTTTTACAATCGGCAACGCATACAAAAGAGACTTGGGTATATGTCGCCATTAGAATTTAAGAGAGAATATTATAAAAATCAACTTGCAGCATGAGGAGTTTGGTGTCCATTATTGACGACCGACCTTAAATGATGATGGAAATAAAATTAGGGAGCTAAAATTAAGATGATGAAAGTAAAAATTTTAAAAATAATATTTCAAGACATTGCAATTTATCCAAGGGATATTCCAAAGCTTAGGGGATTTTTTGCCAACAAATATCCCGAATATGTAAATTTGCATAATCATAATGGCGATAAATTTATTTACAAACTTCCCAATATACAATATCGGAATATCAATGGCAAAGCCGCTCTCATCGGCTTTGGTGATGGATTAAATCTTCTTAAAAAGATATTTTTTGAGGTGGAAGAAATTAAAATAGGCTCCAAAATTTATCCATGTAATGAAAAACAAATATCCTTAAAAGAATATGACTTTGGCATTTCCAAAAATCACATAAAATATAAATTCATTTCTCCCTGGATGGCTCTAAATCAAGAAAACCACAAAAAATATATCAATTCCAAAATTTTTGCCCAAAAGCAGATGCTTCTTGAAAATATCCTGGTTGGCAATCTTTTATCCCTCAGCAAAAATTTCAATTATACAATCCCAGACACAACCAAACTTTCCTGCAAAATCAACAATTTAAAACCAATAAAAGTAAATTTCAAGAACCAAAAAATGCAATGCTTTGAGTGTAATTTTAAAGTGAGTTTCCATATCCCAACTCTGCTCGGACTTGGCAAATCTGTTGCAAGGGGGTTTGGGGTGGTGTGAAACATAAGGATTGGAAATGAAAAAAAAGGAGTTTGAAATATGATAAATAAATTAAAAATATTAGGAAAATATGTATCAAAAAAGGAAAAAGAGGAAGAAAAGGAAAATTTATTGGGATTAAATCTGTCTTTAAAGGAAGCAAATATTATTGTTTTAGAATTTGATTTAAAAGATGGCATTTGTAATTTTATAGAATCTGATACGATTGAATTTGAGCAAAAGAAAAATAATAAAATATTATATAAAAAAGCAGGTAGTAATTCAAGATCACCATTTGCAACATATAGCGTATTTTTCAATAAGAAGGAAATGGAATGTAAAGAAAATATTAGAAAATCCTTTAATAAATTTATAGGAACTATAGAAAATAATACTGAAATGAATTCTGATTTAAAACCTGTTTTAAATTTTTTAAAAATTGATAAAAATAGAGATTTATTAGAAGAAGAGATTTTTGAATTTTTATCAGCAGAAAAAAATAATTTATTTACTATAAAAATTAACAATCTATTTATTGGAGATTCTCCATTATTTTATCCAATTCTTGATTTTTATAAAAACTCAAATGATAGAGATAAAGAATATTTTTCAAAACATAATAAAACTTCTATTGGAGAAAATATTCCTTGCTATATTTGTGGTAAAACTTCAAAAAAATTATACGGTTTTTGTAGTACTTTTGCATTTTATTCGGCAAATGAATTTGCCTATATTGCTGGAGGATTTCAGCAAGATAAAACATGGAAAAATTATCCTGTTTGTCCTATTTGTTCCAATCATCTTCGCCTTGCAAAAGAAAAATTAAATAAAAATTTTGATAGGTATTTTTATGGAAATAAATATTTTTTAATTCCAAGTCCAACATTAGACAAAGGTGATTTTTATGAAAATTTATTAGATATTGAGGAAGATTTTAAGGATTTATCATTAAGCAAAAAAAATGAAGAAAAACAAAAAATAAGAGGTGATTTGGAAGATGATATTTTTGAAACATTATCAAAACAAAAGGATCAAATTACTTTTACCTTTTTTTTCTATAAAGTAAAAAATAGTGAGTTTAAAATTTTACAAGAAGCTGAAGATATTTTGCCCTCACGATTTCAAAAAATAATTAAAGCAAAGAAAAACGTGGAGATTAATAATGATTTTTTAGATATTACAACAAAAATTTTAAAGGGCCAGAAAATAAGTAAATCATTTATTTATTATCAAATTTCTGAACGATTAGCTGAAAATCATCGTATTGAAAAATCAGATATTCAAAAATATCTGAAAGAAAAAAGGCAGTTTGATTGTTTGAAAGCAATGATATTTCTTAAATTTTTATATGAAATGAGTTTGATTGAAACAACAAAAAATAAAATGGAGGTAATAATGCAAAATAAATATGAAGAGTATTTCCAATTGCATCCAGATTTTTATGATGCAAATTGGAAAAAAGCAGTATTTCTAACAGGAGTTTTAGCTCAAAATGTAATGGATATACAATATATAAATCTTAAATCAAGACCCTTTAGAAGTCGTTTAAATGGATTAAAATTAGATGTTAGCGCAATTAAGCGTTTATTGCCTGAGGCAATTGAAAAATTGGAACAATACAAGTCAAATTATTATTATGATTTAGAAAAAAATATTTTTCAATTAATAGAAATAAGTGAGCAAAAACTTAAATTACAAAGTGTAGATGAAATTAGTTTTTACTTTGCAATGGGAATGTCTCTAAACAAAAAATTTAAAAATAAAGAAAAAGAAAAAGGAGAAAATGATGAGTGAAACAATTAAAAACCGCAGTGAATTACTTTTTTGTTATGATATTACAGATGCAAATCCAAACGGAGATCCACTTGATGAAAATAAACCAAGAATTGATGAGGAAACAAATATTAATTTTGTAACAGATGTTCGGTTAAAACGAACTATTCGTGATTATTTTTTTGAACACAAAGGATTTAATGGTAAAAATGGAAAAGATATTTTTATTCGTGAAATCAAAGATGAAGATGAATATGTTAAGGATATTAAACAACGAGTAATGGATTTTATCAAAACAGATGGATTAGCTGATAAAAATGAAATTGAATTGGTTAAAAAATATCTTAAAGATAAAATTACAATAAAAGATGCTCAAAACCTTAAAAAAATTATAGGAAAAACAATTTTAAATGAAAATATTGATACCCGTTTATTTGGTGCAACTTACGCTGTTGAATTTCCAAAAACAAAAATGGGGGGGGGGAAATTTACAAGCTCAATAACTTATACAGGACCTGTGCAATTTAAAATAGGAAGATCGTTACACGAGGTAAGGATAAAGCCTAATGGACATTCCTTTACAATGTCATCTGGAGAAAAAAAAAAGCAAGGTTCTCTTGCACCTGAATATATTCTTCCATATTCATTTATAGCTTTCCATGGAATTATAAATCAAAATGCAGCACAACATACAAAGATGACAGATGCTGATGTTAAATTACTTCTTGAAGGAATGTGGCTTGGAACAAAAAATTTGATAAGTAGAAGTAAATTTGGACAAATGCCACGCTTCTTAGTTAAAGTAAATTATAGATACTCAAATTTTTTTATTGGAGATTTGGATAAAAAAATCAAACTGACAAATTTTGATAATGAATTTAAAATTCGTAGTATTAAAGATTTTAAATTAGATATGAGTGAATTAAATGATGCGCTTAAAGAAAATAATGATAAAATTGAATCAATTGAATATTTTATGGACAGCGGGTTGAGAGTTGATATTCCATCAGATTGGATAAAATTAACATTGTAGGAGAAAATTATGAAATATGTTGTTTTTGATATTTGGGCAGATTATGCACAATTTAAGAAGCCCTTTACAACAATGTCTCCGCAAACATTTAGCATCCCAACTGGAACTGCAATTGTTGGATTAATTTCTGCAATTATTGGATTAGATAAAAATAAATATTGGGAGTATTTTCAAAAAGAATCATATTCATTAGCAATTGGAGTACGGGATGTAATAAAAAAAGTAGTTATTCCTTTTAATACTTTAAAAACTACAAGTGTAAAACATTTTTATCGTTTTAAAGCACACAAACAAACTACAATGGAATTTATTAAAGATGGAAAATTTAGAGTGTGGTTTTCCTGGGAAAATGCAGAATTATTTTCAAAATTAGTTGCAAATCTTCAAAATCATGAATCTTTTTATACTGCATCATTAGGTTTAGCATGGAATCTTGCAGATTTTAAATATATTGGTTTTTTTGAAGAAGAAAAAGTAAAATCAAATAATAAATTCTATGAAATAAATTCCATAATTTCCAAGCGTTCAATTGGTAAAAATGAAGAAATTGATTTTGAAAATCGTAAAATATTTATTAATAATATTCCAGTTAGAATGAAATCGAATAATAGTAGAATTGTTGAAAAATATGGTGAATATCTTTTTGATAGTGATGGCAAATCAATTAAAGCAATTGTTGGAAATGTTACAAAAGTAGGAAAAGATTATATTGTACAATTATAAACTAAAATCACATCCAGACAGATTGTTGAAAGATCATATTTTAGGAGTTCAAAATAAAGCTCTTTTATTATTTGATAAACTAAAATTTGATTTTTCTAATTTTAAGCGTGAAGAATTAAGAAGGGTTGTTTCTATAACCTCTCTTTTTCATGATTTTGGGAAAGCGACTTCTTTTTTTCAAGAATATCTTTTAAATCCTGATGTTAGTTCTACTGAGGAGGATAGAAAAAAACGCAGGCACGGCTTAATTTCTGCATTAATGGCTTTTGGTATTTTACAAGAAAAGATACCTAACAATCTGATTTTACAATTAATTGGATTAATAATTGTTAGGCAACACCATGGAAATTTAAATGATTATAAAATTTTACTAACATTTAAAGATAAAGATTTAAGCAATGTCCTGTTACAGATAGAGAATCTTAATTTTAATGAATTTCAAAATATTGTTTCAAATAGTGATTATACAAGTTTTATAAATAAAGATTTTATAAATAAAGATTTTATAAAACAATCAGTTAAATGTTTTCAACCAAGAACACCCTTGAAAATAAAGCGATTAAGCCGAAATTTTACAATTGAGCATTATTTTGTAGTAAATTTATTATATTCAATACTGCTCCAAGCTGATAAAACAGATGCTATTTTAAAAGATGATAAAGTTCCTCAATTTGAATTGTTAAAAAGTAAAAATGTGGAATCATTTAAAAACAGCTTTAATAATAATCTTGAAAAACCCATTGATGTTATTCGCGAAAATGCTTTTTACTCTGCAATTGAAACAATTAATAATTTAAAATCAGATAATAGAATTTTATCGATTAATATTCCAACAGGATCAGGTAAAACTATTACGTCACTTAATGCGGCATTAAAATTGTGTGAAAAGTTTAACCATGACCATATTATTTATTGCCTGCCATTTACATCAGTAATTGATCAAAATTTTGAAGTGTTTGATAAGATTTGTGAGATTGCAAAACTACCTGATAGTACAGGTGTTTTATTAAAACATCATCATTTAGCAGATATTTCGTATAAAATAGTTAAAGAGGAAAATATAATTAAGGAATATTTACCAAATGAAGCTTTACATTTAATTGAAGGTTGGGAAAGTAAAATAACAGTTACTACCTTTGTTCAATTGATCTATTCTCTTATTTCATACAAAAATTCAAGTTTAAGAAAATTTAATCGTTTTAGCAATGCTGTTATTATTCTTGATGAGATTCAATCAATACCTCATAAATATTGGAGTTTGATTAAAACAATTTTATCAAAAACAGCGAAATGGTTAAATTCAAAAATAATATTAGTTACAGCAACAATGCCATTGATTTTTTCAGAAGAAAATAATGAAATTATTGAATTGATTAAAGGTAAAAAAGAGATGTTCCAAAAACTCAGCCGTATTGAATTAGATGTATTAAACTTAAATAAAGGAAGAATGAATTGGGACGAATTTTGTGATTCAGCTATAACATTAGCAATGGATAACTCAGAAAAAAATATTCTCTTTATAATGAATACAATTCGTTCGGCAAAACAATTGTTTGATGTATTATCAAAAAATAATATCGTTCATAAAGTTTTCTTTTTATCATCTCATATCATTCCAAAAGAAAGATTAAGAAGAATTGAATATATTAAGAACAAAGAAAAAGGGAAACCAATTCTTGTTGTATCTACTCAACTTGTTGAAGCGGGTGTTGATATTGATTTAGATATTGTTGTTAGAGATTTTGCTCCATTAGATAGTATTTTTCAGGCATGCGGTCGTTGTAATCGTGAGAATAGAAATGGCGTGAAAGGGAAAGTGATTTTATACTCTCTTAAAGATTCAAATAATTGGACAACAGATGGAATTTATAAAGATTTTTTAAAACAGAAAACTAAAAAAGTTTTAAAAAACAAAGAAATTATTTATGAATCAGAATTTTATGATTTAGCATATCAATATTTTAAAGAAATAAAAGTTGGAGGTTCTCAAGAATCTTCTAATATACTTCTTAAGAGAATTGAGTGTTTAAAATATCAAGAAGAGGAGGGGAAAATAGAATTAGATATTATTGATAACGATTATTCAGATTCCATTTTTGTTGAACTTGATGAAAAAGCTAAAGATTATTGGCTAAAATATCAAAATACACTTGAAATGGAGAATGGGTTTAATAAAAATGCTCTTTTAAAACAAGTAAGAAGAAAACTTTTTGAATATATTATTAATATCCCTAAAAAATGCTTACCTGCTGAACATGATACAAATATTTATTATCTTCGAAATAATCGTGTTGCAGAATTTTATGATAATATAACTGGGTTTAATATTGATTCACAACTTCCCTTAGAAAAAAGCGTTGATTTTGTTTAAAAGATTTTTTTAAAAAATAAAAAATATTTAATTTTAGAACACTATGCAACTTTTGATAGATAAATTTGGTTCATATATTCATATCAAAGAAGGAATTTTTGAAATCAAAATTGATGATATTCTATTAAATTGGATTAACATATAAACAGATTAAATGGGGGCTGCTATGGAAACATTAGAAGCAATATATGATAATGGAAAAATAAATTTTTTAAATCCGCCAAAAGTTTCTCGAAGCAAAGTATTAGTTACTTTTCTTGAAGAAGATAATGTTGATAAAACAATATCAAATAAAGAAGAATTTCCAAAAGTTAATATAAAGGAAATAATAAAAAGAAAATCTGTTTTTGATCCTTTGGATGGATTGCTTGAGGGCATTGAGATGTCTAACTGGAAGGAAGAAAAGCTGAAATATTTGCAGGAGAAATATGAATGAAAAAATGCTTGATAGATACGAATATCTTTCTTGATGTTATTTTAAAACGACCAAAATTTTATAAAAATTCAAAATTAATCATTTTGACTCCGAGTGAATTTTTAAAGGAGCTAACTTGAGAATAAATATATCATTTTTGAATATGGGCAGATTTGCTCATTAATATAGTTAAATAATTTGGTGATAAAATAAACACTATGCAACTTTTTATAGATAAATTTGGTTCATATATTCATATCAAAGAAGGAATTTTTGAAATTAAAATTGGTGATATTAAGAAAAATTTTTCTCCTAAAAAAATATCATCCCTTGTTATTTCAAATGCTGCAACAATTTCTACTGATGCCATAAATCTTGCAGTAAAGAACAATATAGACATTGTTTTCTTAGATAAATATGGAAAGCCATATGGAAGAGTTTGGGCACCTGGTTTTGGAAGCACTACAGCAATAAGAAGAAAATTATTAGAATTATATACAGAGGATAATGCCCTTGAAATTATAAAAAAATGGGTGTCCAGAAAAATACAAAATCAAATAAATTTTTTGGAAAAATTGCTCCTTAAACGACCAAAATCTGATGACTATTCTAATGAGCTTTTAAAAATTAATGAAAATATAGAAAAAATACAAAATATTGATGGAAGTCTTTTGGAAAATACAAATTCTATTATGGCTTATGAAGGTAATGCCTCGAAAAATTATTTAAAGATTTTGGCAAAAGTCATTCCCGAACAATATGCCTTTAAAGGCAGAAGTACCAGACCTGCCAGAGATTTGTTTAATGCTTTTTTAAATTATGGTTATGGTGTGCTTTATTCAAAGGTGGAAATTGCCCTTATTATAGCAGGTCTTGATCCTTATATTGGATTTTTACATTCTGATAATTATAATAAAAAATCTCTGGTTTTTGATTTTATAGAGCAGTATAGAATTTTTGTTGATGAGCCTGTGTTTTATCTTTTTTCAAGGAAGAAAATAAAGGAAGACAAACATTGTGTAAAAGTAAAAAATGGTTTTCTTTTAAATGAAGATGGAAAGAGACTATTAATTGAAAATTTATATGAAAATTTTGATAAAATAGTTCAATATAAAAACAAACGAATGAAACAGATTAATATGATAAAGGCAGATGCACATTCCTTTGCAAATTATCTTATAGGTAAAAAAAGGGACTATTAATAATTCAAAGTTTTCTTAAATAAAGTGGCAAAAATATGTTAACCTGGGTGATGTATGATATTTCAATTACAAAATCGCGAAATAAAGTCGTAAAGTTTTGCAAACAAGCAGGAATTTACAGAGTTCAAAAATCTGTTTTTCTTGGAGAGTTAAATCCTGCCCAGAGAAAAGAAATTAACGCACAAATTGAAGATGTTATAAATAAAAAAACAGATTCTGTTTATATTTTTCCCATGTGCAGAGATGATTTTAAAAATTGTATTTTGCTTGGACAAGCCTTTGATAAAAAACTCATAACAGATGAAATTAAAGCATTTTTTGTATGATTTATATAACGCCATCAGAAGTGATTGAATATATGTTTTGTCCAAGATTCATTTATTATATGAATGTTTTAAAAATAGAGCAAAACGAAGAAGACAGGCATCTTGTAATAAAAGGAAGAAATATTCATAATGCAAAAATGGTCCAAAACAAAGACTACATAAGAAAAAAAATAGGATGTGTTGATAAAAAAATAGATGAATATTTAATATCTGAAAAATTAAGATTAAAGGGAAGGATTGATGAAGTTTTATTTTTTGAAAATAATTTGGCAGCACCTCTTGATTATAAATATTCATTTTGGCAGAATAAAATTTTTACGACATATAAAATGCAACAAGCACTTTATTCATTATTAATAGAAGAAAATTATAAGAAAAAAGTGGAAAGGGCATATTTAGTTTATGTGCGGACAAAAAATAAATTAATAGAAATAAAAATAGGGAAACAACAAAAGGACAAGGCAAAAAAAACAGTAGAGGAAATATTTGAAATCCTTGAAAAAAATTATTTTCCAAATCCTACAAAGTATAAAAATAAATGTTTTGATTGCACCTATAAAAATTTATGTGAATTCTAGGACAAATTTATTAATTAAAAAATAAATTATTGTTCTTTGACATTGCGAACAAAGGAATTTCGGAAATTCTGGGGATAAAAAAAACATGAGAATTTATTAAAAAACAATGAAAATTTCAAAAAAAAACATTTTGGGAACTAAAGGTAAGTACCTGTTATATTTAAGATTTCAATATAAAGCGTATTTCAGAGACACTTCCATTAAACAAAGGATTGAAACATATCCTTTTATTATTGGTGATATCCTTAAAATTATTTCAGAGACACTTCCATTAAACAAAGGATTGAAACGAGAAATACCGAATAATTGACAAAAAAGACGTGAATTATTTCAGAGACACTTCCATTAAACAAAGGATTGAAACCAAAATCTGCCTGTTGTTTCAACAAGTCTGATTGATATTTCAGAGACACTTCCATTAAACAAAGGATTGAAACTATATTTTTTGAATTGGAAACATTTATAGCCTGTAAATTTCAGAGACACTTCCATTAAACAAAGGATTGAAACAATTAGTGAATTTATTAATGGTAGGAAATTTTATTTTATTTCAGAGACACTTCCATTAAACAAAGGATTGAAACTCATTTCCTGAAAAACTTGTTTTCTTGCATCACCAATTTCAGAGACACTTCCATTAAACAAAGGATTGAAACATTAAGGGGGTTAAATGCTAAAAAATAAAAGAAACAATTTCAGAGACACTTCCATTAAACAAAGGATTGAAACGATAAAATACTGGAGTGGATATAAAATGGATAAAAAAATTTCAGAGACACTTCCATTAAACAAAGGATTGAAACTTTCAACTCCCTCCAAAACAGCAGAAATAATTAATTATTTCAGAGACACTTCCATTAAACAAAGGATTGAAACAAAAAGAATGATTATTCAGATGATTTTCCATTAACTACGATTTCAGAGACACTTCCATTAAACAAAGGATTGAAACAATAATTGTTTTTTTTTAAAAAAATAAGAAAAAAGATTTCAGAGACACTTCCATTAAACAAAGGATTGAAACAAACAAGAAGGTGGGGAACAAGCATTAAATACAGCCATTTCAGAGACACTTCCATTAAACAAAGGATTGAAACATTGAGGAAAATGCTGTAATTAATTTAATGGACGGTAATTTCAGAGACACTTCCATTAAACAAAGGATTGAAACTCTGATCTTGTAAATGATCAATTGCAGTCTATGAAGATTTCAGAGACACTTCCATTAAACAAAGGATTGAAAGACACTTCCATTAAACAAAGGATTGAAACATTCAGAGACTCCTAATGATCATGATCTTCATGTCTTATTTCAGAGACACTTCCATTAAACAAAGGATTGAAACAATCAGGGGTCTTCACTTACAGACAAATCTGTTTAAAATTTCAGAGACACTTCCATTAAACAAAGGATTGAAACGAAGTTGAGGGGCAAGTTAAAGTTGAGTTTCAAGAATTATTTCAGAGACACTTCCATTAAACAAAGGATTGAAACTATGACCATGGTGTTGTTGAATTTGTATTTTCTAATGATTTCAGAGACACTTATTTCAGAGACACTTCCATTAAACAAAGGATTGAAACTGTAAGCCCCTCATATACTATTATTACATCTTGCTATTTCAGAGACACTTCCATTAAACAAAGGATTGAAACCTTTAATTGATCTCCCCAGTTCTATTTTGCAGGCACAAATTTCAGAGACACTTCCATTAAACAAAGGATTGAAACGCAAGTCAATCAGATGTTACTGCTGCTATTGATACAATTTCAGAGACACTTCCATTAAACAAAGGATTGAAACTGAAAAGAAAAACAATGCGTCTTGCTACGAATTTGATTTCAGAGACACTTCCATTAAACAAAGGATTGAAACTTTCATAATCAGATAATAAAGTGCTTTTTTTCAATCTATTTCAGAGACACTTCCATTAAACAAAGGATTGAAACAAGCCACACATAATGAACAAAAAGGATTGTTCTATTATATTTCAGAGACACTTCCATTAAACAAAGGATTGAAACCAATAGGTTTGTATTTTCACAAGGCTTATCATATTATTTCAGAGACACTTCCATTAAACAAAGGATTGAAACCAGATGGGACAAGAGCGGATATTCTTTTGAAATTGCCAATTTCAGAGACACTTCCATTAAACAAAGGATTGAAACAATAATCCAAACTTTTTATATACCCTTGTTTAAGATTTCAGAGACACTTCCATTAAACAAAGGATTGAAACCCATGTAGAAATATACGAACCTGTGCTTACAGCTTATTTCAGAGACACTTCCATTAAACAAAGGATTGAAACTCTTAAGGCTAAAATAAAAGAACACAATCTTGAAAGTTATTTCAGAGACACTTCCATTAAACAAAGGATTGAAACATCATCATAGCACGGGCTAACTGTGTTAAATCCTCGGATTTCAGAGACACTTCCATTAAACAAAGGATTGAAACATGCTGAAATTGTAAGCAAAAATATAAGTATAAGAATTTCAGAGACACTTCCATTAAACAAAGGATTGAAACATAGTTTGTTTACTAACTAAACCATTAAAATAAAAATTTCAGAGACACTTCCATTAAACAAAGGATTGAAACAACAATCTTAACCTAATAGAATTATATTTAGGTTATATTTCAGAGACACTTCCATTAAACAAAGGATTGAAACCACAATATAGATGTTCAAGTAAAGCTGTAAGCACAGATTTCAGAGACACTTCCATTAAACAAAGGATTGAAACACAAAAAAGTTTAAATGTTAGAATTTAGGGTAAATTATTTCAGAGACACTTCCATTAAACAAAGGATTGAAACTGAGTATAAACATTTCTCCAGTGCCTATATAATTGTATTTCAGAGACACTTCCATTAAACAAAGGATTGAAACCTCGATGTAATTCTTGTACTATTTTAGTTAGTATTCTATTTCAGAGACACTTCCATTAAACAAAGGATTGAAACCCAAGACTATTCAGGATGTTGTGGATTCACATAGTCCTATTTCAGAGACACTTCCACTAAATAAAGGATTGAAACAACCTATATTAAAAGGTTGGTCTGTAACTATCACGACCTCAAAGAGCTTTATATTTTCGTGCCTTTTCGTGCCTTTTCGTGTATTTCGTGGTTATAAGTTTTATAGTTTTTAATTTAAATTAAGGATGCTATTAAAATTGTGTTTTAAGATTAATAATTATAAGTATTTTATCTTACCTTTCTTAGTATTTTTCCTAGCTGTATTTCCATCCATATGTTTATCAAAAACTTTACTTGAAAAAAAATATTTGATTTCCGGCAAAACCATGGGAACATTTTATAATATACAGGTGTTTGGAAAAAATAATTTAAACACTTTTATTTTAAAGCAAAAAATAGATATGCGTTTAAAAATGATAAATAATACCATGTCTTGTTTCTTAGAAAATAGTGAACTTTCTGTTTTTAATAAAACTAGAGCAAATATTTTTTTTAAACCGTCTATAGATTTTTTTTTTATATTAAAAAAAGCTGAAAATTTATTTAAAATCACAAATGGTTCCTGGGATGGCACAGTTAAACCTCTTGTAAAACTTTGGGGTTTTAAAACAAAAAAAGAAATTTTAAAAATTCCTGAAAAAAAATTAATTAATAATATTTTAAAAAATACAGGGTTTAATAAAATTCATATTTCAAAAAATAAAATTTTAAAACAAAATTCTTTATTATCACTTGATCTTGGTTCTATTGCAAAAGGCTATGGAGTTGATGCTGTTTCAAAACTTTTAAAAAATCATGGTTTTAAAAATTTTTTTGTGGAAATAGGAGGAGAAGTTTTTGCTTTTGGAAAAAAAAGAAATAAAAAATTCTGGAAAGTTGGAATAACCATGCCTTTAAAAAATTTTCAATCTCAATCAATTTACAAAAAAATAAAACTTAATAACAAGGCAATGGCAACAAGTGGTAATTACAGAAATTTTATCAAAATTAAGGAAAAAGAGTTTTCCCATATTATTAATCCTAAAACAGGATATCCATCAACAAGCAAAGTTATAAGTGCTTCTGTAATTGCAGATACATGCACTTTTGCAGATGGTCTTGCAACTGCTTTAATGGTTATGAAATATAAAAAAGGTCTTAAACTGATAAATAAGCTTAAAAATACAGAATGTTTAATAATTATAAAAACAAAAAATAAAAATTTAAAAAATTTTGTTTCAAAAAATTTTCCTGAGATATGATAATGATTTAATATTCATTTTTTCAATATTTTATTATTTGCAATTAACCAAATAGGAATAAAATCATGTCAGATCTTGATATTATTAAAAAAATACAAAAAATATTAAATATAAAGTTAAAGAAATTAAAGGGAATTAGATTTTTTGAGCAAGGCTATATATTGGATCAGAACAATAAAGTTACAAAATTAAGTTTATATCAATGCAAAATAAAAAATCTGAATTCTATTATTTCTTTGTTACAAGATTTAACTAATTTAACAACTCAAAGATATTTCTCCCCTATAAAAATTAACAAAATTAACAACATTTCTAATTGGAAATTTAAAATTAATGATAAAACTAATTTTAAAGCTCATATTTGGGATTTTGGGGGACAGCAAATTCAATATATGCTTCATCAGTTTTTTTTAACTTCTGATTGTTTATATGTTTTAATGAGCTGGAAAAAGCTGTTTTACAAGACAAAAAAGAAATTAATGAGGGAACAAAAAACAGATTAAAGGAATTTTTTGATAATCTTTTAGATAAAAATTCCAGAATAAATAAAGTCCTTAAATTTGTTTTAAAAGGAACAGAAAAAGTTCAAAAATTAGGACAAGTATATAATAAATTTGCACCATATTTTACCCTGCCAACCATACCACCAATTCTTCTTGGAAAAGAAAATAAGAATTAATGCCTTTTATAAATTCTTTATATTTATTCTTTAACCACAAAAAGCACAAAACCATATAAAAAGGGTTTTATATTTTTTTCTATCCTTTTATGTTTTTCATAGTTTTATTTTTTTTAAAAAAAACCATTTTTTATAGTTCTTTTTTTGAACAAAATTAAAATAATAAATAAATGTTATAAATTTTTTCATAAAATCTTTGTTTTAATGTTGTAAATAATAAAAAATGTTTTATTTTTAAAAGTTAATTAATAATAAAAAATCATAATTTGGTAATATATAAAAAAATGGTATTATTTCAAGCTTGTATAATACAAATTATAGTACTTTATTGAAAACAAAAATCTATATATAGTATTTTTTAGAGCTTTTATTTTTGCCATCATAAAAGGAGTTTAAATGTCAGAAATAGATATGGACGAACTTATTCAAATAATAGGAAAGGAAAGTGATCCTGATAAAATCCCCACAACACTTCCAATGATGCCTGCAAGAGATGTAGTAATTTTTACAGATATGCTTTTGCCTTTGTTTGTGGGTAGAAAAAAATCCATAAAAGCAGTTGAGCATGCCATAAAAGACGACCGATATCTTTTTGTTTTAACACAGAAAAAATTAGAAGTTGAAAATCCTAAACCAGAAGATTTGTATAAAATTGGCAGTGTTGTAAGAATTCAGAAAATATTAAAATTGCCTGATGGAAGAATAAAAGCCCTTGTTCAGGGAGTTGCCAAGGCAAAAATAAAAGAATACAAAAAAAAGCGTTCCTGGTTTCAGGTAGAGATTGAATTAATTAAGGAAAAAGAACTTAAAGAATCTGATGTTAGTGTTAAAATTCAAGCATTAATGAGAAATATCAGGGAAAGCAGTGAAAAAATTTTAGCTCTCAGAGGAGAGATGTCAAGCGATATAAGGCTTCTTCTTGAAGATATTGAATCTCCCGGGAAATTAGCAGATCTTGTAGCATCTAATCTCAGACTTAAGGTAAAAGAAGCTCAACTTATTTTTGAAACAATAAATCCTACAAAACGATTAATGCTGGTTAATGATTTTCTTGGACGGGAAGTTGAGCTTTCCACTGTTCAGGCAAAAATACAAACTGATGTAAGAGATGAAATTTCAAAAAATCAGCGGGATTATTATCTTCGTGAGCAGGTTAGAGCTATTTATAAAGAATTAGGAGATAATGATGATAAAATTGCTGAAATAGAAGATTATAAAAAAAAGATTAAAAAGGCGAAAATGCCTGAAAAACATGAAAAAGAATCTTTAAAACAACTTAAGCGTTTAGAGCAAATGCACTTTGATTCTTCAGAAGCTTCAGTTATACGAACATATCTTGATTGTATTGTTGAAATGCCATGGAATAAAACAACAAAGGATTTTCTTGATATTGAAAAAGCAGGTAAAATACTTGAAAAAAATCATTATGGACTAGACAAAGTAAAAGATCGCATTCTGGAATATCTAAGTGTTCGCAAGCTAAATCCTGAAACAAAAGGGCAGATACTTTGCTTTGTTGGTCCTCCTGGAGTTGGAAAAACTTCCCTTGGGCAGGCAATTTCCAAGGCTATGCGCCGCAAATTTTTAAGAATTTCTCTTGGTGGTATTCGTGATGAGGCTGAAATTCGTGGTCATAGAAGAACTTATATAGGTGCAATGCCCGGTAGAATTCTTCAAAATTTAAGGCAATGTGGAATAAAAAATCCAGTATTTATGCTGGATGAAATAGATAAAATTGGAAGTGATTTTAGAGGTGATCCTTCATCTGCCCTTCTTGAGGCTTTAGATCCAGAGCAAAACTCTCAATTTAGTGATCATTATCTTAATATGACTTTTGATCTTTCCAAGGTTTTATTTATTCTTACAGCAAATATAACAGATACAATTCCAGCCCCTCTTCTTGATAGAATGGAGGTAATTAGAATTCCCGGATATACAAGGGAGGAAAAGGAAAAAATTGCAACAAAACATCTTTTTGCAAGGCAGATTAAGGATAATGGGCTTATTAGAAGATCTGTTAAAATTAGTCCTGGTGCAATGAAATCTATTATTTCAGAATATACTTTGGAAGCAGGTGTTAGAAATCTTGAAAGAAATCTTGGTGCTATATGCAGAAAAATAGCAAGAAAAATAGCAGAAGGTGAAAAAGGTAAATTTCTGGTTACAAAAAAAAGTCTTACAAAATATCTTGGTCCTCCAAAATTTCTTGATGAACTTGATCAGGATGAAAGTCAGTCAGGGCTTGTAACAGGTCTTGCCTGGACAGAAGTAGGTGGTGAAATTTTATATATAGAAGTATCATTATGCCATGGTAAGGGCGAGCTTGTTATTACAGGACAAATAGGTGATGTTATGCAGGAATCTGCAAAGGCTGCTCTTACATATACAAAGGCAAATATGGAAAAATATAATATAAAAAAGAAACAATTTGACAATAAAGATATTCATATTCATGTTCCAGCAGGAGCTATACCAAAGGATGGACCTTCAGCAGGCATTGCTATGGTAACAGCTTTGGTTTCTGCACTAACAGGTAAGCCTGTTAATAATAAGGTTGCCATGACGGGAGAAATATCTTTGCGTGGAAGAGTTCTTCCTATTGGCGGGCTAAAGGAAAAGTCTCTTGCTGCTATAAGGGGTGGTATAAAAACAATTATTATTCCTGAAAAAAATAAAAAAGAACTTTATGAAATACCTACAAGTGTTAAAAATAAAATAAAATTTATCCCTATAAAAGAAGTTGACCAAGCACTTAACATAGCATTTGAATTATAAACTAGAATATAGGAAAAGCACTAAAATACATGAAAGAAATATAAAGTCTTGTTTGTGCAATTTTGTATTTTTTGTGATTAAGAACTAAAATAATTTTAAAAACAGATTTATTTAAAAAATAATAAAATAAAAATTCTCATACTATTAAATTATGAAAATACTTGCCCTGGATACAGCTGAACAAAGCTGCAGTTTAGCTCTTGTTAAAGATGGAATACTTGTTTGTGAAGAGTTTTATTTAAACAAAGCAACTCATTCACTAGTTGTTATGGATATGATTAAATATATGCTTGATACAAGAGCTGGAACAGCTGTGGAAGAAATTGATGGATTTGTTGTTACAAAGGGTCCTGGTAGTTTTACAGGTCTTCGCATTGGTATAAGTACTATAAAAGGACTTGCCTTTGCTACATCAAAACCTGTGGCAGGTATATCAAGTTTAGATGGCATTGCATGGCAAATGGCTTTTTCTTCTTTGCCTGTTTGTGCAATGATGGATGCAAAAAGAAATGAAGTTTATTGTGCTTTATATCATTTTAAAGATGGCATGCTTCTAGAAAAAAGTAATGAAGTGGCATTGTCTCCTGAAAAAATTGTTAATTTGACTGGAGGGGAAAAAACTTTATTTGCAGGTTCCGGAGCCCTTGCCTTTAAAGATATTATAAAAAAAACAAATGGTGAAAAAGCAGTTTTTGCTTCTGGATTTCAAAATAATATTAAAGCTTATATTCTTGCAGAAATAGTTTTTAAAAATCCTAACCTTTTATCCCAGAGTCTTTCCTCAATTGTGCCGGTCTATATCCGCAAATCCGATGCTGAAGTTAATTATAATAAAAAACAATCTGGTTATTGAAACCTTTTATAGTAAGTTTAGTATACAATACCATTAATTTTTATCTTTATTTTACTTTTTTGAATTTTTATTAGTAGTTATTTTTGTATTACTTTTATTGTTAGTTAAATCTACATTATTTCCTGAAATCACAAGGCGCGCCATAAGAATTTCTTTTTCATTAATAAGAGTATTAATTTTTTTTTCAGCTGCAACAAGTTTTTGGGTTTGTTTTATTTTCTCTATTTTAAGATCTGAGTAAAGGTAATATAATAAAAAAGTAAGTAAAGTTATAAAAAAAGTTGTGAGACTAATTAAAGCAATAAATGTTTTAATCCAGCCCACAGGCTTTACTTTTCCAAAGTCATTAATTAAGAAAAGCCCAGCCCCTCCTTTTTTTGCCATTTTAACAGGTTGACATAATTTTTTTATTTCTTTTTCCAACTCTTTTGGTAAATCTTCCATAAGCCCTCTTTTTGAATAACTGCCCTAAAGCAGATCTGGTTTTTAATTCTTGATTTGCCTTACAATAAAACATGAAAGAATATATTAAGTAGTTATAAGTTCTTTTATATAAAGAACAAGTTTTTTTATCCTTATACTATTAAATTTATTAGTTTTGTTCTTTTAAAGAAATATAATTACTAGTCTTTATTTTTTTAATATATTCTTTATTTGTTTTTAGGTTATTGACAAGTTTTTCAACTGCATTTATAAGGCAATTTTTTTTTGAAACTTTTTGTCTATAAAAATTTTCAAAAAAATCTCCTGTTATTTTGTATATATTATTCTCTTTTTTAAGAAATAACTTTGTTTTTCCAATTTTCATGCTATTTTCTAAAAGTTTAACATTCATATCAAAGAAAAGAACAAAAATATGATTTTCTTTATATATTCCTATGTTGTCTGTTAAAATTAAAAATTTAAGTCCTTGTTTTTTGAATTTTTTTTTAATTTTCTGCCATGTTGTCCACCATTTAGTTTCAGGCAAATAATTAGAATCATAAAATTGTATATAATCATCATAACTTTCTTCATTAATTGTCTTAATCCATTTGATAAGGATTTTGAGAATTTCATATTTTTGTTTATTAAGATTTTCCTTTTTTTGATAAAAAATTTTATTAGTAAGAATTATTGGTGTCTTACCCAGGGCAATGAATGGTGATATTTGAAGTATCTCATTATTCTGCATTACTATGCATCCATTAGAATCCATAGGTTTTAATCTTTTATTTGTGCCATGAAGCCATATGGCGCTTCCTTTTCTTTTTTCTATTTTATCTATAAAATTAGGATAGTTAATTGGAAAAGCTTTTTTACCATAAACAGGTGTAAGATCTTTATCTTCATATTTATCTGTAAAAAAATAAACACCTTCAGGAGTTTTTTTATCTCCTTGTCGTAATTTAATGCCAGAAACTTCACCTGTTGAACATGGAAAATCAAATTTTTTATAAATCAAATTATTATTAGATGAATATAAATAAATTCTTTGTTTATTTTTTTCAACTATAACAGCATTAATGCCTTTGGGTAACATTACAAGTGATTCTGGTATTTTTTCAGAAGCAGAAATTAATGTTTCTGAAAAAATAGTTATAATAAATAAAAATAATATGATTTTAAGTGAGCAAGTTTTAATTTTTATAATATTTTTCATTAATATTTAATAAATCAAGGAGTAAAAAGTTAATTTTGATGATTAATCCCAAGATGTTGATATGCATTGTAAGATGCCTTACGACCAGAAGAAGTACGCATTACTAAACCAATTTTTAATAAATAAGGTTCAATAACATCCACAAGTGTATCTGTTTCTTCTTGCAAAGTTGCAGCTATAGCCTCAATTCCTACAGGTCCTCCATTATAAAATTTAATTATTGTATTTAAATAATTTCTATCAAGAACAGTAAGTCCCCTAGTGTCAATTCCTTCAAGGGCAAGAGCTTGATTAACAGTTTGTTTTGTGATTTCCCCATGACTATGTACCATGGCATAGTCACGGACACGCTTTAAAATTCTATTTGCAATTCTTGGGGTCCCTCTTGATCTTTTTGCAAGCTCTATTAGTCCATTATTATCCATTTTAACATTAAGCAATATAGCTGATCTTTTAATAATGTTTACAAGTTCATCAATGTTATAAAAATCAAGGTTTCTGAAAATACCAAATCGATCACGCAATGGAGAAGATAAAAGTCCAACTCTTGTTGTTGCACCAATAAGAGAAAATTGTTTAAGTCTGTACCTGTGAGTTCTTGCATGAAGACCTTTGTCAAAAACAAAATCTATTGCAAAGTCCTCCATAGCAGGATAAAGAAATTCTTCAACAGTTTTTGGAAGCCTGTGTATTTCATCAATAAAAAGAATACTGCCTTTATTAAGATTGGTTAACATACCTATAAGATCACCAGGTTTTTCAATTGCAGGACCTGATGTTACTATAAGCATGCCTCCCATTTCTCTAGCTATAATATGGGATATCGTGGTTTTGCCAAGACCCGGAGGACCATGAAGCAAAATATGATCTAGAGATTCTCCTCTTATTTTTGCTGCTTGAATTGCAATTTTTAATGTTTTAACAGTATCTTTTTGTCCAATATAATTATCAAATTTTTCAGGTCTTAAAGATATTATTTCAGTTTCGTGATCAATTGGATGATTTTTTGAAGAAACCATATCTGTTTTTTCAGAAGAAAATGAGATGATGCTATTTTCCATTAGTTACCGCCTTTTTGATAAACTTCATCAAAGAGTTGTTCAGGTGTTGATATAGAAATATTTCGCTCCAGAGCCTCATCAACCATTTTTTTTGCGCTGGTTAAATTATGACCAAGCTTTTCTACAAGCACTTTAATAACTTTAGTTGCAATTGTTTTTGTTGAAGGATTTGCTTGTTTATATTGTTCTCTTAAAATATTTTTATTTAACCTGGAAAATCCATCTGTCTTTCCATGAAGAGATGCAACAATTTTTTGGGCAGTTCTTTTACCAATACCTTTAAGAGTTGAAAGAAAAGAAATATCTTTACTCTCAATTGCCATAGTAATTTCAGCAACTGGTTTTTCCATAGCTTTTACAGCTTTTAAAGGACCAATTGCATCTACAGATATAAAAAGTTGAAAAAATTCTTTTTCATCTTCTGAATTAAATCCAATCAAAACAGGTTTTGGCTGTCTTTCAGTCTGGTAAAAATAAATATATAGAGAAATAGGTTTTTCTAGTTTTTTAGCCATTATTTTTTCAAGAACAATTATAGGAAGTAAAATTTGATAGCCCACATCATTTACATTAAGAATAACACCATCTTTTTCAGTTTTTAACACTATTCCTTTAAGATAACTTATCATATTAATTTTCTTCTATATAATGAATCTAAAAAATGTTTAGTAATACTAATAGCTGTTATAAAATAAGATTTTTTGGAGGGACTAGGAGACCTATCCTTGTATTCCGTGTATTTTTTAATATAAAGAGATCTTTGCACAATGCTTAATTTTGTGCAAATTTTATAGTGGAGATGTATTGTAATACCTTGAACCTAATATTTGATAAAAAAGCTTACGCCCTATTTATAGGTATTTAAAAATATTTTATTTTTTAAAAAGGGCTTATAAAGTATAGACAAATTATAGAAATACTAAGTATTATTTTTCAATCGTATTAAAATTATTTATTGTTCTCAGTATCAGCAAGTGCCATCAAGCAGATCTTGTTTTAGTTCCTGGTTTGCCTCACAACAAAATATAAAAGAATATTAAGTAGTTATGTTCTTTCATATAAAACTTATTAAAGATTCGATCTCTATTATGAGGAACGATAATATTCACACAATGCTAGGGCTAGAGCATCAGATGCATGAAAGGGTTTTATTTTTTCTGGATGATTAAGAATATTTCTAATAGTTTTTTCTACTTGATATTTATCAGCGGTTCCAGAGCCTGAAACTATTTTTTTTGCCTGACGTACTGGAATTTCATTAACTTTTGCTCCTGCCTTAAATGCAGCAAGAATTAGAACACCTGAAACTTTGCCAAGAGTAATACTTGTAATGGGATATTTCCCAAGAGAAAAAATATCTTCAATAACTACAATATCAGGCTTTTGCTCATAAAGAAATCCTTTGATTTTTGTATAAATAATATTAAGTCTTAAACATATAGGATCTTTTTTATCTGTTTTTATATTACCAAAAGAATATTTAGTAATAGTTAATCCGTTTCCTTGAATTAAACCTATTCCAGTGTTTGCAAGACCTGGATCTATTCCAACAACTTTTAACATATTATTAAAAAATACAATTTGTTCATTGTGAATTCCTAGCTCACTTAGGGTTTACTAAAGAATAAATACTTAAGTTTATATAGCTTATATTTAGATTAGAATTAGTTTGATTGAATAAAATTTAAAGTCCGCCAGTTCCTATTTTGAAAATTGCGTCATTAAAAACAGACTAGAAAATTTCTTGATTTGGGATGAATAGATGTAATTTTTATTGGCAAAATGAAAATAAGCAGTTTTTTATTTTTTTAAAAAGATAGGTTGGCATGTTCTAACTTACATCTGTAAAGATAAAGGTTTCAGCCTACTAGTACACAGCCCAGTTAACACTTTTATCATAAAAAAGCTGATGAGTAATAATGAAAAAATATCAAATTAGGTGTTTATTTTGCATATGACTAATAGCTTTTCACAATCGTTCTATTTGTTCAAATTTCATGGTGAAGATGTATTGTAATACCTTGTAAAATTTAGACAATTGATACCGCCTTTTATTTATAGGTATTATTGATAAAAAGATATTAAAACTAACACTATTTTTAATCAAAAATTTGTTTTTTTATAAAAATTTAATTGTGCAAAGATCAGCTAATTCTATCATTGAAATATGTAATTTTTACAAAAGGTCTCTGTTATTCTTTAGCAACTGCCATGAGCCAGAGCTGATTTTAGTTTGCTTCACAACAAAACATGAAAGAATATTAAGTAGTTATAAGTTCTTTACATATATAATCTGTTTATTGAAGATTTTTAAGTTTTTCTTTTGCAATTTTAATTTCATTGGAGTCAGGATATTTTTTTATAAGTTCTTTTAGAATTAATTTTGCATTAGCTTTTTCACCAAGTTTTGCAAAAGCACATCCTTGTTTTAAAAGTGCGGCTGCTACTTTATTCCCATTTGGATATTTTTCAATCACTTTTTGGTATTCTAAAATTGATTTTTCATACCACTCATCCTTATAATAGCTGTCAGCTATCCAAAACATAGCATTGTCAACATTGTCTGATTCAGGATAAAGGGTTAAAAACTGTTCAAAAATTGTACGAGCTTTATCATTATCTCCAGAATCCAGGTTTTCTTTTGCATGTTTATATAATTCTTGTTCAGATTGATTTGTATTTTTCTTTTCTTCTTTTGTTTTTTGATTAAGATTTTGTTTTGTTTTTTCAAAACCTATATATTTTTCTAAGGCTAGCAAGCGTTGATAATTTTTTGATATAGCATTGTCTATTATTTGAATTTTTTCTTTTTGTGTTTCAGGTGTATTTTGTCCATATTGTGGAAATTTGTATTCTAATTCTTGAAATTTTCCAGTTAAAACACGTGTTTTATTTTTAAGAGTATTTATTTCAGTTTTAATTCTAGCATATTTATCTCTATAAGATTTACTAATTACTTTAAAATCGTTTTCAAATTGATTTAATAATGAATTTATTTTTCTGTCATATTCTTTTTCTTTTGTAATATATTTTGCATTATTTATTTCAAGAGTGGTAATTCTATTTTGACAATTAATAATGTCTTGCTTCATAATACAGCCTGAAAATAAAAATAGGCTGAAAATGCAGAAAAATCCTAAAATATTTTTTTTCATAATATTGTCCTATTTTTTATAATTTACAGACTTTATATTAAAATCCAACATTAAAACTGTAAAATTATTCATAAAAAGAATAATCAAAATTAGATGATGGATTATAATATGTTTTTTACAAAACAACTATTAGTATAAAGGTCAACTAATTCTATCATTGAAATATGTAACCTTTACAAAAGGTCTCTTGTTTTATGATACACTAGAGTTTGTCAAAGTTTTTCTCTTTATGGCTGTGTTCAGTATAATTATAATTTTTTGATCTTTTATTTAATTACAAAATGAGCACGTCTATTTTTAGCCCATCCCGCTGAATTTTTTCCTGTATTTATGGGACGTTCTTCACCATAACTTATTGTATCTAGTCTGGAAGAGGAAATGCCTAAATCAATAAGAAAATTTTTAGCAGCTAATGCACGCCTTTCCCCAAGAGCAAGGTTATATTCAGTTGTACCACGCTCATCACAATGTCCTTCAATAATAACATTTATAGAACTATTTTTTCCAAGCCATGCTGATTTTTCTCTTAGAAGTATTTGAGATATGGGCATTAGTTCTGAACTGTCATATGCAAAATAAATGTCTTGATTTTGAAATCTTTTTTTTGATGTTGATTGTTTTAATTCTTCTTCTCTAATGCGTTGTTTATTTTTAAGAGCTTTTTGTTTTGCAATTTCTTCAGCAGTTAATAATTTTTCTTCAGGTGTTACAATTTGAGCATTAGCTGATTCTGATATAATACTCTTTTTTGCACATGAGGTAATTAAAATAAGTCCTGATACCATAAAAAGCAGCCCTAAGTTTATCAGAATTCTTTTTGTCATTTTTTCTCCTTTAATTTATTATCAATTATTAGCATTTACTAAAGACCATTCAGGATCTGTTTGCGATCCTTCTAATTTTAAAAGGCATCTTTGCTCATCACCTGAAGCTGTCATTACATAAATTCTTGATACACCTTCACGGGTTGATGTAAAAGTAATTAAATTGCTGTCAGATGACCATGCTGGGTCTTCATTATTTCCTGCATTATTTGTAAGCTGAATACACTGGCTGCCATCTGTTCCAATAACATATATATTATTATGAGCTTTTCCAACACCAATATAAGCTAATCTATTACCATCTAAAGACCATGCAGGAGATGTATTATAGTTCCCGTTAAATGTAATGCGTTTTACTTGGTTTGTGTCTAAATCTTTAATATAAATTTGTGGGGTTCCTGATCTTTTTGAGACAAAGGCTATTTTTTTTCCATCTGGCGAAAATTCAGGAGAAATATCAATCCCCCAATTATTTGTTATTCTTTTAATAATTTTTCCTTTTATGGTCAATAAATAAATTTCATGATCTCCTGAATAACTTAAACAAGCAGCAAGAACAAGTTTATTTGGAACCCAGTCAGGAGTTATATTTACTCCTTTGAATCCTATCCTGCTTATTTTCTGTTTTTTTAAATTTTGTATATATATATCAGGGTTTCCCTTTACATATGAGGTATAAGCAACAAATTGACCATCTGAAGACCATGAAGGTGAAAGAGTAATACTTTTATGGTGTGTTATCTGTTTTGGATTATAACCATCAAAATCAGAGATAAAAATTTCTTTGTTTTTTTTTACAGTTGAAATAAAAACAAGCTTGCTATTAAAAATACCTTTTTCCCCAGTAAGATAATAGGAAATTTCACTGCAAAAACGGTGTACCATAATTCTAATATCAGATTTAGCACCTGTATATATTTTACCAAGAATAAAATTTTCTTTAAAAGTATCAAAAAGTCTGAGCTCTATCTTTATATTATCTTTTATCTCAGTAATTACTCCTGTTATAAGAAATTCAGCACCTATAATTGTCCAGTTTTTAAAATTAATTTCTTGTTTTGTTATGCCTGTTTTACTAGGCATATATATATATGCCCCTTTATTTATAGTTTTAATATATCCTGTAAAAGAAAGTCCATTAACAAGTATTTGTCTGGCTTTTTCCCCATAATCTATTTTATATTCTTTACTTGTTCTATTTTTAAAATCAGGTATTGCAACAGGAATTTTTTTAATAAATGGATTATTAATATTAATATATGTGTAATCTTTACAAAAGGCATTTGAAAAGCTTAGTAAGATGAACAAATTTATAATAATTATAATATAATATTTTTTTTTAAAGAATATAATCATTTTTTATAAGCAACTGCCATAAGGCAGATCTGATTTTGGTTTGCATGTCAACGAAACATGAAATAATATTAAGTATTTATAAGTTTTTTCATATAAACGCCCATGAATAAAGGCAGTCTTGATTGTCCAAATTTCAGGTTTGAGGGTATTACAATATATTTATAAAATTTAAACAAAATAGAATAATTGTGCAAACTTCTCTTTTTATATAAAATTTATTTGTTAAAAAATTAATAGTTTTATAAAAGACTAATTTTTTGTTAAAAAATAAAGGCTGTTTATAATAATACTAAAATTATTTCAACCCATAAGGAGTAAACCTAAGCGCTACTTTATAAAATGGATAACCTTTAGGAAGTTCTGGTAAGGGATTTGATTTTTTTACAGCTTTAAAAACTGAATTATCAAAATATTTATTACCAGAATTTTTTTCAAACTGTATGTTTCTAATTTGTCCGTTTTTAAGTATTTTAATTCCAATTATTGCCTCAAGATTTTTATTGGTTCCAGCAACCCTTTCATTAAAAGCCCAATTTTGATTGATTTGACTAATAATTTTTAAATTATAAAGATTTATTTTGTGGGATATTTTTCCTGTTTTATTTGATCCATATCCATATGTAGTATTAGCAGATGGTGAAGCATTAGAAGATGTTTTAGCAATAGAACTTTTTTTAGATTTATTTTTCTCAACTTGTTTTTTTAATCTGGCAAGGACATTATTTAGGGCATCTGTTTTGTTTTTTTTAACTTGTTTTTTTTTTGCATTTATCGCAACATTTGAAGATTTATAGCTCTTTTTTTTTATAGATTTTAACTTTTTAAGTTGTTTTTGTTTTTTTTGTAAATTAGCTTTTGTTTTTATTTTGTTTGTTTTTGAAAGTTTTGGTGAATTTATAGATTTTTTTACTGAATTAGGTTGAGAGATATTAATTTCTTCTTTAAAGTTAGAAACTAAAGAGCCTAAATTTACTGAAATTGCTTGAGGGAATATTTTTGCAGAATTAAAATTTTGAATAAAAAACAATCCCAAGAAAAAAAATATATGTAAAAAAAGAGAAATAACATATAAGAATAAATTATGTTTGTTTTTATATCCATTATTTATAGCAAGAAATCCCCTACTAATTAAAGAATATAAGCTATTCATTTTAGATTAACTCAGGATTTGGCACACCTTAAGTTTTAAGTTCCTTTTTCATTAGGAAGAGTCATTAGCCCTATATTTTTTACCCCGGCATTTTTTATACTGGACATGACATTTATAACAATACCATAGGGAACATCTTTATCAGCTCTTAAATAGATATTATGAGATTTACTGTTTTCAAAAATTTTTTCAAGTTTTTGAGATAAAAAAAGAATATTTATAATTTGATCATTAATATATATACTTTCATTTTGTTTAATTGAAATAATAAGATGCTCATCTTTTCCTTTAAGGGGCGAAAATGATGCAGTTGGAAGATTTACATCTACGCTTTGTACCATCATTGGTGCTGTAACCATAAATATAATAAGAAGTACAAGCATTACATCCACAAAGGGAGTTACATTAATTTCAGACATAAGTTGGTTATTACTAAAATTAGATTGCATTATACTTTCCCTTGTTTATGAATATATAGTTCAATTAAATTTAAAAGATCTGCTGTAAAACTTTGTAGTTCAGAATCAAGCACTCGTATTTTTTCAGTGAAATAGTTATATGCCATAACAGAAGGAATCGCAACAGCAAGCCCTGCTGCAGTTGCAACAAGAGCTTCTGAAATCCCAGGAGCAACAATGGCAAGACTTGCAGAACCACTTATACCTATACTATGAAATGTATCCATGATTCCCCATACAGTTCCAAAAAGTCCAATAAAAGGAGCTGTATTACCTGCGGTAGCAAGGAATGAAATAAGTTGGGCAAGCCTTCTTAATTCTATATTTATAGTTCTTCGGAGAGCTCTTTTTACACTTTCTATAACCTGAAAATCATTACTGTATGAAATTTTATTATCTGTTGCCTCTTTATTATTATTTAATTTTGAGTATTTTTTTAATTCTGTATATCCTGTAATAAAAACTCTTGCAACAGGGCTGGAACTTAAAGCTTTTGCCTTGGAAAAAGCATCTGAAAGATTACGGCACTGCCAAAAAATATCTGTAAAGTCAACTGATTCTTTATATGCTTTTTTTATATATTTATATTTAATAAATATTATTGCCCAGGATGTAATTGAAAAAAAGAAAAGTAGGAGTAATATAAATTTAACTATAATTCCTGCGTTGCTAAGTATATGAAAAAGTCCACTTGTTTCAGGGGGCATAAAAAACTCCATATTATAAAAATTTTTTAAAAATATATCTATTATATAGTTTATTAATGCTATATTAGCATGAATTTCATGTCAAGAGACCTTTACGCAAACGCATTTTTTATAAAAACACTAAAAACATAAAATATTTTTTGTTAATTTTTATAAGTGTTTTATTTTTGGGTGTGATCAGATACTAATAATTCATACCATGAAATTTTACCTATGGAGTAGAAATTTTGAATTCTAGTAAAAACAATTCTTGTTTTAAAATCTCATTATTTATTAAAAAAATAAAAAATCTTAATGGTGATCCCCATTATGTTGCCTTTGGAATGGCAATTGGAGTATTTATGGGTGTAACTCCTACCATTCCTTTTAATACTGTGCTTGCTATTTTTGCAGCATATATATTTAAAGCAAGTAAACCTGCTGCTATTATAGGAGTTTGGATATGTAATCCAGTTACAGTGGTTTTTATTTATATTGCTTGCTATAAAACAGGAATGTTTTGTTTGGGGTATTCTTTTGAAAATACTGAAACAGTAAAAGTATTTTTACATGGTTTTGAACAAGATATTGATATTTATGATAAATTAATATTTTTTATTGAGTTTATTAAAACAAAATTAGAATTTTTTATTGCAATTATTATTGGTGGAATAATTCTTGGTTTTCCTGCAGGTGTTATATCTTATTTTATAACAAAAGCTTTTATGAAAAAAATACATTTAAAAAGAAATAAATTATGATCGTGTTTTAAATTTTTTTATTTACCTATTTTAATTTTTTATGAGTTTATTAATTATGATTTATCCTGGAACTCTTTTAAAAGCCTGGAATCTTTTTCCAAAGAAAAAACTTGGACAAAATTTTCTTTTAGATTCCAATACTGCTGAAACAATAGTTGATCATGCTAAAATTTCAAAAAATGATATTGTACTTGAAATAGGTGCAGGTCTAGGAGCACTTACAATACATATTTCAAAAAAAGCACATAAAGTTTATGCTGTTGAAAAAGACACAAACCTTGTTATGCTTTTAAAAAATGAGCTTGCAAAAACAGGTGCAGATAATGTTGAAATTATAAATAAAGATATTCTTAAATTAGATTTTGATAAATTAGGATTGGAAAAAAATCTTATTGTTATTGGAAATCTTCCTTATAATATATCTTCTCAAATACTTTTAAAACTTATTGAAAAACGGATATATATAAAAAAAGCTGTTTTAATGCTTCAAAAAGAGCTTGCCCAGAGAATACAGGCAGCTTCCGGCACTAAAGCTTATGGCAGGCTTTCTGCTGTGGTACAATACTGCTCTAAAATAGAAACTCTTATCAATGTAAGTCCCAATGTTTTTTTCCCAAAACCTGAAATAGAATCAAAAGTAATAAAAATTACATTTTTAAAAAAAACATGTTTTAGGGGAGACAAAGAGAAATTTCATTTTAAAGTTATTAAAGCAGCATTTTCAAAAAGAAGAAAAACTTTGAAAAATTCATTATCCAGAAGTGAACTTGAAATTAATGCAGATCAAGCATTTTTTGCTTTAAAAAATGCAGGTATAGACCCTGTTAGAAGGGCAGAAACACTTAGCATTAAAGAATTTATAGATCTTACAAAGGAACTTTTGTTAATTGAAAAGTATAGAATAATAAAATAGAGACGCAAAATTTTGCGTCTCTATTTTTTTTATTCAAATTTTAACTTTTTAATAAGTATAGGAGAGTAAAAAAAATAAAAGTTTTCTATAAATTTTACCCCACAGTTATTAAGAAGTTAGCTAGTCAACAAAAGTTATTGTTGTTACTTTATTAGTAGTACCATCAGTATCTTTATGCCTATTATTATTAAGTGTAAAATAAACATCTGAGTCCTGTGCAGTATCACTAGTCATAAGAGTAGTATATGTTCCACTTCCAACTGTATCATGTTGATAAGGTGCAGCTGGATTTAGAGTAATGTTTGTACCATCTGTTTTTGAATAAACTATTTCTAAAGTATCAGTGGACTTAATATCTATAGGATTATCATTAGTATCATTAAATTAAATTAAATTGACTTGTAATAGTAGTACCAGTAGTCTTGTTAATATTTGATTTGTCACCAGTAAAGCTAATAGTTGACTTTACAAGAGAAAGTACTGCTTCAAATGTTATCTCCAATTGAGGTGATATTGATATTTCAGTATCGCCACTTTTACATGATACAGTTATAGTTTCTGCATTTGAACTAGTTATTTTAGCAACATATTGTCCATTACTAGTATATACTGGTGCATATTCATTATTACTATCAGGATTAATAGTGGTACCTGCATTATCTGTTACTGTAAGTCCGCTAGTAATAACAGTCCCACCACTATTTTTAAATACTAATATAAAATTTGCTTTATCACTTAAATTGAAAAAATTAATTATTATGCAATACAAAAATTTATATAGCTTATAAAATAACTTATCTTATAAAACAATTATTTTATATGAAAAAATTATAATTCTTGATTCATAATTTTTATTATTTCATTGAGTTTTTTATCAGCGGTTTCTGCATTAATACTACATCCTCCAGCACCTGCATGACCTCCACCGCCATATTTTGAAAGAAGTTTTCCAATATTAACTTTTAAACATTTATTAAATATATTACTGCCTATACTTAAAAGAATAATATTTTGATTTTTATAATCATGTCTAATTTTTATGCTTGCAATTGATTCTGGAAAAATAAGATATGTAAGAAATCTGTTTCCAGATATTTTGTTTTTAATATTTCTAAGATCAGTAACAGATATATTTCCATAAATTATAGTATTTTTTTTAAGGATATCTATAAAAGCCTTGTTTTCTTTAATTACTGTTTCACATCTTTTTTTAATTTCAAAATCATTCATAATCCTGGAAATATTTTTTTTTCGTAAAAAAGATACAAGTTTATTCCAATATGGCGGGTCCTGCTTGTCACGATTTTTAATTGTCATAGATAAAAGTATATACGGATATTTTTCAGGATATAAAACCATATCTTTTGTAAGATTTGCAGCATCAATTATGTTGGTCTCTTTTACAAGTTCATTAAAATCTTTTTTTAATTTTTTTTTAGTCTTGTAATATTCATAAACCACTTGTGCAGCAGAAGGAGCAATTTTAAATGCTCCATTAAATTTTGTATTTATTTGATTGGAAATATGATGGTCAAACCATTTAGAACATCTTTTATCATAGGGTAGGTTTGCCATTATATCACCTTGTTTGATTTCAGAAGCTCCATTATGAATTTTACTGGGCTCCAGCCATAAAATAGATTCATTAATATTTTCTGATTCATAAATCAAGGTTGCACATACAATACCGTCAAAATCTGGTCTTGTTACTATTCGCATATTAATTCCTTATTCATAATTATTTTAAATATGAGAGCTCCTTTGGAAGTGGAATACTTTTTCCAATTAAATCTTCACCATAATTTATATTAGCGAGAATTTTAAGATCAACAAGAGATCTGGAATCCCCCTTAAATATAACTTGTTGAATATTTTCTTTTTTTATTTTCCCCCCTGCCCATTGAAGATCAAGAACACTGGAAGCATCAAATTCACCTTCACCAGCCAGCATTTTTACTTGGCCACCATAATGATTAACAATTTTTGCAATAAGGAGGCTGGGTCTTGTGTGAAATCCTCTTTTTTGAGGGATTCCAACTTTTATTGAGGAACGATTGATATTTTCATCAAGTATTTCAAAGGTGAGTTTTTTACCTGAAGAAAGAAATTCCCAGGCATAAAAAAGACAATAATTTATTGCTATATCTAATAAAATATCAGGATTAATCAGTTTGTTTAAAATTTCATTTACATTTTTATAAACATCTTTGAATTCTATATTATGAAGATGTCTTTCATAAAAATGAAGAAGTCTGCCCATTACCTGAAGAATATGAAAAACAATGGAAAAATGACTTCTAAGTTGCTTTAATTTTTTATCACTCTGATATCCGCTGGGTATTACATAGGAATCAAATGCTGATTGAAGATTATGAAGAAGCATTTCAAAACGCCTGATTTCTACTTCATTTACATTTAAAGGAACAAGTTCTTTAATTTGTTTTTTGTCATATTTTTCATAAAAAGCAAATTTTTCAAATTTTTCAATTAGTTCTAGAAAATCACTTGCAATATTTATTATATTTTTTTTTTGCTGATCTTTATTATCAAGATTATCTATATTATGTTCCAGGCATTCTCCAGTTGCAATGTCTGGAAAATGTTTGGACTTATATTTGATTTCAGGAATAAATATTCCAAGTTTTTCTGCCTGCTTAAGAATAACAGGTGCAGTAATTTGAAGAAAATTTTGAATAGTTAATAAAGTATCACAGGATTCTTTTTTAAATATTTTATCATCTGTTTTAAATTCATAGAACCCTAATCTGTTTAAAATATGTTTTTGTGAATATGCTGACAAAGCAAGGTGTCGCATAGTTGCAGAAAGTTCTCTGTAAAAAAACCAGTCCCTATTATTTTTTGCGCCATGGAAATCAAGAAAATCTTCTAGAAGATGGGACGCTGATATAAGGTGTGTATAAAGTTTTTTTGTAAGAATTTGATTTTCTGAATTAGTATCAATAAGATATATTATGCATTTTAAATATTCAAAGGAAAAAATATCTGCTCTTTTTTTAAAGGATTGATAAGATATAGCCATATTAATTCCTTCCTGTTTTACATTATATTTTTGCCAGTTTCTTGAACTGCCTGATCCATTTCTTTAATAAGCTTTGGGGGAAGCCCATCAATATTTACATTTAAAAATCCTCTTACTATAGTTGAAATAGCATCATCCTCATTAAGTCCTCTTGCCATGAGATATTCAATTTCGCGTTTATCTATTTTCCCCACAGCAGCTTCATGGGATATTTCAATTTCTGGAGTATATCCAGAAATTTCAGGGATTGCATGTAAAAGTCCTTTTTTAAGGATAAGCCCCTTACATTCTAAATGACCTTTAACTCCTGGGACATTTCCCTTAAGATGCCCTCTTGAAATTATAGTTCCTCCTGCAACAATAGCTCTTGATACAATTTCAGCCCTTGCTCCTTTTCCATTGAATTCAACAATTGACCCAACATCCATATATGAATTTTTACCAGCTACAAGAATACTGTTTAATGTTGCTGTTGCGTTTTTTTCAAGGATTGTAATTGGATTTGTTACAAGTGATTTCACAGGTTTTAAACAAACATAATTGGAAATTAATACACCACCTTCTTCTATATGAATGACTGTTTTAGGTCTTACATAAACATCCTCTCCCCAGTCATGAATCATGGTATATCGTAATGTAGCACCTTTTTTTATGAAAAATTCCGATAATCCTATATGGGAACCTGATTTTATATGTTGTGATGTAGTGCATCCTGCAATAATATGAATTTCTGAATTTTCTTCCAAAATAACAATATTATGAACATTTTGGGAAAATTCATTTTTTGCAATATAAAGACAGGTTTGAATAGGTTTTTCTATTTTTGCATCTTTTTGTGATCTTATGAAAAACCCTCTTAATGGTTTTGTAAGGGCATGTTTTGTTATTTCATCTTTGTCTTTATCAATTAATTTCCACATGTATTTATCAAGCCATGGGAATTTTTTTAAACTATCAGCTATTCCTTTAATATCCACGCCGCTTCTAGGTTGTGAGCAATGAAGAATCGAATTGTCCTTTTGAATAAAAGTTCCAGATCTTAATGATTTTTTGTCTGTATCAGTACCAACTTTTATAAAGTCATCAGCATCAGCTCTAGTAATTTGACTAAGATCATCAGCATATTGATGTTCATTGGCTTTAGATGAATAATTGGGTAAAATATTTTTTTTGTTTAATTTTTTTTCTATACTGAACATCCTACACACTCCTCATATCCATATTCTCTGATCCATTGAAGAATTTCCCTGGCATTTCTTGAACATCTAAGTTCACCATTGTATAAAACTTGTCCCTTGTCTGCTGTAATATAATCCAGAATATTACCTGTATGTGTAATAACCAATGCAGATTTAGGGGAAGCGCTAGATATATGATGACAAGATGGACTTTTTTTAACTCCCCTGTCTAACAAAGAATTTATATTTTCACCAAGAAGTGCGATGGATTCAAGATCCACACCTGATTCAGGTTCATCAAGAAGTAATAAATCAGGCTGTTGTGCCATAAGTTGAAGAATTTCTGATCTTTTAATTTCTCCTCCTGAAAGATTATGATTAACATCTCTTCCCAGAAATTCACCAAATTTTAATTTTTTTGAAATCAAATCAACATCCATGTCCTTGCCATTTGCACATATTTCAACCATTTGACGGGTTGAAAGACCATTTATTGTTGGGGGTCTTTGAAATAAAATGCCAATCCCATTTTTTGCCCTTTCATGAATAGACATATTAGTAATATCTTGCCCTTTAAAAATTATTTTCCCTTTTGTTACTTTATATCCTGAAAATCCCATAATAGTCATCATTAATGTAGTTTTACCAGAGCCATTGGGGCCAAACATAATATGGGTTTCTCCTGAAGGCACATGGAGATTAACATTTTTCAGAATTTCTTTTCCACTAACCTCAACTTTTAATTCTTCAAGTATTAGCATGATTTTTATCCTTATAAGTTAATTTAGTTATTTTATTGGAGGCATTGTAAAAATAAAGCCTGCATTATCATAAACACCTAAATTTCCATTTTTTTCAATTAAAAAATAATCTCCAGAATTATTGCCTCTTTTTTCTTCAAATTTTAGTCTTCCTGATTGTTTTTTTTGAATCATTTCTTCTTCCCACTCACTTCCCTTTTTTCCCTTTCGAACGAGTATGATTTTATTGTTTCTTTTAAGCAATGTATATTTTATTCCAGCACCTGCAGAGTCATCAAACCATTCTCCAATTTTTTCACCAGATAAACTTGTATTATCATTTATTAAAGCTTTTTCTTCTTCTATTGTTGTTCCTAGGATTTGTACTTTAAGATTTGGATCAAAATCGCTAGTTGCCCATGCACCAAAATTTGGTTTCATACCTGGCAAATAATAATGGATAAACATGCGGTCATACTTTCTGGGTTCTGCTTTTCTTAACTTTAATGCTAATTTTTCTAAAAAATCCTTTGATACTTTTTTCTCAAGTCTTATGATAATAAGACTTTTAATAGTTCCCATATTTGATTTTTTAATGACTGTATAATTAACGCCATCAAATGAATCAGCAAATATAAGCAGAGCAGGAAATAATAACAAAGTTCCAATTATCAAAATTATCAATAATTTTTTCATTTGAATTTCCTTTTGCATTAATTTTATAAAAACATACTAAATTTTAAATAAAAATATGGCTGGATCAGCCAATAAGCCGAATCCTGTTCTTTTATTCAGTTACCTGAAATAAAAGCAACGATCATTCATCTAGAATACATGTTACCATGTACCTTATGCGACCTACCCAGAAGCTTGGACGGGCAGCCCTCAAGCACTTCTCTATTTGGTCTTACACCGAACCGGGTTTACAAAGCTTTTTCAGTCACCTAAAAAACTGGTGCGCTCTTACCGCACCTTTTCACCCTTACCTGCATATATTGCAAGGCGGTTTGTTTTCTGCTGCACTTTCCGTCACATTGCTGTGCCTCCACGTTATGGAGCGTTCTGCCCTTTGGTGTTCGGACTTTCCTCGAAATTTTTCAATTCCGCGATCGTCTAGTCTGGTCCAGCCATATATGTTTCAAGAGCTTTGCACAATGCTTAATTTTGTTCAAATTTTATGGTGAAGTCTTATTGTAATATCTATTTCAACTTGCTACAAGTTCATCATATTTCATTCTACTTTAACATCTTTTTCAACATAATATAAAATTCTATTACACTGGGGACATAAAATTAATTTATTACAACGCTGAACTTCAATATAAAGCTGGGGTGGAATATTCATAAAACACCCTTTACACATTTCATTATTTACTTCAACTATTGCTATACCATTACTATGTTCTGATATTTCATTAAATTTATTATAAAGTTCAGGTTCAAGCTCTATACCAATTTTTTTCTTTTGTTTGTTATATTTTGCAAGAAGTTTTATTTCTTTTTTATTTTTTTTGTCAATTTCGTTTTGTTCATCTTTTATTTTTTGTTTTAATTGTTTATAGTTAAGCTTTTCTTTTTTAAGATTTTTCTCCTTTAATTCTTTTTCTTCAAGATATTCAATAATAAGTGTTTCCAGTTGTTCTTTACGAGTTTTATTATTATCAATTTCCCGTTGAACAGCTTGATATTCCTTGTTTGTTTTTACCAGCATTATATCATTTTTATTTTTAATAACCCGTTCTTCAAGGATTTTAATTGCTTTTTCAGTTTCATCACAATTTTCTTTTATCTTTTTAAAATCCTGTTTATGTTTATTTAAATCAGTTTCAAATTTTTTTAAACCTATCTCAAGATCAGTTTTTTCTTTTTCAGCATCCTTTAAAAAAAGGTCAATTCGAACTTTTTCTGTCTCAGCCTTTTGAAGTTTTATTAAAATGTCAATTTCTTTCCTTGTTATGTTTTGCATATAATTTTCTCCTGGAAAAGGCTGCCTTGATAGCCAGTCTATTTTTTATATGAAAGAACTTATAACTATTTAATATTCTTTCATATTTCGTTATAAGGTAAACTAAGAATTAAAAACCAGATCTGCCTTATGGCAGTTATTCAATTGTTTTATAATATATAAAAAGGATCTTTTTCTTTTTCAAATCCTTTAATTTTAATATTAAATCCTGCTTTTTTAACAGCACTTTTAAGTTTTTCAACAATAAGATTTACTCCAATATGTTCAGATTTAAAATGCCCTACATCAATAAGTCCAAGACTTTTATTTTCAATGTCTCTTGCCTCATGATATTTTATATCTCCTGTAACAAAAACATCAGCTTTGGATTTAAAAAAATCATCCATAAGAGAACCACCACTACCAGTACAAACTGCTACTGGAGATATGGATTTTTCAAGTTCTCCTTTTCTTCCAAGACCTATTTTTTTTTTATTTTCTAAAGGCTTACAAGATTTAATTTCAAGACAAGAAATATTTTTAAGATTAATCATTTCAGCAAAAAGGTCATTTAATCCATTTTCTGCCTTATCAAAACTGGTATGGGAGGAAATAATGGAAATTTTATTTTGTGCGGCTTTGTAAATTATATCACCAGTTATTGAATTAAAATCAATAGATTTTATTGGTTTTATTAAAAGAGGGTGATGCGTTAAAATAAGACTGGCATTCCATTTTTCTGCTTTATCAAGCAAGGCTTTGGACACATCAAGTGCAACCAATATTTTTTTTACCTGCCATGCAGGATTTCCAACCTGAAGTCCTGAATTATCCCATTCTTCTGCAAGGGAAAAAGGTGCAATGCTATTATTAATTAAATTTAATATATCTTTTGTTGTTGCCATTGTATCGAGACCTTTGTATAAACGCATTTTTTATAAAAACATAAAGTATCTTTTTCTAATTTTTAATCTAAAAAATATTTGTGAGTGTCTGTAAACAGAGCTTGTTTTCTTTTGTCCAAAAGGTATTACAATACATCTTCACCATAAAATTTGAATAAAATTAAGCATTGTGTAATGGTCTTTTATCAAATTTTTTTTAGTATGATAAAAATAAAAAAAGCGTGGTATTAAAAACCACGCTTTTTTTATTTTTTATTAAAATTTGTTTACCATGCACAGACATATATAAATATTATCCTGATTTTAATTATAAGATCTTTGCACAAATTTTTTTTCTAATTTTTAATATAAAAAATGTTTATTAATACCTATTAAATAGAGCATTGTGCAAAACTCTCTTATATCTATATGGTGGGCCCACCTGGATTCGAACCAGGGACCGACCGGTTATGAGCCGGGGGCTCTGCCAGCTGAGCTATAGGCCCTATCCTATGAGCAACATTTATAAATATATGTTTTTTAAAAAAAAAGCAAGACTTAAATTCTACTGATTTGTTTGATAGCTTTATCTGCGATAAAGTTGTTTACATATTTTTCAGTTTTTTAAGATTTTCCCTGGCAAATGTAATATTTGAATCCATTGCAAGGGCTATCTCATAATAATCAATGGCTTTTTTTATATTACCAAGTTCTCTGTGATTTGATGCAATATTTGCATAATCAATACCTGAGCCGGGTTTTATCTCAAGTACTTTTTCAAAACATTTAATGGATTTCTCATGTTTTTTTAATTTAAAATTACAAAATCCCATGAGATTATAAATGTCATCTCGTTCATTATCTGTGTTTAATCCCTTTTTAAGAATAGAAATAGCTTTTTTATATTTCCCCATATTTTTTAAGCATACTCCTGCATAGGAATAAATGGTTGCAAGATCCTGAAAAGCAGGATTAAGTTCCAGAGAAGATTCAAGATGTTTAAGGGCTTTATCTGAGTTTTCCAGGGAAATATGGCATAGGCCTTGATAAAATTCTATATAATATTTTAAAGGAAGGAGTTGAGATATTTTTTTAAGTTCCTTTAGGGCTTTAAAAGGAGAATTGTTTTCAAATATATGCTTGGAAGCAAACATGGCAATGCTACTGTTTTCTGCTCTTTCTCTAAAATTTGTGCCGGGAATAATAGTATAAAAAGCAGGTATAAGAAGTTTTTTGTTTGTTATATTTAATGTAATAAGATCAAAATTATTTATATTTAAAGCCCTTGTGATTCCATATATTTCATTTTTAATATTTATCTTTGAAAGATCAGGCAAATCATCAAGTTTTACAATTTTACAATTTTTATTATTAAAAGGGTTTATAATAAAATCTGCCTGTTGCAAATTTGTAAATTTGGGAAGCCCGCTGGCAACATAATTTGATGCTGTATTAAAATCTCCAGCAAGTTGTGCAACTTCTGTTAATGCCCGTGTTAACGCTTTGTCTGGGCAAGGTGATGTGCCTGCTGTCCAAACTATTTCACTTGTTTGGGGAAATGTTTTGGGATCAAAGGCAAGTACTCCAATAGTTGGAATTCCTGTATTAAGGGTAAAATCATTAATATAAAGTTTAATTCCAGATTTTTTAAATTTTTCTATTAGCTCTATTGTTATGGGATTTGTTATAGAATTATGATCAATATAGGAAAGCTCAGGCTTTTTTTCTGCTATAATTGCTGAAACATGGCGTTCCACAACTTCACTTGCTCCCTGGCATATGGCTTCTTCATTGCAGTTTCCAGCAGAAGAGCCATTAAACTCATTTATCATAAAAAACCAATCCAATGGAATAAGTATGTTTTTATCCCTTGTAATATTATATGCTTTTGCCCATTTAAGGTTAAGCAAGGAAAAAATTTTCCTTGATATTTCAAGATCTTCACATGATTTTTCATGAACTGATTTTGCAATTTGTTCAAATAAAACAGCGTGATTTTTAACATTATCATAAGTGGTATATTTAAAATTATCAGTATTTTGAATAAAACTGTAAAGGCTGAATCTTTCACCAAGCTCCATAACAGCACTTGCCTTGGCAAGCATTGGGGTTACACCTTTTCCCATTTGTTTTTTTGTGCCTGTTATTTTTTTTGCATCATGACCACAGATACTAAAATAAACTGGAATACCAAGCCTGTTATTATCTATTCTTTTGGTTTCTTCCAAAATATCAAGATTTGCAGCACCACACCTTTTTTTAAATGTTTCAATGGTTTTTTCAGGGCTTACTGTTTTGTCATGGTCTGAATTAGCAAGTTTAAAAACATCTGAAATAAAATTTAATGTCATTTGGTATTTTTCTCTTTTTGTTTATTTATAAATTGTTTTCTTGTTTTTATATTTTTACTACATACCCACTACATAGTTTTTTGATTTATAATCAACTACTTACACATAAAATTATTTATTTTACCATATATCTGCTACATTGTTTTAAGCCCAGATAGGAATATATTCTTTTGTTTTTTCTGATTCTTGTTTCATAATGTTTCCTTAATATTAATCTTTTATTTACTTTGCAAGGCAGATAATAAGTTTATAATATTTTCAAAATCAATTGACAGTATACCCCTTTTAAATGTATAATATAAAATTCTTATTTGTGTCATATTATCGTTTTATATAAGTAATTTATAGACATATAATAGCCTAGCAGGCTTTACAAGATTAATTCCATATAAGCAAAAATGTTTTAATTAATTTGCCCTTATCTTTAATGGTATTGTAAAAATTTTTCAGTTTTTTAGGAATGATTCTAATTACTTTACCATTGACTTTTTACTAAATCAGTATTTTTATATTCTTTTTAGAAAATTATGCTTATCCCTAGGGAAAAAATTTCTGAAATTCTTAATACTTCTGATATTGTTGATATTATATCAGAAAGAGTTATTTTAAAAAAATCAGGATTAAATCATTTTGGGCTTTGTCCCTTTCATTCTGAAAAAACACCCTCTTTTTCCGTGAGTTCTCAAAAACAAATTTTCCATTGTTTTGGTTGTAATACTGGTGGGAATGTATTTTCATTTTTAATGAAATACCATAAAATTTCATTTCCTGAAGCAGTAAAAATGGTTGCTGCAAGATATAATATAAAAATAAAAATAACTTCAATAAGCCCAGAAGTAAGAAAAGTTTTAAATTTTAAAGAGGGGCTTTTTAAACTTAATAACAAGGTAATGGAATATTATTGTCAAAATTTTTTAAAAAGCAAAAAAGCAGTCAATGCACAAAAATACCTGAAAAAACGCGGTATTACTAGAGAGACAATAATTCTTTTTAATATTGGCTATAGTGAAAAATCCTGGGATGCTCTAAGCTTCTTTTTAAGAAAAATAAAATTTGATAATAATATTATTGAAAAATCAGGACTTGTTATTCCAAGAAAGAAAGGAAATAGTTATTACGATCGTTTTAGAGACAGGATAATGTTTCCAATACATGACATAAATATGCAGGCAACGGGTTTTGGCGGCAGAGTTATGGATGATTCCATGCCTAAATATCTAAATTCTCCTGAAACACCTGTTTATAGTAAAAGCAGAATTCTCTATGGGCTTCATATATCAAAACAATATTGCAGACAAAAAGATTTGGTTTATATTGTTGAAGGATATTTTGACTTTCTTTCCCTTTATCAGCATAAAATAAAAAATGTTGTGGCAAGTCTTGGAACTGCTTTAACAACAGAACATGTCAGACTTCTCAAGGGCTATGCTTCAAAAATGGTTCTTGTTTTTGATTCAGATGATGCTGGGATAAATGCTTCTAAAAAAAGTATAAACACTTTTATAAAAGAAGGAATAGAGGTTAAAATTCTTATACTTCCAAGGGGATATGATCCTGATTCCTTTATATTTAAATATGGAAAACAATCCTTTGAAGAAATTGCAGGCAGAGCAATGGCTATTATTCCCTTTCTTACAGAAACTGCTATTGAAAAATATGATCTTTCAGTGGAAGGTAAAATTAATATTTTAAATGAAATGAAACCTCACCTTGCTCAAATTAAAGATAATGTTGCAAGATCCTTATATATAAAAGAACTTTCCCATCGCTTGGATATAGATGAAAAAGCAGTTCTTGAAAAGGTAAGACAAGAACATGCAAAATATCTAGGGCAGAAAACAAACATTCAATTTAATAAACAACCACTTAAAAAAAGTAATACAGATAATATTTCTGATAGAAGAGAAATGCAGATACTTTCTATAATGCTTCAATATCCTGGAGTTATAACTCAGATAAAAAAAAGAAATATTTTGTCTTTTTTTTATTCAAAAAGACTTAGAAAAATAGGTGAGCTTATTGAAGAATTTGAAAATTTTGATGAAATAGTGATTGCAGATATTATAGCAAGGGCACAATCTAATGAAGATCGTGAACTTATTGCATATCTATCTATGATGGAAATACCTGAAACACATAATATTTTAGAAAAATCTATTTTTTTAATGAATAGAATTATTAAAATAAAAAATGAAAGCGAAAACATTTTAATGAATAAAATAAAAAAAGCACAACAAGCCAGTGATTTTGAGCTTTCCTTTGAATTGCTCAGGCAAAAAAAAAAAGAGATACAAAAATTCAGGGGCTATGAATGATAATTTTATAAAAAGTTAATTTTGATAGGGAGTTTATATGAAAGAACTTATAACTAATTAATATTTTTTCATATTTTGTTATGAGGCAAACCAGGAACTAAAAATCAGATCTGCCTTGGGGCAGTTGCTGGGTGAAAAACTTTTAGGAGACATTATTTATGACAGCAAAGTCAATTAAATCAATAAAAAATGAAACTGTTTCCAAAAAATTATTAAATAAGTTAATTGCAAAGGGAAGAAAAAAAGGGAGTATTTCATATACTGAAATTAACAAATCCCTTGGTGATAATTTAAAATCTACTGACCAGGTTGATGATATAATAATCATGCTTAAAGATAACAGGATAGATATTATAGAAGAAAAAGAAAACAAAAAATCTATAAAAACCAAAATTGTAAAGATTCGAAAAACTGAAGTAAAAAATTCTATTAAAACTAAACCAGAGAAAATTAATAAACATGTTAAAGCTGATAAAAAAGTTAAAATAACTAGTGGTAGTCAAATAAAAGAAACTGGTGAAGTTAAAAAAAATACACAGGGAGAAATTAATAAAATTCAAAGGATTAGAGATAATGACAAGGCTAAAAAAAAATCTCTTGTAGTAAAAGCAACAATTAATGATATGGAATTTGGGAAAGTAACTGATCCAGTAAAAATGTATTTAAAAGAAATGGGAATGGTTACGCTTCTTTCCAGAGAAGGCGAAATAATAATTGCCAAAAGAATTGAAGCTAATGAGCGTAATATTTTAAGAGCAATGCTGGAAAGTCCACTATCTGTAAATACTCTTCTGCTTTTGAATAAACAAATGAAAAAACAAAAAATATTGGATGAAAAAGATAAACAGCAATGTTTTCGTCTTAAAAATATATTAAAAAATGTTAATGAAGGTGAAAATATTATTGATGAAAATATAAATCTAGACAAATTTCTAGAAATGCTTAATCATATAAAACAAATACATGATGAAACTCAGGAACAACGAAATATCCTTTTAACAGAAGATTTTAATGCTTCACAATTGGAGGATATTAAAACTCAAATAAATAATAATAATGATAAAATATTTAATTCTTTAAAAAAATGGCGTCTTGAAAATAATATTATTAATAATATTGAAAAAAATATCAGAACAACTATTCAATGGTTTGACATAATGGATAATCTTCTTAAAAGATGTGCTGCAACATTTAAAGCAACAAAGGAAGATATGTATAAAAACATTAATAATATAGGTGATTTTGTTAAATGGGCAAGACACCATTCCTCCATAACTATATCTAAACCCAAAGCCCAAACATTGTATAAAGATCTTTTTGCTATAATGTCTCAAATAGAAGTAAAAAAAGAAGATATTAAAGGAGATATTATGGATCTAAAAAGAATTATTAAAAGTGTTGATAATGGAAGAGCCTGTGCAAAAGCTGCTAAAAGTAAGCTTGTTAGAGCAAATCTTAGATTAGTTGTAAGTATTGCTAAAAAATATACAAACAGAGGTCTTCAGCTTCTTGATCTTATTCAAGAAGGCAATATAGGACTTATGAAAGCTGTGGATAAATTTGAATATAGGCGCGGATATAAATTCAGCACCTATGCAACATGGTGGATAAGACAGGCAATTACAAGGGCAATTGCAGACCAGGCAAGAACTATTCGTATTCCTGTTCACATGATTGAAACTATTAATAAACTTATTAGAACATCACGATATCTTGTTCAGGAAATGGGAAAAGAACCTTCTCCAGAAGATATAGCAACCAAAATGGAGATTCCCCTTGATAAGGTTCGTCGTGTGCTTAAAATAGCAAGGGAGCCTATTTCTTTAGAAACTCCAATAGGAGAAGAAGAAGATAGTCATCTTGGTGATTTTATAGAAGATAAGAGTTTTTCACTTCCTTCTGAGGTAGCAATAGATTTAAATCTTGCAGAGCAAACACGCAAAGTCTTGGCAACATTAACTCCAAGGGAAGAAAAAGTTTTAAGGATGCGTTTTGGAATTGGAGAAAAAGCAGATCATACTTTGGAAGAAGTTGGAAAAGATTTTACTGTAACAAGGGAAAGAATTCGTCAAATTGAAGCAAAAGCTTTGCGAAAATTAAGACATCCAACAAGAAGTAAAAAATTAAAAAGTTTTATTGAAATTTAAAAGATATAGTCTGGATTTTTATTTTTTTGTTATTACAACACCATTAACTTCCTGGGGATAGTACAAATAGGTATTGGTTTCATTTTGTGTTTGTTGGCTTGATTGAATTTTCTGTAAATTGAAAGAACTTTTTTTTGTCTGCTGTTTAATGAAGATTCATTATCAGAATTAAATTCCATTGCCCATTCAAGTTCTTTATATGTCGCTCCTATTTGGGTTTCATCACTACGCCCATCTTCCCAGAGTCCATCTGTTGGAGGAGCCTGTAATATATCATCTATAATTCCAAGCTGTTTTCCAAGTTTGTAAACCTCAAGTTTCATAATATCTGCAATGGGAGAAATATCAACTCCTCCATCACCGTATTTTGTGTAAAATCCTATACCAAAATCTTCTATTTTATTTCCTGTTCCTGTAACAAGCATTTTATTATGAGAAGCAAAGGCATAAAGTGTCAGCATTCTTAATCTTGAATGTGTATTTGCAATGGTTAGTTTATCTTGAATATCATAGGGCAGTACAGTTTTTAATGCTTTAAAAACTTTTGTTAGCTCAATATTAAAACTTTTTACATTTTTATATTTTTTTTTAAGCCATGCTATATGTTTTAAAGATAAAGATTCTTGTTTTTTAATTTTATAAATCGGCATATTAAGTACAATAACTTTTTTGTTTGTTTTGGCACACAAACTAGAAGTAACAGCAGAATCAATTCCCCCGGATACCCCAACCACAAAGCCCTTTAAGCCTGATTTGTCAGCATAATTTTTTAGCCATTTAACAATATAATTAATTACTTTAGTAGTTTTCATTTTTTGATTTGAGAGCTTCGATGCTGAATATATGCGTTTTTCATAGCAAGATATGGGTCTATAGCTGTTTTTCTTAATAATTCTATATCATCTATCTTAAAGGATATGGAATTTATTCTGTTAAAAATTTTTAAGCCCATTGTTGTTTTGCCATAGTCAAGATAGTTTATGGGATTTAAAAAAGAATCTCCAATATTTCCAATGGAATCACGTAAGGTTGAAGGACCAATTAAAGGAAGAACAAGATAACAGCCTTGGCCTATATTATAAGTTCCAAAAGTTTGCCCAAGATCTTTTTGTGAGGTTTTTAATTTAAATGCGTTTTGTGCAGGTCTGGCAAAACCAAGGGCACCTATAGTTGAATTTATTATAAATATCTCAAATTCTAATCCTGCTTTTTTAAATTTTCCCTGCAAAACAGCATTTATAAATCTTTGTGGAAAAAAAATATTATAGAAAAAATTTTTTGTGGATTTGCGGATAAAAAGAGGGGTAACAGCTTTATATTTTTTTGTTATTGGGGTTAAAATAAAGTGATATAAGTTATCATTAAAAAAAAATATTCCATAATTAAGCCAAAAAAGAGGATCTGGCACACTAGTATCTTCTTGGATTGTTTCATAATCTTTAAAAAAATCATTTTCTATAATCTGCTCTTGACCGTAACTTACGGTATTCAAACATAGAGAAAATAATATAACTGATAAAAGTAAAATATAAAAAGTTTTCATTTTCCAAGTTTATTTTTAAGTTCTTTAATTATTTTTTCTGGGATATCCATAAATTTTTTATTATATTGATCTCTATAATTTGACACAAGACTTACACCTTCTATTTTAACATCATAGATTCTCCAGAACCCTTTTTGTTTTTTTAGCATTTTATAATCTATTGGAGTTGCAATATTATTATAATTTACTTCAGTATATATTTCTGCACGCTCTATTCCTGATTTTGTAGGAGGAAGTATTTTTGTTTTAATATATTTTATAGAAATTTCCTTAATCCCTTGTGTTTTTATTTTAGCAAAATAATAATCAGCCACACAATGTGAAAAAAGTTCTATAAATGTAATTTTTTCTTTATCTGAAAATTTTTTCCAGTTTTTCCCAAGGACACCCATAGATAATGTTCTGAAATCAAACATTTTTTGAAGTTTTTTAAATAATTCATTGTTTTTTTGCTCTTTATTTATAATTTTATTTTCATTATTAGAAATTGAAATATTTAAAAGAGTAAGTATTTCTGTTATATTTTTTTTAAGAACATTTTCAGGGGAATTGTTTTCTGCCATAGTTAAAGATACACATGTTAAACTTATTAATATAAT